>NZ_BAABIM010000003.1:0-613654 GCF_039542785.1 Nocardioides nanhaiensis
CACGTAGAGGCCACCGCAAGGTGGCCTCTACGCTATTTCAGGGGTCCTTGCCGCTCGAGCGCGTTCGCCGCGCCGACCGTTGGCGTGGGATCCTGTGACGGCACGACGGCACCACCACGTGCCACGAGGACATACGAGAACAGAGGAACACCATGACGCAGGACCGAGCCCGTCGACCGGGTCGCGACGACCGGCGAGGGGGCGCCCCTGGTGCCCGCGGCTCACGTCCCGAGCGCGGCGGCAAGCCCGAGCGCGGCGGCAAGCCCGAGCGCGGCGGCAAGCCCGAGCGCGGCGGCAGACCCGAGCGGGGCGGCAAGCCCGATGCCCGGGGCGGCCAGGAGCGACGAGGCGGCCCGGGTGCGCGCCGCACCGACGACCGTCGCGGGCCTCGCCGTGACCCCGAGCAGCGCTCGGCCGACCAGGCGGCCTACGACGGTCCCGAGCTGCCGAGCGACGTCACCGGTGACGAGCTCGACCCGTCGATCCGCAACCAGCTCAAGGGACTGCCGGAGAAGCTGGCGGCCCGGGTCGCGCGCCACCTGGTGGCTGCGGGTCGCGCGATCGACGACGACCCCGAGCTCGCCTACCAGCACACCAAGGCAGCGCGTGCGCGGGCTGCCCGACTCGCCGTCGTGCGCGAGGCGGCGGGCGAGGCCGCCTACGCCGCCGGGCACTACGCCGAGGCGCTGGCCGAGCTGCGTGCGGCGAAGCGGATGAACGGCGTGACGGCCTACCTGCCCATCATGGCGGACTGCCACCGCGCGATGGGCAACCCCGAGCAGGCGATCAAGTTGGCCAAGAGTCCGTCGGTGGCCAACTTCGCCCCGGAGGCGAAGGCCGAGATGACCATCGTCGAAGCCGGTGCGCGCCGTGACATGAAGCAGTTCGACGCAGCGCTGCGCACCCTCGAGATGGCCCCGCTGAACTCCAAGAACCGGGCGCCCTGGGTGGTGCGGCTGCGGTACGCGTACGCCGACACCCTGGAGGCCGCCGGTCGCGACCAGGATGCGCTGGCCTGGTTCCACCGCACGTACGCCATCGACAGCGAGCAGCTCACCGATGCCGCGGAGCGCGCCGAGGCGCTCGAGGGCCGGCTCGGGTAGCGCGGTCCCCGTCATCATGGGCAGCAGCGGACCGTCGCGTCCCACCCTGGAGGGCTCGGTCGCCGTCCGCGAGGGCAGGCGGCTGAGCTTCGCCGAGTACGGCTCTCCCCACGGTCAGGCGATCGTGTGGATGCACGGCACACCGGGTGCCCGGCGCCAGATCCCGCTCGAGGCGCGAGCCGAGGCGCGGCGGCTCGGCGTGCGGATCATCGGGATCGACCGCCCGGGCATCGGGTCGTCCACGCCGCACCTCTACCCCGAGGTCGGCGACTGGACGCACGACCTCGTGCTGCTGCTCGACGCGTTGGGCGTCGAGGACTGCCGGATGGTGGGGCTCTCCGGCGGAGGGCCCTACGCCCTGGCCGCGGGTGCCGCACTGCCGGACCGCGTCCGCGGGGTGGGGATCCTGGGCGGCGTGGCCCCCACGGTCGGGCCCGATGCGGCCGAGGGAGGTCCGATCCGGCTCGCGGTGCGCCTCGCGCCGCTGCTGAGCATGGGGCGGGTGCCCGTCGGAGTGGCCCTCACCGGCGCCATCCGCGTCGTGCGGCCCCTGGCCGGACCGATCCTGGACCTCTACGCCGCGGTCCAGCCGCCGGGGGACAAGAACCTGCTGGCACGCCCCGAGTTCAAGGCGATGTTCCTGGACGACCTGCTCAACGGCAGCAGGTTCCAGACCTCCGCCCCGCTCACCGACCTCGTGCTGTTCACGCGGGACTGGGGCTTCGCGCTGGCCGACGTGCAGGTGCCGGTGCGTTGGTGGCACGGCGACGACGACCACATCGTGCCCCTGCGGCACGGGCGGCACGTCGTCGAGCGGCTGCCCGACGCCACCCTGCGCGTCATCGGGGGCGAGAGCCACCTGGGTGGACTGGGCATCGCCACCGAGGTGATCGCCACGCTCACGGCACTGGGTGCGGGTCGTGGCTGACAGCCGGCGCCGGTCGGGCTGGCGTCCGGGCGCCACATGGGTCACAATGGCCACCTAACTACACAGGTGTGACACGCACGGCCCGCCTCCTCACGGCGGAGCCTCCATGACGAGCCCGCTGGGGAAGGCGCAGCTCGCGCCGGAGGCACCACCAGAGGAGTCCACGGTGACCGCACGCACCGCACCCCGCACTGCGACCAGAGGCGTCCTGTACGTTCACTCGGCGCCGTCCGCGCTGTGCCCGCACATCGAGTGGGCCGTGGGCGGCGTGCTCGGCGTGGCCGTCAACCCCAGCTGGTCTCCTCAGCCTGCCCAGAGCGGCTCGTACCGCACGGAGCTCTCGTGGAGCGGCGAGGCCGGCAGTGCCGCTGCCATCGCCTCGGCGCTGCGCGGGTGGAACCACCTGCGCTACGAGGTCACCGAAGAGCCCACCGGTGCCACGGAGGGCGCCCGCTACTCCTTCACGCCCGACCTGGGCATCTTCCACGCCGTCACCGGCCTGCACGGCGACATCATGATCCCCGAGGACCGCCTCAAGGCCGCGGTGGTCAAGGCAGCCCTGGGGGAGACGACGTTGGTCACCGAGATCGACAAGCTGCTGGGCAAGCCCTGGGACGACGAGCTCGAGACCTTCCGCCACGCCGGCGAGGGTGCGCCCGTGCGGTGGCTGCACCAGGTCGTCTGACCGACCGCGGCCCGGACCTACCGGAGGCGGCAGGGCTCAGCGGCGGGTGAGCCGGAACGTCGAGGGACGGACGAAGCCCTCGAACTTGTCGAAGCCGTCCTGGTAGGTGATCTTCATCCGGATCTTGTACCGCCCCAGGCGCAGCGAGGGTGCGCACAGCCGGAAGAACGCCTTGCCCCGCGGGGGGTTGGCGCCGGCGTCGAACGCGGGGCCGGCCAGCGCCTTGCCCCCGGGCCCGGTCAGGAACAGCTCGGCGGCCCACTGGTCGGTCGGCGGGGTGATGACGTAGCGGTACCGGTAGGAGGCGCAGCCGCGCTTCAGCACCTGGTTCGGAGCCTTGGTCGAGCCCCAGGTGGCGGGCTTGCCGGGTTGCCCGGCCGCCTGTGCGGGCGGTCCGGTGACGGCGAGCAGCGTGCCTGTCAGGGCCACGGCGCTCAGGGAGACCGCCAGCTGGCGGGCGAGCGGCGGCTTCGGGGTGGTCCGGGCCAGGTGGGCCATGGGTGGGTCGACTCCTCGAGCGTTGCTGTGACGTCCGTCATCAGGTCAACGCCACCCTAGCGGCCGGGGTTACGTGGGCCGGGGCTCGCGAGGGTCTCAGAGCGGGATGTTGCCGTGCAGCCCGCGGCGCACGCCGTCGGACTGGACGGCGTCGTGCAGAGCCTGGGCCAGCGCGGACCGGGTGCGGGAGGGCTCCACGACCTCGTCGACGACGCCGATCTCGACGGCCTTGTCGACGCCTCCGGCGATCCGCTCGTGCTCGGCGGCCAGCTCGGCCTCCACCTCGGCACGCAGGTCGGGGGCCACCTCGGCCAGCTTGCGGCGGTGCAGGATGCGGACCGCGGCCACGGCACCCATGACGGCGACCTCGGCTCCGGGCCACGCGAACACCCGGGTGGCGCCGAGCGAGCGTGAGTTCATGGCGATGTAGGCGCCGCCGTAGGTCTTGCGGGTCACCAGCGTCACCCGCGGGACGGTGCACTCGCCGAAGGCGTGCAGCAGCTTCGCGCCGCGACGGACGACGCCGTCCCACTCCTGGCCCACACCGGGCAGGTAGCCGGGCACGTCGACGACGACGATCAGCGGGATGCCGAACGCGTCGCACATGCGCACGAAGCGGGAGGCCTTCTCGGCCGAGAGCGAGTCCAGGCAGCCGCCGAGGCGCAGCGGGTTGTTGGCGACGACGCCGACCGACCGGCCGCCGAAGCGGCCCAGCGCGGTGACGATGTTGGGGGCCCAGCGGGCGTGGAGCTCCTGCATGGTGCCCTCGTCGAGGATCTCCTCCACCAGCGGGTGCACGTCGTAGGCGCGCTTCTTGGACTCCGGCAGCACGGCCTCGAGGTCGCGGTCCACGACCTCCTCGGCCCGCAGGCTGCCCTGGGCGCCGGTCAGCGAGGCGACGGTGCGGGCCCGCTCGAGGGCCTCGGCCTCGGAGTCGGTGAGGATGTGCACGACGCCGGAGCGCCGGCCGTGCGGCTCGGGCCCGCCGAGGCGGAGCATGTCGACCGCCTCGCCGGTCACCGAGCGGACGACGTCGGGGCCGGTGACGAAGATGCGGCCCTCCGGGCCCAGGATGACGACGTCGGTGAGGGCCGGGCCGTAGGCGGCGCCACCGGCGGCCGGGCCGAGCACCACGGAGATCTGCGGGATCTTGCCCGAGGCGTGCGTCATCACCTGGAAGATCCGGCCCACGGCGTGCAGCGAGAGGACGCCCTCGGCCAGCCGCGCACCGCCCGAGTGCCACAGCCCGATGATCGGCACCTGGTCGGTCATCGCCCGGTGGTAGGCGTCGACGACGACGCGGCAGCCCTGGTCGCCCATCGCACCGCCCATCACGGTGGCGTCGGAGCAGAAGGCCACCACGGGGGCGCCCTGCACGGTGCCGAGCGCGGCCACCATGCCGGAGTCGTCGTCGGGGGTGATCAGCTCGAGCGAGCCCTCGTCGACGAGCGCACGCAGCCGGGTGACCGGGTTGCGCGGGTCCTGGTCGCGCGGCAGCTTGGCCGAGCGGGCGGGAGGTGCCGAGGGGGCGGTGGGCGTGGTGGTCATGCGGTGCTCCGAGTCTCGTGGCCGGACGGTGCGGGCGGTGGCGGGCTGGGAGCCGGCTCAGACGCTGCCGAAGGCGACGGCCACGTTGGCGCCACCGAACCCGAAGGAGTTGTTGAGGGCCGCGATCTGTCCCGAGGGCAGGTCGCGCGCCGTCGTGGCGATGTCGAGCTCGACCTGGGGGTCGAGGTCGTCGAGGTTGATCGTGGGCGGGACGACCCGGTGGTGCAGGGCGAGCACCGTGGCGATCGCCTCGAGGGCGCCGGCACCACCGAGGAGGTGGCCGGTCATCGACTTGGTGGAGGTGACGACGACGTCGCCGACGTGCGCGCCGAGCGTGGCGTGCAGCATCAGGCCCTCGGCGATGTCGCCCTGCGGGGTCGAGGTGGCGTGGGCGTTGACGTGCCGGATGGCCGAGGGGTCGATCTCGGACTCCAGCAGCGCACGCTTGATGGCGCGGGAGCCGCCGCGCCCGGCCGGGTCGGGCTGGGCGATGTCGTGGGAGTCGGCGGTGATGCCGGCGCCGAGGACCTCGGCGTAGATGCGCGCGCCGCGCGCCTTGGCGTGCTCCTCGGACTCCAGGACCAGCACGCCGGCGCCCTCACCGAGCACGAACCCGTCGCGCCCGGTGTCCCAGGGCCGCGAGACCGTGGTGGGGTCGCTGGTGTTCTTGGAGAGCGCCATCATGTTGGCGAAGGCGGCCATCGGGAGCGGGTGGATCGCCGCCTCGGTGCCACCGGCGACGACGACGTCGGCCCGGCCGAGCCGGATCTGGTCGATCGCCAGCGCGATGCCCTCGTTGCCCGAGGCGCAGGCCGAGACCGGCGTGTTGACGGCTGCGCGGGCGCCGACGTAGAGGCTGATGTTGGCCGCCGGGGCGTTGGGCATCAGCATCGGCACGGCCAGCGGCGAGACCCGGCGCGGGCCCTTGGCGGTGAGCGTGTCGTAGTTGGCCAGCAGCGTGTTGACGCCGCCGATGCCGGAGGCCATGGCCACACCCACCCGGTCGCCGTCGAGGTCGCCGGAGGCCTGCGCGGCGTCGAGGCCGCTGTCCTTCCAGGCCTCCATCGCCGCTACCATCGCCAGCTGCGAGGAGCGGTCCAGGCGGCGCGCCTTGACCCGCTCGAGCACCTGCGTGGGGTCGACGGCGGCCGTGCCGGCGATCTTGACCGGCAGGTCCTCGACCCAGTCCTCGGTGATGGGTCGGACGCCCGAGCGCCCCGCGACCAGGCCGTCCCAGGTGCTCTCGACGTCTCCGCCGAGCGGGCTGCTGGTGCCCAGACCGGTGACGACGACGCGGGTGCGGCTCATGGTGGTGCCTCTCTCTCGGGTGGGTGTGGCTGGTGCTGCTGTGGTGCTGCTGTGGTGCTGGTGGCGCTGTGGTGCGCGGCCTCTCAGGCCTGGGCGCGCTCGATGAACGCGACGGCGTCGCCGACGGTCTTGAGGTTCTTGACCTCGTCGTCGGGGATGGTGACGCCGAACTTCTCCTCGGCGGCCACGACGACCTCGACCATCGAGAGCGAGTCCACGTCGAGGTCGTCGACGAAGGACTTGTCGAGCTGCACGTCGTCGGCGTCGATGCCGGCGACCTCGTTGACGATCTCGGCGAGGTCGGCGCGGATCTCTTCGGTGGTGGCCATGGTGGCGGTCTCCTTCGTGGTTGGGTCGCGCGGTCGGTGCGCGGGGTGGTCCGGCCTGCGTCAGCAGGTCAGGGGACGATGACGACCTGGGCGGCGTACGCCAGGCCGGCACCGAAGGCGATCAGGAGAGCGACGTCTCCCGAGCGCGCCTCGCCCTCGCGGATCATCCGCTCGAGGGCCAGGGGAACAGAGGCGGCGGAGGTGTTGCCGCTGTCGACGATGTCGCGCGCGATGCGCACGTGCGCGGGCAGCTTCATGGCCCGCGCCATCGCGTCGGTGATGCGGTTGTTGGCCTGGTGCGGGATGAAGACGTCGAGCTCCTCGACGCCGATCCCGGCCCGGTCGAGCGCCTGCTGGGCGGTCTTGGCCATGGTGAACGAGGCCCACCGGAAGACCGAGTTGCCCTGCATCACCAGGTGGGGGGTGCGCGGCTCGTCGTCCGCGAGCACCTCGTCCCAGGCCTGGCGCGAGCGGATCAGGTCGGCCTGCTCGCCGTCGGAGCCCCACACGACCGGCCCGATGCCGGGGGTCTCGCTCGGACCCACGACGACGGCTCCGGCGCCATCGGCGAAGATGAAGGCGGTGCCGCGGTCGGTCGGGTCGGTGATGTCGGAGAGCTTCTCCACGCCGATGACCAGCACGTGGCGGGCGCTGCCGCCGCGGATGAAGTCCTGGGCCATGGCCACGCCGTGGCAGAAGCCGGCGCACGCCGCGGAGATGTCGAACGCGGCGGCCTGCTCGGTGCCGAGGTCGTGGGCGACCAGGGTCGCGAGCGCGGGGGTCTGCATGAGGTGGCTGACCGTGGCGACGACGACGCAGTCGATCTGGCGGGCGTCGACGCCGGCGGCCGCGAGCGCCTCGCGGGACGCGGCGACCGACATGGTGCGCACGGTCTCGTGCGGCCCGGCGAAGCGACGGGCGCGGATGCCGGAGCGCTGCTGGATCCACTCATCGCTGGACTCGATCGCGTCCACGACCTCGGAGTTGGGGACGATGCGCTCGGGGCGGTAGGCGCCGACGCCGAGCAGGGCAGCGTGGGCCGCGCCGGTGCCGGAGGTCAGCGGCATCAGACGCCGCCCACCGGGTGGAGGCGGATCAGGGGCTGACCGGGGGAGACCAGGTCGCCGTCCTCGACGAGCCACTCGAGCACCTCGCCGCCGTGCCCGGCGGTGACGGCGATCGAGTCGCGCAGGGTCTCGACGGTGCCGATGCCCGCGCCCTTGGAGAGCACCTCGACCGCGGCCGCGTCGGCGTCGCGGTGGAAGGTGCCCTTGGTGGGGGAGACGACCATGCGCCAGGTGGGCGAGGCGTTGAAGACCGAGCTCTCGCCGTGCTTGGCGCAGAACGCGCGGGCGTCGTCGAGCTGGTCGGGGGTCTTGAGGGCGAAGGTCTCCACGCCCTTCATCGCGCGCTTGGCGATGCCGGTCAGGGTGCCGGCCGGGGGCATCTCGAGGATGCCGGTGACGCCGAGGTCGAGCATGGCGTCCATGCACAGGTCCCAGCGCACGGGGTGCGCGATCTGGCCGACGATGCGCTGCAGGACCTGCGACCCGTCGTGCACGACCTGGCCGTCGCGGTTGGAGATCAGCGGGATGCGGGGATCGTGCACCGAGACCGAGCGGGCCAGGTCGGCCACGTGGCCGACCGCGGGCGCCATGTGCTCGGTGTGGAAGGCGCCGGCGACCTTGAGCGGCATCAGCCGAGCCTTGGCCGGCCCGTCCTCGGCGAGGGCGGCGAGCTGCTCGAGGGTGCCCGCCGCGACCACCTGGCCGGGGCCGTTGTCGTTGGCGGCCGTGAGGCCGTGCTTGTCGATACTCGCCAGGACCTCGTCGCGGTCCCCGCCCAGCACGGCGGTCATGCCGGTGGGGGTGGCCTCGGAGGCGGCAGCCATCGCGCGGCCCCGCTCGCGCACCAGCACCATGGCCTGCTCGGCGGTGATCGTGCGCGCCCCGGCGGCGGCGGTGATCTCGCCGACGCTGTGCCCGGCGACCGCGCCGACCTTGTTGAACGCGTCGGCGGGGTGCGGGAACAGCTCGAGCGCGGCCAGCAGACCCGTGGCCACCAGCAGGGGCTGGGCGATCTGGGTGTCGCGGATCTCGTCGGCGTCGGCCTCGGTGCCGTAGTGGGCGAGGTCGATGCCGGCCACGGTGGAGAGCCACCGCAACCGTGAGGCGAAGGTCTGGTCCTCGAGCCAGGGGGCGAGGAAGCCGGGCGTCTGGGCGCCTTGTCCGGGAGCGACGATGACGAGCACGAGGTCCACTGTGCCGCGACGGCGGCGGCGCGACGGCGTCGGCAGCCACGAAACTCGCCCCCCGAACTTTGTAGGGTCTCCACAAAGTCGCGGATCTGCTGGACAACCGGCCGCCCGCTGTCCACCCGCCGGTCATCCTCCGGCCGTCACCGCGCGGACTGGCGTCCCAGGATGATCGCCACCTGCAGGGCGAGCCCGTCGCGCGGCAGAGTGGGGGAGAAGCCGGTGACCTCGGCGGCCTGGCGCAGGCGATAGCGCACGGTGTTGGGGTGCACGAAGAGCTCGCGGGCGGTCGCCTCGATGGATCCACCGCTCTCCAGGTAGGCCGCCACGGTCTCGAGCAGGGCGCCCCGGGACTCCGCCAGGCGCCGGTGCACCTCCTCGACGAGGAAGCGGCGGGCGTGGCCGTCACCGGAGAGGGCGCGCTCGGGCAGCAGCTGGTGGGAGTGCACGGGTCGCGGCGCCCCCGGCCAGCCCCCGGCCGCGCGGTGCGCGGACAGGGCGGCCCGCGCGGAGACGTGCGCGTGCGCGAGGTCCTCGCTGACCGGGCCGATCACCACGGGTCCGGTGCCGAACAGGTCGACGAGGTCGGGCGCGGCCTCCTCGGGCGCCAGTCCGCCCAGGAGCACGACCAGGCGCTCACCCTGGACGGCGCAGAGCGCGTCGAGCCCGGAGGCGCGCGCCACCCGGCGGACCTCGTCGAACAGGTCGGAGTCGGCTCGCCGCTCGGGGGTGCGGCCCAGCACGGCCACCACCTGGGCGCCGGTGGCCCAGCCGACCGCGCTGGCCCGCGAGAGCACCGCCTCGTCAGTCTCGGCGCGCAGCACGGCGTCGACGACGAGCGCCTCGAGGCGGGCGTCCCAGGCGCCCCGGGCCTCGGCGGCGCGCGCGTAGACCTCGGCGGCGGCGAAGGCCACCTCGCGGGCGTAGCGCGACATCGCGGCCTGGACGGCGAGGCGGTCGTCGGGATCGAGCAGGTCCCCGTCCTCGACGTGCGACTCCAGCACCTCGATCGAGAGCCGCACCAGGTCGACGGTCTGCTGCAGGCTGATGGCGCCGGTGAGCGTGCGGGGAGCCGCACCGAACACCGACGCGGTGACGCCGGAGGTCGACCGCACGCTGGCCACGGCGCCGTCCTCGAACCAGTCGACGAAGCCACCGATGCCGGCCTGGACGATCTGTCCGACCCAGGCGCGCTCCTCGGCGCTCAGCTCCTGGAACCAGGCCACCTCCTCCTGCATGCGGCCGGTGGTGAGCGTGCTCAGTGCCCCGGCCGCGCGGCGCAGGGCCCGGGCGGCCCGCTGCCGGGAGATGCCCTGCGTGGTCCCGGTGGTCACAGGCCGAGGGTAGTCCCGTCCCGTCCCGTCCCACGGATGCCGCTCGATACCGCTGGGTACCGGATCTCGGCGCGTGTCAGGCGCAGGGCAGCGGTCGTGACCCGACCGTCACCTGCGGGTGATCGGTCGGTGATCCAACCGGGAGGCAACCCCGGCTACGGTCACATGCCGGTGCGCACCACCAGCACTGATGACGCGTGGAAACAGCGGTTGCCCTGCGCCAGGCCCGACGGCTCTGGTTGAATCCGGAAGTACCCCACCCCCGAGGAGGCGCGGTGAGCGACTCGCGACACGAGGTGCAGTTCCTGACGATCCACGGTCACCGCCGCGCGTTCGTCAAGACCGGCACCGGCCCCGCCCTCCTGCTGCTGCACGGGCTGGGCTGCGACCACACCACCTGGCTGCCGGTCATCGACACCCTCGCCCGGCGCTACACCGTCATCGCCCCCGACCTACTGGGCCACGGCCAGTCGGCCAAGCCGCGCGCCGACTACAGCGTGGGCGGCTACGCCAACGGCATGCGCGACCTGCTCACCGTGCTGGGCATCGACAAGGCCACCGTGGTGGGCCACAGCTTCGGCGGCGGCGTCGCCATGCAGTTCGCCTACCAGTTCCCCGAGCGCACCGAGCGGTTGATGCTGGTCGCCAGCGGCGGGCTGGGCCCCGAGGTCTCACCGCTCATCCGCGCGATCACCACGCCCGGCTACCACCACGTCATGGGGGCGCTGACCCTGCCCGGCGTGCGCCACGTGGGCGTGGCCGGTCTCAAGGCGCTCGCCGCGTCCGGGCTCAGGAGCACCCGCGACCTCGCCGAGGTCGCCGACATCTACGACACCTTCAAGGACCCGCACGCCCGTCACGCCATCCGGCACGTGGTGCGGGCCGTCGTCGACTGGCGCGGACAGATCGTCACGATGGCCGACCGCGCCTACCTGACCCAGGCGATGCCGATGGCGGTGGTGTGGGGCCGCGAGGACCACGTGATCCCCGTGCGGCACGCCAGCAACGCCGCGGCGCTCGCGCCCGAGGCCCGGGTGGAGGTGCTGCCCAACGCCGGTCACTTCCCGCACAAGGACCACCCGGAGCGGTTCGCGAAGATCGTCCACGACTTCATCCGCACGACGCGTCCGGCCACCTACTCGCGCGGCAAGTGGCGCTCGCTGCTCAAGGCAGGCCAGACGACGGTGCCCGCCGCCATGGGTCGTCTCTCGGTCGTGCGCGACTCCTCGGCCTGACGCACCCGGCCTCCACGACGGCAGAGACGACGAAGCCCCCCGACCGCACGGTCGGGGGGCTTCGTCGCGGCGGTAGCCGAGGTCAGGCGTCGCCGCCCTCCTGGGCCACGTCGGCGACCGCGGTCGGGTCGTCGATGCGGTAGGACTCGCGGGCCTTGGTGACCTTCTCCGGCTCCAGGTCGCCGGCGTCGGCGAGCGCCTGGAGGGCCCGGACGACGACCGACTGCGCGTCGATGCGGAAGTAGCGCCGCGCGGCGGGGCGGGTGTCGGCGAACCCGAACCCGTCGGCGCCGAGCACGCAGTAGTCGCCGGGCACCCAGCGCGCGATCTGCAGCGGCACCGCCGACATGTAGTCGGAGACGGCGACGAAGGGCCCGCCGCTGCCGTCGAGCTTGCGCGTCACGAACGGCGTGCGCTGCGGCTCGTCGGGGTTCAGCAGGTTCCAGTCCTCGCAGGCCACGGCCTCACGGGCGAGCTCGTTCCACGAGGTCACCGACCACACGTCGGCGTCGACGCCCCACTCCTCGCGGAGCATCCGCGCGGCGTCCTCGACCCACGGCATGCCGACGCCCGAGGAGAGCAGCTGCACCTTCGGGCCCTCGCCCTCGGCGCGGGACACCTGGTGGATGCCCTGCAGGATCCCCTCGACGTCGACGTCGTCGGGCTGCTTGGGCTGGCTGACCGGCTCGTTGTAGACGGTGAGGTAGAAGATGACGTCCTCGCCCTGCTTGCCGTCCTCGGTCTCGCCGTACATGCGCTCGAGGCCGGACTTCATGATGTGGCTGATCTCGTAGGCGTAGGCGGGGTCGTAGTGCACGACGGCCGGGTTGGTGGCCGCGAGCAGCGGGGAGTGACCGTCGGCGTGCTGCAGCCCCTCGCCGGTGAGCGTGGTGCGACCCGCGGTGGCGCCGATCAGGAAGCCGCGCGAGAGCTGGTCGGCCATGGCCCAGATGGAGTCACCCGTGCGCTGGAACCCGAACATCGAGTAGAAGATGTAGAACGGGATCATGTGCTCGCCGTGCGTGGAGTACGCCGACCCGGCCGCGGTCGCGGAGGCCATCGCGCCGGCCTCGGAGATGCCCTCGTGCAGCATCTGCCCCTGCTCGGACTCCTTGTAGGAGAGCAGCAGCTTGCGGTCCACCGACTCGTAGCGCTGGCCGCCCGGGTTGTAGACCTTGGCGCTGGGGAACATCGCGTCCATGCCGAACGTGCGGTACTCGTCGGGCGCGATCGGCACCAGGCGGTTGCCGATCTCGGGGTCCTTCATCCAGTCCTTGAGCAGGCGCACGACCGCCATGGTGGTGGCGATCTTGTTCTTGCCCGAGCCCTGGCGGAGCTCCTGGTAGACCTTGTCGGCCGGGAGCGTGAGGGTCGTGGAGCGGATGACCCGGCGCGGCACCGAGCCGCCGAGCGCGCGACGGCGCTCGATCATGTACTCGATCTCCGGCGACTTCTCGCCGGGGTGGAAGAACGGCGCGGCGCCGGTCTCCTCGTAGGAGCGCTCGAGGTCGCGGTCCGAGATCGGCAGGTAGAGCCGGTCGCGGAACTTCTTGAGGTCCGCCGGGGTCAGCTTCTTCATCTGGTGGGTGGCGTTCTTGCCCTCGAGGGCGTCGATCGTCCAGCCCTTGATGGTCTTGGCCAGGATCACCGTCGGCTGACCCACGTGCTTGGCGGCGGAGTCGAACGCGGCGTACACCTTGCGGTAGTCGTGCCCACCGCGCGGCAGCTTCTCGATCTGCGTGTCGCTCATGTGCTCGACCATCTTGCGCAGGCGCGGGTCGCCACCGAAGAAGTGGTCGCGGACGTAGCCGCCGTCCTCGGTGGAGTAGGTCTGGAACTGGCCGTCGGGGGTGGTGTTCATCTGGTTGACGAGCACGCCGTCGACGTCGCGGGCCAGCAGGTCGTCCCACTCGCGGCCCCACACGACCTTGATGACGTTCCAGCCGGCGCCACGGAAGTTGGCCTCGAGCTCCTGGATGATCTTGCCGTTGCCGGTGACCGGGCCGTCGAGCTGCTGCAGGTTGCAGTTGACGACCCAGGTGAGGTTGTCGAGCTCCTCGCGGGCGGCGACGCGGATCGCGCCCAGGGACTCGGGCTCGGCCATCTCGCCGTCGCCGAGGAAGGCGTAGACGTTCTGCTGCGAGGTGTCCTTGATGCCGCGGTTGTGCAGGTAGCGGTTGAACCGCGCCTGGTAGATCGAGTTGATCGCCGTCAGACCCATGGAGACGGTGGGGAACTCCCAGAAGTCCGGCATGAGTCGCGGGTGCGGGTAGGAGGACAGGCCCTTGCCGGGGCCGTGCTGGACCTCCTGGCGGAAGCGGTAGAGCTGCTCCTCGTTCAGCCGGCCCTCGAGGAAGGCGCGGGCGTAGATGCCGGGGGAGGCGTGACCCTGGATGTAGATCTGGTCGCCGCCGCCGGGGGCGTCCTTGCCCTGGAAGAAGTGGTTGAACCCGACCTCGTAGAGGCTCGCCGAGGACTGGTAGGTGGCGATGTGACCGCCGACCTCGAGGCCCTTGCGGTTGGCGCTGGAGACCATCACGGCGGCGTTCCAGCGGATGAAGGCGCGGATGCGCCGCTCGGTCTCCTCGTCGCCGGGGAACCACGGCTCGCGCTCGGGCGGGATGGAGTTGATGTAGTCGGTGCTGCGCAGTGCCGGCACGCCCACCGCGGACTCGCGGGCACGCTCGAGCAGGCGCAGCATCAGGTAGCGGGCCCTGTCCCGGCCCCGCTCCTCGACCATCGAGTCGAAGGAGGCCAGCCAGTCCTGGGTCTCGTCGGGGTCGATGTCCGGGAGCTGGGTCGGCAGCCCCTCGTGGATCACCGACGGCTTGGCACCCGATCGGGTGCCCGTGGTGGTGTCGTCGTGGTCGGTCACCGCTCCATCGTGGCACGGGCCCGGGCCCCGCGAAATCTACCGAGGAGTACGTGGGCGTGGGCGCGTGCGCCCGCGTGAACGCGGCGCGGCAGTAGTCGTGGTGTGGACCCGAGGTTGCGCCCCCGCGTCAACTCCGGTGGACTATCACCACCGCGGCCGTCCGGGCCGCGGCGACGAGCGAGGCACTGGTCCACCGATCGGCTGCCGGACTGAACGACCAAGGAGGCCACGGTGAGTTCGACCGCGGGTGGCGGGACCACCCAGACAGGGATCCCCGAGCGACTGGGCGTCACGCCCGGCATGGTGATCCAGGAGCTGGGCTGGGACAACGACACCGACGACGATCTGAGGGTCGCGGTCGAGGACTGCATCGACGCCGACATGGTCGACGGTGAGTACGGCAACGTCGTCGACGCGGTGCTGCTGTGGTGGCGCGAGGGCGACGGCGACCTGGTCGACGGCCTCGTGGACTCCCTCACCGACCTGGTGGGGGGCGGCGTCATCTGGCTGCTCACGCCCAAGGTCGGCCGACCCGGCGCGGTGAACCCGGCCGACGTCGCCGAGGCCGCCCCGGTCGCGGGTCTCTCGCAGACCACGACGGCCGCCGTCAGCAAGGACTGGTCGGCCACGCGGCTCGTGGCGCCCAAGACCCCCGCCTGACCACTGGTCCACCGCACCTCGGCACCGGGCCCGGTCCGGGGTACCGGTCGTCGATCCGTCCACCACTCCACCGGCAGTCAGGAACGTACGTGCTCGAGACCCTCCGCACCCGCGCCCGCTCCACGGGGGTGATGCTCAAGGTCCTCACCGAGGCGGGCGTCGTCCGGCCGCTCTCCCCGGTCAAGCTGGCCCGTACCGGCCGGGCCGTCCTGCAGTGGGGCACCGGCCCCGCCGGTGGCTTCGCCTCGCTCGCCGCCCGCTACCCCGAGCGGGTCGGGATCATCGACGAGCGCGGCTCGCTGACCTTCGACCAGATCCACCGCCGCAGCAACGCCCTGGCCCGCTCGCTGGCCGACCTCGGTGTCGGCGAGGGCGACAGCGTCGCCGTCATGTGTCGCAACCACCGCTACTTCGTGGACGCCAGCATCGCCGTGGCCAAGCTCGGCGCCGACGTGCTCTACCTCAACACCGCGTTCGCCGGACCCCAGCTGGTCGAGGTGCTGGAGCGCGAGGCACCCAGCGCCGTCGTCCACGACGAGGAGTTCACCGAGCTGCTGGCCAAGGCCTCGCTCGAGAAGCGCGTGCTGGGGTGGGTGGAGACCGACCGGGAGGCGGAGGCGGCCGACGCCACCATCGACGGTCTCGTGGAGGCCGGCGACGACACCGACCTGACGCCGCCGCAGCGGCACTCGCGCGTGGTCATCCTGACCTCGGGCACCACCGGGACCCCTAAGGGGGCGCCGCGCAACGAGGCCGGCATCGACGCCGCCGTCGCGCTGCTCGAGCGCATCCCGCTGCGCGCCGGCACCCGGATGCACATCGCCGCGCCGCTGTTCCACACCTGGGGCTTCGCGCACCTGGCGCTCGGCATGCTGCTGGGCACCACCGCGGTGCTGCGCCGCAAGTTCGACCCCGAGGAGGCGCTCGACCTGCTCGAGCGCGAGCGCTGCGAGTCCTTCGTCGTCATCCCGGTGATGCTGCAGCGGATCCTGGCGCTGCCCGCCGAGCGGCTGGAGGAGGCCGACCTGTCGCGGGTCCGCGTGGTCACCTCCTCGGGCTCGGCGCTGCCCGGCGACCTCGCCACCACCTGGATGGACCGCTTCGGCGACCACCTCTACAGCACCTACGGCTCCACCGAGGTGGCCTACGGGTCCATCGCGACTCCGGCCGACCTGCGCCAGAACCCGTCGGCGGCCGGCACCCCGCCGTTCGGCACGATCGTGAAGATCCTCGACGAGGACGGCAAGGAGGTCGCCGACGGCACCTCGGGACGCATCTTCGTGGGCAACAGCCTGCTGTTCGAGGGCTACACCGGCGGCGGCAACAAGGACGTCGTCGACGGCCTGATGTCCACCGGCGACGTGGGCCGCATCGACGACGGCCTGGTCTACGTGGAGGGCCGCGACGACGAGATGATCGTCTCCGGCGGCGAGAACGTCTTCCCCAAGGAGGTCGAGGACTGCCTGGCGCGCCACGAGGCCGTGGACGAGGTGGCGGCCATCGGCGTCGACGACGAGGACTTCGGCAAGCGGCTGCGCGCCTTCGTGGTGCTCACCGACTCCTCGGTGACCGAGGACGACCTCAAGGGCTGGGTGAAGGAGAACCTGGCCCGCTACAAGGTGCCGCGCGAGATCGTCGTCATCGACGAGCTGCCCCGCAACGCCACCGGGAAGGTGCTCAAGCGGGAGCTGGTCGAGCGTGACGGCGACGGCAGCGGCGACGACGGCGACGACGGCGACGACGGCGACGACGGCAGCACCGACGAGGAGTCCGCCGGGTGAGTGATCCTGCGGGCCTGCCGGTCGGGACGCCGGCACCGGACTTCACCCTGCGCGACCAGTTCGGCGCCGACGTCCGGCTCTCCTCCTACCGGGGGAGCAAGGCGGTGGCGCTGGTCTTCTACCCCGCCGCGTTCTCGGGCGTGTGCACCGGTGAGATGGCGGGGATCCGCGACCGGCTCGCCGACTTCCTCACCTTCGACACCGAGGTGCTGGCCGTCTCGACCGACCAGATGTTCTCGCTGCGTGCCTTCGCCGACGTCGACGGCATCAACTTCCCGTTGCTGAGCGACTTCTGGCCCCACGGCGCCGTGTCGCGTGCCTACGGCGTCCTCGACGAGCGGGCCGGGACGGCGCGCCGCTCCTCCTACGTGGTCGACAAGGCCGGGTTGGTTAGCTGGGCGGTCCACAACCCGCCCGGGGAGGCCCGCGACCTGGTGGAGCACCTGACCCGGTTGCACCAGGCCGTCTAGTCACGACGGGTGGTTTCTTGCTCAACCACTTCCGCCGGCGTGCGCGGCCGGGTAGTGTCGGAGACGCCGAGCCAGTGGTGACCCGAGACGCCATTGGCTCGGCTCTTGACATTTGGGCTCGTGACATCGCTCCTGGCACTCCGGGGCACCGAGCCAGCCCCGAGCACTCCCGGCCCACGGCCGGTCGAGCGCGCGGGTAGTCTGTGGCCGCTTTGCGGCACCCGGGCGTATAGCTCAGCGGTAGAGCCCCTCGCTTACAACGAGGTGGTCGGGGGTTCGATCCCCTCTGCGCCCACCCCGCCGGCCCCGGCCCGGCCACCGTCTCCCACTGCGAGACGATCCCGCGCGGCGACATCCGCCGTCGGCGCGGCTCCGAACGCAGGGTGGCGCACCTCACACCGGGGTGCCCGGATGCCTGGAGGCAGAGCATGAGCGAGACCAGCAGAAGGGGCTTCATCGCGGTCGCGGGAGCCGGTGCGGCAGCGGGGGCGGTGGCGGCGACGGCCGGCGCGGCAGCCGCGTCGGACACCGAGCGCGGCAGCGGACTGGGGTCTGGTGGCCCGGTGATGGTGTACATCGAGAACCCGGCCGCCGGCCGACTCACCGTGATGTCCGGTGACGACGAGGTGGACGTGACCGACAAGGACCTCGTCGGCCGGATCCTGCGCGCGGCGGGGGTGCGCTGATGTCCTCCCACCGCGAAGCGCCCGAGATCAGCAAGGACCCCGTGGCCGACGGCACCGACGTCTACGCGTTCGTCAGCCCCGACAAGCCCAGCACCGTCACCCTGATCGCCAACTTCATCCCGCTGCAGAAGCCCGACAGCGGGCCGAACTTCTTCGAGTTCGGTGACGACGTGCTCTACGAGATCCACGTGGCCAACTCGGGCCGGGCCACGCCCGACATCAGCTACCAGTTCCGCTTCTCCACGCGCATCCGCAACCCGCGGACGTTCCTCTACAACACCGGCCCGATCCAGAACATCAGCGACGCGGCGTGGAACCGTCCGCAGACCTACACGGTCACCCAGGTGACCCGGCGCGGCCGCCAGACCACGCGCAAGGTGCTGGGCACCAACCTGCCCTGCCCGCCGGTCAACGTGGGCGTGCGCAGCACGCCCGACTACCCGGCCCTCGCGCGGCAGGCGGTGCGGTTCCTGCCCGCCGGCAAGCGGGTCTTCGCGGGCCAGCGGGCCGACGCCTTCCACGTCGACCTGGGCAGCATCTTCGACCTCGGTGCCCTGCGTCCCTTCAACGAGGCGCACCTGATCAACATGCCCGAGATGAACGGCCGCAACTCCACGCAGTCCTTCAACGTGCACTCGATCGCCCTGCAGATCCCGATCGAGCAGCTGACCCGCACCGGCCGCCGCCCCAGTGGTGTCAGCGACCCGGCGGCGACGATCGGCGTGTGGGCCACGGCCAGCCGGCAGAAGTCGCGCGTCCTGGACCGCAAGCAGGCGCGCTACGTCGGCGTCGGCCCCTGGAAGCAGGTCTCGCGACTGGCGAACCCGCTGTTCAACGAGGTCATCGTGCCGATGGCCGAGAAGGACCGGTGGAACATCCGTCCGCCCAGCGGCGACAAGCAGTACCAGCGCTACGTCTACCGGCCCGAGCTGGCCGGGCTCCTGCCGCAGCTCTACCCGGGCGTCTTCCCCCGCCTGGCGGCCTACCGCAAGGAGCGGGCGGACCTGCACGCCATCCTGCTCACCGGCATCCCGGCCGGCGTCGTGGACGGCTTCCAGAACTTCACCGGACCGACGCCCGCGGACATGCTGCGCCTCAACGTGGCCGTCCCGCCCACGGCGGAGCCCAACCCGCTGGGGCTCGTCGCCGGTGACGCCGCCGGGTTCCCCAACGGCCGGCGTGTCGGGGACGACGTCGTCACGGTCGAACTGCGTGCCGTGGCCGGTCTGACGATCCCGCTGGTGGACCCGTCCTTCACCCCCGACGACGCGGCCGCGGCGGTCGAGGACGGCACCTCGAACACCAACGCCCCGCTGCTGGCGAACTTCCCCTACCTGGGTCATCCGGGGGGTGGCTACCAGACCGAGCCCGGCACCACCTCGGTCGGCAGCGGGCAGCGATGAGCCACGAGCACGGCCAGGACTCCCCGGACTCCCCGGAGAACCCCTGGGCCGGCCAGGGCGCCGTGATGCTGGACATCGGCGGCGACGTCGGTGCCCTCGTCGTGGAGATGCCGCTGGAGTCCGTCGGGCGCGAGGTGGAGGTGCTGGCCCACGGTCGCGTGGCCGATGTCCACCACCACGACCACGCGCACGACCATGCGCATGGGCACGACCACGACCACGGGCACGAGCACCCGCCGCACGTGGCCGTCGTCCGCCGCCCCGTCGCCGCCGGGGAGCCGGTTCCCTCGCTGGTCTTCGACTCGCTGACGGCGGGCCGCTACGACCTGGTGGAGAAGGGCACGCGCGACGTCGTCCTCACCGCGGCCGTGCGCGGTGGCGAGGTCAGCTGGCTGACCTGGCCCTCCGGGGGCTGATCGCGGCAGCTCACCGGCATCGACGGTTCGTCCGGGCCAGGGCCACCTGGCCCGGACGAACCGGTCGGGACCCGGGGGCGGTGCTGGCGATCCTGCGGTGACTCGTGTGAGGGTGGGGGCTGTCCCATCCGCACAACCCCACAGGAGCACATCAGTGCGTGCCACACGGAGCCGCGCGGCCATCGCCGCCGCGGCTGTTCTCGGAGTCGGAGTGTCACTCATCGGTCCCGCCACCACCGCGGCCGCGACCGGCGAGGACCGGACCACCCGTCCGGTCGAGCAGGTAGAGCAGGAGTCGGTCGAGCAGGAGTCGGTCGAGCAGGAGCGTCGCGCGCAGGCCAAGCCCTCGCGCAACCAGGTCCTCGACAAGGACAGCAGGGCCATCCGCCGCGCGGTCGACGAGAAGGACATCGTCGGTCACCTGCGTCGCCTGGAGGAGATCGCCGACCGCACGGGCGACCGCGCCGCCGGCCGCCCCGGCTACGCGGCGGGGTCCCGCTACATCGAGAACCAGCTCAAGAAGGCCGGCTACAAGCCGAAGCGCCAGTACTTCGACTTCACCTACACCAGCGTGAACAAGGACGACCTCACCGTCGACGGCGAGGCGCTCGAGCACATCATCATGGAGGGCTCGGTCGGCACCGACGGGCCGGTCACCGGCCCCCTGGTGGCGCCCACCGACCCGCTGGGCTGCACCGACGCCGCCTGGACCGGCGTCGATGCCACCGACGGCGTCGCGCTCGTCTCGCGCGGCACCTGCTCCTTCGCCGAGAAGGCCGCCGCCGCGGGCGCGGCAGGTGCCGCGGTCGTCGTCATCTACAACAACGCCGAGGGTGAGCTGAACGGGACCCTGGGTGGGGAGACCGGCCTGCCGCCGACCACGGGCATCACCCAGGCCGACGGCACCGCGCTGCTGGCGCAGCTGGCCGAGGGGCCGGTCGAGGCCACCGCGGACTTCGACGTGACCGTCGAGCAGCGCCGCACCTGGAACGTCATCACCACCACCAAGCGCGGCGACCGCGACAACACCGTGATGCTGGGCGCGCACCTCGACGGCGTCCAGGACCACGCCGGCATCAACGACAACGGCACCGGCAGCGCCGCGCTGCTGGAGACCGCGATCGCGCTGAAGAAGACCGGCCTGGAGAAGAAGCTGCGCAACAACATCCGCTTCGCCTGGTGGGGTGCCGAGGAGATCGGCCTGCTCGGCTCGACGCACTACGTCAACGAGCTGGTCACCAAGCGCCCCAAGGCGCTCGACAAGATCGCGGTCTACCTCAACTACGACATGGTCGGCTCGCCGAACTACGTGATCAGCGTCTACGACGCCGACGAGTCGACCTACGAGGCCGAGGCCCCCGTGCCCCCGGGCTCCGCGCAGACCGAGCGCGCCTACCGGCGCTACTTCAAGGCCACCAAGCAGCCGGTCGTGGACACCGAGTTCTCCGGACGCTCGGACTACCAGGCCTTCATCAACAACGGCGTCCCCTCCGGCGGCATCTTCACCGGGGCCGACGGCGTCAAGACCGAGCGCGAGCAGCAGCTGTTCGGTGGCCGGGCCGGCGTCATCTACGACCCGAACTACCACACCGAGGGCGACACGCTGAAGAACGTGAACCGCAAGGCCCTGCGGATCACCTCGGACGCCATCGCGCACATCACGGTCAAGCTCGGCAAGAACACCAAGGGGATCAGCCAGGTGCGCCCCGGCCCCAAGAAGGTCGTGAAGCCGGCGCTGCGCGAGGGCCTCGTGCGTCGCTGACCCGCGGCCTCGCGCGGTCACCCGCCTGATCGCCCGTCGGCGGCCCCGCCCGCCCGGTCCGTGGACCGGGCCGGTGCGGGGCCGTCGGTGCGGTGGGGCACAATCGCGACCGCACCACCGGCTCCACCAGTCACCCAGCACCCGCGGGTCCGCGCGACCCGCCTGACGTCCCCCGGGAGGACCACGCGTGAGCTCGGCAGGCATCGCCGCGAGGCTGGAGGGGCAGCACGTGCTGCTCACCGGGGTCACCGGCTTCATCGGCGAGGCGCTGCTGCACCTGGTGCTCGACCGCGTGCCCGGCGTCCGGGTCTCGGTGCTGGTGCGTCCCAAGGGCTCCACCGGAGCCGCCAAGCGCGTGGCCACCCTGCTGCGCAAGCCGATCTTCGCCGAGGTGGTCGAGACCGCCGGTGGTGTCGAGGAGCTGATGGCGGCGCGGGTCGGCGTCGTCGAGGGCGACCTGGCCGATGCGCCACCGCTGCCCAGCGACCTCGACGCCGTCGTGCACTGTGCGGGCGACGTCTCCTTCGACCCCCCGGTCGACGAGGGCTTCCGCACCAACGTGGTGGGTGTGCGCGAGCTGCTGGCCCGCATCGACGAGGCCGCCCTCGCGAGCGGTCGCGGCGAGGACTCCATCCACTACGTGCACATCTCCACCGCCTACGTGGCCGGTCGGCGGCGCGGCGTCATCCCCGAGGGTCCGGTCGAGCACGACGTCGACGTCGAGGCCGAGACCGCCTGGGGCCTGACCCAGCGCACCTCCGTGGAGGACCGGTCGCGCTCGGCCGACCTGCTCGAGCGGGAGCGGCGCAAGGCCGAGCGCGAGCACAGCCGGGCCGGCATGCTCACCGCCGCCCGCGCCACCGAGCAGGCCCGGCGCCAGTGGGTCAAGGACGAGCTGGTGCGCATCGGCGCCGAGCGGGCCCGCAGCCTGGGCTTCACCGACGCCTACACCTTCACCAAGGCCCTGGGCGAGCGCGTCGTCGAGGCGTGGACGGCGCAGGGCCGTCGCGCCTCGATCGTGCGCCCCAGCATCGTGGAGTCGGCCCTGGTGACGCCCCACCCGGGGTGGATCGAGGGCTTCAAGATGGCCGAGCCGCTGATCCTGGCCTACGGCCGCGGCGAGCTGCCGGAGTTCTCGGCCGCCGCCGACACCACCGTCGACATCGTCCCCGTCGACCACGTCGTCGCCGCGATCGTGGCGGTGCTGGCCCACCCGCCGGAGCCTGCCGCCCCCGGGTACTTCCACGTCAGCTCGGGGCACCGCAACCCGCTCACGTTCGGCGTCCTCTACGACCACATCCGCGGCTACTTCCAGCAGCACCCGTTCACGGCGGGGGAGCGCGGCGCCGTGCTGCTGCCCGAATGGCGCTTCCCCGGGGGCCAGGCGGTCGAGCGGGTGCTCGCCACCAGCGAGCGTGCCCATCGCGCCGCCGACTACGTGCTGGGCAAGGTGCCGCGCAGCGACCGCGCGCGCGAGCTGGTGCGCAAGCTCGACCAGCAGGGTCGGCGCCTGGAGTTCCTGCGCCGCTACCTCGACATCTACGCCGAGTACACCCAGGCCGAGCTGAGCTTCGAGGACGGCGCCACCGTGGGGCTGTTCCGGTCGCTCTCGGCCGCGGACCAGGAGGCCTTCGCCTTCGACACCGCGGTCGTCGACTGGCGCGAGTACCTGCAGGACATCCACTGCCCCGCGGTCACCAAGCCCATCCGACAGCTCGACGAGCGGCGCCGCAAGCGCGCCGGCGGTGGCGCCCCCACCCTGCGCACCATCGACGCCGGCTCCGACCAGGCGCCCGCCGAGGGAGCTGCCGAGATCGGTGCGTTCTTCGACATGGACGGCACCCTGCTCTCCAGCAACGTGCTCGAGGGCTACCTGTGGCTGCGCCTGCGCGAGCTGCCCACCGCCGAGCGGTGGGCCCACCTGGGCCGGGTCGCCGCCTCGGTGCCCGGCCTCCTGGCTGCCGAGCGGCGTCAGCGCAGCGACTTCCTGCGCACCGCCTACCGCGAGTACGCCGGGGCGGACCTGGCCGTCCTGGAGCGGATCGTCGACGAGCACCTCACCGGCCACGTGCTCTCCCGGCTCTCGCCCGCCGCGGTGCGGCGCGTGCGTGAGCACCGGGCGGCCGGTCACCGCACGGTGCTGATCACCGGCGCCGTCACGCCCCTGACGCGCCCGCTGCGCCCCCTCTTCGACCACATCGAGTCCGCGCAGCTGGCCGTCGACGAGCACGGGCGGTGCACGGGGCACCTGGCCTCCTCGCCGCTGGTGGGGGAGTCGCGCGCCGCCTGGATGCAGGCGCACGCCGCCGAGCACGGCCTCGACCTCGCCCGTTCCTTCGGCTACGCCGACTCCCACTCCGACCTGCCGCTGCTCGACGCCGTCGGCCACCCGGTGGCGGTGCGGCCCGACGTGCCGCTGTACCGCCACGCCAAGCGGCAGCGCTGGACCGTCGTCGACTGGGCCAGCCCCTCGCCGTCGGTGCGCAGCCTCAACCCGGCGGGAGGCCCCGGCTGATGCTCGCCCTGGAGATGTTCCGCTCGCTGCCGCGCACCGCCGTCGGCAAGGCCCTCGGCGGCCGTCTGCCCATGGTCGGCAGCGCCACCACGCCGCTGCGGCTGGTCACCCGCGAGACGCCGTCGGTCGACAAGGACGGATGGGTGCCGTTGCGCACCCGTCTCTCCGGCATCTGCGGCTCCGACCTCGGCGCGCTCTCGGGCGCCACCAGTCTCTACTTCTCGGCCCTCGTCTCCCTGCCGTTCGTGCCCGGGCACGAGGTGGTGGCCGACTTGCAGGAGGACTGCGAGGACCTGCCGAAGGGCACCCGCGTCGTCGTCGACTCGGTGCTCACCTGCGCCACCCGCGGCCTGCAGCCCTGTGCCGACTGCGCCGCCGGCGCCACCAACAGGTGCTCCCGGGTCGCCGTCGGCCACTTGCCGCCAGCGCTGCAGACCGGGTTCTGCCGTGCCACGGGAGGTGGATGGGGCCAGCAGCTCACCGCGCACCGCTCGCAGCTGCACGTGGTGCCCGCGGAGTACTCCGACGAGCAGGCGGTCCTGATCGAGCCCCTGGCGTGCGCGGTGCACACCGCCCTGCGTGCCGGTGTCACCTCCCAGCAGCGCGTGCTCGTCAGCGGAGCCGGCTCCGTGGGCCTGCTCACCACGCTGGCGCTGCGCGAGCTCACGCCCGCCGGCGAGATCATCGTGGTGGCCAAGCACGCCCACCAGCGCGAGCTGGCGCTCCGGCTGGGTGCCAGCGAGGTCGTCGCACCCCGTGAGGTGTTGCGACGCGTGCGCCGCCTGACCGGCGCCTTCCAGCTCGAGCCCGACTTCTCCAGCCCCTACCTGCTCGGCGGGGTCGACGTCGCCGTCGACGCCGTCGGCAACCGTGCCTCGCTCGAGACCGCGATGCACGCCACCCGCGCCGGCGGCCGTGTGGTGCTCTCCGGCATGCCGGCCTCGGCCGACCTCTCCGCCGCCTGGTTCCGCGAGCTCGAGCTGGTCGGCAGCTACGCCTCGGCGCGCGCCGAGCCCGCGGGTGTCGGGCGAGCCGCCGAGCCGCGTGGCGCCTTCGAGATCGCCACGGAGCTCGCGGGGCTCGACGCCGTCGCGCAGCTGGCCACGGGCGTCGCGCCCTACCCGCTGCACCGCTGGCGCGAGGCGCTCGACCACGCCCAGTCCGCCGGCCGTCTGGGCACCGTCAAGGTCGCCTTCGACCCCCGGGACACGCGATGACCCACCGACCACCCACCCCGATGGCCGCCCCGTCGGCCAGCCGTCGTCCACACCGCAGCACGAGGAGCACGTCATGAGCAGGCCAGGTTTCGTCCTCGAGGTTGACGACCGGACGCCGCCGCTGCTGGTGCACGAGGGGCTCGGGTTCCGGCTCGAGGAGTTCCCGCTCGGCACGCGCGTGGTCTACCCGCCCGAGTCGATCGAGCCCGTCGCCGACGTCGAGCAGACCATCCACGACGCCCTGCACCACCCGGTCGACTCCGACCCGCTGCCCTCGCTGCTGTTCGCCGGCATGCGGCTGACGATCGCCTTCGACGACATCTCGACCCTGCTTCCCACCCCGCAGCGGCCCGACGTGCGCCAGCGGATCATCGAGCAGGTGCTCACCCTCGCCGCCGACGCCGGCGTCGACGACGTCGTGCTCATCTCGGCCAACGCGTTCCACCGCCGTCTCACGGCGTCCGAGCTCGAGGCGATCGTGGGGGAGCGGGTCTTCCGCTCCTTCTTCGGCGAGGGGCTGCTGGTCAACCACGACGCCGAGGACCACGACAACCTCACGTTCCTGGGCAAGACCGAGGCCGACGAGCACGTCGTCATCAACAAGCGGGCCGCGGAGTCCGACCTGCTGGTCTACGTCAACACCACGCTGGTGCCGATGGAGGGCGGCCACAAGTCGGTCGGCATCGGCCTCTCGGCGTACAACTCGCTGCGCCACCACCACAACCACGACACGATGGTGAACTCGACCTCGTTCATGGACCGCCACAGCTCCGAGCTGCACGCCTCGGCCTGGCGGATGGGTCGGCTGATCAAGGACCACGTGAAGGTCTTCCAGATCGAGGCGACGGTCGACAACACCGTCTTCCCCAAGAGCATGGGCTTCCTGCAGAAGCGCGAGTGGGAGTGGTCGATCCGCGACCAGGCCACGATGCTCGCGAGCCGGCGCGCGCTGGCTGCGGCCCCCTTGAAGATGCGGCACCGCATCTTCCACGACATGCGCTCGCAGTACCGCGTCACCGGCGTCAACGCCGGCGAGGTGGAGGCGGTGCACGACCTCACGCTGGCCAAGGTGCACGAGCAGCAGCTGGTGGAGGTGCAGGGCCAGACCGACGTCCTGGTGCTGGGAGTGCCGTTCCTGGGCCCGTACAACGTGCACTCCTCGATGAACCCGATCCTGGCCACCTGCATGGGGCTGGGGTACGTGTTCAACTCCTACCGCGGCCGGCCGCCGGTGCGTCAGGGCGGCGCGCTGATCCTCTACCACCCGCTCAACGAGGGGTTCAACCAGCTGCACCACCCCTCCTACGTGGACTTCTACGAGGAGGTGCTCGCCGACTCCACCGACCCCGCCGTGATCGGGCCCAAGTACGAGCAGCAGTTCGCCCAGGACGAGTGGTACATCCACCTCTACCGCACCTCGCACGCCTACCACGGCGTCCACGCGTTCTACATGTGGTACTGGGCCTCGCACGCCATGGACCACGTGGGCGACGTCATCTGGGTCGGCGGTGACCGCCGCGTGGCCGCCCGCCTGGGCTTCCGGGCGGCCAGCACGCTGGCCGACGCCCTCGAGATGGCCTCGGGCACGGTGGGCACCAGCCCTTCGATCACCTACCTGCACAACCCGCCGCAGCTGATCGCGGACGTCCGGTGAGCGGCGGGCGCCGCGGGTTCTGGCGCGGCGGCGTCGACGACGTCCGCCAGGTCTCGCGCGGGTGGCGCTGGGGGCACCGCGCGCAGGTGCCGCGCTCGGCGCAGCCGTGGGTGCCGGAGTCGGAGTCCACGGTCTTCCGGTCCGACTGGGCGCGCACGCGGCCGGCGATCGCGGCCCGCGAGGTGGTGCAGCGCGCCGGGCTCGAGCCCGTGTTCCGATCCTCGGTGCGCACCCACGTGCAGGGCCTCGACATCCTCGACCGGCTCGAGGGACCGGTCATCTTCGCGGCCAACCACGCCTCCCACCTCGACACCCCGCTGGTGCTGCTCTCGCTGCCTGACCGGTGGCGTCGGCGCACCGCCGTCGCGGCGGCCGCCGACTACTTCTTCGACACGTGGTGGCGCGCGGTCGGCTCCTCGGTGCTGTTCAACACCTTCCCGATCGACCGGCGCGGCGGCACCATGGCCACCACGCCCGGCGAGGTCCTCGAGGAGGGCTGGAGCCTGCTGATCTTCCCCGAGGGCACCCGCTCCCAGGACGGCTGGATGGGGCGCTTCCGCATGGGTGCCGCCTACCTGGCCCACGCCCACGACGTGCCGGTCGTGCCCGTCGCCCACCGGGGCACGTTCGCGGCCATGCCGCGCGGACGCTCCTGGCCGGCCCCGGGCCGCCGTCAGCTCACCGTGCGGTTCGGCGAGCCGCTGCGCGCCCGCGAGGGCGAGTCGGTGCGCGACTTCGCCGCTCGGGTGCGCGACGGCGTCGCGGTGCTGCTCGACGAGGACTCCACCACCTGGTGGGAGGCGCGTCGTCGCGCCGCGGCCGGCGCGACGCCCGACCCCTCCGGCCCCCGGGTCGCGCAGTGGCGGCGACTCTGGGAGCAGTCGGCCTCCCCCGAGGTCGAGCCGACCGGGCGTCGGCTGGTGGCGTGGCGCCGCGACCGTTCGTAGGTGCCCAGCAGCCCGGCCGACCTCACATGAGGGGTCTCTCATGAACGGTTCATGGTGGCCTCACCGCCGTTGGGCACTGTTCTCCTCGCCAGCAGCGCACGCTTGCTGCGAATTCCGTAGGAGGAGAACCCCATGAGCAGCTCGATGCACACTCTCGTCAAGGCCGGGATCATCAGCACCGCCGGCCTGGTCGGCGGCGGCCTGATGGCCCTCGGCGTCTCCAGCGCCTCGGCCGACGACGCCGGCTACAACCGCTACGACGACGACACCGAGATCGTCACCACCGTCGACGACGACGATGACGACGACACCCGCGACCGGACCCGCGACAACACCCGCGACACCGCGACCCGCAACAGCATCAACAGCCGGGCCAGCCGCGACGCCACCAACTCCCGCTTCTCGAAGGTCAGCCGCGACAAGGACCGCAGCCGCGGCGACCTGACCCGCGACATGACCAGCGACGGCCCCGGCAAGCAGAAGCGCGACTGGTCCGCGGGCAGCACCAACGACAACTCGCGCAACGACACGCGGCGCCGCTGAGCATGGGCTCCTCCGACGCCTGGGCCCTGACCGAGGGCGACGAGATCACCCCCGAGCTGACCGCGATGCGGTTGCTCGGGGGTGGCTCCTCGTACGAGGCCTACCTGGCCTTCGACGAGATCACCTACGCCCCGGTCGTCGTCAAGCTGGTGCGCCCCGGCCAGGTGGACGACGAGTCCACCCTGCGCGGGCTGCGCCGCGAGGCGCGCGCCCTGGCCGAGGTCAACCACCCGGTGGTGGCCCGCTGCCTGCGGTCGGTCGACCACGGGGAGCGCCCGCACCTGGTCCTCGAGCAGATCGACGGCCCGCGGCTCTCCTCGTTGATCCGCCGCCACGGCGCTCTGCCCGAGTACCAGTACCTGCCGCTCGGCATCGAGATCGCCTCGGCGGTGCACTACCTGCGCCACCTCGGCTGGGTGCACCTCGACATCAAGCCGAGCAACATCATCATGGGCGCCCCGGCGCGACTCATCGACCTCTCGGTGGCGCGTCCCGTCGAGGACGCGGCGCGCCTCACGGTGCCGATCGGCACCGATGCCTACCTGGCACCCGAGCAGTGCGACCCGCCGCAGACCGGCATCCCCGGGCACGCCAGCGACGTCTGGGGTCTGTGTGCCACGCTCTTCGAGGCCGTGGCCGGCTACCGTCCCTTCGCCGACGGCGACCTCGACCACGACGACGTCGAGGTGCGCTACCCCCAGCTCACCGCCGCGCCGCGCGACCTGCCCGCGCGCCTGGCTCCCGAGGTGGTCGAGGTGCTGCGTGCCGGGCTCTCCCCGGCACCCGCCGACCGCCCGCTGCCCCACGAGGTCGCCGAGGCCCTCGAGCCCGTCCTCGCCCGCCAGCCCCGCGCCAAGCTGGCCTACAAGGTCCGCTGACCCGACGGCTCGGCCGTCTCGGCGCCTCCGCGCGTCGTGGGGGTGCCGACCCGGCGCTTCGGCGCATCGTGGGGATGCCGACCCGGCGCTTGCGCGCGCCGTGGGGGTGCCGAGCTGGCGCTTCCGCGCGTCGTGGGGGTGCCGACCCGGCGCTTCCGCGCAGGCCTCTCCCGGGCGCGTGCAAGCGACGACTCGGCTGTCTCTGGGCGCGCGCACGCGACGACTCGGCTGTCTCTGTGCGCGTGCAAGCGACGACTCGGCTGTCTCTGAGCGCACGCACCCGACGACTCGGCTGTCCCCGGGAGCGCGCGCCGGGTCGGTGGTCAGGGGACGAAGCGGTAGCCCATCCCACGGACGGTGGCGATGGTGGGGGCGCCGAACTTCTTGCGCAGGTAGCCCACGTAGACGTCGACGACGTTGGAGCCGGGGTCGAAGTCCAGGCCCCACACGTGGTCGAGCAGCTGCTCGCGCGAGAGCACCTGCCCGGGGTTGAGCATGAAGATCTCGGCCAGGGTGAACTCGCGGGCCGAGAGGTCGACCTCGCGACCACCCACCGTCGCGCGGCGGGTGCGCAGGTCCAGCCGCACGCCGCCGGCCTCCAGCGCCTCGCGGGCACCGTTGCCGCTGCCGGCCTGGTCCTGGCGCAGCCGCAGGCGCACCCGCGCCATCAGCTCGGCGAAGCGGAACGGCTTGGCCATGTAGTCGTCGGCGCCGCCCTCGAGGGCCGAGACCGTGTCGGTCACCGAGTCGCGGGCGGTCAGCACGATGACCGGCATCCGCGACCCCTGGGAGCGGAGCTGGTCGAGCACCTCGAAGCCGTCGATGCCGGGCAGCCCGATGTCGAGCACCATCAGGTCGTAGTCGCCGCCGAGGGCCTCGTCGAGGCCGCTCTCGCCGTCGGGGCTGATGGCAGCGACGTGGCCCTCGGCCCGCAGCCCCTTGGCCACGAAGGAGGCGATGCGCGCCTCGTCCTCGACGATCAGGATCCTGGCCATGCGCCCTCCCGTGGCAGTCGCAGCTCGAAGCGGGCCCCGCCGCCCGCGGCCTCGGTGACACCGACGGTGCCGCCGTGCGCGGTGGCGATGGCCTTGACGATGGACAGACCGAGCCCGAAGCCCTCGTCGCCGGGGCGCACCAGGCTGCGGCCGAAGCGCTCGAAGACGTGCTCGCGGTCGTCGACGGGCACGCCGTCGCCGGTGTCGCGCACCCACAGCCGCACCCACCCGTCCTCGAGCGCCGACCCGACGGCGATCTCGGCCCCGGCGTCGGTGTGCTTGGCGGCGTTGTCGGCCAGCTGGAGCACCGCCTGGGTGATCCGCTGCTCGTCGACCACCACCTGGCCGGCGCCCTTGCCGTCGAGCTTCCAGTCGCGGTCGCCGAGGGCGCGGCTCTTCGCCAGCATGCTGTGGGTGAGCTTGTCGAGGTCGACCTTGCGCGGGGTGAGGAAGTCGGGACGGCGGGCCTTGGCCAGCAGGACCAGGTCCTCGACCAGCCGCGTCATCCGGTCGATCTCGTCGAGCACCAGGTCGCGGGTCTCGGCAACGTCCTCGGCGTCCCCGTGCTCGAGCAGCTCCACGTGGCCACGGACCACCGTCAGCGGGGTCTTCAGCTCGTGGCCGGCGTCGTCGAGGAAGTTGCGCTGGGCCTCGAAGCCCGCCTCCAGACGGTCGAGCATGTCGTTGATGGTGTGGGTCAGCGCCGTGACGTCGTCGTTGCCCCGGGCCGGGATCCGACGGGAGAGGTCGGTGGCGGTGATCTCGCGGGCGGTGTCGCGCAGGGTGGTGAGCGGGGCGAGCAGGCGTCCGGCCTGCCAGAAGGCGAGCGCGGTGATCAGCGCCAACGAGAGCAGCGTGATGATCGCGTAGGTGCGGATGGTGCGGTTGAGCTCGCTGCGCTCCTCGGCGAGGAGGTTGACGATCACCAGCGCGCCGGGTGCGTCGCGGTCGATGCGGTTCTCGACCGGCACGACGGTGACCCAGACCTCGCCGTACTGGGGACTCTCGTAGACCTCGGTACCGCCGCCGGTGAGCCGCGAGGCCACCACCTGCTCGTACTCGGCCTCGTCCAAGATCGCCCGACCGAACCGGTTGGGGGAGCTGTCGAGCACCTCGCTGCCGAGGTAGGTCACCAGGATCTCGTCGTCGTCGGTGACGTTGCGGTCCTGGAAGAGGCTCAGCAGCCGCTCGGTGTCGGCGAAAGGCGCTCCCGTCAACGGGTCGTCACCGGCCTGGAGGGCGCGGAACTCCAGGATCTCCTGGTCGATCTGCTGGTTGGTGTCGCTGTCCACCTGGGCCGACTCGAGTGCGTAGACCAGGATGCCGGCCGAGGTCATGGCGGCCGCAGTCACCACCATGATGGTGGCCGCGATGCGGGTGCGGACCGAGAACTGCAGGATGCGTCGACGACGGGCCTCAGTCGTCGTCGTCCCCGTCGTCCCCGTCGTCGTCCCCGTCATCGTCGCCGTCGTCGTCGTCCCGGTCGTCGTCCCGGTCGCCGCCGCCCGGTCGCGGCCCGCCACCGGAGCCGCCGGAGCCGGAGCCGCCGGAGCCGCCGGAGACGGATCCACCGCTGCGGGCATCTCCCTGGTCGTCTCGCCCGGAGCGGGATCCTCCGTCGTCGCTCCGCGTCTGCTCACGGGTGCCTTCTGGGGCCGGCGCCGGCGCCACGTCGTCATCGTCGTCCTCGTCGCTCTCGTCCGAGCCGTCGTCCAGATCGTCGCCCAAGTCGTCGTCCAGGTCGTCCCGGTCGTCGTCGCGCCCCGGACCGCGATTATCGCGCGTCGGCCGGTCACCGGGTGTGCGCGAGGGCTCGTCCGCAGGCTCGGAGCTCGGCACCTGGCCGATGATGACCGGGCGGCTGCGGTTCCCGTCGTCGGCCGCGGAGGGGCCCAGCGTGCCCGCCACGTACGCGGCGAGCGGTACCACCAGCGCGACGCCGAGGAGCGCCTTCCACAGGTTGCTCATGGCAGCAGGCTCCTCGCGCAGCGTGGGGCGGGCATGAGACGCGCATGAGAACGGTCTCATGAAGGCTCTGCCCGGCCGCTCGCCGAGCCGTCCGGACCGCTCGTCGAGCGGACGGGGCGACCGCCGGTCCGGCGCTGGCCGACCGTCCTAGAGTGGCGGGCATCACGTCCGTCACCGCAGGAGGTCTCGTGCTCGTCCCGTTCTCCGTCTCCGACTTCATCGACCGCGCCGTGCAGGTCTACGGCCAGCGCACCGCCGTGGTCGACGAGCCCGACCAGCCGGCGCGGCCGCTCGGCGAGGACGGCCGCACCACCTACGCCGAGATGGGCGCGCTGGCACGACGGATGGCCGCACGCCTCGACGAGCTGGGCATCGAGGTGGGGGAGCGGGTGGCGTTCGTCTCCCACAACAGCGCCCGGCTGCTGACGGCCTTCTTCGGCGTGGCCGGCTCCGGGCGGGTGCTGGTACCCGTCAACTTCCGGCTCCGCCCCGACGAGGTGAGCTACATCGTCGAGCACTCCGGTGCCCGGGTGCTGTGGGTCGACCCCGAGCTCGACGAGTCGCTGGCGGGGGTGAGCGCCGAGCACCGCTTCGTCATCGGCGACGACGAGAGCCTGTTCGCCGCGGCTCCCGAGGACGGCGGCCCGGAGCCGCGACCGTGGGACCCCGACGAGAACGCGACGGCGTGCATCAACTACACCTCCGGCACCACGGCCCGGCCCAAGGGCGTGCAGATCACGCACCGCAACATCTGGGTCAACGCCGTCACCTTCGCGATGCACACCACCGTCAGCGACCGGGACGTCTACCTGCACACGCTGCCGATGTTCCACGCCAACGGATGGGGCATGCCGTTCGCGATGACGGGCTTGGGCGTCAAGCAGGTCGTCATCCGCAAGATCGACGGCGCCGAGATCCTGCGTCGCGTGGAGGAGCACGGCGTCACGGTGATGTGCGCGGCCCCCGCGGTGGCGGCCGCGGTGCTGGAGGCCGCCCAGACCTGGGAGGGCGAGATCCCCGGCCGCGACAAGGTGCGGATCATCATGGCCGGCGCCCCGCCGCCCACCAAGACCGTCGCTCGGGTGGAGGCCGAGCTGGGCTGGGAGTTCATCCAGATCTACGGGCTCACCGAGACCTCGCCGCTGCTCACCATCAACCGTGCCCGCGAGGAGTGGGACGACCTGCCGGCGGAGGAGCGCGCCGGGCTGCTGACCCGCGCCGGTGCGCCGGCGCTCGGCGTCCGGCTCAGCACGACCGAGAGCCAGGAGGGCGCCGGCGAGCTGCTGGCCCGCTCGAACGTGGTGCTCGAGGGCTACTGGGAGCAGCCCGAGGAGTCCGCGCGCGCGCTGGCCGACGGCTGGTTCCACACCGGGGACGGCGCGGTGATCGGCGACGACGGCTACGTGACGATCCAGGACCGCAAGAAGGACGTGATCATCACCGGCGGCGAGAACGTCTCCTCGATCGAGGTGGAGGACGTGCTCTTCAGCCACCCCGCGGTCGCCGAGGTGGCCGTGATCGGCGTGCCCAGCGAGAAGTGGGGCGAGACCATCAAGGCGCTCGTGGTGCTGGCCGAGGGGGAGGAGGCCACGGAGGCCGACCTCATCGCGTGGTGCAAGGAGAAGGCGGCCGGCTACAAGGCCCCCACCTCCGTGGAGTTCCGCGACGAGCTGGCGCGCACCGCCACCGGCAAGCTGCAGAAGTTCAAGCTGCGCGCGCCGTACTGGGAGGGGCGCACCCGTCAGGTGAACTGACCCGGCGCGCGGCCCGGACCATCCCGGCTCCGGCGAGCTCTACGGGGTCACGTCGAGGACGACCTCGAACTCCAGCAGGTCGGCTCCGGAGGCGACGGGCTGGGCACGCTCACCGGCGTGGGCGGCCCGGCCGGCGCCGTCGCGCCACGCCTCGAAGGCGGCGTCGTCCTCCCACTGGGTCACCACGAAGTAGCGCGACTCGCCGGCCGTGGGGCGCAGCAGCTGGAAGCCGAGGAAGCCGGGGGTCTGGTCGATGGTGTGGGCGCGCGCGGCGAAGCGCTCCTCGAGCGTGGCGCCGGCCTCGGGGGGCACGGTGATGGCGTTGATCTTCACGACGGGCATGCAGGCAGGGTAGCCAGGGCGCGGGTGCCCGCCAGGACCGGTGAGCGACGCCGCTACGGTGGGCGCCGTGCCCACCCTCCAGGACCTGATGACGACGTTGCACGGGTGGTACCCGCCTGCCACCGCCGAGGGCTGGGACGCCGTCGGGCTGGTGCTGGGCGACCCCGAGGCGTCGGTGCGCAAGGTCCTCCTGGCCGTGGACCCGGCGCCCGAGGTGGCGCGCGAGGCCGCGGCGTGGGGCGCCGACCTGCTGCTGGTGCACCACCCCCTGTTCCTCAAGCCCGTGCACTCGATGGCCGCGACGACGCCCAAGGGCCGCACCGTCGCCACGCTCCAGGGTGCGGGGTGCGCCCTGCTCACGGCCCACACCAACGCCGACCACGCCGTCGACGGCGTCTCGGACTCGCTCGCTCGGGCGCTGGGGCTGGGCGACCTGGCCCCGCTGCAGGGTGCGGCCGGCCCCGCGGTCGACAAGCTGACCGTCTACGTGCCGCCCGACGCCGCCGCACCCGTGCGCGCGGCGATGGCCGAGGCGGGCGCCGGCCGGATCGGCGCCTACGACTTCGCCTCCTTCACCGTGCCGGGGGAGGGGCGCTTCCGCCCGCTCCCGGGTGCCGAGCCCGCCGTCGGCAGCGTGGGCGCCCTCGAGACCGTGCAGGAGGTGCGCATCGAGGTGGTGCTCGACCGTGCCCTGCGCGGGGCCGTGGTGCGCGCGATGCTCGCCGCGCACCCCTACGAGGAGCCCGCCTACGACGTCGTCGAGGTGGCTGACCCGGCCGTCTCGGCCACCGGCTCGGGTCGCATCGGCACCGTGGAGCGCACCACGCTCGGTGAGTTCGCCGCTCGCGTGGCCGCCGCGCTGCCCGAGACCGCGCACGGCGTGCGGGTGGCCGGCGACCCCGACCGCGTCGTGCGGCGGGTGGCCGTGTGCGGCGGCGCCGGCGACTTCCTGCTCGACGCCGTGCGGCGCACCGACGCCGACGTGTACCTGACCAGCGACCTGCGCCACCACCCCGCCGCGGAGTTTCTCGAGCACGAGGGCCCGGCCCTGGTCGACGTCGCGCACTGGGCCGCCGAGTGGACCTGGCTGCCCGTGCTCGAGCGGCTGCTGACCGAGGCGTTCGGCAGCGAGGGTGGCGATACCCTGGAGGTGCGCGTCAGCACCGCCTGCACCGACCCGTGGACCTTCCGCGCGGAGCCCGCCGAACAGGACGCCGACGCCGCGTCCGGTGACCCCCACGAGGTGGCGCCGGCCGCCGAGACCCCCAGCCCGACCAGCCCGAGAGACCCGAGGGACGAAGCGTGAGAGCCGACCCCGCCGACCAGCTGCGCCTGCTCGACCTGCAGGCGCTCGATGCCCGCCTGGCGCAGCTGCAGCACCAGCGCCGCTCGCTGCCCGAGCTGGCGCTGATCACCGAGATCACCGCCACCCACACCGAGACCCTCACCCACCTGCGTGACCAGCAGGTGGTGGTCGACGACCTCAGCGCGACCCAGGCCAAGGCCGATGCCGACGTCGAGCAGGTCAAGGCGCGGCGCACCCGCGACCGCGACCGGATGGACAAGGGACTGATCTCCAATCCCAAGGACCTCGAGCGGATGCAGCACGAGCTCGAGAGCCTCGAGCGGCGCATCGGCGTCCTGGAGGACGAGGAGCTGGAGATCATGGAGCAGCTGGAGATCGCCCAGACCGGGCTCGACACGCTGCGCGAGGAGGTGGCGGGCATGGAGGCCCGCCGCGCCGAGCTGGTGGAGTCGCGCGACGGGCGGTTCGCCGTCCTCGACGCCGAGCTCGCCGAGGTGCAGGCCGACCGCGACCGGGCCGCCACGGGCGTCCCCGCGGACCTGCTGGCGCTCTACGAGAAGCTCAAGGAGGCCAAGGGCGTCGGCGCCTCCGAGCTGCGGGCCCGCCAGTGCGGCGGTTGCCGACTGACCCTCGACGCCGCCGAGGTCTCCCGCATCCGGGCGCTGCCGCCCGAGGAGGTCGTGCGCTGCGAGGAGTGCCAGCGGATCCTGGTGCGCACCGCCGAGTCCGGGCTCTGATGGGCGCCCGGTCGGTCGTCGTCGAGGCCGACGGCGGCTCGCGGGGCAACCCCGGCCCCGCCGCCTACGGCGCGCTGCTGCGTGATGCGGACACCGGCCAGGTGCTCGCGGTCGACGGCACCACGATCGGCGTCGCCAGCAACAACGTGGCGGAGTACTCCGGCCTGATCGCGGGCCTGAGGCTGGTCCGCGACCACGCCCCGGAGGCCACCGCGATCGAGGTCCGGATGGACTCCAAGCTCGTCGTGGAGCAGATGTCGGGCCGCTGGAAGATCAAGCACCCCGCCATGCGCCCCCTGGCCCTCGAGGCGAGTCGCCTCGCACCCGCGGGCACCACCTACACCTGGGTGCCGCGCGCCCAGAACGCCGCCGCCGACCAGCTCGCCAACGAAGCGCTCGACGGCGTCCGCTCGGGCGTGATGGTGCTGAGCGGCTCCGAGACCGGCCTCGCGTCCGACGCCGAGACCGGCCTCGAGTCCGACGCCGGGTCCGATGCCGAGTCCGATGCCGAGTCGGTCGTCGAGGAGGTCGAGAGCCCGGCGAGCAGCCCCGCGCCGGCCCGCGGCTGGTCACCGCCGGGCGGTCCGCCGACCACGATCGTGCTGGTGCGCCACGGCGTCACCGCGCACACCGCCGCCAAGCGCTTCTCCGGCGGCCTCGGCGGTGACAACCCGCCGCTCTCGGAGGAGGGCCGCGCCCAGGTGCGCGCGGCGGGCGAGTGGCTCTCGCCGATCGCCGAGCGCATCGATGCCGTGATCGCCTCGCCGGTGCGCCGCACCCGCGAGTCCGCGCAGATCGTGGCCGAGCTGCTGGGGCACGAGGTGGTCGAGGAGCCGGGCTTCGCCGAGATGGAGTTCGGCGACTGGGACGGCCTGACCTTCGCCGAGGTGGCCGAGCGGGACCAGGCCGGGCTCGATGCCTGGCTGGGCTCGCTCGACGTGCCGCCGCCGGGCGGGGAGTCCTTCCGCGCCGTGCAGGAGCGCGTGCTCGCCGGCTTGGCGCGGGTGCGCGAGCAGCACAGCGGCCGCACCGTGGTCGTCGTCAGCCACGTGACGCCGATCAAGACCCTGGTGGCGCAGGCGATGGGCGCACCGCTGGAGGCGCTGTTCCGCATGGAGCTCTCGCCGGCCTCGGTCTCGGTGGTCTCGTTCTACGCCGACGACAAGGCCTCGCTGCGGCTGTTCAACGCGCTGCCGCCGGGCAACGACGCGTTCGCCGGGGCCCGCACCGCCTGGTAGCCCGGCTGATTCGGCCGCGGCGGCCTACAGCTCGCGGACGACGACGTCGAGCTGCGTGCCGCGCGGCCCGGGCTCGCCGACCTCGACGTACCAGCCGAGGTCGGTGAGCACCTCGGCCAGCGCAACGGGGGTCCGCGGCGCGCGGCCGTCCTCGAGCAGCGCCCGGGTGATCCGGCCCTTGGTGGCCTTGTTGAAGTGGCTGACCACCTTGCGCTGCCCACCCTGCTCGTGCAGCACCCGCACGGTGGCGGTGCGCCGTGCCACCTCGCCCTCGGGGCGCCAGAAGGCGGCGTACATGCCCGAGCGCAGGTCGACGAGCAGCCCGCGCCCGACGGCGGCGGTGGCCACCGCCGGCAGCGCCTCGCGCCACACCCCGGCCACCGGCCCCAGACCGGGCAGCGTGACGTCGCCCGAGAGGCGGTAGGCGGGGATCCGGTCGCCGGGGTGCACCAGCCCGAACAGGCTGCTGGTGACGGCGAGCCGGGTGGCGGCCCGGCGCTTGGCGGCCGCGGAGAGCGCGGGCAGCTCGAGGGCGTCGTAGAGCACGCCGGTGTAGACGCGGTCGGCGCGCTGCGTGGGTGCCGCGCGCAGACCGGCGTCCTGCTCCACCAGGTCGAGCTGGGTGGCGCCCAGGCCCAGCGCCTGCGCCGCCTCCGCGGGTTCGCCCTCGCACAGCGTCACGAGGGCCTCGAGCACACGCTCGCGCGCCGCCGTCAGTCCCGGGTGGCCGAGCGAGGCGAGGTCGAGCGGCTTGCCGCGGCGCGCGGCGGTCTTGCCCTCGCTGGGCGGCAGCAGGATCAGCACGCGCGCCAGGGTAGGCAGCGCGTCCGGACCTACTAGGGTCGGGTCATGCCGAGCAACCGCGTGGTCCGGGTCCGTCGCGGCGCCGACGAGGTCGCGCGCACGATGCAGGAGGGCGTGGAGCGCATCCGCGCCGAGCTCGACCTGCCCGGGGAGTTCGCGGAACCGGTGCTGGCCGCGGCCCGCGAGGCGGCGTCGAGCCCGCGGATGCCGCAGCTGGACCGCAGCGACCTGCCGTTCCTCACCATCGACCCCGAGGGCGCCCGCGACCTGGACCAGGCGCTGCACATCGAGCGCGACCCTGACACCGACGGCTACGTGGTGCACTACGCGATCGCCGACGTGATGGCGTTCGTGACGCCGGGCGATCCGGTCGACGTCGAGTCGCACGCGCGGGGCGAGACGTTCTACGGCGCGGAGTCCAAGATCCCGCTCCACCCGCCGGCGATCTCCGAGGACGCCGCCTCGCTGCTGCCGGGCCAGGTGCGCCCGGCGCTGCTGTGGACCATCCGGGTCGACGCCGAGGGCGAGGGCACCGACGTGGTCGTCGAGCGCGCGCAGGTGCGCTCCACCGCGCAGCTCACCTACGAGCAGGCCCAGGCCGCCATCGACGACGGCTCGGCCGGCGAGGTGCTGCACCTGCTGCAGGAGATCGGCGAGCTGCGCCTGGCGCGCGACGCTGCCCGCGGCGGGGTCTCGCTGCCGCTGCCCGAGCAGGAGATCGACGTGGAGGAGGGTCACTGGACCCTCGAGTTCCGATCCCTGCTGCCGGTGGAGCAGTGGAACGCGCAGATCTCGCTGCTCACCGGCTTCGGTGCGGCCTCGCTGATGGTCTACGCCCGGGTGGGTCTGCTGCGCACCCTGCCGCCGCCCGACCCGCGCGACGTGCAGCGGCTGCACCGCACGGCCGCCGGTCTGGGCATCGAGTGGCCCGCGGAGCAGCTCTACCCCGACTTCATCCGCTCCCTGGACCCCAGCGTCCCGGCCCACGCCGCGATGGTGGTGGCCTCCACCCGGCTGCTGCGCGGCAGCGGCTACGTGGCCTTCGACGGCGAGGTGCCGGCCGAGCCGCAGCACTCCGCGCTGGCCTCGGAGTACGCGCACGTGACGGCGCCCCTGCGCCGCCTGGCCGACCGCTACGCCGGCGAGGTGTGCGTGGCGCTGTGCGCCGAGCAGGAGGTGCCCGGATGGGTGCTCGAGGCGCTGCCGCGGCTGCCCGGTGAGATGGCGGCCTCCACCCAGCGCGCCCGTGCCTACGAGCGCGCCGTCACCGACCTGGTGGAGGCCGGGCTGCTGGCGCACCGGGTGGGCGAGCAGTTCGACGCCGTCGTGGTGAGCGTCGAGCAGGACGACCCGCGGCGCGGCGTCGTCATGCTGCGCACCGAGGGCGTGGAGGCGCGGGTGGTGGGCGCGCAGGAGCTGCCATTGGGGACCGAGGTCGTCGTCACGCTGGCGCAGGCCGATGTCGAGTCCCGGACGGTGGAGTTCCGCCTCGGCTGATCCTCGTCTAGGGTCGGCAGCGCCAGTCACACGGGAACCCGGTGAGAGTCCGGGACTGACGCGCAGCGGTGTGGGTGACGGACGGGGCAGGCCGGGAGACCGGCGGTCACTGGGTCGCGAGACCTGGGAAGGCGCCCCGCGCCGGTCGATCCCGAGTCCGAAGACCTGCTGGCCCTTGCGGTGACCACCGCGAGGTCACCCGGGGCGACGCGGAGAGCCCCCGACCTCCTCAGGACCCGCGATGCCCCTCGCCGACCCCACGTCCGCGCTGCCCACACGGCCTGCCCGCACCCGGCGCGACCGCTGCCCCGGGGTGCTGCGCCCCTGGCCCGCCGACGACGGAGCGCTCGTGCGCGTCCGCCTGGTCGGTGGTCGGGTCACCGCCGCCGCGCTGCAGGCGCTCTCGCAGGTGGCGCAGCGCCACGGCGACGGCGACCTGCACCTGACCGCCCGCGCCAACCTGCAGCTGCGCGGCCTCCCGCTCGAGGGCGGCGCGCTGCCGGAGCCCGTGGTCGCCGAGGTGGAGGCCACGGGTCTGCTGCCCAGCCGCACCCACGAGCTGGCCCGCAACGTGCTGTGCTCGCCGCTCACCGGGCTGCGGGGCGGGCGCGCCGACCTGCGGCCGCTGCTCGCCGAGCTGGACCGTCGGCTGTGCGCCGACCCCGTGCTGGCCGCGCTGCCGGGCCGGTTCTGCCTCGTCCTCGACGACGGCCGCGGCGACCTGCACGCGGCACCGGCCGACCTGGGCCTGGTGGCGCTCGACGACGAGCGCGCCCAGGTGCGGGTAGGGCGCGACGGCTGGGGCGAGGTGGTGGCGCTCGACGACGCCGTGCCGGCGTTGCTCGGACTGGCGCGGCGCTTCCTGGCCGACCGGGGCGAGGGCCCGACCGCGGCGTGGCACGTGGACGAGCTCCCGGCCCCGTGGGCGGCCTCCGGGCTGCCCGACCCGGCCGCGCTGGTGGTCTCCGCGCCGCTGCCGCACGGCGGCGCCCACGTGGCCGCACCCGGCGGCGCGCTGGCACCCGTGCTGGTGGAGCAGCTGGCCGAGCGTGGCGACCGGCTGGTGGTGACGCCGTGGCGGGGCGTCGTCGTCGAGGCGGAGGCCGCTGGGCCGCACGGGGAGGTGGCGGCATGAGCACCGCCACGAGCACCCGCCCCCTCGGGCCGGCCGAGCCCGCCCCGCCGACGCGGCGCTTCGACTACGTGGCCGACGGCCCGGCCATCTACGACGACTCCTTCGCCACCATCCGCGCCGAGGCCGACCTCTCCGTGGTGCCCGCGAACGCGGAGAAGGTGGCCGTGCGGATGATCCACGGCAGCGGCCAGACCGACCTGGTGCACGACCTGGTGGTCCACCCCGCGCTGGGCGACGCCGGTCGCGCTGCGCTGGCCGACGGCGCGCCCGTGCTGTGCGACGTGCGGATGGTCGCCATGGGCGTCACCGCCTCACGGCTGCCCGCCGGCAACGCCGTGCACTGCCTGCTCACCGAGCCCGAGGTGCCGCTGCTGGCGAGCGCGTGGGGCACCACCCGCACCGCGGCCGCCGTCAGCCTGTGGGAGCCGTACCTGGAGGGCGCGGTGGTGGCCATCGGCAACGCCCCCACAGCGCTGTTCCACCTGCTCGAGATGCTGCTCGACGGCGCCCCGCGGCCGGCCGCGATCATCGGCTGCCCGGTGGGGTTCATCGGCGCGGCGGAGTCCAAGCAGGCGCTGGTGGACCTCGCCGGCGAGCACGGCATCGACGTGCCGTTCGTGACGGTGCGCGGGCGCCGCGGTGGTTCGGCGATGGCCTGCTCGGCGGTCAACGCGCTCGCTACGGAGGTGGAGTGATGACGGCCGCGCGGACCGGTGGACGGTTCACCTGCGTGGGCCTGGGCCCGGGCGACCCGGAGCTGGTGACCCTCAAGGCGGCCCGGCTGATCGGCGAGGCGGACGTGGTGGCCTACCACGCCGGCGTGCGCAAGGAGTCGCACGCGCGGCGCATCGCCGGCGACCTGGTGCGCCCCGGCACCACCGAGGAGCTGCTCCGCTACCCGGTGACCACCGGCAGCACCGCGCACCCGGGCGGCTACGCCGGCGCGATGGCGCAGTTCTACGAGGAGTCGGCGGCGCGGCTGCGTGCGCACCTGGAAGCGGGGCGGCACGTGGTGCTGCTGGCCGAGGGCGACCCGCTGTTCTACGGCTCGGCCATGTACATGCACGACCGGCTGGCCGCCGAGTTCGCCACCGAGGTGGTGCCGGGCGTTCCGGCCTTCGCGGCGGCCACGGCCACCACCGGACTGCCGCTGGCCCGCCAGACCGACGTGCTGACCGTGCTGCCCGGCACGCTGCCGGAGGCGGAGCTGGCGCGCCGGCTCGCGGACACGCAGGCGGCGGTGGTGATGAAGCTCGGGCGCACCTTCCCGGCCGTGCGGCGCGCGCTCGAGGCCGCCGGCCGCCTGGAGGGCGCGGTGTACGTGGAGCGTGCCTCGATGGGCGAGGAGCGACGGATGCCGGTGGCCGAGGTCGACGCCGAGCAGGTGCCGTACTTCTCGCTGGTCGTGGTGCCCGGCGACACCGCGCCGCGGGTGGGGCCCGCCCTGCGGGAGGCCGTGGCCCCCGAGCGGGCGGGCGAGGTGGTCGTCGTCGGCCTGGGACCCGGCCCGGACTGCTGGCTGACGCCGGAGGTCGCCGACGAGCTGGCCCAGGTCGACCACGTGGTGGGCTACGCGCCCTACGTGGCCCGGGTGCCGCAGCGCGCCGGGCTCACCCGGCACGCCTCGGGCAACACCGTGGAGGCCGACCGGGCGCGGCTGGCGCTGCGACTCGCGGCGGCGGGGGAGCGGGTGGCCGTGGTATCCGGCGGCGATGCCGGGGTGTTCGGCATGGCGAGCGCGGTCCTCGAGGTGGCCGACGAGCAGCCGGCGGTGTCGGTGCGAGTGCTGCCCGGTGTCAGCGCCGTGCAGGCCGTCGCGGCCCGGGCCGGCGCGCCCGTGGGCGGCGACTTCGCCGTGGTCAGCCTCAGTGACCGGCTCAAGCCCTGGCCGCTGATCGAGCAGCGGGTGCGCGCCGTCGCCGAGGCCGACCTGGTGCTGGCGGTCTACAACCCCGCCTCGCGCTCGCGGCGCGAGCAGGTGGCGCAGCTGCAGAAGACGCTGCTGGAGGTGCTGCCGGCCGACCGCGTGGTCGTGGTGGGTCGCGACGTCGGCCGCGCCGAGGAGTCGCTCGCCGTGACGACGCTCGCGGGGCTCGACGCGGAGTCGATCGACATGAAGTGCCTGCTGATCGTGGGGTCGAGCCGCACCGCCGTCACGCGGTCGGGCCGGGTGTGGACCTCGCGCGACTGGCGCGGCACTGGGGGAGACCCGCGCTGAGCGGTCAGGCCCCGCCGGGGCCACCGGCCATGCCGGTGGCGGCCTGCTGCTCGACGACGCCGGCGTAGTCGTTCGACGGGTCGCGGTAGATCGTGTGCACGTGGCCCCAGCCGGAGGTCGTGACGCCCTCGACGTCTGCGCCGGCCGACCCGTCCTGGGCCTGGAGCGCCACGTAGACGTCGGGCCCGGACACCGAGAAGCTGATCCCGTCGCCGGCCGTCATGTCGTAGGTGGTCTCGCCCGACCACGCGACGACCGTGTCGTCGAGCGTGGCCTCGATCTCGGCCAGCGCCGCGTCGGTGGTCTGCTCGTCGGCCATGCCCACCCAGTTGGCCAGCAGGTCGAGCAGCAGCACGCGCTGCTCCTCGGTGAGGTCGGAACCCTGCAGCCCGCTGCCGGTGGCGAAGTCGCAGGTGTCGCCCGGCGAGCACGTGCTGACCTCGCCGGAGGTGAGCGTCGCCTGCTGCTCGGCGGTGAGGGAGTCGAAGAACGCGAACGCGTCGGTGTAGATGCCGTCGAAGGGCTGGACCTCCTCGCCCTCCTCGTTCGTGTACACGGCGGGCTGGACGCCCAGGTGGGTGGGCGCGAACGTGATGGTCCCCGCCGACGCGTCCAGGGCGGCGTTCAGGCCCAGGTGGTGGCCGCCGTACTGGACGGCGAAGGCGGTGTCGGCCGGATCGCCGAAGAACGCGATGTAGTACTGGCCCAGCGAGCTCTCGGTGCTGCTGCTGTTCTCGGCCAGGTACTCGTCGCCACCGATGATGCCCACCACCGTGGCGTAGGCCTCGTCGCTCAGCAGGGCCTCCAGCACGCCCATCGCAGCGACCTGCTGCTCCTCGGTGAGGTCGGCCAGGTTCAGCCCCGCGCGCTCGACGAAGGTCACCGGGAAGTTCGACCAGGAGGTGGTGCGGGTCTCGTCGTCGTAGGCGTAGAGCACGGCGTCCTGCTGCTCCTCGCTCAGCGTGGCCAGGAAGGCCTCCATCGCCTCCGCGGTCGCCGCGATCGTCTCCGCGGTGGTGGCGCTCTCGGAGGTCTCGGCCGCCGCGGCGGCCTCCGTCACCGTGGTGGTCGACGAACTGGTGGAGGAGGTCGTGGTCGTGGAGGTGGACGCGGCGGTGTCCGTCGCGGCGGAGGTGCCGGCGGCGCACCCGGTCAGGAGCAGGGTGCCCGCGAGGGCGGTGGCGGCGAGGCGCTGGCGCAGTGAGGTGGTGGTCATGGCGAGGACGCTAGGAACGCCCCCTGTGCGTCACCTGTGCGGCGGCTGAGCCGTGTCGGTGGGTCTCGTGCGGCCGGCGGAGTAGAGGTGGCTCTCGACGAGGAGGGGGTCCTGGCCCAGCGCCCGACCGACCAGCACGACGGCGGCCTGGCGCAGCCCGGCCTGCTCCACCTGGTCCCCGATGGTGGCCACGGTGCCGCGCAGCACCACCTGCTCGGGCTGGCTGGCGCGGTACACGACGACGACGGGGCAGTCCGCGCCGAGGTGCGGCTCGACGCGCGCCATCAGCTCGGCGGTGCGGGTGATCGCCAGGTGGATCGCCAGCGTGGCGCCGGTGGCGGCGTAGGCCTCGAGCGACTCGCTGCTCGGCATGGCCGTCGAGCGCGCCTGGGTGCGGGTGAGGACGACCGTCTGGGCCACCTCCGGCACGGTGAGCTCGCGGCCCACCGCTGCTGCGGCGGCGGCGTAGGCGGGCACACCGGGCGTCACGTCCCAGGGCACCCCGGCGGCGTCGAGGCGGCGGGTCTGCTCGGTGAGCGCCGAGTAGAGCGAGGGGTCGCCACTGGTGAGGCGGACGACCTCCTGCCCTGCTGCGTGCTCCTCGACCACCGCGGCCGTGATCCGGTCGAGGTCGAGGTGCTGGGTGTCCACCAGACGGACGCCGGCCCTGCAGTGCTCCAGCACGGCGGCGTCGAGGTAGGTGCCGGGGTACAGCACCACGTCGGCCGCTGCCAGGAGCGCGGCAGCACGCAGGGTGATCAGGTCGGCGGCACCTGGGCCGGCGCCGACGAAGTGCACGGTCATGCGGGTCCTCCCTCGTGCGGCTTGGTCCACGCCCACTGCACCACGGCGCGTGCCGGCGTCCAGCTGGTGAACGTGCCCACCGGCTGCACGTGCTCGACGGCGTGCCGGGTCAGCTCACCGCCGTCCTGCTCGTGCAGCGCGAGCAGCAGGCGCTCGGTCTGCAGCGTCACGCTGTGCACGACCAGCCGGCCACCAGGCCGGAGCCGTTGCCGACACGTGTCGAGGACACCGGGCAGCGAGGCTCCGCCGCCCACGAAGACCGCGTCGGGGTCGGGGAGGTCGGCGAGGTCGTCGGGGGCCGCGCCGGACACCACCCGGAGCCCGGGGACGCCGAGCGCCTGGCTGTTGCGCTCGATGCGCGCGCAGCGGTGCGGCTGGCGCTCGAGCGCGACGGCGCGACACGCGGGGTGCGCGCGCATCCACTCCACACCCACGGATCCGGCACCGGCGCCGACGTCCCACAGCAGATGCCCGGGCTGGGGAGCCAGCCGGGCCAGGGCGGCGGCGCGCAGGTCGCGCTTGGTGAGCTGCCCGTCGTGCTCGAAGGCGTCGTCGGGCAGGCCGGCGGCCCAGCCGCGGTCCCAGGAGGTCGGGCCGTGCAGCTCGAGGGCGAGCACGTGCAGGTCGGGGAACGGCGTCGCGCCGGGCTCGGCCCAGTCGCGGGCGTAGCCCTCGAGGCGGCTCTCGGTGGCAGCACCGAGCTCGCCGAGCACCGTCATCGCGGAGGCACCCCAGCCCGCGGCCTCCAGCAGACCGGCCACCTGCGCGGGCGTCCCGGCGTCCGCGGAGAGCACCAGCACCCGGCGCCCGGGAGCCAGCTCGCGCAGCACCGCGGCGACGTCTCGCCGGGTCACCGAGACCACCGCGCACGTCTCGGCGGGCCAGCCCATCCGCGCGCGGGCCAGCTGCACGGAGGAGAGGTGCGGCAGCACCTCGACGGCGTCCGGGCCGCGCTCGCGCAGCAGCGTGCTGCCCACGCCGGAGACCAGCGGGTCACCGGACGCGAGCACCACGGCGCCGGCCGGGACGGCCTCGGTGCTGAAGGGGTGCGGCCACGGCAGCCGCTGCTGGCCGGGGGTCTGCGCCGGGTCGGGCAGCATCGCCAGGTGACGGCTCCCCCCGACCACGACGGTGGCCCCCAGCACCCGCTCGCGCACCGCCTGCGACAGCCCGGCGAGACCCTCGGCGCCGAGGCCGACGACGGTGATCCGGGACGCGGGGGAGGCGGGCACGGGCGACGACGCTATCGTGCGCTGGTCACGAGGTGCCCCGACGGTGTGAGAGCCCGAGGGGAGAATCTGGGAAGCCGGTGGGAATCCGGCACAGGCCCGCTGCGGTGACCCGGTCGACGTGCTCAGCAACCTCGAGCACCCGAGCCGGGAAGTCCGAAGACCGGCCTCGCGACGTCACCCATCCATGGCGACAGAGCGGGAGCCTCTCGTGCCAGCAGCTGACCTGACCTACCCCTACGCCGCCGTGGTCGACCCCGGCGACATGTCGCTGGCGCTCGTGCTGAGCGCGGTCTCGCCCGAGATCGGCGGCGTGCTGGTGCGCGGCGAGAAGGGCACCGCCAAGTCCACGATCGTGCGGGCGCTCGCCGCCGTGCTGCCGCCCGTGGAGGTGGACGGCGAGACCCGGCCGGTGCGGCTGGTGGAGCTGCCCGTGGGCGCCACCGAGGACCGCGTGCTCGGCTCGGTGCAGCTCGAGAAGGTGCTCAGCACCGGCGAGGCGGAGTACGAGCCCGGTCTGCTGGTGAAGGCGCACCGCGGGATCCTCTACGTCGACGAGGTCAACCTGCTCCACGACCACCTGGTCGACGTGCTCCTCGACGCCGCCGCGATGGGCCGCTGCACGGTGGAGCGCGACGGCGTCTCGGTCTCGCGGGAGGCGCGCTTCGTGCTGGTGGGCACGATGAACCCCGAGGAGGGCGAGCTGCGCCCGCAGCTGCTCGACCGCTTCGGCCTGACCGTCGAGGTGGCGGCCCCGCGCGACCCCGCGCTGCGCGTGGAGGTGGTGCGACGCCGGATGGCCTTCGACGCCGACCCCGCTGCCTTCGCAGCGCGCTTCGACGCCGAGCAGCGCGCCCTGCGCGAGAGGCTGGCCGCGGCCCAGGCCGCCGTGGCCTCGGTCGAGCTGCCCGACGCGATGCTGCTGCGGATCGCGGAGCTGTGCGCGGCCTTCGACGTCGACGGCCTGCGCGCCGACCTGGTGACCGCCCGCGCCGCGGTGGCGCACGCGGCCTGGGAGGGGCGGGACGTCGTCACGGTGGGCGACGTGCGGGTCGCCGCGCGGCTGGCGCTGCCGCACCGGCGGCGCCGCAACCCGTTCGACACCCCGGGTCTCGACGAGGAGACGTTGGACGACGTGCTGGGGCCCGATCCCGACCCGGAACCGGACCCCGAGCCCGACCCCGAGCCGGACCCCGAGCCCGACCCCGAGCCGGACGGACCCGACGGTGGCGCGCCGCCCGAGGGTGGTGGCACCGGGCAGGCACCCGAGTCGCCCGAGGCCGGCGAGGCGCCGCAGGCCGGCGAGGGGGAGCAGCCGACCGGTGCGCCGACGCCGACGCCGACGCCGACTCCGGCGCCCGCGACGAGCAGCGCTGCTGCGGGCGAGCCCGGCCGGGCCCGCCTCTTCACGGTCGCGGGCACGGGCGAGGGCGTCGCGGGGCGCCGCAGCCGCGCCGTCACCAGCAACGGTCGCCGGGTGGGCGCTCGGCGCGGCGGCACCGGACCGGTGCACCTGCTCGAGACCGTGCGCGCCTCGCTGCCGCACCAGGTGGCACGGGGCCGGGTGAGCGGTGCTCTGCGCCTGCAGCCGGACGACCTGCGCACCGCGGTGCGCGAGGGACGCGAGGCCAACCTGGTGCTGCTCTGCGTCGACGCCTCGGGCTCCATGGCGGCGCGCCGCCGGATGGAGCAGGTCAAGACCGCGGTGCTGAGCCTGCTGCTGGACGCCTACCAGCGGCGCGACACCGTTGGGCTGGTCACCTTCCGGGCCACGGGGGCCGAGCTGGTGCTGCCACCCACGCGCTCGGTCGAGATCGCGGCCCGCCGCCTCGACGAGGTCCCTGCGGGCGGCCGGACGCCGTTGGCGGAGGGCCTGCTCGAGGCCGGGCGCGTCGTGGCGCGCGAGCGGGTGCGCGATCCGCGCCGTCGTCCTCTGCTGGTGGTGGTGACCGACGGCCGCGCCACCGCGGGCGCCGACCCGCTGCCGCGCGCCCACCGCGCCGCCACGTGGCTGGCCGAGCAGGGCGTGGCCGCGCTCGTCGTCGACTGCGAGGCGGGCCCGATGCGGCTCGGCCTGGCCGGCACCCTGGCCGGGCACCTGCGCGCCGACCTGGTGACGATGGCCGAGGTGACCGGCGACGCGCTCGCCGGCGTCGTGCGCGAGCGGGTGGCCTGATGCCGCAGGGACAGGTCCAGGAGACCCCGGACGACGGGCTCACCACCGCACAGCGGCGGCACCTGCCGCTGCTCATGGTGCACACCGGTGACGGCAAGGGGAAGTCGACCGCAGCCTTCGGGATGGCGCTGCGCGCCTGGAACCAGGGCTGGCGGGTGGGGGTCTTCCAGTTCGTGAAGTCCGCCAAGTGGCGCATCGGCGAGCAGACCGTGCTCGAGCGGCTCGGGGAGCTGCACGAGCAGACCGGCGAGGGCGGGCCCGTCGACTGGCAGAAGATGGGCTCCGGCTGGTCGTGGAGCCGCAAGGCCGGCGAGGCCGAGGACCACGCCCGCGACGCCGCCGAGGGCTGGGCCGAGGTCAAGCGCCGGCTCGCCGCCGAGACCCACGACCTCTACGTGCTCGACGAGTTCACCTACCCGATGGAGTGGGGTTGGGTCGACGTCGACGACGTGGTGACCACGCTGCGCGAGCGTCCGGGCCGCCAGTACGTGGTGGTGACCGGGCGGCGCGCCCACCCCGCGCTCGTCGAGGCCGCCGACCTGGTGACCGAGATGACCAAGGTCAAGCACCAGATGGACCGCGGCCAGAAGGGCCAGCGGGGGATCGAGTGGTGAGCGCTCTCCCTCGCCTGGTGGTGGCGGCCCCGGCCACCGGCCAGGGCAAGACCACGGTGGCCACGGGACTGATGGCGGCGCTGACCCGGCGTGGGCTGGCCGTCAGCGGGCACAAGGTGGGGCCGGACTACATCGATCCCGGCTACCACGCACTGGCATGCGGGCGCCCGGGGCGCAACCTCGACCCGCACCTGGTGGGCGAGGAGCTCGTGGTGCCGCTGCTGCTGCACGGCGCCGCGACGCCGGTGCCGGCGTCAGTCGCCGTCGTCGAGGGCGTGATGGGGCTCTACGACGGTCGCGTCGGCGGCGCCGGGTTCTCCTCCACCGCGCACGTCGCGGCACTGACCCGCAGCCCGGTGGTGCTCGTCGTCGACATCTCGCGCTCCTCGCGCTCGATCGGCGCGGTGGTGCACGGCATGGCCACCTGGGACCCGACCGTCGACGTCGTCGGCGTGGTGCTCAACCAGGCCGGCTCGCCGCGCCATGCGCAGGAGGTGCGCGACTCGATCAGGCTGCCCGTGCTGGGCACCCTCCCGCGCGACGAGGCGATCAGCGCCCCCTCGCGGCACCTCGGGCTGGTGCCCGCCGCCGAGCGCGGGCTGGCCGCGGAGGCACTCGACCGGCTGGCCGCCCAGGTGGAGCAGCACGTGGACCTCGACGCCGTGCTCGCCGTGGCTCGGCAGGCGCCCCGCCTCGATGCCGCGCCGTGGGCGCCGGCGTCGGTGGTGTCGCCGGTGAGCGGTGCCGGGGGCGATCGACCCGTGGTGGCGATGGCCGGCGGCCGGGCCTTCACCTTCCGCTACGCCGAGACCGAGGAGCTGCTGCGCGCCGCCGGTTGCGAGGTGGCGACCTTCGACCCCGTGCGCGACGCCGCCCTGCCACCCGGCACCCGGGCGATCTACCTGGGTGGCGGGTTCCCGGAGGTGCACGCCCGCGAGATCGCCGAGAACACCGCTCTGCGAGCCGAGCTGGCCGCCGCGGTGCGCGACGGCGTGCCCACGGCGGCGGAGTGTGCCGGCCTGCTCTACCTGTGCGCGACGCTCGAGGGTGAGCCCATGGTCGGGGCCATCGAGGCGGACGCCGTCATGGCGGAGCGGTTGACCATGCGCTACCCGACGCTCACCGCGCCGGCCGACACGCTGCTGACCCGGGCGGGGGAGCGGTGCACCGCGCACGAGTTCCACCGCACGCACACCACGCCCGAGCGCGGTGCCGTGGCGGCCTGGACCGTGGACGGCGCCGACGTCGGCTTCGCCGGGCCGACGCTGCACGCCTCGTACCTGCACACGCACTGGGCGGGGCACCCGCAGCTCGCGCAGCGGCTCGCCCAGGCCGCCGCGCGTGGTTGACCTGGCCCACCACGGCGACGCCGAGGCCACGCCGGGGCTGCTCGACCTGGCCGTCAACGTGTACCCCGGGCAGCGGCCACCCTGGCTGCAGCAGGCACTGCTGGCCAGCCTCGACGACGTCGGCCGCTACCCCGACGCCGCTGCTGCCGAGGCGGCGCTCGCCGTGCTGCACGGCCGCGCGCCGGGGGAGGTCGTGGCCACTGCGGGGGCGGCCGAGGCGTTCACGCTGGTCGCGCGCTGGCGGGACTGGCGCAGACCGGTGGTGGTGCACCCGCAGTTCACCGAGCCGCACGCGGCCCTGGTGGCGGCCGGGCACGCCGTCACCGCGGTGGTGCAGGCGCCGCCCTTCCGCCTCGACGTCTCTGCGGTGCCGGACGACGCCGACCTGGTGGTGCTGGGCAACCCCACCAACCCGACCGGGGTGCTGCACCCGGCCGCAGCGGTGCGGGCGCTGGTGCGACCGGGCCGCGTGGTGGTGGTGGACGAGGCGTTCATGGACACCGTGCAGGACGAGCCCGAGTCGCTCGCGGCTCGGGGGCTGCCAGGCGTCGTCGTCGTGCGCAGCCTGACCAAGCAGTGGTCCATCCCCGGGGTGCGGGCCGGCTACCTGGTGGCGGGGGAGGCCGAGGCGGCGCAGCTGCGAGCGCTGCGCGTGCCGTGGTCGGTCTCGACGGCGGCGGTGGCCGCGATGCGAGCGTGCTCGACCCCGGAGGCCGCAGCAGAGTCAGAGCGCCGAGCCGAGCAGGTCGCGCGGTGGCGTGCGCACCTCCACCGGGGATTGAGTCACCTCGGCGTCGAGCACCTGACCTCGGTCACCTCGTTCGTGCTGGCGCGGCCCGGGGCGGGCGTGCACGCCCGGCTGCGCGAGGCGGGTGTCGCCGCCCGGCGTTGCGACACGTTCCCCGGGCTCGACGACTCCTGGGTGCGCATCGCCGTCCGTCCGCCGGACGTGACGGACTCGTTGCTGGACGCCCTGTCCACCGCGCTCGCGATGCCTTAGTGTCGTTCCAGCGAGCCCGAGGAAGCCGGTGGGAATCCGGCGCAGTCGCGCTACTGTGACACCGCCTCCGTGACCTGGTCACGAACGGCGGTGGAGCCAGACCCGACGGCCCGCATCCACCCCGTCTAGCAGGGACGCTGAATCCCTGAGGAGGTCCTACATGTCGTCGACGTCTGCTGCCCCGAGCACCGGAGCGGTCGCCCCGCTCCCCGCCGTCCCGTTCCGCCAGCTCGCCCCCTGGTTGCTCTTCGTGGGGCTCCTGGCCCTCGTCGCGCTGTTCTTCGTGAGCGCCGACCAGGGTGCGGTCTCCCTCCCGGCCGGCACCGCCATCCACGAGTGGGTGCACGACGGTCGCCACCTGCTCGGCTACCCGTGCCACTGAGCAGGGCGACCATGAGACCCCGAGACTTCCTGGTGCGCGGCCTGCTGGTCGGGCTGCTCGCCGGCATCGCCGCCTTCCTCGTCGCCCACCAGGTGGGGGAGCCGCAGGTGGATGCCGCCATCGCGCTCGAGGAGTCGGCCGCTCCGGCGCCGGCTCCCGAGACCCACACGCACGAGGACGGGGCCGCGTACTCGCACAGCCACGCCGACGACGAGGGCGCGGTGGTCAGCCGCGCGACCCAGCGCACCTGGGGCCTCGGCACCGGCACGCTGGCGGTCGGCGTCGCCCTGGGCGGGATCATGGCGCTGGTGAGCGCTGCCGCCGTCGGTCGCCTCGGTCGGCTGGGGGCAGCTCAGAGCACTGCTCTCGTCGTCGGGATCGGCTTCGTGGCCTACGCGCTGGTGCCGTTCCTCAAGTACCCCGCCACCCCACCCGCGGTGGGCAGCGGTGAGACCATCGGCTCGCGCACCGGGCTCTACTTCGGCTTCGTGCTGCTCTCGGTGGTCGCCGCGGTGGTCGCCGTCCTGCTGGCCTCGCGGTTCTGGCAACGCATCGGCGCCCTGCCGGCGGTGGGTGGCGCCGTGGTCGGCTACGTGGTCGTGATGGCGGTGGCCGCCGGGGTCTTCCCCGTCGTCGACGAGCTGGGTGCCTTCCCGGCCAGCACACTGTGGTCGTTCCGGCTCGCCTCGCTGCTCACGCTGGCCGCCCTCTGGGGCGTGCTGGCGCTGGGGCTGGCCTGGGCGGTGCAGCGGCTCGCCGCCTCCGCGCAGGCCGTCGAGGACAGGCGAGCCCTGGCGGCCAGCCTGTGATCACACCACCGAGCGCCGAGGCCCGGCGCGAAGCGGGCGAGCGCCTCGGTGCCCTCGCCGTACCCGCCGGAGCCCTGGGTCGCCTGGGCGAGCTGGGTGTGTGGCTGGCCGCGTGCCAGGGGCAGGTGCCGCCCGCGGCGCCGTCGAACGTGCGGCTCGCGGTCTTCGCGGGCGACCACGGCGTGGCCACCCACGGCGTCAGTGCCTACCCGGCGGCGGTGACCGGCGCGATGCTCGGCGTCGTGGCACAGGGACGCTCGGGTGTCGATGCGCTGGCCCGCGCGCACGGCGTGCACGTGCGGCTGGTCGACGTCGGGGTCGACCACGAGAGTGGGCACGCGCTGCACGTGCGACGCGGCTCGGGCGCCATCCACCTCGAGGACGCCCTCACGCACGCGGAGACCCTGCAGGCGCTGGAGGTGGGTGCCGCCGTGGCGCGCGAGGAGATCGCCGCCGGCGCAGACCTCCTGCTGAGCGGCGACCTCGGGATCGGCAACACGACGCCGGCCGCCGCCCTGGTGGCTGCCGGGCTCGGCGTGCCTGCCGAGCAGGTCGTGGGCCGGGGCACGGGTGTCGACGACGCTGGCCTCGCCCGCAAGACCGCCGTCGTCGAGCAGGCCCTGCAGCGTGCCGGTGCTCGCGCCGACGACCCGGTGGACTGCCTGACCGCCCTGGGCAGTGCCGATCTCGCCGCCGCCGCCGGCTACGTGCGCGAGGCGGCACGTGCCGGCGTCCCGGTGCTCCTGGACGGACTGATGGCGGTGGCGTGCGCGCTGACCGCCGAGCGGCTGGAGCCCGGCGTCGCCGCGTGGTGCGCGGCCGGGCACCGGTCCACGGAGCCCGGGCAGTCGCTGGCGCTGGAGAAGCTGGGCCTCGAGCCCCTGCTCGACCTCGGGCTCCGCCTGGGCGAGGGGAGTGGTGCTGTCGCGGCCGTGCCGCTGGTGCGTGCCGCCGCGGCGCTGCTGGGCGAGGTCGCGCTGCTCGCGGAGGTGCTCCCGCCCGATGCGTGACGGCTGGCGCCTGGCACTGGGCATGCTGACCGTCGTTCCCGCGCGGATGCCGGGACGGGTGGACGGCGACGTCGCACGCTGGGCGATGCTGCTCGCGCCCCTCGCGGTGCTGCCCCTGGGGATCGCGGTCGTGCTGGTCGGCGTCGTCGGCACGGCTCTGGGACTGCCGATGCTGGTGGTCGGTCTGCTCGGGGTCGCGGCGCTGGTGCTGGGCACGCGCGCCTTCCACGTCGACGGGCTCTCCGACACCGCCGACGGCCTGACGGCCTCGCACGACCCGGAGCGCTCGCTGGCCGCGATGCACACCAGCACCTCGGGACCTGCCGGTGGGGCGGCGGTGTTCCTGGTGCTGGCGGTGCAGGCCGTCGCACTCACGCCGCTGCTGACCGGCTGGCCCGGGCAGGTGCTGGCGGGCGCGCTCGTGTGCGTCTCGCGGCTGGCGCTGTGGATCACCTGCCTGCGCGGTGTGCCGGCGGCGCGTGACGGCGGCCTGGCTGCGCCGTACATCGGCCGGATCGCGCCGTCCGTGGCCGTGGGCGGATGGCTGGCAGCGGCCGCGCTCGTGGCTGGGCTCCTGCAGTGGGCGGGTGGTGACTGGTGGCGAGGTGTCCTCGCCGTGCTGCTCGCGGCCGGGTTTGTCACCGCACTGGTGCGGCGGGCGACCCGGCGGCTGGGCGGCGTGAACGGCGACGTGTTCGGTGCCGGGATCGAGCTGTGCCTGGCCACCCTCCTGGTGGGCGTGGTGGCCCTCGGGTGACGAGCCGGTGAGCCGTGCGGCCGGGTTGCTGCTCGGGGCCCTGCTCGACCGGGTCGTCCCCGACCCTCGACGCGGGCATCCGGTGGCGCTGTTCGGGTCGCTCGCGCAGGCCCTGGAGCGGCGGGCTCACGCGTCGTCGCGGCTGCGCGGCGCGGCGGCCGTGGGCCTGTTGGTGGGTGGTGCCGGTCTGATCGGCGTCGTCGGTGAGCGGTGCTCTCGCGGCCGACCGTTGCTCGGGACGATGGTCACGGCCGGGGCCACCTGGGTGGTGCTGGGCGGTGCCTCGCTCGAGCGGGAGGCGCGCGCCGTCGCCGAGCTTCTCGAGGGCGACGACCTGCCGGGCGCGCGCCAGCGGCTGACGCACCTGGTGGGGCGCACGACCTCGGAGCTGTCGGAGGGGGAGGTGTCGCGAGCGGTGCTGGAGTCGCTGGCCGAGAACACCTCCGACGCCGTGGTGGCGCCACTGGTGTGGGGAGCCGTGGCCGGCGTGCCCGGGCTGCTGGCCTACCGGGCCGCCAACACCCTCGACGCCATGTGGGGCCACCGCTCCGCGCGGTACGAGCAGTTCGGCTGGGCGGCAGCGCGGCTGGACGACGTGCTGAACCTCCCGGGGTCGCGGCTCACCGCGCTGCTGGCCGTGGGGCTGGGCCCGGATCACCGTGGGGCATGGCAGGCGTGGCGTCGCGACGCCCCCGGTCACCCCAGTCCCAACGCGGGGCCGGTGGAGGCAGCCTTCGCCGGCGCGCTCGGCGTGCGGCTCGGCGGGGTCACGGTGTACGGCTCGCGGGTCGAGCACCGGCCGCTGCTGGGGTCGGGGCGCGCGCCCGCCGTCGCCGACGTGCGGCAGATGGTCGCGCTGGCGCGCCGGGTCGACGTCGGCGCGGTGCTGCTCTCCGCTGCGGTGGATCTGGCACGAGCGCCTCGACGTGGCGCGCCGAACCTATGAACAATCGCTGACCGGCAGGCGTCGCTCCCACGGCGCCGGTGGGCGGCGGACATCGTTCGTTCATAGGTTCGGCGAGCTCGCGCCGGCTGCCTCGAGGGCGCCATGGGTGGCGCGCCTGACGAGTCCGCTGGACGCGCGTCCTCGGGCTGCTGCCGACGGCTGATCGGCCACCATGTCGGGGCCGTGCCGCAGAATGTCCCGGTGAGCTGGCACATCCTCGGACCGACCGGTGCGACCCGAGACCTGTGGGTGCACCCCGACGGCCCCGGACGGCCGCAGTACGGGCGCTGGGTCACACCGGCCGGCCACGACGTCAGGCGCGAGGTGGGGCGGCGCGGGGTGGCGCACCTCGACGTGGAGGTGTGGTGGGTGCAGGCGCACGACTCACGGGGCACCCGCTTGCGCGACATGCTGTGGCGCACCGACGGGGGCGGTGCCTCGTTGATGAGCGACCGGTTGGTCGCCCTGCTGCGCGATCACGGCGCCGACCTGGCGACGTCGACGGCCGATGTGCGCCTGCGCGACGGCTCGCCGGTGCCCGGGTACCAGCTGGTGCTCGAGCCGGTCGGCGACGCCGAGGCGCCGGTGCACAGCCACTACCCGGACCGTCGTGTCGGCAAGGTCGTGGTCTCGAGCGAGATCGCCGCGGCGATCCGCGCGGCGCGGCTGGAGGGGTTGAGGCTGGAGGCGACGGACGCGACGTTCCCCGACCCGGTCGAGCTGACAGAGGCGTGGTGGCCGGGGGAGGGCTGACCTCGGTTCCGGGCGCAGTCGACGCGCCAACCACTACTCTGCCCGGGTGAGTGGGCGCCTTCGTCGACTGGTCTCGGTGGCGGTTGTCGCCGCCCTGCTCATGGGTCCAGTCTCGGCCTCCGTGGCGGTGCCACGTGCCGATGCCGGCCAGCGGCTGGCGGGAGGCGACGGCGGGTACACCGTCAAGGTCGAGGACGACGCGCCGCGCGCCGCGACCTACACGGTCCACGGACCGTCGCTCTGCCTGACCCGGGGCAGTCGCGTCTCGGTCATAGGGGTGCGCCTGGTCGGCGTGCGGGGAGGCGCGCGGGTCACCGACTTCACCGTGATGGACCGGCACGTGTCCGTGGGCCTGGTGAAGAAGAGGATCGACCGGCTGCGCCCGCTCGAGGACGGCACACGGCAGGTCCGCCGCCGGTGCGACGCCGACGAGGGGACGGCCGACCTCTTCGTCGAGGTGACCCGGCCGGCGGGGAGCGCCGTCGCGGGAGGGTCGGCCATCGGCATCGCCTACCGCGACGGCGACCGCATCCGCCACGTCCGCAAGAGGATCGGCGTCTTCGTCTGCGCCGACCTCGAGGAGCGGCGCTGCCGGGAGGCCTGAGCTCAGGCAGACCGGACCGCGGTGACCAGCTCGCCGAGTCCGTCCGGGTGGGCCAGGTCGAGACCGGCCAGCTCGTCCGGGCCGAACCACGCCAGCCGGTCGTGCTCGTCGGGCGCGGTGTTGGTGGGCTCGCCGTCCCACCGGATGACGACGAAGGAGTGCATCACCAGGGTCGGATCGGGGACGCCCAGGGCGATCGGGCGGGGATCGTGTACACGGACGCCGAGCTCCTCGAGGCACTCGCGGCGCACCGCCTCCTCCGGCGACTCCCCGTCCTCCACGTGGCCGCCCACGAGGTCCCAGCAGTCGGGGTACCAGCGGCGTGCGGGGTGGCGGTGTGCCAGCAGGGCCCTGCCTTCACGCACCAGGAGTGCGGCTGCGATGTGGATGGCTGACGACACCGAGGCACCGTAGGTGATGCGCGGCGCGACCCGAACGAGCAACCCGGCACCGCTCTGCCTACAGCCGCAGCACCCGCCCCGCGACCACCAGGTGCACCTCGTCGCTCGCGGCCGCCATCCGCTGGTTGACCTCGCCCAGGAGGTCGCGGAAGAGCCGTCCGGAGCGGTGCTCCGGGACGACGCCGAGGCCGACCTCGTTGGTCACCAGCACCACGGGGCCGGCGTCGCCGGGGCGGGCGGCGAGGGTCTCGACGGCGACGTCGAGCGCGGTGGTCACGCGGCTGCGGACCTGCTCGGAGGGCTGGTCCCAGGCCTCGGTGCGGTCCAGGAGCGCCGTCAGCCAGGTGCCCAGGCAGTCGACGATGACGGCGCCGTCGGGGGAGAGGGCGGCGGCCAGGTCGCGGGACTCCAGGGTGCGCCAGTGCGGCGGACGGCGCAGGCGGTGCGCGGCCAGCCGGGCGGCCCAGTCGGGGTCGGGGTCCTCATCGACGGTCGGGCCCGGCGCCACGTAGGTGACCACCGGCTGCCCCTCCAGCAGCGACTCCGCGTGCCGGGACTTGCCCGAGCGCACGCCACCCGTCACCAGCACCTTCACTGCTGCACCTCTCGTCCGTCCTGCTGCTCGAGGACCCAGGCCGCGGCGAGCTCCGGCGTCGCCACCGTGCTCACCCCGGCCGGGGGCGGAGGCCGGTCGACCAGCACCACCGGCACGCCCAGCCTCGCAGCCGCCTCCAGCTTGGGTCGCGTGAGGTCGCCACCGGAGTCCTTGGAGACCAGCACGTCGACGCCGAGCTCCTGCACCAGCGCGAGCTCGCCCTCCAGCGTGTACGGCCCCCGGCTGCGCAGCAGCGTCCACGCCTCCGGCACCTCCGTCGGCTCCACCACCCGGGCCACCGCCGGGTGCGCGCCCAGTGCCGAGCGGAAGTCGTCGAGGGACTGGCGGCCCACCGTCAGGAACGGACGCCGGTACCGCGCCGCCACCGCGGCGGCCTCCGCGTGCGAGCCCACCCTGGTGGCCCGGACGCCTTCCCAGCCCGGGCGCTGCAGGCGCAGCAGCGGCACGAGGTCGGCGCAGGCCTGCGCCGCGTGCGCACTGATGGTCGCCGCGAACGGGTGGGTGGCGTCGACCACGACGTCGAAGCCGCCGTCGAGCACCGCCTGTCGCAGGCCCGCGACGCCGCCGAAGCCGCCGATGCGCACCTCACCCACGGGCAGCGCCGGCCGTGAGACCCGCCCGGCCAGCGACGTCGTCACCGACGCGCCCGCCCCGACCAGCAACCCGGCCAGCGCACGCGCCTCACCCGTGCCACCCAGGAGCAGCACCCTCACCGCACACCCTCCCGGGCCAGCCGCAGCAGCGCCTCGACGTCGACGTGCTCCTCCACCAGGTCGCCCAGCAGGTCGAGCCGCCGCTCACGGGCGGCCGGGAAGGAGACCTGCGAGGTCACGCCCAGGTGGCCCAGCGTCGTCGTCAGGAAAGCGGCGCGGGTGGCGTCGTCCTCCAGGGAGCCGTGCACCATCGTCCCGGTCACGTGGCCCGCTGAGAGAGCACCGCTCACGCGGCCGTGGTGGATCTCGTAGCCGGCGGGCTCGTGGCGCCGCAGCACCTTCTCGCCACCGAACGTCGTGGTCGCCTCCAGCAGGCCCAGCCCCTCGACGACGGCAGGCGGGCCCTCGACGCCGTCCGGGTCGGCGACGGTGTGGCCCAGCATCTGGCAGCCACCGCAGATGCCCAGCACCGGCCGGCCCGTCGCCGCGTGCGCGAGCACGGCACGGTCGAGCCCGCGCTCGCGCAGCCAGGCCAGGTCGGCGATCGTCGCGCGGGTGCCCGGCAGCACCACCAGGTCGGCGTCGGCCAGGCCGCGCGGCGTCGAGGCCATGACGACGTCGAGGTCCGGTTCCAGGCCGAGCGCGTCGACGTCGGTGAAGTTGGAGATGCGCGGGAGCCGCACCACCGCGACGCGCGCGCGGGCAGCAGTGCCGGGGGAGCGGCGCGCCTCCAGGTCGAGGGCGTCCTCGGAGTCCAGCCACAGGTCCGGGCTCCACGGCAGGACGCCCAGCACGGGGCGGCCGGTGCGCTCGGCGATCTGCTCGAGCCCGGGCTGCAGCAGGCGCCGGTCGCCGCGGAACTTGTTGACCACCCACCCCGCGAGCAAGCGCGCGTCGTCGTCGTCCAGGAGCGCGAGCGTGCCGGCGAACGCCGCGAACACGCCACCGCGGTCGATGTCGCCGACGACGACCGTGGGCAGGTCGGCGTGCCGCGCCAGGCCCATGTTCACGTAGTCACCCGCCCGCAGGTTGATCTCGGTCGGGCTGCCCGCGCCCTCGGCGACCACGACCTCGAACCGCGCGGCCAGGTCGTCGAACGCGGCATGGGCGGCGCGTGCCAGGTGGCGCCGGCCCTCCACGAAGTCCATCGAGTCCACGAGCCCTGCGGGGCGGCCCATCAGCACCACGTGGCTGCGCCGGTCGGTGCCGGGCTTGAGCAGCACCGGGTTCATCGCCACCTCGGGCTCGACCCGTGCGGCCAGCGCCTGCACCCACTGGGCGCGACCGATCTCGCCCGTCCCCGTGACGGCGTCGGGCGACCCCACCACCATCGAGTTGTTGCTCATGTTCTGCGCCTTGTACGGCGCGACCCGGACGCCGCGGCGCGCCAGCGCCCGGCACAGCCCGGTGGTGACCACGCTCTTGCCGGCATCGGAGGTGGTGCCGGCGACCAGCAGGCCGCTCACGCCGCGGCTCCCGGGCCGCCCAGCGGCCAGGAGGCGCGCACGTGGCAGTCGTGGTTGGCCCACCACTGCAGGTCGACGCGGTCGGCCCGCGCGGTCACCGGGAGCGCGAGCTCCGCGGTGAGCGAGGCGACGGTGGCGCCGGTGCTGGCGTGGTCGAGGGTCAGGTGCGGCACGGTGTCGGGGAACTCACCGCGGTAGGGCGGGGTCTCCGGGAAGGCCTGCACCAGCGCCGCCGTCAGCCGGCGGAAGGGCGACCCGGGCGAGGGCGGCAGGTGCAGGACGCCGTCGGGGAAGCCCTCGACGCGCGCGAGGCGGTAGTCGAACGCAGGCTGCGCGGCGGCGATCCGCCCGACCGTCGCGAGGTCGACGTCACCCGGCTCGGGCAGCCACGGGCCGAGCAGGGTGATGTGCGCGTTCACGAACCCCGGGTCGGCCGAGAGGAACGAGGCGTCGTAGCGCGCGGTGCGCTCACGCACGAAGGGTTGCAGCGCCGGTACCGGGACGACGAGCACGGTGTGCCCGCTCACGCCTCCCACTCCGGGGCGCGCAGCGCGAAGATGTCCATCACCCAGCCGGCCTCGGCGCGGCAGTGCTCGCGGGCGGCCTCGACGTCGTCGAGCACCTCGCCGACGCGGCCGGCGACCAGCTGCTCGGACGCCGTGCCCAGGTTGCCGCCCCACCAGATGTGCCAGTCCTCCAGGCCCTCCAGCTCGATGGCCGAGTTGAGCATCACCACCAGGTTGCGCTGGCCGCCGTCGACCGCCTCGCGCAGGCGTCGGCGGGTGGTGACGTGCAGCGGCTCGCCCACCTCGTGCAGCACGATCCGGTGCCGCGCGGCCAGCAGCTGCACGCTCGAGATACCCGGCAGCACGTCGACCTGGAAGGCGACCCGCCCCCGCCGGCGGACCCGCTCCAGCACCCGCAGCGTGGAGTCGTAGAAGGCGGGGTCGCCCCACACCAGGAAGCCCGCGTCACCGGGATGTGCCAGCAACGCCTCCTCGTAGCCCTGCGAGCGCGCCTCGTGCCACGCCTCGACGACGGCTGCGTACTCCTCCTCGCTGCCGGTCCGCTCGGGACGACGCTCGCGGGGCGGGTCCTCGATGCGCACGACGATCGGCTCGAAGCCCAGGTGTCGGTCCAGCAGCCGACCCCGCGCCTCGACCAGCGGATCCGGCATGCCGCCACGCCCGGACTTGTCGGAGACCACGAAGTAGGCCACCGATCGCATCGCCCGCAGCGCCTCGACCGTCACCAGGTCGGGGTCGCCGGGGCCGACGCCGATGACGCGGACGCGCTTGACGGGCACGGACACCTCAGCCACCGGAGCCCCGGTCCTCGAGGTCGCCCTCGACCTCGAGGTAGACCTGCTGCATCGCGGCGAGCACGTCGGGGTCGGGCTCTGCCCACAGCCCGCGGTCGACGGCCTCGTGCAGCTTCTCGACGATCCCACGCAGGGCCCAGGGGTTGGCCTCGCGGAGGAACTGGCGGGTGGTCTCGTCGAGCACGTACTCGTTGGCCAGCGCGGTGTACATCCAGTCGTGGACGACGCCGGTGGTGGCGTCGAAGCCGAACAGGTAGTCCACGGTCGCGGCGAGCTCGAAGGCGCCCTTGTAGCCGTGGCGGCGCATGGCGCCGATCCAGCGGGGGTTCACCACCCGGGCCCGGAAGACGCGGTTGGTCTCCTCCTGCAGGGTGCGGGTGCGCACGGCGTCGGGCGTGGTGGAGTCACCCACGTAGGCCTGCGGGTCCGAGCCGGTCAGCGCGCGCACGGTGGCCACCATGCCACCGTGGTACTGGAAGTAGTCGTCGCTGTCGGCGATGTCGTGCTCACGGGTGTCGATGTTCTTGGCCGCCACCTTGATCCGCCGGTAGGAGGAGCGCATGTCCTCGGCGGCGGGTCGGCCGTCGAGGTCGCGCCCGTAGGCGAAGCCGCCCCACTGCGTGTACACCTCGGCCAGGTCGGCGTCGTCGCGCCAGCTGCCGGACTCCACCAGCTGCAGGATGCCGGCGCCGTAGGAGCCGGGCTTGGAGCCGAAGACGCGCGTGGTGGCGCGCCGCTCGTCGCCGTGCTCGGCCAGGTCGGCCTGCACGTGCGCGCGCACGAAGTTGCTCTCCGCGGGCTCGTCGAGCTCGGCCACCATCCGCACCGCGTCGTCGAGCATCGTCACCACGTGCGGGAAGGCGTCGCGGAAGAAGCCCGAGATGCGCACGGTGACGTCGATGCGCGGGCGCCCCAGCTCCTCGAGCGGGACGACGTGCAGCTGCTGCACGCGACGCGAGGCCTCGTCCCACTCCGGTCGGACGCCGAGCAGCGCGAGCACCTCGGCGACGTCGTCGCCGCTGGTGCGCATGGCGGAGGTGCCCCACACCGAGAGCCCGACCGAGGTGGGGTGCTCGCCCATGTCGTCGAGGTAGCGCTGCACCAACGACTCCGCCATCGCCTGGCCGGTCTGCCAGGCCAGGCGGGAGGGGATGGCGCGGGGGTCGACGGTGTAGAAGTTGCGGCCCGTGGGGAGCACGTTGACCAGCCCGCGCAAGGGCGACCCGGAGGGACCGGCCGGCACGAAGCCGCCGTCCAGCGCGTGCAGCACGGCGTCGAGCTCGTCGGTGGTGCTGCCCAGCCGCGGCACCACCTGGGTGGCGGCGAACTCCAGCACCCGCACCACCTCGGGGTCGTCGTGCAGGGTCGCGGCGGCTGCCGGCGACCAGTCGGCCGCCTCCATCCCCAGCACCAGCTCGCGGGCTCGGGCCTCGATCTCGTCGACGGCGCCGAGCGCCTCGGCGTTCTCCTTGAGACCCAGCGCGGCGCGCAACCCGGGCACGGCCGCCGTCTGCCCGCCCCACACCTGCGAGGCACGCAGGATGGCGAGCACCAGGTTGACCCGCGCCTCGCCGGTGGGCGCGGCGCCGAGCACGTGCAGGCCGTCACGGATCTGGGCGTCCTTGATCTCGCAGAGCCAGCCGTCCACGTGCAGCAGGAAGTCGTCGAACTCCTCGTCGCCGGGGCGCTCCTCGAGCCCGAGGTCGCGGTGCATCTCGGCGGCGTGCATGAGCTGCCAGATCTCGCCGCGGATGGCCGGCAGCTTGGCCGGGTCCATCGCGGCGATGTTGCCGTACTCGTCGAGCAGCTGCTCCAGGCGCGCGATGTCGCCGTAGCTCTCGGCGCGCGCCATCGGCGGGATCAGGTGGTCGACGATCGTGGCGTGCGCGCGCCGCTTGGCCTGCGCGCCCTCGCCGGGGTCGTTGACCAGGAACGGATAGACCAGCGGCAGGCTGCCGACCGCGGCGTCGGTGGCGCAGGAGGCCGAGAGGGCGGCGTTCTTGCCGGGCAGCCACTCCATCGAGCCGTGCTTGCCCAGGTGCACCACCGCGTGCGCGCCGAAACCGCCGTCGGCCTGCTCGGCCTCGAGCCAGCGGTAGGCGGCCAGGTAGTGGTGGGTCACCGCCAGGTCGGGGTCGTGGTAGATCGCGACCGGGTTCTCGCCGAAGCCGCGGGGCGGCTGGATGAGCAGCACCACGTTGCCGGCGCGGATCGTGGCGAGCACGATCTCGCCCACGTCGTTGACGAACAGCGTGCCCGGGGCCGGCCCCCAGGCCGCCTCGACGTCGTCCATCAGGTCGGCGGGCAGGTGGCTGGTCCAGCGGCGGTACTGCGCGGGGGTGATGCGGACGTGTGCGTCGGTGAGCTGCGCGGCGGTCAACCACTCCTCGTCCTGGCCGCCGGCCGCGATCAGGGAGTGGATGAGGGCGTTGCCGGCCTCGGTGTCGTCCGCGAGGTCGAGGCCGGGCACCTCGCCGGGCGCGCCCAGGTCGTAGCCCTGGTCGCGCAGGCGGCGCAGCAGGCGGACGGCGGAGACGGGCGTGTCCAGGCCGACGGCGTTGCCCACCCGGCTGTGCTTGGTGGGGTAGGCCGAGAGCACCAGCGCGAGGCGCCGCTCGGAGGGCGGGGTGTGGCGCAGACGGGCGTGGTTGACGGCGATCCGCGCGACCCGCGCGCAGCGCTCGGCGTCGGCGACGTAGTGCGGCAGGCCGTCGGCGTCGACCTCCTTGAACGAGAAGGGCGCGGTGATGATGCGGCCGTCGAACTCGGGGATCGCGATCTGGGTGGCCGAGTCGAGCGGGCTCACGCCGTCGTCGCTGGCCTCCCACTCGGCCCGGCTGCTGGTGAGGCAGAGGCCCTGCAGCACGGGGATGTCGAGCGCCGCCATCCGCTCCACGTCCCACGCCTCGTCGTCACCGCCCGCCGAGGCGCCGGCCGGCGTGGAGCCACCGGCCGCCAGCACCGTGACGACGAGCGCGTCCAGCTGCCCGAGCGTCTCGTAGAGCTCGTCGGGCGCCGTGCGCAGCGAGCCCGCGAACACCGGCACACCGGTGGCCAGGCCCGTCGCGTCGACGGCGTCGGCCAGCGCGTGCGCGAAGGAGGCGTTGCCCGACGCCTCGTGGGCGCGGTAGTAGAGCACCCCGACCTTGGGCAGGGTGGGGTCCACGAGCGGGCGGTCGGGCAGTCCCCACGCGGGCAGCGCGGCCGGCGGCTCGAACCCCTCGCCGGTGAGCAGCACCGTGTCGGAGAGGAAGGCGTGCAGCTGGCGCAGGTTGGCCGGCCCGCCCTCGGCGAGGTAGCGGTGCGCCTCGGCGGCCACGCCGATCGGCACCGAGGAGAGCTCCATCAGCTCGGCGCTGGGCTGCTGCTCGCCGCCCAGCACCACCATCGGCATGCCGGTGTCGCGGATGCGGGCGAAGCCGGTGCACAGGTCCTGGGGGGAGCCGAGGATGCGGCCCACCACCAGGTCGCAGCCCTCGATGCTCTCGGCCATCGACTGGTGGCCGGGGCGCGCCGGGTTGGCGTGCACGAAGTCGGCGCCGAGGGCGTTGGCGGCCCGCGCCGAGAGCAGGTCGGTGTCGGAGGTGGAGAGCAGGGCGATGCGCATCAGGGATCCCTTCGCAGGCGGGTGAGTCGGTGGTCGTCGAGGGGCCGGCCGGCCACGAGGTGCTCGCGGGCCAGCCGGCGGGCGGCGTCGGGCGTGAGCTGCCCGTACCAGGCGTCGTCGGGCTGCACGGCCACGACGGGCGCGTGGTTGCAGGGGAAGAGGCAGCCGGTCTGGGTGAGCAGCACGTCGTCGTCGCCCAGGCCCTGCTCGGCCAGCGCCAGGGCGAGCGCCTCGGCGGTGCGGTCGGAGCCGCGCGCGGTGCAGCGCGGCCCCCGGCAGACCAGCACCTGGTGCCGGTGCCGTGGCACCTCCTCCCAGGCGGCGCTGGTGAGCCCGGGCTCACCGCCGCGCACCTGCTTGGTGAGGCCCTCGACGACGGTGGCCAGCTCGACGGCGTCGGCCACCAGCACCAGGCCGACCTCGACCTCGGGCAGCGGCAGGCCGGCGTCGCGGCGCTCGCGCCACCAGTGCGCGGCCACGCGCCGCAGCCACGAGACGCCGGGCGCCAGCGTGCCCAGCGAGACCCCCGCGACGACGACGCGCTCGGCGCCGTCGTCGGCCAGGCGGTCCAGGACGGCGGCGAGGGTGGGGGAGCCCTGCTGCAGGTGGGCCACGACGCCGTCGTGCGGCGCGGCCAGGCGGGCGAGCACGCCGTGGGCGGCGGCCTCGCGGGCGGACATGCCGGTCACGACCACCCGGGTGCGCACAGGGGTGCTCATGCGAACCTCGCGCTGCGCCGCAGCAGGTAGGCGAAGAACGGTGCCCCCACCACGGCGGTGACCACGCCGATGGGGATCTCCTGGCCGGGCACGAGGGAGCGGGCGACCACGTCGGCCCAGACCAGGAGCACTGCTCCGGCCAGCGCCGCCAGTGGCAGCAGCAAGCGGTGCCGCGGCCCGGTGAGCGCCCGCACCAGGTGCGGCACCACCAGCCCGACGAACCCGATGGCCCCGGCGTGCGCCACCAGGAGCGCCGTGACGAGCGCGGTGCCCACCAGCAGCCCCCAGCGCACGCGCCGGACGTCGACACCGAGCGAACCCGCGGTGGACTCGCCGAGGGCCAGCGCGTCGAGGTGGCCGGCGCACGCCGTCGCGACGAGCACGGCGACCAGCGCCACGCCGGCGACCACCAGGGCCGAGCCCCAGCGGAAGCCGGCGACCGAGCCGAGGGTCCAGGTGAGCACCCGGCGGGCGGCGTCGCCCTCGCCGCGCACGATCACCAGCAGCGAGGTGTAGGCGGCGCACGCCTGGGCGACGGCGACGCCGGCCAGCACCGTGCGGGTGGGTGGCAGCTGGCCGCTGCGGCCGGTGGCCAGCAGCAGCACCAGTGCGAGCGACGCCAGCGCGCCCACGAAGCCGGCGACGCCGATGGCCGCCGAGCCCACCAGGCCGACGACGGAGACGCCGAGCACGATCACCGTCACCGCGCCGACGGCGGCACCTCCGGAGATGCCCAGCAGGTAGGGGTCGGCGAGGTCGTTGCGCACCAGGCACTGCAGGACCGCGCCGCAGCAGGCCAGGGCGGCGCCCACGGCGGCCGCACCCAGCACCCGCGGCATCCGCAGCTGCCAGACGATCCGGTCGTCGAAGAGGGTGACGCCGAGGTCACCGGCACCCAGGCGGCGGGCGACGACGGCCAGCACGTCGGCGAGCGGCACGTGCACCGAGCCGATGCCGAGGGCCACGGCCATGCTCAGGGTGAGCACGGCCAGGGCCCCCGGCACCACCGCGATCCCCGCGGTGGGCCGGAGGGTGGTCATCCCCGAGCCGGTTCGAGGGGAGCGAGTCGCTCCAGCTGCTCGGCCACCGAGGCGGCGCCGTCGACCAGGCGCACGCCCACCGTGGACTCGCTGAACGGCACCGTGACGAAGCGGCCCTCGCGCACCGCCGTCAGCTCGCGCAGGACGGGGTCGCGCTCCAGGTAGGCGCGCTTCTCGGCGGCGCCGGACCACGCGGCGTCGGCCAGGACGATGACGTCGGGGTCGGCCGCGACGACGTCCTCCCAGCTGCCGTCGGCCCAGCTGCCGGCCAGCTCGCCGAAGACGTTGGTGGCGCCCACGGCGTCCAGCACGAGCTGCGGCCCGCCGTCCCCGGCGCCCACGTAGGGCGTCTTGTCGCCGGAGTCGTACCAGAGCACGCGGGTGCCCTCGCCGGCCCCGGCCCGCTCGACGTCCGTGAGCTCCTGCTCCTGCTCCTCGCGCAGCTGCTCGGCGCGCTCGGGCACCCCGAACGCCGCGGCGACGTCGTCGACCTCGACCCACACGGCGTCGAAGGAGGCGGCGGGCCGGTCGGCGTCCTCGGCGCAGCCGAAGGGGGAGAGGTAGCTCGCGACGCCGAGCTGCTCCAGCTCGGCGGGCGTGCCGACGGCCGTGGCCTCCAGCGCGCTGGCGTAGCTGGCGTAGGCGAAGTCGGGCTGGGCGGCGAGCAGCTGCTCCTGCGTGGGGTACTCGGCGGCCAGCACCGGCACCGCCTCGTAGGCCTGCTGCAGCGTGGGCTGCACGGCGTCGTCGAGGTAGGCGGTGCCGGTCAGCTGGTCCTCCAGCCCCAGCGCGAGCGCCACCTCGGTGGCGCCCTGGTTGAGCGTGACGCCCGCCGTGACGGGCTGCTCCAGGGTGGTGGTGCGCCCGCAGGAGGTGATCTCCAGCGGGAAGCCGTCCTCACCGGCGGACTCGGAGCGCGGCTCCGCGGCCGGGGCGCCGGCGCACGCCGTCAGGGTCAGGGCGGCCAGGGCCAGGGCGGCTGCTGCCCGGGCTGGTCGTGGGGTGGGCAGGGCAGGGCAGGGTGAGCTGCGCATCGGTGATTCTCCAAGGACCTCGTGGAACATGACGCGCCGTGGCCGGTCTCCTGGCTTCCGTGTCAACACGCGGCGACCGACCTTCCCAGGCTCGCGCCCAGTGGCCCGGCCCGTTCCAAGGGTCGTGAGGTGGTGCTCGGTGGTGCTGGAACGGACCGCGGGGGTCGCCGTGCTCGACGGCTACAGTGGCGAGGGCCGCGCCGGCGTCAGACCGGCTTCCCGTGCACCACGGCTCGAGCAACGTACCAGTGATCGATCCGGATCCGTCGAGTCGTGCTCTACGGTGCGGATCGTGGAGACCGAGCACGAGCTGCGGGAGTGGCCGGGGCCGGACGTGCGGCCGCTGGGGTTCATCGCCCTCGGGTTCGCGGTGTTGGCGGTGGTGCTCGGCTACAGCCTCCTCTTCAGCCCGTTCGCCTACCCGGTGGCGGCGTTGGGTGCCTGGCTGGGGGTGGCGGCCCGGAGCGAGCCCGCCGCCCGGAGGCTCGGCACGCTGGCCGTCGGGCTGTCGGTGACCGCGGTCGTGCTCGCGACGGTCATGATGGTCGGGGCCGACCACGGGTGGTGAGATCAGCTGATCGGTACAGCGTGGCCTGAATCCAGGATCCGCTGTACCGTGACCCGGTGACCGCCACCGCCGTCGTCTCACTCGACGCCCTCGTGCGCTTCGGGCGCGCCCTCGCCGACCCGACCCGCGCCGCCGTCCTGCTCGCGCTGCGCGACCAGCCGGGCTACCCGGCCGAGCTCGCGGAGCAGGTGGGGGTGAGCCGGCAGTCGATGAGCAACCACCTGGCCTGCCTGCGCGACTGCGGGCTGGTGGTCGCGGTGCCGGAGGGGCGCCGCACCCGCTACGAGCTGGCCGACGCGCGGCTGGCGCACGCACTGGGCGACGTCGCCCAGGTGGTGCTCGCCGTGGACGCCGGGCACCAGCCGCCCCAGCCCGGACGGGCCGGCTGATGGGCGCCGGGCACGGCCACGGGCACGGCCACGGGCAGGGGCTGAGCGCGGCCGGGCGGCACCGGTGGCGCCTGGCGGTCGCGTTCGGGCTGGTGGGCACGTTCTTCGTCGTCGAGCTGGTGGCGGGCCTGGTCTCGGGGTCGCTGGCGCTGATCTCCGACGCCGGCCACATGGGCGCCGACGTCGTCGCCCTCGGGATGGCGCTGGTGGCCACCCGCATCGCCACCCGGCCCGACAGCACGGGTCGCCGCTCCTACGGCTCCTACCGGGCCGAGGTGCTGGCCTCGGGCTTCATCGCGCTGATCATGCTCGGTGTCGCGGTCTACGTGGTGGTGGAGGCGCTGGCACGGCTGGGTGAGCCGGTGGAGGTCTCCACGGGACCGATGCTCGTCGTGGGCGCGCTCGGCCTGGCCGTCAACGTGGTCTCGATGGTGCTGCTGCGCGCCGGCGCGCAGGAGTCGCTGAGCCTCAAGGGCGCCTACTACGAGGTGGTCGCCGACGCCGCCGGCAGCGTCGGCGTCATCGTGGCGGGCGTGCTGGTGGCCGCCACCGGCGCGCCCGGCTGGGACACCGGGGTGGCTCTGGCGATCGGGGTCTTCGTGGCGGTGCGCGCCGTCGTCCTGGGGCGCCAGGTGCTGGCCGTGCTCGGTCAGCACGCGCCGGCCGAGGTGCCGCTCGAGCGGGTCGTGGCCGACCTCGAGGCGGTGGCCGGCGTCGACGACGTGCACGACCTGCACGTGTGGACGCTCACCTCGGGCATGGTGGTCGCGACCGCGCACCTCGTCGTCGGCCGGGAGGCCACGAGCCAGCAGGTGCTGGAGGAGGCGCAGGCAGTGCTGCGCGCCGCCCACCGCATCGAGCACGCCACGCTGCAGGTGGAGTCCGCGCCGACGCGCCAGTGCCACGAGGTGACCTGGTGACGGCCGGGAGCCGGTGACCGCTCAGAGGCTGAGACGCCGGTAGCGCTGCAGCCGGCGCGACCCCTCCGGGTCGGGGCGTTCGGCAGGCTGCAGGGCGACGGCGAGCGCCCGCTCGGCCGCCGCGACGTCGAGCCCCGGCCCGAGCAGCACCAGCTCGCTGCCGGCGGTGCGGGCTCGGTGGGTGGCGACGTGAAGCTGTCGACCGACCAGGTTGACCAGGTAGCCGCGGGTCGCGCCGGTCGTGCTGCTGCGCACCTGCACCGTGCCCTTGGCACGGTAGGTGCCCAGCGGCGGGCGCTCCAGCAGGTCGAGCAGGCGACCCGGTGAGACGGCGCCCGGGACGGCGAGCGAGGCCGAGGCGACGTGGACGTGGCCGTGCTCGTCGTCCGGGCGCGCCAGGTCGGCGAGCGTGAGCTGGCCGTCGGGCGGCTCGGGCGCCGCGGCGTCGAAGACCAGCGCCGGGTCGAGGCGGCCGCGGCTGGTGCGCACCAGGGCGGCGTGCGGGTTGACGGCGCGGACCCGCGACTCCAGGTCCCGCAGGGTCTGCTCGGCGGTGCCGGGGGGCAGCAGGTCGCACTTGTTCACCACCACCAGCGAGGCTGCGGCGTGGCGCGGCGGTGGCTCGTCGCGGGTGTCGAGGGTGCGTCGGTGCTCGACGGCGTCGAGCACGTCGACGACGCCGCCGGGCCGCACCCGCTCCACGCCGCTGTAGCGGATGAGCTTGGCCAGCGCGGCCGGCTCGGCCACCCCGCTGGCCTCCACCACGACGACGTCGAGCGCCAGCCGCGGATGGGTGAGCCGCTCCAGCGCGGCGTCGAGCTCGTCGGTGTCGCTGATGCAGCACACGCAGCCGCCGGTGATCGAGGCCGGCTCGTCGACCTGGCCGGTCACCAGGGCGGCGTCGACGTTGATGGCGCCGAAGTCGTTGACGACGACGCCGACGCGGGCTCCCGGGGCGCGCAGCAGGTGGTTGAGCACGGTGGTCTTGCCGGCGCCCAGGTGCCCCGTCAGCGCGACGACGGGGATGCCGGGCAGACGGGTGGGCACGGGAGCCGACGCTACCGGCGGGCCGTGGAGCCGAACGGCAGCAGGGCCATCTCGCGGGCGGTCTTGACGGCGCGGGTCACCGCGCGCTGCTGCTGCGGGCGCAGCCCGGTGAGGCGGCGGGCGCGGATCCTGCCGCGGTCGGAGACGAACGTGCGGAGCAGGTCGACGTCGCGGTAGGTCACGTGCTCGATGCCGGCGTCGTCGAGCGGGTTGCGGCGGGCTCGGGCGGTGCGGGGCCGGGCAGCACGGGCAGGGCGAGGAGCGGTCATGCGCCCACGCTACATGAGAACAATTCTCAACAAGTTGTCAGGTCCGCGCGATGCCCACCAGCTCGCGCACCGGCCCCGGCGGGGGCTGGCGGCCGCCGGCCCACACCGCTCGCAGCGTGCGGCGCAGCCGCAGGTCGAGGGTGGGCACCAGCGCCAGCCGGCCGGCGTCGAGGTCGCCGGCGACGACGGCGCGGCTGAGGAAGGCGGGGGGTCCGCCGGCGACGACGGCGGCGCGCACGGCCGAGCCGGTGGTGAGCTCCACCAGGGTGCCGCCCAGCGCGAGGCCGTGCTCGGCCAGCGCGTGCTCGACCACCTGCCGGGTGCCGGAGCCCTGCTCCCGGGTCGTGAGGGTCAGGCCGGCCACCTCGCCCGGCGTCAGGGGTGAGCGCCGGCGGGCGATCGGTGTCCCGGCGGCCGCCACCAGCACCAGCTCGTCGGTGGAGACGGCGCTCCAGCGCAGGTCGCGCGGCGGGCGGGCGCCCTCCACGAAGCCGAGGTCGGCCTGCTGGTCGCGGACGGCGGTGAGCACGGCGTCGCTGTTGGCCGCCACCAGTCCGACGCTGGTGGGGGTGAGCCCCTCGGCCAGCTGGCGCTCGCGCAGCAGCACCAGCCAGCGGGGCAGCAGGCTCTCGGCCACCGTCATGCTGGCCCAGACGGCGAGTTCGCGGCTGCGGTCGCCGCGCAGCCCCTCGATGGCGTGGTCGATCTCCTCGGCGAGGTCGAGCAGCCGGGCCGACCACTCCACCAGCACGGTGCCCGACGCGGTGAGTCCCGAGCCGCGGGCGCCGCGCTGCACCAGTGTGAGACCCACCTGAGCCTCCACGGAGCGCAGCCGCTCGGAGGCCGACTGCTGGGTGACGCCCAGGGTGCGGGCCGCGGCGCCGATGCTGCCCTCGCGGGCGATGGCGACGAGGAGGCGCAGACCCTCCAGGTCGGGCACCCGGCTCGGGCGTGGGGGAGCGGCAGTCACAGGCTCCACCATAGGCTCATCACAGGCTGAACCTGTGACCTCCCAGGGAACGGACGACTACTGCCCGGCCGTGAGGAGGGCCAGGGTCGAGGGGTGAGCATCCTCGAGCAGGCCTCGGTCGCACCGGTCACGGCGTCACAGCAGCGTGCCGACCGGTGGGCGGAGCGAGTGCGCTACGTGCCGCCGGCCTGGTTCTCCACGGTGATGGGCACGGGCATCCTGGCCGTGGTCGCCGCCTCGCTGGCGCAGCGCCCGTGGGCCGGGCCGACGACCGCGCGGGTCCTGGACGCCGTCGCGGTCGCGACCTGGCTGCTGGCGACGGCGCTGCTGCTCGCCGTCGCCACGGGAGCCGCCCTGCACCTGCGCTGGCACCCCGGCACGGCCCGGGGTCACCTGCGCCACCCGGTGCGGGGTCCGTTCGTCGGCGCTGCGCCGATGGCGCTGCTCACCGTGGCCGCCGGTGCGGTCCTGGTGGGGCCGGGCGTGGTCGGCGAGTCGGTCGCGGTCGACCTGGCACTCGTGCTCTGGCCCGCGGGCACCCTGCTCGGCCTGACGACGGCGCTGCTGGCGCCGTCGAGGCTGCGGGCGCTGCGCGACGCCGGCCAGGAGCCCGAGCCGTTCGCCGGGTGGCTGATGCCGGTGGTGCCGCCGATGGTTTGCGCTGCCACCGGGCCGCTGCTGCTGCCGCACGTGGCGGCGTCGCTGCGTGGCGCGCTCCTGGTGGGCTGCCTGGTGCTGGCCGTGCTCACGCTGCTGCTGAGCCTGCGCGTGGGGGGCCTGCTCGTGGGCCGGGTGCGGTCCCAGGGGCTGGGGCCGGCGGCGCTCGTGCCCACCTGGTGGATCGTGCTGGGCCCGCTGGGGCAGTCGGCGACGGCGGCACACCACCTGGGCGCCGCCGCCCCCGACCCGGCGCTGGGACGCGCCGTCGCGCTCGGCTACGCCGCCCCCGTGCTGGCGCTCGCGCTGGTCTGGCTCGCAGTCTGCGCGGCGCGCACGGCGCGGGCCCTGCGCACGGGGCTGCCGTTCGCGCTGACGTGGTGGGCCTTCACGTTCCCGCTCGGCACCGTGGTCACCGGCACGGTCGCCGTGGCCGACCTCACCGGCTGGTGGGGGCTCGACGCCCTCGCGGGCGGGCTCGCCGCCCTGCTGGTGGCGGCCTGGGCGCTGGTCGCGGTGCGCACGCTGCGCGGCGTCTACAGCGGCTCGCTCTCGGTGCCCGTCTGACAGGCGGTGCCCAGGTACTCGGCGAAGGCCTGCTGCTCGGCGTCCGCTGCCGTGCTCTCACCCGGGTCGGCCACGCCGTCGTCGGCGAGCGCCTCCACCTCGGCCAGCAGCCCCGCCCGCGTGGCGTCGTCCACGGCCAGCCGGGGAGCGAGGTCGCGCACCGCCTGGCTGGCGGCGTCGAGCTCGGTACGGCTTACGCGTGAGTCGTTGGCGCTGTGGTTGGCGGCGACGGCGCCCAGGGTGGCGAAGGCCTCGCAGAACGACAGGTCGTCCACGGGCGGCGCGGAGGTCTCGGGCTGCGCCGGCGCGGTGGTGCCGCCGGCACCGGGGGAGTCCTCCGCAGGGTCGCCCAGCAGCGCGGTGGCGGCCACGACGGCGGCCACCGCGAGCAGCAGCAGGAGGCGACGCGGGTGCACCCGCCGATCGTGACGAGAGCACCGGCCCGGGGCAACTCGGCGCCGACGTCGTCGGCGGCGGTGGGAGGCCCGCACTAGGGTGCGCGCATGCTCCCCGCGCCCAGCCACCACGCCAGGAACCGAGCCTGATGGCGCGTCGCGGAGCGCGCGCCTCCCACCGGGCCCACCGCGCAGGGACGCCGGCCGCCGGCGCCGCGGTGGGGCACGGGCACGGCCACGGTCACGGGGGCCACGCGGAGCTCGAGATCGACCCGCTGCCGCGCACCCTGCTGCTCGCGGCGCTCGCCGTCGTCGGCGTCGTCTCGCTGGTGGGCGCGGTGCTGCTGTGGCCCTCGGGCAGCGCTGCCGACGAGCTGCAGGGCTCGGTGGGCTTCGCCGCCGAGGGGAGCTCCTTCCCCGAGGGCGTGGTCGAGGAGGTGCAGACGCCGTGCCCCGTGCAACCGGCCTCGGAGGGGCCGGGCGGCTCGCCGACGCGGGGCGAGGACTGCGGCAACCTGGTGGTCACCGTCGACGAGGGCGTCGACGAGGGCCGCGAGGTCGTGGTGCCGGTGGCGCCCCAGGTGAGCCAGGCCGGCCTCGAGCCCGGTGACCGGGTGGAGCTGCTGAGGGCGCCGGCACCCGAGGGCGGCGAGGCCTCCATCACCTTCTTCGGCATCGAGCGCTCGGCGTCGCTGTGGTGGGCCGCCGGCCTGTTCGTGCTCGTGGTGCTGATGGTGGCGCGGTTCCGCGGCCTGATGGCGCTCGTGGGCCTGGGGTTCGCGGGGCTGGTGGTGGGCTACTTCCTGCTCCCGGCGCTGCTGGCCGGGGAGCCCGCGGTACCGGTGGCGCTGGTGGCCTCGACGGTCATCATGTTCGTGGTCATCTACACCACCCACGGTGTCTCCATGCGCACCAGCGCGGCGCTGGGCGGCACGTTGGCCGGGGTGCTGCTCACGGCGCTGCTGGCGTGGTGGGCGGTGGGGTCGGCGCGCCTGACCGGCGTCTCCGACGACGGCAGCACCGTGCTCTCCAGCTACGCCGACCGGCTCGACCTGCAGAGCCTGCTGATGGCGGCCGTCGTCATCGCGGGCCTCGGGATCCTCAACGACGTGACGATCACCCAGGCCTCCGCGGTGTGGGAGCTGCGCGCCGCCTCGGCGTCGCTGACCCGGGCGCAGCTGTTCGCCAGCGGCATGCGGATCGGACGCGACCACATCGCCTCCACGATCTACACGATCGTCTTCGCCTACACCGGCACCGCGCTCACCCTGCTGCTGGCGGTCTCGCTGTACGACCGCTCGATCTGGGGCCTGCTCGAGACCGAGGAGCTGGCCAGCGAGATCGTCCGCTCGCTGGCGGGGAGCATCGGCCTGGTGCTGGCGGTGCCGGCCACCACGGCGGTGGCCGTGCTCACCGTGCCGGCGCCGCGCGAGCGGGTAGGCTACGAGACGGCTTCGGACCCCGCCTGACAGCCTCGCCGGGGGTGCGACCGACGACGAGGGAGGGCCCGCGATGAGCGAGCGGCAGGTGCTGGACGAGCCGGTCGACGACGACCTCGACGGCGTCGACGACGGCGATCTCGACCAGGTCGACGCGCCCCCGTTCTCCGACCGTGCCCTCGGGTGGCTGCTGCTGGTCGGCGGTGGCGTGGGGTGGCTGGCCGCCTTCGTGCTGATGATCGAGAAGATCGCCCTGCTCGAGGACAGCTCCTACACACCCAGCTGCAACCTCAGCCCGATCCTGTCCTGCGGGTCGGTGATGATCACCGAGCAGGCCGAGGCGTTCGGCTTCGCCAACCCGCTGCTCGGGATCACCGGGTTCTCGATCGTCACCGCCACCGGCGCCGCGATCCTCGCCGGCGCCCGGCTGCGCCGCTGGTACTGGCTGGGGCTCCAGGTGGGCGTGCTCGCCGGGCTGGCCTTCGTTGCCTGGCTGGTGTTCCAGAGCCTGTACCGCATCGGCGCCCTGTGCCCCTACTGCATGGTCGTGTGGGCCATGACGATCCCGATCGCCTGGTACACGACGCTGCGCAACGCGCGCGCCGGCGTCCTGGGCGCCGGCGTCGCACGCTCCGGCGTCGTCCGGGTGCTGGGGCAGTGGCACCTGCTCGGCGTCGTCGCGCTGTACGCCGTCGTCGTCGTGCTCGCCGGCGAGCAGTTCTGGTACTACTGGCGAACCCTGCTCTGAGCCCAGCCCCTCGTCGCGTGAGGCGTCAGGCGTCGGTCGACGGGAGTGAGCGCAGCGTCTCCTCCAGCTGGTCGGCGGTCTTGTCGCCGATCCGCTTGAGGCCGAGCGGCAGCAGCGGCTCGACCAGCTTCGCCGCACCCTGCGGGTGGAACTCTGCGTGGTAGGTGACCGTCGTGGTGGTCTCGTCACCGGCGAAGGTGATCGTGTCGAGCAGCTGCATCGCCGAGGCGTCGCCGCGCAGCTGGAAGCGCTGCTGCGGCACGTACTCGGTGACGGTGTAGGTGACCTCGGTGCTGTTGCCCAGCATCGAGGAGGTGTTGCGGTAGACCGTGCCCTCGCCCTTGCCGTCCTGGCCGTTGGCGAGCACCAGCTGCGTCCGCTCGGTCGGCGGGTCCCACTGCTCGGTGTGGGTGAAGTCGGTGAGGTACTCCCACACCGCGCTCAGCGGGACGGGGACGGTGATCGTGCGCTCGACGTCCTTCATGGGAGCCTCCTTGATCGGGGGAGCGCTCCCCCGATCGGGGGAGCGCCGAGCCCACCAGTCCCCGTTCACCGATCCGCCACACGTGCGGTGGGGGCCGGCTACTCCCGCGCTGGGTCGTGGTCTGCGAGCAGGTGCTCGACCACGAAGCGTGCCGCGGTGCGCTCGAACTCCCCGCGGTGGGAGAGCATGGCGTGCTTGCCGCCGGCCACCTCGTGCCAGGTGAGCTCGACGCCGGGACGGCGCGCGAGCCTGTCGGCCAGGGTCCTCGACCGCTGCGGCGAGGCGATCCGGTCCTCGGTGCCGTGCACGACGAGGACGTGCCTCCCGGTCAGGTCCACGTCGTCGGTGGCCTGCAGCCACGGGTTGAGGGCCACCACCGTCGTGACCGGTGGCAGTGAGCCGGCCAGCAGCGCCGCGCGGCCACCCAGGGAGTGGCCGACCAGCGCCACCGGCACTCCGGGGTGCCGCTCGCGCAGCTGCCGCACCGCCCAGGAGGCGTCGTCCACCGGGGTGTGGCTGGCGTCCCACCCGCGATGGCTGTTGAGCAACCTGCTGACGGCCAGCCGACGGCGGCCGGCCCGGGCGATGGTGCGCGCGACCGGCAGCATCCTCAGCACCGACAGCTGGGTGGGGCTGACCGCGGGGCTGCCCCGCCGCGATCCGCCGCCGTGCAGGACCACCACGATGCCCGCCGGGTCGCGAGGTGTGGCGACGTCGATCAGTCGTGCTCGCATGCCTTCACTGTGCCGGTGCGCTGGTCACGGCTGGCCCCGGTGGGTGCGGCACTACGTGGCGTAGCGCGTCCAGGTGATCAGGGCGAAGACCGCGCCCACCACCACCAGGAGGGCCACGACCGCGAGCACCGGCGTGACCTGGGGCCGGGGCTCGGCGTTCAGCGGCTGGTCGACGGAGGGGCGGTCGGACCCGTCGGCCTCCGGGGAACGGTCGTGGTCCTGCTGGCTCATGAGGAGTCCTCGTCGTGTGCGCTCGGGTTGTGGAAGCGGCACCGGTAACCCCCGTTGCGAGGCGCACACGTGGGGGTGGGTCGTAGAGGTGCGCGCGTGCCCCGGCATGCCTTCGGGTACTGCCGGGGGCGGTCGCCGGAGCCGCAGCCGACACTCACCGACGAGCCCCCAGGAGGACCTGTGAGCGAGCACGACGAGAGCACTGATCCGCAGCGCCGGCAGCAGCCCGACACCGCGGGGGAGCAGCTTCCCGCACCCGGGACCGGTCGCACGACGACCTCGCGGTTGGGCGACGAGCCCGACCACGGTGAGGAGAGCTACGTCGGTCACGGGCGGCTCCAGGACAAGGTCGTCCTGCTCACGGGCGGCGACTCCGGGATCGGCCGAGCGGTCGCGATCGCCTGTGCCCGGGAGGGCGCGGACGTGGTGCTCACCTACCTGACCACGGAGGAGGAGGACGGACGCCGCACCGCGGAGCTGGTGGAGCAGGCCGGACGACGCGCCGTCCTGGTGCCGGGCGACATCACCTCCGAGGAGTTCTGCGAGGAGCTCGTCGACCGCACCGTGGCCGAGTTCGGTCGCGTGGACGTGCTGGTCAACAACGCCGCCTACCAGATGGCGCAGCCGGGCAGCCTGGCCGACATCACCACCGAGCAGCTCGACCGGGTGATGCGCACCAACGTGTACGCGATGTTCTGGCTCACCCAGCGCGCCCTGCGGCACATGCCTCGCGGAGGCAGCGTCATCGGCACCACCTCGGTGCAGGCCAGCTCGCCGTCGCCACAGCTGCTCGACTACGCCTGCACGAAGGCCGCCATCGTGGCGTTCACGCGCGGGCTCGCCGAGCAGGTCGCACCGGACGGCGTGCGCGTCAACGCGGTCGCGCCCGGCCCGATCTGGACGCCGCTGATCCCGGCGACGATGCCCGAGGACGCCGTCGCCGAGTTCGGCGAGCAGACGCCGATCGGCCGGGCCGGCCAGCCCGCCGAGGTCGCTCCCGCCTACGTGTTCCTGGCCTCCGCCGACGCCACCTACATCACCGGCGAGGTGATCGCGGTGACCGGCGGCAAGCCCGTCACGGTCTGACCCAGCCCTCAGGCAGGGGCGGGGAAGCGCACCCGGAACGTGCTGCCGGAGCCCACGGCCGACTCCACCTCGATCGTCGCGCCGTGGCGCCTCACCACGCTGCGCACGATGCTGAGCCCCAGGCCGGTGCCGCGCTGCTGGCGGGCCCGGGTGTCCTCGGAGCGGAAGAACTCGGTGAACAGCAGCCGCTGGTCGGCCTCCGAGATGCCGATGCCGTCGTCCACCACCGCCAGCACCACCTCGCTCGGCCGGGCGTCCGAGGTGGGTCCGGCCAGGTGCACCCGGATCGTGCCCCCGTCGGGCGTGTACTTGGTGGCGTTCCCCACCAGGTTCGAGACCAGGTGGTCCAGCTGGTCCCGGTCGCCCAGCACCACGGTGGAGCCCGGCCCGACCTCGACCTGGACCTGCTGACGACGCCGGGCGTTCTCGGGGGCCAGCAGCTCCACGATCTCGGTCACCACCGCGAGCAGGTCGACCGGCGCGAGCGGTGGCCGGTCGGCCGGGTCGGCCTCGGAGGCGGCGGTCACGCGCGCCAGCATCAGCAGGTCGTCGGCCAACCGCGTGAGGCGCTGGGCCGCCGACTCCATCGCCGAGAGCGAGGCGACCGCGTTGCCGCCGACCTCCGGGTGACCCTCGAGCATCTCCAGGTGGCCGACGATCGCCGTCAACGGGTTGCGCAGCTCGTGGGAGACCGTCGCGACCATCCGGCTGCGGTAGCCGTCGAGCTCGCGCAGCTGCTGAACCAGCCGGTGCTCGCGCTCCATCAGCTGGGCACGCAGGACGGCGCCGCCCAGGTCGCGACCGACCTCCAGTGCCGCGCCCTCCTCGGCGTCGGACCACGCGAGGCCCCCGCGCGCACGGGTGAGCACCAGCACCCCCACGCACTCCGACCCCAGCCCGAGCGGCACGATCATGGCCACTCCCACGTCCAGCTCGGTGAGCAGTGCTCTCACCTGCTGCTCCTGCTCGGTGGAGAGCAGCGGCTCTCGCCGGTCGGGGTCGATCACGGCGACGCGCTCGAGCTCCCACAGGGAGCCCGCGGCACCGGTCGCCAGGGCCACCAGGTCCGGCGGCAGCTGCAGGTCGCGCCCGTCGGAGGAGTGGACGGCGCTGACGCCGTCGCCCTCGCCGGTGACGTGCATCCACAGGCCCAGCGCACCGAAGCCCTCCAGCAGCGGACCGCGGGCGTCGTCGAGCACCTGCTGCAGCGAGTGGTGGCTCGGCGAGGTGCGGACGGCGCGCCGGGCCGCCGTCGCGAGACGGACCTCGGCGGCCAGCTCCTCGCGCTCCAGCGCCGTGACGACCGCCTGCGCGGCCTGGTCGGCGTAGAGGTCCAGCACCCGACGCTTCTCCGGGCCGGGCACGCGCCCGTCGCTGGGGAGGTCGATGGACAGCGTGCCGCGCAGCCGGCCGTGCGCGTCCCGCAGGGGCGCCGCCAGGAGGTCGAGCGGGTGCCAGGCGCCCTCGGCGTCACTGGTCTCGACGTCGGGGACCCATCCCCACTCGCCCTCGTGGTCACTCATCCGGTCGTGCGGGACGAATCGGAAGCGGCCCCACTCGTCGCCGCGCTCCAGCTCGGCCAGCAGCTCGGCGACCGGGGTGCGGGTGCCCTCTAGGTAGGCGCGGGCCTCCTCGCTGCCCGCGACCGCGGTGACGTGGAGCTGCCCGTCCTCGCGGGCGACGCTGATGGCGGCGACGCCGAAGCCGGCCACCTTGGTGACCCCCTCGGCGATCAGCTGCAACGCCTCGTCGGCCTGCAGCGAGGCCTCTACCGTCGCGCGGCGCCGGATCGGTCGCTCGCCGCGAGGTTCGGGGCTCACCAGCGACTGCATGCCTCCATCCTCGGGTGTCGCGCACGTCGAGTGGCGCACAGGGGTGTGCACGGGGTGTCGCACCGGCGTCGGGCCGCTATCCTGCTGGGGCGAACGGGCTGGCCGGGCGACCGCGTCGTCTGGGAGACCAGGCGCCGAGGAAGGTCCGGGCTCCACAGAGCACGGTGGTGGGTAATCCCCACCCAGGGTGACCTGCGGGACAGTGCCACAGAGAACAGACCGCTGGGTCGCCCTCCTCGGAGGACGGCGCAGCAAGGGTGAAACGGCGGTGTAAGAGACCACCAGCGCGCCGGGCGACCGGCGCGGCTCGGCAAACCCCACCGGGAGCAAGACCGAACAGTGCACGCTCGAGGGCTGCTCGCCCGAGTGCACGGGTAGGTCGCTGGAGGCGGTCGGCAACGGCCGTCGTAGATGGATGGTCGCCCCGCCTGGCCTGAGCCAGGCGGACAGAACCCGGCCTACAGGCCAGCCCGTTCGCACCGGCCGGCCTGCCCGCCGAACTGATGAACGAACGGCCCCGGGCGCGTTCCCGCCAGGCGTGGACGCCGTTGCCGGGGCGTCGTTCGTTCATGGGTTCGGCGCGTGCGCGTACTGCGTAGGGTGGTCGCGTGCGACTGCTGCTCATCCGACACGGCCAGACACCGCACAACGTCGCAGGGGCGTTGGACACCGCGTTCCCGGGCGCGGGGCTGACCCCCTTGGGGGAGGCCCAGGCCGGCGCGGTGCCGGGGGCGTTGGCCGAGGTCGAGCTCGCCGCGGTGTACGCCTCGCGGCTGGTCCGCACCCAGCTGACGGCGGCACCGCTGGCCGCGGCGAGGGGGCTCGAGGTCGTCGTCCGGCCGGGGCTCGAGGAGATCGCGGCGGGGGAGTACGAGATGCGCTCGGACGAGCCCGCGGTGCGCGCCTACGTGGAGTGCGTGGCGGGCTGGATGCGGGGCGAGCTGGGCCACGCGCTGCCCGGAGGCACCGACGGGCACGCCTTCCTGCGGCGCTACTCGGAGGCGGTTCGCGACATCGCGGCCGGCCACGGGAGCACCGACACCGTGGCGGTGGTCAGCCACGGCGCGGCGATCCGGGTGTTCAGCACCCTGGCGGCACGGCTGAGCCCCGAGGTGGCCGCCGACCTCCACCTGATGAACACCGGCATGAGCGTCCTCGACGGTGACCCCGCCTCCGGCTGGGAGCTGGTGCGGTGGCAGAGCGAGCCGCTGGGTGGTGCGTCCCTCCTGGACGCCTCCGCGCACGACGTCACCGGGGAGACCGCTGAGGAGGCTCTCGACGACGTCGACGTCGACGTCGACGACGACGTCGACGGCTGACGGGCCCGACCCGCTGGTCGGCAGCAGCCCAGCGGGTCGAGCCGGGTGATCAGGGCGCCAGGCAGAACACGTGCGTGGTCAAGGTGGCGGCGCCGCCGCCACCGTTGAACACGAAGACCCGCCACCCGGTCGTGCCCTCGTTGCGGGAGGCGATCACCCGGAAGCTCAGGCTGCCGTCGTTGCCGCCGCCGATGACCTGCTCGCCTGGCTCGCAGGAGGCGATCACCGAGCCCGTGGTGCCGGCGGCGATGCTCTCGCCGTTGGAGCGTCGCGTGATCCCGGCGAGCGCGGCGGAGTCGACGCCCTCGTCGGCGACGCCGGCAGCGGTGTCGGCCTGGGCGGCCGAGGGCACCTGGCCGAGCGAGGACTCCTTGACGTTCTTGCCGGTCACCGCGTCGAGGCCGATCTTGGGCCCGACGACGGCGCGGGCCTTGAGGGCACTGCCCGGGATGGAGCTGCGCTTGATGTCGGCGCCGTTGATCTTGACGGCGGCGTAGCTGGCGCCGCCGAGCGCGACGACGAGCGCCAGCATCGAGACGACGAGCGAGAGGGACGGGAGGATCTGGCGACGCGGTGCAGGCATGGTGAGGCTCCTGGTGGAAGGTCGACCGTCCCGGTCGGGACCGCCGCTTCCTGCCTACTCCGATGCGTCCTGGGCCACCACGGCACCGACGGGGCATCGTCCACCGGCCCGACGGGGTGGGCTGGACCGCCCCTCCGGGTCAGTTACCCGCGGTCACGCCAGTCGGGTCAGCTCCACCTCGACGGTCATCGAGGAGGTGCGCGCACCCGAGTAGATGCCGCTGATCGGCTTGACGTCGCCGTAGTCGCGGCCGACGGCGAGCGTCACGTAGCGGTCGTCGGGCGCCCGGTCGTGGGAGGGGTCGTAGCCCTGCCAGCCGTCGTCCCACCACTCCACCCAGGCGTGGGAGTCGCCGCGCACGTGCTCGCCGACGACCGGCTCGTCCGCGGGGTGCAGGTAGCCGCTCACGTAGCGGGCGGGCAGACCCATGGTGCGCAGACCGCCGACGACGAGGTGGGCGAGGTCCTGGCAGACGCCGGCGCGCTGCTGCCAGGCGGTGGCCGCGGGAGCCCCCACGTGGGTGGAGCCCGGCACCAGCTCGAGCTCGTCGTGCACCAGCGCGCACAGGTCGCGCGCGGCCTCGCCCGGCAGGTCGTGGTCGGCGGCGACCTGCTTGACCCGCTGGGCGAAGTCCGTCGTGGGTGCCACCCGCTCGGGCAACGTCAGGTACTCGGTCCACCGGTCCTCCACCTCGCGGGTGCCCAGCGACTCCCAGGTGGCGCTGGGAGCCGGGAGGGGGGAGCGGTGCGTGTGCACGGTGGAGGTGGCCGTCACCGCCATGTGGTCGTGCGGGTCGACCACCTCGAAGGCGGTGACCTGCGTGCCGAAGTAGTCGCGGTACTCGAAGACCCACGGCTTGGGCGAGACCTCGACGCGGGAGTGCACCACGATCTGGTCGGTGGTGGTCACCGGCGTCAACCGCGCCTGGTTGTAGGAGGCGGTGGCCTTGCCCTCGTACTCGAAGGTGGTGGTGTGCACGATGCGCAGCTGCATGGTCATCAGAGGGCTCCCCAGCTCAGCGCCTCGGCGCCGGCGAAGTAACGGCGGGTGACGGCGTCGGTGGCGGTCGCGCAGGTGCGCTGCAACCGCTCCATCTCGTGCGGCAGGTCGGTCATCAGCTCCGCGAGCGAGCGGTACTCCAGCTCGGCCCGCATCCGCCCCAGCATCCGCTGGGCCTCGTTCTGGAACCCGGCGCGCGGGCCACCGGACTCGAGGTTCTCCAGGCACTGCTCGGCGCGGTTCAGCGAGAACACCACCGACCGGGGGAAGAGCCGGTCGAGCAGCAGGAACTCCGCCGCCGCCCGCTCGGTCTCGATGCCGCGGTAGGTGCGCAGGAAGGCCTCGTAGCCGCCGCACGCGCGCAGCGTCGTCGACCAGGGAGCGCCCTGCCCGTGGGTGGCGGACGCCGTCGCCACCAGCCGCGAGGTCATGTCGGCACGCTCGACCATGCGCCCCAGGACCAGGAAGTGCCAGCCCTCGTCACGGGTCATCGTGGCGTCGGCGGTGCCGTTGACCAGCGCAGCCCGCTCGCGCACCCACTGGAAGACGCCCGGCGGGCGGCGCGACTGGAAGTGCCCGGAGGTGATGGCGAGGTGGGTGGTGTTGATGACCTCCCACAGCGGCACCGAGAGCGTCTCGCGTGCCCGGCGTGCGCTCTCACGGGCGGCGCTCAGCGCCGCCGCGATCGACACCGACGAGCCGCCGTCGTAGCAGAGGGTGTCGAGCATCCGCGACATCGTCACGGGGCCCTGCACGTCCTCGACCCCCATGTGCGAGAGCAGACCGTGACAGGTGCTCTCCTCGTCGAGAGCGGTGTCCTCGAGCAGCAGCTGGGTCTGGACGTCGAGGATGCGTGCGGTGTCCTCGGCGCGCTCCACGTACCGGCCGATCCAGAACATCGACTCGGCGATCCGGCTGAGCATCATCGCGCGCCACCCCCCTCGACCTGCTGGGTCCGCCGGACCTGCTGCTGCTGCTGCTGCTCGGCCTGCTCGTGCTGCTCCAGCAGCACCGGTCCGGGCGGAGCGGGCCGGCTCTGCGCGGGAGCGGGCTCGGGCACCTCCGCCGACGCCGACGCCGACGCCGACGCCGACGCGCCGTCGGCGAGGTCGACCGCGTCCTCCCCGGTGCCCTCCGGCTCGTCGTCGTGCGCCGGACCGGCCAGCACCCAGGTGTCCTTCGATCCGCCGCCACGCGACGAGTTGACGATCAGCTCGCCCTTGGCCAGCGCCACCCGGGTCAGCCCGCCGGGCAGCACCCACACGCGGTTGCCGTCGTTGACGGCGAAGGGCCGCAGGTCGACGTGGCGCGGCCCCAGCTCGCCGTCGACGAACGTGGGCACGGTCGAGAGCTGCACGACCGGCTGGGCGATCCAGTCGCGCGGCGAGGCGATCACCTTGGCGCGCAGCTCGTCGAGCTCGGCCTGCGTGGCCCGCGGACCGATGACGATGCCCTTGCCGCCGGATCCGTCCACCGGCTTGAGCACCAGCTCGTCGAGCCGGTCGAGCACCTCCTCGCGCGCCTCGGCGTCACCCACGCGCCACGTGTCGACGTTGCGCAGCACCGGCTCCTCGGAGAGGTAGTAGCGGATGATGTCGGGCAGGTAGGTGTAGACGAGCTTGTCGTCGGCGACGCCGTTGCCCACCGCGTTGGCCAGGGTGACGTTGCCGGAGCGGGCGGCGTCGATGATGCCCGGGCAGCCGAGCACCGAGTCGGCGCGGAAGTGCACGGGGTCGAGGAACTCGTCGTCGATGCGGCGGTAGATCACGTGCACCGGGGCCATGCCCTGGGTCGTGCGCATCATCACGCGACCGCGGCGGCACTCCAGGTCGCGTCCCTCCACGAGCTCCACGCCCATGGTGCGCGCGAGGAGCGCGTGCTCGAAGTAGGCGCCGTTGTAGACGCCCGGGGTCAGCACCACCACCGTCGGGTCGGTGACGCCGGCAGGGGCCGCCGCACGCAGGGCCGCGAGGAGCCGCTGGGGGTAGCCGGTGACCGGTCGGATGCGGTGCCCGCTGACGGTCTCGGGCAGCGCCGCGGTGATGGCGCGCCGGTTCGTCATCACGTAGGAGACCCCGGAGGGCACCCGCGCGTTGTCCTCGAGCACCCGGAACTCGCCGTTGTTGTCGCGGATCAGGTCGATGCCCGAGACGTGCACCCGCACGCCGTTGGCCGGGCGCACGGTGGCGGCCTGGCGGTGGTAGTGCGCCGAGGTGGTGATGACGCGGCGCGGCACGACGCCGTCGTCGAAGACCTCGCCCTCGCCGTACACGTCGGCCAGGAACGCCTCGAGCGCCCGGACGCGCTGCTGCACGCCGCGCTCGATGGTGCTCCAGGTGTCCATCTCGATGACGCGCGGCAGGATGTCGAGCGGGAAGGCCCGCTCCTCGCCGCCGATGTCGAAGGTGACGCCCTGGTCGAGGTAGGCCGCCTGCAGCGCCTCGACCCGACTCACCAGGTCGGGCGTCGTCAGCGCAGCCAGGGAGCTGCGCAACCGGCGGTAGGGCGACCGCAACGAGTCCCCGTCGAACATCTCGTCGTACGCCGGGCCCTGCGCTCCGTACCCCTCGAACATCGCGCTCATGGTGAGCAACGTAGCGACTGCCGCGTGACGAGCGTGTGACGCTCCACCGTGCGTTCCGCGCACGGGCACGCCGGCTGCGCGGCACGCGCGGCTCGGGTAGGTTGGGTGATCGTGCTCACACGAGTCCTCTCGGGCGCCGCGGCCCTGCTGCTCGCGCTCGCCGGCCTGCTGGTCGCCGCGCCGACGGCGTCGGCGCACGAGGAGCTGGCCGCCAGCTACCCCGAGACCGGCGCGGTGATGGACTTCGCGCCCGGCCAGGTGACGCTCGTCTTCACCGGCGAGGTGCTCGAGCAGGACGTCGAGATCGAGGTGCTCTCCGGCGAGGGCCGCGACGGCGTCGACGGCGCCGTGCTCCACGAGGGCACCCGGGTGACCGTCCCCGTGGCCGGCCTGGACGACGGCTACCACCAGGTCCGGTTCTCGGTCGTGGCCGTCGACGGCCATGAGATCAGCGGCGCCTACGACTTCGGCGTCGGCGAGCTCGAGGGCTCCCGACCGCTGGGAGCGGGGACGCAGGAGGGGCTGGAGGCCGAGGCTGCGTCCTCCACCTCCCGGGGGGAGGCCTCCGCCACCGGGTCCGCCGGCCCCGGGCTCGGTCTGATGACGGGAGTGGCGGCGGCGCTGGGTCTGCTGCTCCTCGGTGCGGTCGCGGTGGTGGCGCGCCGTCGGGCGACGGGCCTCGACGCCCCGTCGGGGGAGTAGGTTCACGCCATGGCGTACTGGTACTGCATCAAGCACCACCAGGTCGAGGGCGAGGACGGCTGCCCCAACAAGGACCGGCTGGGGCCCTACGACACCGAGGCCGAGGCGTCGCGCGCGCTGGAGAAGGCCGCGGAGCGCACCGAGGAGTGGGACCAGGACCCGCGCTGGAACGACGAGGCGCAGGAGGACTGAGGCCGACCGGTTCCCCGGTAGCCAGCGAGTCGTGGCACGTCGTCGCAAGATCCGTCCACCCCGCACGGGGTTGCACGGCGAGCGGGTCTCGCCCTGGCCGTGGGTGGGCCTGGGAGCGATGGTCTCGGTCGGGTTCCTCTACGGCGCCAGCGCACTGGTGGCGCCGTGGTGGGCCGTGCTGCTGCTGGCGCTGGGCTGGGTGGCCGGCCTGGTGCTGTGCCTGCGCTGGTGGACGCCGCACCCGCGTCGGCTCGTCGCCGTCGCAGCCGTGGCTGCGCTCGTGTGGTTCGCGGTGCTGGTGGCCGGCGCGCGGTTCCTGGACTGGGGCTGACCTGTTCGACCGGGCTCAGCGGGCGACGGGACGCACGCGCAGGACGGCACCGGGGCTGGCGTCGGTGGTCACGAGCAGGTCGCCGTTGGGTGCCGTGCTGACCGAGCGCAGCCGCCCGAACCGGGTGAGCACCGGCGGCACGGTGGTGCGCTGCAGCCGCCCGCGAGCGTCGAAGCCCAGGAAGACCATCCGCTGGGCGCCGAGGACCGCCATCGCCATCGTGCCGTTCAAGGCCCCCCACCGGCGACCCTGTACGAACATGGCTCCCGACGGCGCGATGGTGGGGGTGCCGGAGCGCCAGCGCGCCGCCACCTGGGGGCCCGGCAGCGACTGGTCGGTCATCGGCACGCTCTCGTCGTAGCCGGGCACGGGGTTCCAGCCGTAGTCGCCCCCGGGGCGCAGCAGGTTGACCTCGTCGTCGCGGAAGGAGCCGTGCTCCACCGACCACAGCGAGCCGTCGGCGCGCTGGGCCAGGCCCTGCACGTTGCGATGGCCGTAGGTGAGCACGTAGCGGCGCGGGCCGGTGGCGCGGGCGAACGGGTTGCTCGGCCAGGGGGCGCCGGTGAGCCGGTTGAGCCGCAGGGTCTTGCCACCCAGGGAGTCGAGGTCGCGCGGGTTGGTGCCCACCGCGGCGTCGCCGGTGCCGACGACGAGCGAACCGTCGCGCGCGACCAGCAGGCGGCAGCCGCCGTGGCGGCCGCTGGTGGTCGGGAACCCCGCCACCAGCGTGCGGGCGCGCGTGGCGGTGCGGTAGTTCTTCGAGAGCCGCCAGGCGATGACGCGCACGTCGGTGCCGCCGGCGGTCCGCCACCCGCTGCACGTGTAGAAGCGGCGGTTCTTCCCGAAGCGCGGGTCGACCTCGAGCCCCATCAGGCCGGTCTCGCCGGACACCCAGACCGAGCGGCTCGGGAAGCGCACGGTCCGGGTGCCACCTCGCTTGCCGGCCACCAGCAGGCGGGCGGTGTCGCGCTCGCTGATGAGCAGGCGGCCACCCGGCAGCGGCTGGACGTCCCAGGGGTTGCGCAGGCCGGTGACCCGGCGGGTCACCCGCAGCTGCGGCACGCGGGCGCGCTCCGCTGCGGCGTCGAGCCGCGCCCCGAGGGCTGCGCCGGTGCCGACGTCGGCGACCGCCGGTGCGGGTGCGCTCGCTGCCACCCCCGGCACGGTGCCCAGCGGCAGCACGAGGGCGAGGGAGGAGACGAGCAGAGCGGCGAGGGTGGACCGGCGCATGAAGCTCACGCTACGCGCTGCTCGGGCGCCGCGGGAGGGCCGAGGTGGGCTCAGAGCGGCCAGGTGACGCCGGTGCGCTCCTCGGAGATCTCCCAGAGCCGGCGGGCGACGTCGGCGTCGCGGGCCTGCTGCGAGCGGCCGACCGGCGCCGGGGCGCCGCGCACACCCTGGAAGCCGCCCGGGCCCACGTAGGTGTCGCCGGGCAGGTCGGCCACCGCGGCGTGCACCGTGGGGCGCGCACCGAACTCGGCGCTGGTCGCGACCACCTTGTTGGCCACCCACATCAGCTTGTTCATCAGCGGGTTGGCGTGGTGGCTCTGCAGGTTGGTGGCCGAGTACCCGGGGTGCGCGGCCATGGCGAGCACCGGTGAGCCGGCCGCGGTGAGCCGGCGCTGCAGCTCGCTGGTGAAGAGCAGGTTGGCCAGCTTGCTCTGCTGGTAGGCGCGGGTCGGCTTGTAGCCGCGAGTCAGGTCGAGGTCGTCGAGGCTCACCTGCGGGCCGTTGTGCAGGCTGGAGGAGACCGTGACGACGCGGCCGGTCACCTGCGGCAGCAGCAGGTTGGTGAGCGCGAAGTGCCCGAGGTGGTTGGTGCCGATCTGGCGCTCGAACCCGTCGGCCGTGCGCCCCTGCGCCACCATCATGATCCCGGCGTTGTTGACCAGCAGGTCCAGCGGCCGGTCCCACGCGTCGGCGAAGGCGCGGACCGACGCCAGGTCGGCCAGGTCCAGCTCGCGCACCTCGACCGACCCGCTCAGCCGTGCGGCGGCGGCCTCGCCCTTGGTGGTGTCGCGGACCGCGAGCACCACGTGGGCACCGGCTCCCGCCAGCGCCCGGGCGGTCTCGAGTCCCAGGCCGGAGTTGCCGCCGGTGATCACGGCGGTACGGCCGGACTGGTCGGGGATCGTGGGGGTGCTCATCAGAAGGTGTGCTCCTCGGCGGGGAAGGTGCCGGCCTTGACGTCGGCGTCGTAGTCGCGGGCTGCCTGCAGGAGGGTGCCGTGCAGGTCGGCGTACTGGCGCACGAAGCGCGGCATCCGACCGGTGCGCAGGCCGAAGGCGTCCTGCCAGACCAGCACCTGGCCGTCGCAGCCGGCGCCGGCGCCGATGCCGATGGTCGGGATGACCAGCTCGCGGGTCACCTGGGCGGCCACGTCGCCGGGCACCATCTCCATGACGACGGCGAACGCCCCCGCGTCCTGGACGGCCCGGGCGTCGGCCAGCACCCGCTCGGCCGTCTCGCCGCGGCCCTGGACCCGGTAGCCGCCGAGGGTGTGCTCGCTCTGCGGCGTGAAGCCGATGTGCGCCATGACGGGGATGCCGCCGCGGGTCAGCTTCTCGATCTGCGGGGCCATCTCGACGCCGCCCTCGAGCTTGACGCAGTGCGCGCCGCCCTCCTTCATGAACCGGACGGCGGTCAGGTACGCCTGCTCCGGCGAGGCCTGGTAGCTGCCGAAGGGCAGGTCGCCCACCACCAGCGCGCGGCGCACCGAGCGGGAGACCGCACGGGTCAGCGGCAGCAGCTCCTCGACCGTGACCGGCAGCGAGGTCTCGTTGCCGTAGACGTTGTTGGAGGCCGAGTCGCCGACCAGGAGCACCTCGATGCCGGCCTCGTCGAAGATGCCGGCGGTGTACTGGTCGTAGGCGGTGAGCATCGAGAAGCGCTCGCCGCGCTCCTTGAGCTCGCGCAGGTGGTGGGTGCGGACGCGCTTGGCGGCTGGCGCCGCCGGTGCTGCCGGTCCTGCCGGGGGTGCGGGGGTGCCGCCGCCGTACGGGGCGGGCTCCTCGGGTGCGCTCATCGTCGAGCTCCTTGTCACCTCGCGGCCGGCGTGCGGTCCACGGGCATGGTGGGGATCCTCAGGAGCGCCCAGGCTAGCCCCGGGGCCGGGCCGACCGCGCTGTGTCGCCGGTCACGCGTCGCCGAAGTCGACCATCCACGAGACGCCGAAGCGATCGGTGACCTGGCCGTAGTGGTCGCCCCACGGAGCGAGCTCGAGCGGGACCGCCACGCTGCCGCCGTCGGCCAGCGCCTCGAACCACCGGGTCAGCGTCGGGCCGTCGTCGGCCGGGCCGCTGAGCATGATGACGCCGTTCGGCGCGTCCGGCGCGTCGTCGGTCAGGTCGGCGAGCATCAGCCTCAGCTGCGGGCCGGCGTCGAGGCTGGCGTGCATCACCAGGTGCTGCTCGCCCTGCGGCAGACCCATGCCGCCGGCGTCGGCGTAGGTCATCGCGCTCGCCTCGCCGCCGAAGACGCCGTGGTAGAAGTCGAGCGCCTCGCGGGCCTCGCCGCGCAGCTGCAGGTAGGGGTTGAGTCCGGGCACGGGTCGCTCCTCGCGGTCAGGGGAGGGTGACGCTACCGGTGCCGGGGCGGCCGCGGCGAGGCCCGCGGGAGGCCGTCGAGATGACCGCCAGCGAGACCAGGGCGGCGACGACGGCGGCCAGCAGCGCGCCGCGCGGCCCCAGGCCGGCGCCGGCCAGGGCGCCGAGCGCGTAGGGCGCCGCGAAGCCGAGGTAGGTGAGGGCGTAGAAGACCGCGACGGTGGCGCCGCGCTGGTCGGGAGCCGCCAGCCGCTCGGTCTCGCGCAGGCCCGAGACCAGGACGCAGCCGTAGGCGGCGCCCAGCACCGGGCCCGCGACCAGCAACAGCCACCGCACGTCGGTGGTGAGGGTCGCGACGCCGAGCAGGGTGCCCACCACGGCCCCGACCAGACCGACCTGGGAGGCCAGCAGCGGGCGGGCGTCGTCGAGGCGGCGGGCGGCGGGCTGCACGAGCACGCCGGTGCCGAGGGTGATGCCGGCCAGCACACCGGCGAAGGCGACGGCGCCCGCGGGGCTGCCGGTGAGCTCGCCCGGCAGGTAGGCGATGGAGATGGCGGCGGACCCGAACACCCAGGGCGCGGCCGGGGCCACGCGGAGCAGGAAGGGCGCGCTGCGGGTGACGGCGGGCACCCGCAGCAGCGGCCGCGGGGTGATGCCGACCGGCCGGGGGCCCGGGACCGGCCAGAGGACCACGGCGGCGACGACGCCCAGCACGAGGTGCGGCACGTAGGAGACCACCAGGGGGGCGGGCACCCACTCGCCCAGCAGGCCGGTGACCAGCGGCCCGACGCCGAACCCGGCGGAGAGCGCGATCGCGGCGCGCTTGGCGGCCGATCCCGGGGCGTCGTCGACCGAGAGCTCGGTGACCCAGGCGCTCGCGGCGGAGAAGACGACGCCGGAGCACGCGCCCGCCAGCAGACGGCCGGCGGCCAGGCCGAGCACCGAGGTGCTCTCGACCATCAGCAGCACGGTGGCCAGGGGCGAGAGGGCCACGAAGGGCAGGACGACGGCCCGGCGACCCCAGCGGTCGGAGGCTGCTCCGCCGACGAGCAGCGCCGGCACCAGGCCGACGGCGTAGACGCCGAAGAGGAACGCGCGGGTCTGGGCGTCCATGCCGATCTCGTCGCGGTAGGCCACGAGCAGCGCACTGAACTGGTTGGCGCCCCACCCGACGGCGAACATCGCGAGCGCCACCCGCTGCCACTGCTTCACGGCCGCCACCGTAGGGGTTGCCGGCGGGTGGCGCTCGGTCGGCCGGGCGGACTGCGCGCAAGCGCCGACTCGGCGGCTCCGTCAGTCGTCGGCGAGGGCGTCGCGCAGGCCGGCGAGCGCGATCTCGTCGTCCGGGCCACCGGGGTGCGGGCCGGCGAACCGGAGGGCGTACTGCGCCACCTCGTCCAGGCGCCACTCCAGCTCGACCAGCCGCAGGACCGCGGGGTCGGCGCCCGCCGCGGCCGGGTCGGGCAGCCAGCGCAGGTCGCGCTCGGGCGGCGCCAGGCGCACCGACTCCCAGTCGACCAGGAGCGTGCGCTGCAGGGTGTCGATCTGGTTGCCGCGGTGCGGCTCGCCGTGCGTCACCACCCAGCGCTCGCGGGTGGACTCCACCTCGGCGAGCAGCCGGGAGTGCTCCTCGACGTCCGCGGTGACGGCGTCGCGGTGCTCGGCCAGGAGCCGTCGGGCGATGGTGCCCAGCGGGCCGGCCCGCCAGGAGGCGTCGTCGTCGAGCGAGGTGGTGAGGCGGCCGGTCAGGTCCGACGGGACGGCGGTGCTCCACGTGGGCAGCCGCCGCGGGGGAGAGGCGCGGTGCAGCCGGGCGAGGGTGCGCGCCGTCGACTCCGCCTGGTCGTCGGTCATCGGCTCGCCGTACCGGCCCGGCTCGCCGTGGACCCACGGCGTGCAGCTCAGGACACCCGGCTGACCCGGGACGTCGACGGTCGGCGTCAGCGCCGTGCTCGGCAGCGGCGCCACCACGGCGTCCAGCGCGAAGGCCAGGTCGGCAGTCGCTGCGTAGGCGTCGTCCAGGACCGACCGCGGGCGGGCAGGCGTCGGCAGGTCGTAGGTGGCGACGAGGGTCGGCCGGTACCCCAGGTCCACCTGCCAGTGCCAGGCCCCGAAGCCGAGCGGGAGGTGGACGGCGGTCGTCGCGTCCGGCAGCCAGTGCTCCCGCACCAGGGCGAGGACGGTGTCCTCGCCGAGACCGGGCGGGGGTTCACGCACGCGACGACCTCACGCCGTCAGGATGGCACGAGGCTCAGGAGCCGCCCCCGGCGATGTTGACCAGCCAGTTGACGCCGTAGCGGTCCTTGACCTGGCCGAAGTGGTCGCCCCACGGTGCCTTCTCGAGCGGGACGTCGATGCTGCCGCCCTCGGCCAGCCTCTCGAACCACCCGCGCAGCTGCGCCTCGTCGTCGCCGCTGAGCGAGAGGTGCACGTTGTACTGGTCGAGCTCGGGGTGGGTGCTGGGCACGTCGGCACCCATCAGGGCGATGGAGTCGCTCACGACGAGGTCGGAGTGCATCAGCTGCTGCTGCTCGGCCTCCGGGACACCCATGCCGCCCATGTCGGCGAAGCGCATCAGGTTCAGGTCACCGCCGAAGACGGACTGGTAGAAGGTCATCGCCTCCTCGGCGTGGCCTCGGAACTGCAGGTAGGGGTTCACGCGTGCGGGCATCGTGCTCTCTTCTCTGTGGGTGTGGTCGGCTGTCTGGCGGGCGTGGGATCAGGCGGAGACGGCCTCGGCGGCCGCCTCGAGGTCGGCGACCACGATGCGCCGCATCCGGAGCATGGCCTCCATGACGGCGGAGCCGCGCGCCGGGTCGGGGTCGCGGAGCAGCTCGTCGAGGCGGCGCGGCACCACCTGCCAGGAGAGGCCGAAGCGGTCCTTGAGCCAGCCGCACATCGACTCTTCACCGCCGTCGAGCAGGCGGTACCAGTAGTGGTCGACCTCGGCCTGGTCGGCGCAGGCGATGCTGAACGAGACGGTCTCGGTGAAGCCGGCGTGCTGCGGGCCGCCGTTGATGCCGCGGAAGGTGAGACCGGCCAGCGTGAACTCACCCGCCACCACGGCGCCGGGGCCGCCGTCCGGGCCCGGCATCCGGGTCAGGTGCACCGAGGAGTCGGGGAACACCGAGGAGTAGAAGGTGGCGGCCTCCTCCAGCTCGGAGTCGAACCACAGGCACGGGCTGATCGGGGTCTCGTGGACGGTCATGCCGGGGTAGACCGAGGTCGTCCGCGGAACTCATCGCCGACGTCGTCCCTAGACTCGCCCCGTGGACTTCTACTCCGCGTACGCCCACGGGTTCGCCCGGGTGGCGGCGTGCACGCTGCCGGTCGCGATCGCCGACCCCGCCACCAACGCCGCGCGCACGGTGGAGCAGGCGCGGGCGTGCCACGAGGACGCCGTCGCGGTGGCGGTCTTCCCGGAGCTGGGTCTCACCGGCTACGCCGTCGACGACCTGTTCCTGCAGGACACCCTGCTCGAGGCCGTGCACGAGGGGCTGGCCGCGATCATCGAGGCGAGCACCGACCTGCTGCCGGTGCTCGTCGTCGGAGCACCGCTCTCGCACGAGGGTCGACTGCTCAACTGCGCGGTGGTCGTGCACCGCGGCGAGGTGCTCGGCGTCGCTCCGAAGAGCTACCTGCCCACCTACCGGGAGTTCTACGAGCGGCGGTGGTTCGCGCCCGGCGACGACCGCCGCGGCAGCAGCATCACCGTCGCGGGCCGGACGGCGCCGCTGGGCCCCGACCTGCTCTTCACCGCCGACGACGTGCCCGGGCTGACCTTCCACGTGGAGGTGTGCGAGGACCTGTGGGTGCCCGTGCCCCCCAGTGCCGAGGCAGCGCTCGCGGGCGCCAGCGTGCTGCTGAACCTCAGCGGCAGCCCCATCACCATCGCCCGCGCCGAGGACCGCCGGATGCTGGTGCGCAGCGCCAGCGCCCGCTGCAGCGCCGCCTACGTCTACGCCGCCGCCGGCCAGGGGGAGTCGACCACCGACCTCTCCTGGGACGGGCAGACGATGGTCTACGAGGCCGGCGAGCTGCTGGCCGAGGGGGAGCGCTTCCCCGACGGCGCCCGCCGCACCCTCGCCGACGTCGACCTCGACCTGCTGCGGCAGGAGCGCCTGCGCCAGGGGACCTTCGACGACAACCGCCGCACCCTCGACGCCCGCACGGGCCGCGGTGCCTTCCGGACGGTGCGCTTCACGCTCGCCCCGCCCACCGGTGACGTCGGCCTGCGGCGCAAGGTGGACCGGTTCCCGTTCGTGCCCGACTCGGCCGAGCGCCTCGCCCAGGACTGCTACGAGGCCTACAACATCCAGGTCTCCGGGATCGAGCAGCGGCTCACCGCCATCGGCGGTGGCACCTGGCAGCCCAAGGCCGTGATCGGTGTGAGCGGTGGCCTCGACTCCACGCACGCCCTGATCGTGGCGTGCAAGGCGATGGACCGTCTCGGCCGGCCGCGCTCGGACGTCCTGGGCTTCACGATGCCGGGCTTCGCCACCACCGACACCACCAGGGGCTACGCCACCCAGCTGTGCGCGGCGCTCGGCGTCACGTTCTCCGAGCTCGACATCCGCCCCGCCGCCGAGCAGATGCTCGCCGACCTCGAGCACCCCTACAGCCAGGGCGCCCGCGGCGCGTCGGCCTACGACGTCACGTTCGAGAACGTGCAGGCCGGGCTGCGCTACGACTACCTGTTCCGGCTGGCCAACCAGCGCGGCGGCATCGTCGTCGGCACCGGCGACCTCTCCGAGCTGGCGCTGGGGTGGTGCACCTACGGCGTCGGCGACCAGATGAGCCACTACAACGTCAACGCCGGCGTGCCCAAGACCCTGGTGCAGCACCTGATCCGCTGGGTCGCCGACACCGGCGAGTTCGACGACGTCACTGCCGGGCTGCTGCGCGAGATCCTCGAGCTGGAGATCACCCCCGAGCTCATCCCCACCGAGGGCGACGCCAAGCCGCAGGCCACGGAGGACTCCGTGGGGCCCTACGCCCTGCAGGACTTCACGCTCTTCCACGTGATCCGGCGCGGCTACCGGCCGAGCAAGATCGCCTTCCTTGCGTGGCACGCCTGGCACGACGCCGACCGGGGCGAGTGGCCACCTGGCCTGCCCGTGGAGCGCCGGGCCGCCTACGACCTCGCCGCTGTCAGGCACTGGCTCGAGGTGTTCTGCAGGCGTTTCTTCGCCTCGCAGTTCAAGCGCTCCGCGCTGCCCAACGGGCCCAAGGTCAGCCCCGGCGGCACCATGTCGCCCCGCGGTGACTGGCGGATGCCCTCGGACGCCTCGCCGGCTGCGTGGCTGGCCGAGATCGAGGCGCGCGTCCCCCGGTCCTGACCCGGTCGGGGCGGCCCTGCCAACCCCTCCCGAGGACTTTGCCTCGCCTTAGCCGACGGCTGGTTCGCGCTTAGCGAGCGCTCGGCGAATCTTCTCGCACACACCCGGTCCGGACACCCCGGCGGCCGGGACACCGCGAGGAGAGGCTCCCATGAACAACAAGCTGCTGATCGGCGTCGTCGCCGCCGTCGTCGTGATCGCCGCCGGCGTCGTGCTCTGGCTGACCCTGGGCGGCGACGACGAGGCGCTCGAGCGCGGCAGCTGCGAGGACGGCGTCACCTACGAGCTCAGCGCCGAGGAGGACGACGGCGCGCTCGAGGTGGCCTTCGAGCTGCAGTCCGCCGGCCCGGCCGAGGCGTGGACCGTCGAGTTCACCCAGGGCGGCACCTCGCTGCTCGAGGCCGACCGCCAGACCGACGAGGACGGCGAGCTCGACGTCGACGTGCTGGCCGACCCCGACGGCTCCGACGAGTTCACCGTGACCGCCACCCCCGAGAACGGCACCGCCTGCACGGCGGCGCTCGCCCGCTGACCGACCCGCAACCACCACACCCACACCACATCCACACCCACCACCCCGAAGAGAGAAGACCGTCATGAAGATCGCCAAGACCGCCGCCCTCACCACCGCCGGCGCCCTGCTCGCCGTCCCCACCGCCGTGCTCGTGGCCGCGCCCGCGCACGCCGACGTCGACCGCCAGGGCCGCTGCGGCCCCGGCAGCTACGAGTTCTCGGTGGACCGCGAGGGTCGCGGGTTCGAGGTCAGCGCCGACCTCGACAACCTGCGCCCCGGCAGCCGCTGGAAGGTCGTGCTGCGCCAGGACGGCCGCGTCATCGGCAACGTCACCCGCACCGCCGACCGCGAGGGTGACGTCGAGCTGGACCGCTTCGCCCGCAACACCGCCGGCAAGGACCGCTTCGTCATGCGTGCCACCCCCGTGGGGGGCGGCAGCGGCTGCAGCTCCACCATCACCGTGAGCTGACCCCGGCCCGACCGCAGCCGCGGTCACCGCAGGCTCAGGGCGCGCCGAGGACCACCTCGGCGCGCCCTCCGCCGTGCGAGGACCGACCCAGCGACAGCCCACCACCGGACGCCTCGGCGGTGCTGGCCACGATCGCCAGCCCCAGCCCGGTGGAGCCGGCACCCGAGGCGCCGCGCGCGGTGACGTCGAGGTCGGCCGGGTAGCCGGGTCCGGCGTCCTCGACCACCAGGACGGCGCCGCCGGCGCCACCGGCGGCGCCGGGAGCCACCGACACCCAGAGGTCGGCGCCCTCGGGCGTGTGGGTGAAGACGTTGTCGAGCAGCACGTCGACCAGCGCGGCGAGGTCCTCGGCAGCCGCACGGACGGGCAGGGGCCCGGGGCAGAGGTCCAGGTGCAGCGACCGCTCCTGGTCCTCGGCGAGCGGCTCCCAGAAGCGCACCCGCTCGCCGAGCACCTCGACGGCGTCGGTGCCGGCCACCAGACCCTCGCGCTCGGAGCGCCGCGCCTCGCGCACCACGTGGTCCACCATCCGCTGCAGCTCGTCGAGGTCGCCACCCAGGCGGGCGCGCTGCTCGGGGGAGTCCAGGGCGTCGACCCGCAGACGCAACGCCGTCATGGGGGTGCGCAGCCGGTGCGAGAGGTCGGCGACGCCGGCCCGCTCGCGCTCCAGCAGCGTCTCGACCCGCTCCACCAGACGGTTCATCGCCTGCGCCAGCTCGCGCACCTCGTGCGGACCCTCGTCGGCCCGCACCGGCTCGGGATGGCGGCGGTCGCCGAGCGACTGCGCGTGCGCCGCCAGCGCGCGGATCGGCTGCACGAACGAGCGGCCCAGCCGGTCGGCCAGCACGAGAGCGCCCGCCATCAGCGCCACACCCAGACCCAGCAGCACCAGCAGGCTGCGGACGATGTCGGACTCGAGCCCCGGCGCCAGCACCCGCACCTGGATCACCGGTGTGGCCTCCGGCCCGGCCGAGGCTCCGCCCAGCGAGACCGGCACGAGGAACTCCGCGCCGCCGTCGACGTCGTCGATGCGCGCCTGGCGCGAGCTGCGCGCCTGCTCCACCCGCGCGTCCTCGGAGGCGTCGGGCCCCACGGCCAACCCGTTCGGGTAGTAGACCGTGGTCTGGATGTCGGGGTCCCGGTTGATCCTGTCGAGGTAGGCAGCCACCACGCCGGGGCTGTCGGACTGCTCGGACACCACGCTCTCGGTGGTCTGCACCTCCAGCGCCGCGCGCGAGATGCGGTCCTCCAGCGCGTAGTCACGCACCAGCACCGCCATCGGCACCAGCATCGCCAGCAGCACCATCGAGGTGGCTGCGGCGACGGTGAGGATCAGGCTCCGGCGCACGGGTCGCCGCTCAGGCCCCGGGCGCGGCGAGTCGCACGCCGACGCCGCGCACGGTGTGCAGGTAGCGCGGCTCGGCCGCCGACTCGCCCAGCTTGCGGCGCAGCCACGAGACGTGGACGTCGACGGTCTTGTCCGAGCCGCCCCACGGCTGCTGCCACACCTCGCTGAGCAGCTCCTTCTTGGTCACCACCTCGCCCGGTCGCTCGGCCAGGTGGCGCAGCAGGTCGAACTCGCGCGGACTCAGCTCCACCGGCTCGCCGTCCAGGGTGGTGCGCCGCGCGGCGACGTCGACCTGCAGGCCGCCCACCACCAGCACCGGCTGCTGCGCGCGGGCACCGCCGCCGACCCGGCGCAGCACCGCACGGATCCGCGCCTCGAGCTGCTCGGGCGTGTAGGGCTTGACCACGTAGTCGTCGGCGCCGGCGTCGAGGCAGCCCACGAGCGAGGGGTCGTCGTCGCGGGCGCTGGCCACGATCACCGGCACCTGGCTGACCGCCCGCAGCATCGCCAGCACCTGGGTGCCGTCGACGTCGGGGAGCCCGAGGTCGAGGATCACCAGGTCGGGGCGGTGGTCGACCGCCATCGAGAGGCCCTGCATGCCGGTCGAGGCCGAGGAGACGGCGTAGCCGCGCTCGTCGAGGGAGCGCATCAGCAGCGGGCGGATGCGCGGGTCGTCCTCGATGATCAGCACCTGCACCACGCGCGGACCCTAGCCCACCGAGCCGCAGGTCCCGCCTCGGCGCGGCCGGGCGCACCGCGCCTTAGCGCGCCCTTAACCCTCGCTTGACGACGTCCGGAGCCGGCAGGCGCCAGGATGGTGCCGTGAGCACGCCCGAGCCCCCCCGCCCGCGACCGCGGCTGCGCGTCCTGGGGTACGTGGCCGCCTGGTTGCTGGCGGCCACGGCCGCCGTCTCGGTGGGCGTCATCGCGGTCAGCAGCGTCGGCGCGAGCCTGCGTGACCGCGGCCCGACGGTCAACGAGGCGATCGCCCAGGCCCAGCGCACCGACGCCGGGGACGGTCGCCTCGTCCCGCCGGTCGACGCGGAGCGGGTGCGCGGCGAGATCACCGACGAGTTCGGCGCCTTCGTCGTCGAGTGCCAGGGCGTGGTCGCGACCGGCGTCAGCGCCGACCCGGTCGACGGCTGGCGCACCGTCAGCTTCGAGTCCGGCCCCGACGACGACGTCGACGCCGTCTTCTCCAAAGGGGGCCGCTCGATCGAGGTCGAGGTGTTCTGCAACCGCGGCGAGCCCACCGTCTCCGACCTCGAGCGCAACGAGCTGCCGGACCTCGAGGACGACTGACCACCCGCCGACCCGGTGGCGGTCGGGACGGATCGGCACACCCTAGGGTGGCCCCATGGGCAAGCAAGAGGACTTCGTGCTGCGGGCGCTCGAGGAGCGCGACGTGCGGTTCGTGCGACTGTGGTTCACCGACGTGCTGGGCTTCCTGAAGTCGGTGGCCGTGGCGCCGGCCGAGCTCGAGGGCGCCTTCGCCGAGGGCATCGGCTTCGACGGCTCGGCGATCGAGGGCTTCGCGCGGGTCTTCGAGGCCGACATGCTGGCCAAGCCGGACCCCTCGACCTTCCAGATCCTGCCGTGGCGCGGCGAGGGCCCCTCGACCGCGCGGATGTTCTGCGACATCGAGATGCCCGACGGCAGCGCCTCCTACGCCGACCCGCGCAACGTCCTCAAGCGCACCCTCGCCAAGGCAGGGGAGCGCGGCTTCAGCTTCTACACCCACCCCGAGATCGAGTTCTACCTGTTCAAGAACGTGCCCGAGGCCGGTGAGGAGCCGGTGCCGATGGACCGCAGCGGCTACTTCGACCACACGGCGCAGTCGATGGGCTCGGACTTCCGGCGCGAGGCGATCACGATGCTGGAGTCGATGGGGATCTCGGTGGAGTTCAGCCACCACGAGGCCGGCCCCGGCCAGCAGGAGATCGACCTGCGCTACGCCGACGCGCTCACCACCGCCGACAACATCATGACCTTCCGCACCGTGATCCGGGAGGTGGCGCTGAGCCAGGGCATCTGGGCCAGCTTCATGCCCAAGCCGTTCACCACCCACCCCGGCTCGGGCATGCACACCCACGTGAGCCTCTTCGAGGGCGACCAGAACGCCTTCTACGAGGCCGGCTCGGAGTACCAGCTCTCCCGCACCGGACGCTCCTTCATCGCGGGCGTGCTCCAGCACGCGCCGGAGATGAGCGTCGTCACCAACCAGTGGGTCAACTCCTACAAGCGGCTGATGTTCGGCGGCGAGGCCCCCTCCTACGTGTGCTGGGGCCACAACAACCGCTCCGCGATGGTGCGGGTGCCGATGTACAAGCCGCTCAAGGGCGCCTCGACGCGCATCGAGCTGCGCACCATCGACGCCGCCTGCAACCCCTACCTGGCCTTCGCGGTGGTGCTGGCCGCCGGCCTCAAGGGCGTCGAGGAGGGCTACGAGCTGCCCCGCGAGGCCGAGGACGACGTCTGGTCGCTCACCGAGCGCGAGCGCAAGAGCCTCGGCATCGAGCCGCTGCCGAAGAGCCTCAACGAGGCGATCGCGATCGCGGAGGGCTCCGACCTGCTGGCCGAGACGCTGGGGGAGCACGTCTTCGACTTCTTCCTGCGCAACAAGCGCGCGGAGTGGGACGAGTACCGCGGGCAGGTCTCCGCCTTCGAGCGCGACCGCATGCTCCCGGTGCTCTGACCCCCGGGATCGAGGGCCGCCTGCCATGAGCGCTTCCCGCCCACCCGCCGACGAACGCGGCGTCCGCCAGGGCCTGGTGCTCTGGGCGGCGGTCGTGCTGGCGCTGGTCGTCACCGGCCTGGGCGTCGTGGGCGCCGCCGGCACCAGCGGCCGCGAGCTGGTGGTCAACCTGGTCTACCTCGGGCTCGGCGTCCTCACCCTCGTGTGGGCGCTGCTCGCTCGCCGGATGGTCACCGAGACCCACCCCCGCGCGAAGCCGGTGGTGCTCGGGCTGGGTGGCTGGCTGGTGGTCGTCGCGCTCCTCACGGCGTCCATCACGCCGCTGGCGCTGCTGCTCGCCGTCACGGGCATCGTCACCGTCTTCCTCACCCTGGCTGCCGAGCAGGAGGTCTGAGGTGACGGCGCCCGCGCCCGGTCCGGTGCGCGTGCTGGTGGTCGAGCACGACGCCGGCTGCCCGCCGGCACTGCTGGGTGAGTGGCTCACCGCGGCCGGGGCCAGCCTCGACGTGCGCCGCCCGGCCCAGGGCGACGAGCTGCCCCGCTCCCTCGACGACCACCGGGCGCTGCTCGTGCTCGGCGGTCCGCAGGACGCCGACGACCCCGCCCACGCGTGGTTCGCGCCCACCCGGGCCCTCGTGCGCGAGGGTGCCGACCGCGGCACGCCCGTGCTCGGCGTCTGCCTGGGCCACCAGCTGGCCGCGCTGGCGCTGGGTGCGCGCACCGGGCGCAACCCGGCCGGCCAGCAGGTGGGCCTGCTGCCGGTGGGCTGGACGCCGCAGGCTGCCGGCGACCCGCTGCTCGGCGGGCTGGCCGCGGGGCCGGCCCGCGGCGTCCACTGGAACGACGACATCGTGCTCGAGGTGCCCACCGGCGCCACGGTGCTCGCGCGGGCTCCCGGCGGCGAGGTGCAGGCGCTGCGCCTGGCGCCCACCGTGTGGGGCGTGCAGTGGCACCCCGAGGTCGACGAGCCGATCCTGCGCCGCTGGGCCGAGGAGGACGCCGAGCGGCACCTCGAGCGCGGCGTCGACCAGGAGGCCGCGCTGGCCGAGGTCGCGGCCGCACGCGCCGAGCTGGAGGCCACCTGGCGGGGGCTGGCCGTCCGCCTGGTCGCGCTGGCGCGCGAGGCAGCCGCACGTCCGGCGGGGGAGTGGGCGTGAACGCCCCGGGAGGCCGCGCCGGCGGCAAGGGGGCGCTGGTGCGCCTGGGCTTCCTCGACGCCGACGCGGCCCAGGGGCTGCTCGACGAGCTGGGGTCCGCGGGCGAGCCGCTGCTGGCGCTGCTGGCGCGCACCGCCGACCCCGACACCGCCCTGCGCGGCCTGTGCCGCCTGGTCGAGGAGGCCCCCGACGCCACGGAGCTGCTCACCGTCCTGGCCGACGACGAGGGCACCGCGATGCGGCTGCTCAGCGTGCTGGGCGCCAGCCCGGCGCTGGCCGACCACCTGGCCCGCCACCCCGCGCACTGGCACGAGCTGCGCGACCCCACGCTCGGCTCCACCCGGCCCGCCGCCTACGCCGTGCGCGCGGGGCTGCTGGCCGCCGTGGGCGCCGACCCCGAGGTCGACCTGCCGCGCGCCACCCGCCCGGACGCCGACGCCGTCGACGCGCTGCGCGTGGAGTACCGCCGCGTGCTGCTGCGCCTGGCCTCGCGCGACCTGGCCCACGAGGTCGGCGTCGACGACGTCGCCGCCGAGCTGGCCGACCTGGCCGCCGGCACGCTCGACGCCGCCCTGGCCGTGGCGCGCACCCGGGTGGGGGAGGCGGCCGACCGCTGCCGGCTCGCCGTCGTCGCGATGGGCAAGTGCGGCGGCCACGAGCTCAACTACGTCTCCGACGTCGACGTGCTGTTCGTGCACGAGCCGGCCGCCGGGGCCGAGGAGGACCCCGGCCTGCTGCGCACCGCCACCCAGCTGGCCAGCCACCTGATCCGCGTCTGCGGCGACCACACCGGCGAGGGCACCATCTGGCCGGTCGACGCCAACCTGCGACCCGAGGGCAAGGCCGGGCCGCTCAGCCGCACCCTGGCCAGCCACCAGGGCTACTACGAGCGCTGGGCCAGCACCTGGGAGTTCCAGGCGCTGCTCAAGGCCCGGCCGGTGGCGGGCGACCTGGCGCTCGGCCGCGACTTCGTGGCGATGGTGCAGCCGATGGTCTGGCACGCCAGCGAGCGCGACGGCTTCGTGGCCGACACCCAGGCGATGCGCCGCCGGGTGCTCGAGCACATCCCGGCGCGCGACGCCGACCGCCAGCTCAAGCTCGGCGCCGGCGGTCTGCGCGACGTCGAGTTCGCGGTGCAGCTGCTGCAGCTGGTGCACGGGCGCACCGACGCCGGCATCCGTGCCCCCACCACCCTGAGCGCCATCGCCGCGCTGACCCGTGGCGGCTACGTGGGCCGCGAGGACGGCGAGGCGTTGCACGAGGCCTACTTCTTCCTCCGCCAGCTCGAGCACCGCATCCAGCTGCACCGCCTGCAGCGCACCCACGTGCTGCCCGACGACGAGGAGTCGATGCGCCGGCTCGGCCGCAGCATGGGCTTCCTCAAGGAGCCGGCCCGGGCCCTCGACGCGGCGTGGCAGCACCAGCGCCGCGAGGTGCGCCGCCTGCACGAGAAGCTCTTCTACCGGCCTCTCCTCTCGGCGGTGGCGCGCATCTCCGAGGACGAGATCCGGCTCTCCTCGGAGGCCGCCGGCGACCGGCTCGCCGCGCTCGGCTACGCCGACCCCGCCGCCGCGCTGCGCAACCTCGAGGCGCTGACCAGCGGCCTCACCCGCACCGCCACCATCCAGAAGGCGCTGCTGCCCGCGATGCTGCAGTGGTTCGCCGAGGGTCCTGACCCCGACGCCGGGCTGTTCGGGTTCCGCCGGATCAGCGAGAGCCTGGGCAGCACCCCCTGGTACCTGCGCACCCTGCGCGACGAGGGACAGGTGGCCGAGCGGCTGGCGCGACTCATCTCCACCGCCCGCTACGTGACCCAGCTGCTCGAGCGCGAGCCGCAGGGCGTGCGCATCCTCGCCGGCGACCTCGCCCCCGCCCCCGCGGAGGCGCTCGTCGAGGAGATGCTGGCGCTGGCCGGTCGCCAGGAGGACGCCGAGAAGGCGGTGCGCGCCGTGCGCGGCATCCGGCGCCGCGAGCTGTTCCGCATCGGTGCCGGCGAGGTGCTCGGCCTCACCGACGTCGCCGAGGTGGGTGCCGGGCTCTCCCGGCTCACCGACGCGACCCTGGAGGCCACCCTCGCCACCGTGACGACCGCGGTGTGCGCGCAGCGGGGGCTGGCGGAGCCGCCGACGGCGATGGCCGTGGTCGCGATGGGCCGCTACGGCGGCTTCGAGCTCTCCTACGGCAGCGACGCCGACGTCATGTTCGTGCACCGCGCCGCCCCCGGCGTCGACCAGCACACCGCCGCCTCGTTCGCGCAGGCCGTGGCCAACGAGCTGCGCCGGCTGCTGGCCGCACCCGGCGGCGACCCCGCGCTCGAGGTGGACGCCGACCTGCGACCCGAGGGCCGGCAGGGACCGCTGGTGCGCTCGCTGGACTCCTACGCCGCCTACTACGCACGCTGGTCGCACGTGTGGGAGGCGCAGGCCCTCCTGCGCGCCGACGCCGTGGCGGGCGACCCCGCGCTGCGCGCCGACTTCGAGGCACTCGTCGACCCGCTGCGCTACCCCGAGCAGGGGCTCTCGCAGGACGACGTGGTGGAGGTGCGGCGGATCAAGGCGCGCGTCGACACCGAGCGGCTGCCCAAGGGCGCCGACCCCCAGCTGCACCTGAAGCTGGGCCGCGGCGGGCTCGCCGACATCGAGTGGACCGTCCAGCTGCTGCAGATGCGCCACGCGGGCGAGGTCACGGGGCTGCGCACCCCCCGCACCCTGCCGGCGCTCGAGGCCGCGGCCGCCGCCGGCCTGCTCCCCGGCGAGGACGCCGAGCTGCTCGCCCACGTGTGGCGCACGGTGAGCCGCACCCGCAACGCCGTCACCCTGGCGCGCGGCAAGCCCGGGGACCACCTGCCGCGCGACTCACGCGAGCGCGCCGCGGTCGCGAGCATCCTGGGCTACCCGGCCGGCAGCAGCGACCAACTGGTCAACGACTACCTGCGCGCCACCCGGCGCTCGCGCGAGGTCGTCGACCGCATCTTCTGGGACTCCTGACCCCTCCCCGCCGCCCTCGAGGGCGTGTGTTGCGCCGCTCTTGAGCGAGCCGGGACTCCTTGCGGATCCCTTGAGGGAACGTGCGGTCGCAGCACGGGAGCACTTGAGTCCCGAGGCGCAGAGTTCTTCTCGTCAGGCAGGGCCAGCAAGGTCCGGCCGATCCCCACCGGGATCACCCCCCACGTACGAAAGGCCTCATCATGGGCAAGCACACCGTCTCCCGCACCGCCGGTCGCAAGGCCACCACCACCAAGGTCCTGGCCTCCGTCGCCCTCGTCGGCGCGGCCGCCTCGGTCGCGGGCCTCGGCACCTTCGGCTCCTTCACCTCCACCACCTCGGCCAGCCAGGCGGTCTCCACCGGCAAGGTCGTCATCGGCCTCACCCAGCACGCCACCGCCGGCACCACCGTGGCCGCCACCAACCTGGTCCCCGGCGACACCGTGCAGCGCGCCGTCACCCTGACCCGCAGCAGCGACACCGAGGCCTTCGGCTCGGTCAGGCTCACCACCGCCCCCACCGGCGCCGCCAGCCTGCTCACCTCCGACGCCACCAACGGTCTGCAGCTCAAGGTCGACCAGTGCTCGGTCGCCTGGGTCAAGGCCGCCTCGAACGAGCTCACCTGCTCCGGCACCACCACCCCGGTCGTCACCACCCGCGCCGTCGTCGGCTCGAACCTCGACCTGACCGCCGCCACCAGCACCCTCAACACCGCGGCCGCCGCCTCCAACCTGCGCGTCTCGATGTTGCTGCCCGAGGCCGCCAACAACGACTTCCAGGGCCTCTCCTCCACGATCGGCTTCACCTTCGACGCCACCCAGCGCGCGGCGAGCTTCCGCTGATCCCGCCGGGCCACCGGCCCGCCTGACCCCCCACCGCCCACCAGCGCCTCATCCAGGAAGGACGCCCCGTGATCGTCGTCTCCGACACCCGGTCCGCCCCCGCAGAGCTGCCGGCGCAGCTGCCCGAGGAGGGTGCCGCCCCCAGCGCGCCGTCCCCGCGCGGCCGCGCGGCCCTGCCGGTCCGTGTGCTGCGCCGGCTGCTCGCCGGCGTCCTGACCCTGGTGCTGGTGGGCTCGGTGGGGATCTTCGCGTTCCTCGCGGTGGGTCCCCACCTGCTCGGCTACCGCACGATGACCATGCTCACCGGCTCGATGGCGCCGGAGATCGTCCCCGGCGACGTGGTGGTCATCCGCCCCGTCGACGTGCAGGACCTCGCCGTCGGCGACGTGATCACCTACCACATCCCCGTCGAGGACCACCGCGTCGAGACCCACCGCATCGTCGAGGTCGTCGACCAGCCCGGCGGCCGCGTGGCCGTCCGGACCCAGGGCGACGCCAACCCCAACGTCGACCCGTGGCTGGCCACGATGGACGGCGAGACCGCCTGGCGCGTGAGCGGCGTGGTGCCCGCCCTGGGCAGCGCCGTGCGCTTCCTGCGGGAGCCGTGGATCGCCGACGGCGTCCGGTGGCTGGCGCTGGCCGGCCTCGTGGGCCTCGGCATCACCACGATCTGGTCGCGCGGAGAGAGGTCCGACGACGCCGACGGCACCGACACGGTGACCACTCCCCGGCGCGGCGGCGCGCGGCGGGCGGCATGAGCGCCCCGGTGCTCGAGCCGGTGCTCGACGACCAGCGGCTGGCCGCCTTCGGCGAGGAGCTCGGCGACGCCGGCTTCGCCGCCCAGCACCTGCAGCGCTACCGGCGCATGCTGCCCGAGCGGGTGTGCGCCGTCGTGGCGCGCCTCGCCGAGCGACGCCTGGACCCGGCGATGGACCGGGTGCTCAGCCTGCGCACCTCCTCGGAGCTGGTGGGTGCGTGCGAGCTGGCCGTGCTGGCCGGTCGCATCGAGCAGCAGCTGGCCGACGGGGCCTGGGTCGAGGCCGAGGAGACCGGCCACCGGCTCGGCGCCGCGGCCGACCGCCTGGCCTGCCGCCTCGCCACCGCCTGCTGACCGCCTGCCCGGCCGCGGTCAGGAGGCGGGCGTCTCCATGCGGTAGCCGACGCCGCGCACCGTGCGCAGGTAGCCGCCCCCGGAGGGGCTGGTGCCCAGCTTGCGGCGCAGGTTGCCCACGTGCACCTCCACCAGGTGGGTGTCGGTGGACCACTCGGTGTCCCAGACGGCGCGCAGCAGCGACTCCCGGCTCCAGACCCGCGCGGGCGAGCGCATCAGCTGCGCCAGCAGGTCGAACTCCAGCCGGGTCAGCGGCAGGGTCTCCCCGTCGCGGGTGGCCTCGCGCGCGTCGACGTCGACGACCAGCCCGTGGTGGCGCAGCACCTCGTGGTCGCTGGGTGACGGCGCGGTGCCGGCCGGGTCAGCGGGCGCCGCGACCTCGGCCGTCGGCCGCGCGACCACGCGCGGCGCCGCCTCCGCGACGCGCCGCGGTCGGCGGAACATCGCGTTGACGCGGGCGCGCAGCTCGCGCACGTTGAACGGCTTGGAGAGGTAGTCGTCGGCACCGGTCTCCAGACCGATCAGCCGGTCGATCTCGTCGTCGCGGCCGGTGATCATCACGACGTAGGCGTCGGTGACCTCACGGATGCGCCGGCAGGTCTCGATCCCGTCGATGCCGGGCAGGCCGAGGTCGAGGGTGACCAGGTCGGGGTCCAGCGAGCAGACCAGGTCGATCGCGGCCTGGCCGGAGTCGACCGAGCAGACCTCGAAGCCCTGGCTGGTGAGGGCGAAGCCGATCAACTCGCGCACGTCCTCGTCGTCCTCGACGACGAGGGCGCGGCGGGTGTCCGGGGGAGCCGCGAGCTCCGTGCCGGTGGGGGGTGGGGGGACCATCGGGCTCTCCTTGCGCGGATCTTGAGGTGGGGGGACCTCCCTCTTGAGCCTGGCGAGGGAGGGTGAGACCGAGCAATGAGCTCGACGATAGCAACGAAGGAGCAGTCCTGATGGCACGACGCGGGAAGCACCGCCGGGGGGTGGCCCCCACCCGGCGCCCCGGTGTGCCCGGCCTGCGCGCCGTCTCGCTGCTGGTCCTGGTGCTCGCGCTCGTGACCGTGCCGGCCGCGGCGCTCGCCCGCTTCACCACGGCGAAGACCGCGAGCCAGGTGGTCGGCACCGCGGAGATGGTGGCTCCCTCACAGGTCACGGGAACCGCCTCGTGCGCCAACAACCTGGGGAGCCGCTCCCTGACGGTCACGGTCAACGGCTTCGCGGTCACGCCGCTCGCCGGCGAGAGCTACCTCTACGAGCTCCTCCGCGCGGATACCGTGGTGGCGAGGCAGCAGACGACGTCACGCAGCGCGACCCTGAACGGCTCGGCCTCGGCCTTCCTCAACAACGTCACCTGGACGGTGCGGATCACCGCGGTCCGCGGGAGCTGGTCGAGCGACCCGTGGACGAAGTCGGTCACCTGCACGCTCGGTGGTGGCGGAGGCGGGCCGCTGTAGAGCGGCCGGCGCGTCGATCGTGGCCCCGAGGCCACCCGCCCCCGAGATGCGGGCGGCTCAGCCCTGATGCCCGGCTCGCGCACGCCCCAAACCTGGGATCCCAAACTTTTTTCTGCACCGGCCGCACGGCCGGGCTCAGGGGCCCAGGACGCGCCGCAGGTAGGGGTTGGCGAAGACCCGGTCGGGGTCGAGCCGGTCGCGCATCGCCAGGAAGTCGCCGAACCGCGGGTACAGCGCCGCGAGGCCGTCGGCCTGGCGGGTGTGCAGCTTGCCCCAGTGCGGGCGGCCCTCGTGGGCACGCATCACCGACTCGACGGCGGCGAAGTAGCGCGCGTGGTCGGCGCGGTGGTGGGTGTGGAAGGCCAGGTACAGCGAGTCGCGACCCGCACCGGTGGAGAGCGGGATGTCGTCGGCGGGGGCGCAGCGCACCTCGACCGGCATCCCCACCTGCACCCCGGAGGCCTCCAGGGCCGCGCGCGCCTCGCGCAGCGCCGTCAGCCCGGCGGCGCGCGGCACGGCGTACTCCATCTCGCGGAACACCACGCCGCGGTGGGAGGTGAAGACCCGGTGGGCGACGTCGCTGTAGGTGCGGTCGGGCACCAGCCGGGTCACCGTGCGGTTGAAGGGCGCCGTGGCGCGGGGCACGAGGTTGGCGGCGGCCAGCCCGGCCCCCAGCACCCGGTTGGCGAGCAGCTCGTCGTCGACCCAGCCCTGCAGGCGGGGGACGGGCCGCAGGTCGTCCAGGTCGGCCAGCCGGGTGTTGGTCTTCACCAGCAGGCCGTCGGTGTGCGGCCACCAGTAGAGGTCCACGTGGTGGTGCTCGGCGGTCAGCTCGTCGTAGCGGGCCAGCGCCTCGTCCCAGCCCATCGGCCGCTCGCGGGCCTCGAGGGCGAAGAGCGGCTCGACGGCGAAGGTCAGGCTGGTCAGCACGCCGAGGGCACCGAGCCCCACCCGGGCCATCTCCAGCACCTCGGGGTGCTCGGTGGCGCTGGCGCGCAGCACCTCGCCGGTGCCGGTGACCAGCTCCAGGCCGACCACCTGGGCGGCCAGGCCGGCCGCGACGCCGCCGGTGCCGTGGGTGCCGGTGGAGACCGCGCCGGCCAGCGTCTGCTCGGCGATGTCGCCCATGTTGTGCAGGCTCAGGCCCAGGTGCTCCAAGCTCCGGTTGAAGTCGTCGAGCCGGGTGCCGGCGCGGGCGGTGACCGTCATCGCCTCGCGGTCCACCGCGACGACGCCCTGCAGCCCCTCGGGGCGCAGCAACGTGTGCTCGGGCGCGGCGATCGCGGTGAAGCTGTGGCCGCTGCCGACCATCTTCACGCTCTCGCCGGCCGCCCGCGCCCGCACCACCTCCGCGGCGACCGCCTCGACGTCGGGCGGCGTGACCGTGCGGGTGGGGCGAGCGGACTCCAGCCGTGCCCAGTTCTGCCAGCGCTCGCTCACCCCGCCACCGTAGCCGCGCCGTGCCCCGGGCCGGAGGCTTGTCGCCTGATCGGACGACGAGACGACCCGTCGTCGTCCGCCTACCGTCCCGCACGTGGCCTCGAACCGCCGGGGAGCTCCGCTCAAGACGCTCGACGACCCCTCCGCTCCCGGTGAGGGGCGCATCGACGTGGGGGTCCGCATCGGCTGGGCGCTGCGGATGGCACGGCTCACTGCGGGTCCCCAGGCCGTCTCCCAGATCGGCATGGTGCGGCGCCTGGAGCAGCTCGGGCTGCCGATGAGCTCCACCACCGCGCACCGCGTGGAGACCGGCGCGCGGCGGGTGGGTGCCGTGGTGGACGCCTACGAGCAGGTGCTCGAGCTCGCACCCGGGACCCTGCGTGCGCCCGTCGACATCCTGTGCCGGACCTTCTCCTACAGCCCGGAGGACCGCGACCCCGGCACCGAGCCGGTCGACCTGGCCCACATGGAGTCGGCGTTGCACCCCCTGACGACGGGCAAGGCGACCGGCGGCGAGTGGTTGCGCTGGGCCCGGGCGTCGGTGGCGGGCGGTGGGCTGGGCATGCCGCGGGCGCACATGGAGGAGCTGGTGGGCCGGTGCCTCAGGGAGCTGCTGCGCAGCTGGGGCACCGGCTACCACACCCGCTACGAGGCGTTGGCGCTGCTGCGCTGCGGCCCGTACGCCGAGGTGGTGCTGGCGGCGGCCCGTGACCTGGTGGAGCACCCGCACGTGCAGCAGCTGGCCGACGTCGCCAGCCTGGTGGGGGAGCTGCGGACGCCGGACGCCGTCGCGTGGGCGGGCCAGCTGCTGGAGGACGAGCGCGACCACGTGGCCAGCGGCGGGGTGGTGTGCCTGGAGAACCTGGTGAGCACCTCGGGGGACCCCGGGCTGCTCGCGGCGGTGGAGGAGCCGGTCGTGCGCGCCTTCGCGGCCGCCGAGGAGGGCACCGATCGCTGGCGCTGGCTGACGCACCTGGTGCGGCTGATGCCGCGCGCGCAGCACGCACGGGTACGGGCCCGGCTCGACAAGCCGTTGGCGCCCGCCCTCGCCCCCTCCACCGACCGTCGCTCCGACGAGCACTGGCGGCGGTGCGAGGTCCTGGCCCGCCGGGTCACCGACTCCCTCGGCGTGGAGCCCCAGCCGTTGCTGACCAGGCTGCTGCTCGAGCTGGCGGTCGGCCCCTTCGAGACCCGGGCGGTCACCTCCGGGATGCTGCTGCGCGGTCAGCCGGCCCTCGTGGCTCCCCTCGCCGCGGTGGTGGCCGAGATGGGGGAGGAGCACCCCGAGCCGCTCGTGCGGGCGCGAGCGCTGCGCCGCCTGGTGATGCTCGAGGGCGACGTGCTGCCGCCGCGGGTCGCGGGGTGGCTCGCCGCCGACACCGCCGCCGACACCGACACCGACCCCCGACGTCAGGTGGCGGCCCTGAGGCTGGCCGCGAGCACCACCCACGAGGTGGCGCGCACGGTGCTGGAACGGGCCCTGGAGCAGCCCGGGACCCGGCGCGCGGCCCTGCTGTTCGCAGGGCAGCGCGGCTCACCGCTGCTCGGGGTCTGGGGTGCCCAGCACGCCGATCCCGGCGTGCGGGGTGCCTGCCGGTGGTGGCAGGAGGTCGGGAGCGTCGCGGTCGCGGACCTCGGACGCTGAGCGTGCCCCCGCCCCGGACCGGGGCAGCGTCTGGGCGGCGAGCGCTGCCAGCAGGCCGGCGGCCAGGCTCACCAGGTAGGCCTGCGAGGCGCCCACGTGGTCGACGACGAACCCGCTCGCGGTGGCACCGGGCGCGACGCCGGCGACCAGGCCGGTCTGCACCACGGCCATGCCCTCGGTGAGCCGGGCGCGCGGGGCCGAGGCCTCGAGCATCGCCATCGTCGCCACCAGCGTGGGGGCGATCGCCAGGCCACCCACGAGCAGCATCGCCCCCATCACGGGCACCGAGTCGATGAAGGCGAGCGGCGCCATCGCCAGTGCCATCCCGGCCGCTCCCCACCGCAGCCGCACGTCGGGGCCGCGCCGCCAGGTGATCGCGCCGGTGACGACGCCGGCCGTCAGGCTGCCGAGCGCCCACAGCGCCAGCAGGGGGCCGGCGTAGGCCTGGGAGCCCTGCGTCTCGGCGAAGGCCACCGTCGTCACCTCGGCGGCACCGAAGAGCACGCCCAGGCAGGCGCTCACCACCGCCAGCGGCGCCACCGTGCGCCACGGCATCGGCGGACGCGCCGACCCGCTGGTCGGCCGAGGGTGGCTGGGAGGCTCGGTGGAGCGCTGTGCGCCGAAGGCGATGCTGCCCACGACGCCCGCCACGACCGCGGTGGCCAGCCCGGCGACCGGGTCGACGGTGGTCGCGAGCAGCGTCACCAGGATCGGGCCGAGCATGAACACCGCCTCGTCCACCACCGCCTCGAGCGCGTAGGCGGTCTGCACCTCGGCCGGCTGGTCGAGCACGAACGCCCAGCGGGCCCGCACGCAGGAGCCGATCTGCGGGAGCGACCCGCCCGCGACGGCGGCCAGCACATAGGCGGTCGCCAGCGGCCAGCCCTGCTCGACCGACCACACCAGACCGCTCATCGCCGCGCCGAAGACGAGGCTGGCAACGGTGAGGACCCGTCGCTGACCCAGCCGGTCGAGCAACCGACCCTGCAGGATCGCGAGCACCGCGTTGGCCACCATGTAGGCCGCGGCCACGGCGCCGGCGACGCCGTAGGAGCCGGTGCTGGCCTGCACGAGCAGCACGATCCCGAGCCCCGCCATCGAGATGGGCAGGCGGGCCACCAGGCCGGTGGCGGAGAAGAGGGCGGTGCCGGGCAGGGTCAGGATCCGGCGGTAGGAGGACATCATCGGTGGATGAAATGTAGGTCCATACGATGGGGGCGTGCCTAATCCCGACGCCCCCGACACCACCCCCGACGTGACCCCCTACGACGCCGTCCTGCTGGTCTCCTTCGGCGGACCGGAGAAGCCCGAGGACGTCGTCCCCTTCCTCGAGAACGTCACCCGCGGCCGGGGCATCCCGCGCGAGCGGCTCGAGGAGGTCGGCGAGCACTACTACCTCTTCGGCGGCCGCTCACCGATCAACGACCAGTGCCGCGCCTTCCTGGCCGCGATGCGTGCCGACCTCGCGGCGGCCGGCATCGACCTGCCCGTCTACTGGGGCAACCGCAACTGGGACCCCTACCTGCGCGACACGATGGCGCAGATGGCCGCCGACGGCGTGCAGCGCGCGGCCTGCTTCGTGACCAGCGCCTACTCGTCGTGGTCGAGCTGCCGGCAGTACCGCGAGAACCTCTTCGACGCCGTCGAGGGGGTCGAGGGCGCGCCGCGCCTGGACAAGCTGCGGCACTACTTCAACCACCCGGGCTTCGTGGAGCCCGTCGTCGACGCCACGCTCGCGGCGCTCGCCGAGCTGCCCGAGGAGGTGCGGGAGGGCGCACGGATCGCCTTCGTCACCCACTCCATCCCGACGGCGATGAACGACTCCAGCGGCCCCCCGGAGGCCGGCGGCGGCGCCTACGTGGCCCAGCACCGCGACGTCGCCCAGGTCGTCGTCGACCAGGTGGCCGAACAGACCGGCGTGCGGCACGGGCACGACCTCGTGTTCTGCTCGCGCTCCGGCGCGCCCCACGTCCCGTGGCTCGAGCCCGACGTCAACGACCACCTCGAGGCGCTGGCCGAGCAGGGGGTGCCGGGTGTGGTGATGGTGCCGGTGGGCTTCGTCTCCGACCACATGGAGGTCATCTACGACCTCGACACCGAGGCCATGGAGACCGCCGAGAAGCTCGGGCTCCCCGCCGCGCGGGCCGCGACGCCCGGCGACGACGCCCGGTTCGTGGCCACGGTGCGCGACCTGCTGCTCGAGCGCGCCGCCGTCGAGCGGGGGCAGGAGGTGGCGCGGGCCAGCCTCGGCACCACCGGCCCGATGTGGGACGCGTGCCCGGTCGGCTGCTGCGCCAACCCGCGGGGCGAGCGCCCCGCGCTGTGCGGCCGGTGACCGCCGCCGACCCCTCGGGCGGCAGGTCGCCCGAGCAGACGCGGGCGCTCGTCGAGGAGCTCGCCGACCTCGCGGTGGAGACCGCGCGGGCTGCCGCCGCGCTGGTGCGCGAGCGCGCGGCCGGCGTCGTCCGCGTGGCCGACACCAAGACCAGCAGCACCGACGTGGTCACCCAGGCCGACCGCGACTCCGAGCAGCTGATCCGCGCCGCCATCGGGGAGCGGCGTCCCGACGACGCGTTCCTCGGCGAGGAGGGCGACGACGTCACCGGCACGAGCGGGGTGCGGTGGATCGTCGATCCGATCGACGGCACCGTGAACTTCCTCTACGGCCTGCCGCAGTACGCCGTCTCGATCGCCGCCGAGCTCGACGGCGAGGTGGTGGCGGGCATCGTCCTCGACGTCGCCCACGGCGTGAAGTACGTCGCGCGACCGGCCCCCGACGGCGAGGGCGTGGTCGCGCTGCGCGACGGCCAGCCCATCGGAGTGCGACCCGTGGCCCCCCTGGCCGAGCGGCTCGTGGGCACCGGCTTCAGCTACGACCGGGACCGCCGCCGGGTCCAGGGCGCCGCGGTGACCGAGCTGCTCGGCGAGGTGCGCGACGTGCGGCGCCTGGGGTCGTGTGCCCTGGACGTCTGCCTGGTGGCCGAGGGGCGCCTCGACGGCTACGTCGAGGAGGCGGTGAACCTGTGGGACCACGCGGCGGCCGGGCTGGTGGCGCGCGCGGCCGGTGCGCGCACCGAGCTGCACCCCGGCGCCGGTGGTCTGGACGCGCTGGTCGTCTCGCCCGCCGACGGCTTCGACACCCTGCTGGAGGCCGTCCGACGCTGCGGATTCCTGCGTGATCCCGCTCCCACCGCGGTCGCGGAATAGCCGACGGGGTACCTCGGTTGCAGTGACGCCCGCAGTGGTTCCCGGATCACGCTGCGGGGCGGTGTAGGCGTCCGTGCCCCCATGGTGCACAATCTGGCGCGCCAGATCCGGGAGAGAGGAGTGATCACGTCATGGCGACGGACTACGACGCACCGCGCAAGAACGAGGAAGACCAGTCCGAGGAGAGCATCGAAGAGCTCAAGGCGCGACGCCACGACAAGAACTCCGGCAAGGTCGACGAGGACGAGACCGAGGCGGCCGAGTCCTTCGAGCTCCCGGGCGCCGATCTCAGCCACGAGGAGCTCGCCGTCGAGGTGAAGCCCAAGCAGGAGGACGAGTTCACCTGCATGAGCTGCTTCCTGGTCCACCACCGCAGCCAGCTGGTGGACGAGAAGAAGATGATCTGCCGCGACTGCGCCTGATCCCAGGCGTCACGGGCAGACCGACACGTCGGTCCGCCCACCGAGGAACCAGAACGCCGACCCGGCCGCTCACGCGGGGGGTCGGCGTCGCTGTGTCCGGAGGGGTGGAGCCGGGGCGGTCCGTCAGCTGGTGGGCGCCTTCTTGCGCGGGTCCTGACCGTCCTTCTCCAGGCCCGGGGGCAGGTGCCCGGTCGACTTGGCGTAGTAGTTGGCCGCCTTGCGGGTGGCCAGCATCCGGGCCAGGGCGATCAGCGTGCCGCTGGCGACGGCCCAGGCCACGGCCTCCCAGATGTCGACGTCGGGGTCGGCGGGGTTGGCCGGCGGGTTCTTGCCGGTGGCCGCCTTCCAGGAGGCGGTGACCCCCTTCTTCGCCACCGTGCCGGCGCCGACGGCGGCGACGAGGGAGAAGACGGACCAGATCTTGGAGCTGTCGGAGGCCATGGGCTCACAGTACCCAGGGACGGACCCCCCAGACGCCGGGGTCGCAAGCACGACGACCCCGGTCAGGCGCGCGGGGAGGTGTCGCCGCCGGCCAGCTCGGTCAGCGCCCGCGCGAGGTCCTCGGGGTGCCGGGTGCTGAGCAGCCAGTAGGGCGCCGGGTCGGCGGGGTCGGTGATCTCCACGCGGACCGCGCGAGGCAGGTAGGGCCGCAGCAGCAGGAAGGCCCGCGCGTCCGCCTCGCGACCGGCCACGCGGCCGGTCTGCTCGGCGTCCAGCGCGTGGGCGCGGCCCAGGTGGCGGGCCTCGATCCGCGCGCGTCCCGCGCGCAGCTCGTCGTGGGCCACCTCGATGCGCGCGGAGCCGAAGCTGATCAGCGCGGCCGCCAGGAGCAGCAGGGCCACCAGGGTGACGCCGTAGGCCACCACGGGCGGCGTCGCCACCACGAGCGCCAGCCACAGGCTCGCCACCAGCATGGTGCCCTGCACCCACCAGCGCAGCGGCACGCCGAGGCGCTCGCGGTGCAGCAGGGCGCGGTCGGACACGGGAGAAGGATCCCACCCGGGCTCCGCGGGGGCGGCGGGGGGCCGGCCGGAGGCCAGCGGGGGCCCGTGGGGGGCGGGTGGCACTACTGTGCGGGCGTGCTCGAGATCCCCGTGGTGCGCCTGGACCCCGACCTCCCGCTGCCCGCCTACGCACACCCCGGCGACGCCGGCGCCGACCTGCACACCACGGTCGACGTCCTCCTGGGCCCGGGGGAGCGGGCCCTGGTGCCCACCGGCATCGCGCTCGCCGTGCCGCAGGGCTACGTGGCGCTCGTGCACCCGCGCTCGGGTCTGGCGGTGCGCCACGGCCTGTCCATCGTCAACACGCCGGGCACGGTCGACGCCGGGTACCGCGGCGAGGTCAAGGTGTTGCTGGTCAACACCGACGGGCAGGTCCCGGTCGCGCTGCGGCGCGGCGACCGGATCGCCCAGCTGGTCCTGCAGCGCGTCGAGCACGCCCACTTCACCGCTGTCGAGGCACTGCCCCCGAGCGAGCGCGGCGCGGGGGGTTACGGTTCTACCGGAGGCTTCGGGAGCGCCGAGCCCGGCGCACCCGCGCCCGCGGCCGCGCCCCGTCCCGGAATCGACGCCCAGGAGGGTCACCCGTGAAGTTCGGACGCAAGAAGGACGCGCGCACCGCGTCGGAGGAGTCCGTCGCGGCTCCCGACGCCGGCGAGGCCGGGGACGGGAGCGCGCAGGACGCCCCGCTGGGCGACGGCGGTCCCTTCGACGCCGACGACCTGCCCGAGAACGACGTGGACCGTGTCGACCTGGGGTCGCTGCTGATCCAGTCCGAGGAGGGTCGCGAGCTGCGCATGCAGGTCGAGGAGTCCTCGGGCAACGTCCAGGCCGTGATGCTCGTGGGGCAGGACGGCGCCCTGGAGCTGCGGGCCTTCGCCGCCCCCCGCAACGGTGACCTGTGGAGCGAGGTCCGCCCGCAGATCGCGGCCGACATGACCCAGCGCGGCGGCACCGCCAGCGAGCAGGAGGGACCCTTCGGCCCCGAGCTGCAGTGCCGCATCCAGGTGCAGCTGCCCGACGGAACCTCCGGCGTCCAGCCCTCGCGGATCATCGGCGTCAACGGGCCGCGGTGGCTGCTGCGCGCCACGCTGCTGGGCCGCCCCGCCATGGAGCCCGAGCTCGGCGCCGAGTGGGAGCAGATGATCACGCGCGTCGCCGTGCGACGCAGCGGCGAGCCGATGATGGTGGGCGAGCCGCTGCCGCTGGTGCTGCCCGACCACGCCCGCAAGATCACCCCGCCGGCACCGCCGGCCGAGAACTGAGCTCGGGGGAGCGGCCCGCGATGGCGCCGCAGGAGGGCGGCCGGCTGCGCCGCCGGCTGGTCCGCTGGACCCACGGGGGCGACGACGCCGCCCAGGAGCGCCGGCCCCGTCGCGAGGAGGGTACGCCCGAGGAGCGCACCATCGCCGAGGCGCCCGACCGCACACCCGTGGTGCTGCGCGGGACGCTGAGCAGCGTCACCCTGCGCCCCCGCGGTGGTGTGCCCGCCCTCGAGGCCGAGCTCGACGACGGCTCGGGCTCGCTCACCGTCGTCTGGCTGGGGCGGCGTCGGATCGCCGGCGTCGGCCCCGGCGTGGCGATGACGGTCTCCGGTCGCGTGGGCGTGCACGACGGCGTGCGCACCCTGTACAACCCGCGCTACGAGCTGCTGCCGTGAGCGCGCCCGACCAGCCCACCGGCCAGCCTGGCCAGCCTGCGCCGACCGTGGCGTCCGTCGAGGCGGTCGTGCGTCGTCAGCTGGCCACCGCGCTCGGCGGACGACGCGGCATGGTGGAGGCCGCCGTGCCGACGATCATGTTCACCGTGCTGTGGCTGACCACGCGCGAGCTGCTGCTCGCGGTCGGCATCAGCGTGGCCGCGGCCCTCGTGCTGCTGGCGGTGCGGCTCGTGCAGCGCTCCACACCGCAGTTCGTGCTCAACGCGCTCGTCGGCATCGGCATCGGCTACCTGTTCGTGTGGCTGGCGCAGCGCCGCGGAGGCTCGGAGGAGGAGCAGGCGCTGGCCTACTTCCTGCCCGGGATCCTCTACAACGGCGGCTACACCGTGCTGCTCGCCGTCAGCTGCCTGGTCACCTGGCCGCTGGTCGGCTTCATGGTGGGCAGCGTCACCGGCGACCCCACCGCCTGGCACGAGGACCGGCAGGTGGTGCGGCTCTGCACGCGGCTGACCTGGCTGCTGGCGCTGCCCTGCGCGCTGCGCGTCGCCGTGCAGGGGCCGGTCTGGCTCGGTGGCAGCTCGGGCGCGCTCGAGGCCGACGCCGCCATCGCGATCCTCGGGGTGCTCAAGATCGTGCTCGGCTGGCCGCTCCAGCTGGCCGCCCTCGCCGGCATGGTCTGGCTGCTGGGCCGCAACACCACCCCGATCGAGTCCGTCGCACGCTGACGCCGGGCGCGACGATGGCGACGGCCACCGGAACGGCGACGGGGACGAGGACGGAACTTGTCGGCCTGATGTGCTGCTTGTTGGGCAATGTTCAGGCCGACAAGTGACGACTTACCCGGCCCGCCGGGTAAATCCGGGGCCCGTGAGACGCAAGGGAGCGCCGAGACCTAGCCGCCGTGCGCGGAGGGGGCGAGCAGGCGCTCGAGCTCGTCCTCGCCCTCGTCGGGCACCACGAAGAGCAGCTCGTCGCCGGACTCCACCGGCTGCTCGGGGTCGGGCACGTAGACCTGGCCGTCGCGCAGGATCGTGACCAGGGCGCAGTTCTCGGGCAGCGGGATCAGGCCGGAGGGCTTGCCCACGTAGGGGGAGTCGGAGGGCAGTGTCATCTCCACCAGGTTGGCGTTGCCCTGGCGGAAGGTGAACAGCCGCACCAGGTCGCCGACGGTGACGGCCTCCTCGACGAGCGCCGACATGATCCGCGGCGTCGAGACGTTGACGTCGACGCCCCAGGCCTCGGTGAAGAGCCACTCGTTGTTGGGGTGGTTGACCCGGCCCACGGTGCGGGGCACGCCGAACTCGGTCTTGGCCAGCAGCGAGGTGACCAGGTTGACCTTGTCGTCGCCGGTCGCGGCGATGACGACGTCACAGCGGTCCAGCCGCGCCTCCTCCAGCGAGGAGAGCTCGCAGGAGTCGGCCAGCAGCCACTCGGCGTCGGGCACCCGCTCGGGGTGGATCGAGCCGGGGTTCTTGTCGATCAGCAGGACCTCGTGCCCGTTCTGGATCAGCTCGCGGGCGATGGACCGGCCCACGGCGCCGGCCCCGGCGATGGCGACTCTCACGACTGCTCCTCGCTCGTCACAGGTCTCACGCGTCCTGGTCCGGGCCGCGCTCGATGACGGCGAAGGTCTGGCCGGCGTCGCGCTCCACCATCACCAGGTGCAGCAGGTCGCCCTCCTGGATGACGCTGTCGCGGTGGGGCAGCATGCCCTCGCCGAGCCGGTCGATCCAGGCGATCCGGCTGCGGGTCTGCTCCTGGAAGTGGACGGTGCGGTGCCCCACCCACACCTCGGGCACGGGCACCTGGTCGACGCGGATGGTCCCGGAGGGGTCGCGGAAGTCGGGCTCGGCACCGGCGGGCAGGATCCGGCGCAGCACCTGGTCGGCGGTCCACTTGACCGTGGCGACCGTGGTGATGCCCAGCCGCTGGTAGACCTCGGCGCGGCCGGGGTCGTAGATGCGGGCCACGACCTGCTGGATGCCGAAGGTCTCGCGGGCCACGCGGGCGGCGATGATGTTGGAGTTGTCGCCGCTGGAGACGGCGGCGAAGGCGTCGCAGCGCCGGATGCCGGCCTTCTCCAGCACCTGCTGGTCGAAGCCGTGCCCGGTGATCTTCTCCCCGTTGAAACCGGGGCCCAGACGGCGGAAGGCGTCGGGCTCGTTGTCGATGACGGCCACCGTGTGGTTGCGGTCCTCGAGGCTGCGGGCCAGCGTCGACCCGACTCGGCCGCAACCCATGATCACCACGTGCACGCGCCCACCGTACTGCGCCGATGACCTCGCGGGGGGCCGACCTCCCGTACGCTCTCGCCCGTGGGTGTCCGAGGCGTCTCCAAGCGCATCCTGGTGGGGCGCAAGCTGCGCAGCTCGCAGCTCGGCGAGACCCTTCTCCCGAAGCGCATCGCGCTGCCGGTCTTCGCCAGCGACGCGCTCTCCTCGGTGGCCTACGCCCCCGACGAGGTCTTCATCATGCTCTCGCTGGCCGGCGCGAGCGCCTACGTGTGGTCGTGGAAGATCGCGATCGCGGTGGCCCTGGTGATGGCGGCGGTGATCGCCTCCTACCGCCAGACGGTGCACGCCTACCCCAGCGGCGGTGGCGACTACGAGGTCGCGACGGTCAACCTGGGGCAGACCGCGGGCACCACGGTGGCCAGCGCGCTGCTGGTCGACTACGTGCTGACCGTCGCGGTGTCGATCTCCTCGGCGGCGCAGTACGCCTCCTCGGCCATCCCGGCCGTGCACGACCACGAGGTGCTGTTCGCCTCGATGGCGGTGCTGGCGCTGATGGCGGTCAACCTGCGCGGCATCCGGGAGTCCGGCACGGTCTTCGCGGTGCCCACCTACGTCTTCATGGCCGCGATCCTCGGCATGTGCGCCTTCGGCTTCCTGCGCCTGCTGGCCGGCGACCTGCCGCAGGTGGAGAGCGCCGACCTGGTCATCACCCCCGAGGAGGGCATGGACGGCGCCCTCACCACGATGGGGCTGCTGTTCCTGCTGGCGCGCGCGTTCTCCTCCGGCTGTGCCGCGCTCACCGGCGTCGAGGCGATCAGCAACGGCGTGCCGGCGTTCAAGCGGCCCAAGAGCCGCAACGCCGCCACGACGCTGCTGCTGCTGGGCCTGATCGCCATCACGATGATGGTGAGCGTCATCGTGCTGGCCAAGCAGATGGGGCTGCGCTACGTCGACCCGCACGACCTCGACCGCCTCAGCCGCGACGGCGTCGCGCTCAGCGAGGAGACCTACCGGCAGGACGCCGTCATCGCCCAGATCGCGCGGGCGGTCTTCAGCGACTTCTCGCCCGCCTTCTACCTCGTGGTCACGGTCACCGGAGTGATCCTCGTGCTGGCCGCCAACACCGCCTTCAACGGGTTCCCGGTGCTCGGCTCGATCCTCGCCAAGGACGGCCTCGCGCCGCGGGCGCTCGGCTCGCGCGGCGACCGGCTGGCCTACAGCAACGGCATCGTGTTCCTGGCGCTGATGGCGATCGTGCTGATCGTGGCCTTCGACGCCGAGCCGACCCGCCTGATCCAGCTCTACATCGTGGGAGTGTTCGTCTCCTTCAACCTCAGCCAGCTGGGCATGATCCGGCACTGGACCCGGCTGCTGGCCACCGAGAGCGACCCGGCGGAGCGGCGGCGGATGCTGCGCTCGCGGGTCATCAACACGATCGGCCTCAGCTTCACCGCGGTGGTGCTGGTGATCGTGCTGATCACCAAGTTCCTGGCCGGCGCGTGGATCACGCTGCTGGCGATGGGCTTCTTCTTCCTCGTGATGCGCGGCATCAAGGGTCACTACGACAAGGTGGCGCTGGAGCTGGCGGCCAACGACGAGGACAACGTGCTGCCCACCCGGGTGCACGCGATCGTCCTGGTCTCCAAGTTGCACAAGCCCACGCTGCGCGCACTCGCGTTCGCCAAGGCCTCGCGGCCGAACATCCTGGAGGGTGTCTACGTCTCGGCGGAGCCCGCGGAGACCAACGCGCTGCTGGAGGCCTGGGACGAGCGCAACCTGGGCGTGCCGCTGAAGGTGCTGCACTCGCCCTACCGCGAGCTGGTGCGGCCCATCGTCCAGTACGCCAGCGAGATCCGCCGCGCCAACCCGCGCGGGGTCGTGGCGGTCTACATCCCCGAGTACGTGGTGGGCCGCTGGTGGGAGCAGCTGCTGCACAACCAGACGGCGCTGCGCCTCAAGGGCCGGCTGCTGTTCACCCCCGGCGTCATGGTCACCTCGGTGCCCTACCAGCTGCGCTCCTCCGAGATCGGGCGCGAGAGGGCCGAGCGCGAGATCAGCCGCGTGCGACCGGGCGACCTGCGGCGCGGCCAGGTGCAGCGCGAGGACGCCGACCCCAGCCAGTACCGGTGACGGCGGTGGGTGGTCGATGACCAGGCGACCTCGGGCTCGTCGTCCGCGCGGCCGCTCGCACGTGGGGGAGACCCACGAGGTGGTGGTCGGTCCCGTGGCGCACGGGGGTCACTGCGTGGCCCGGGTGCCCGTCGGCGACGGGCCCGAGCCCGCCCTGCGCGTGGTGTTCGTGCGCCACGCGCTGCCGGGGGAGCGCGTGGTGCTGCGCGTCACCGAGGGCACGGCGGGCGACAGCTTCTGGCGGGGTGACGCCGTGCAGGTGCTCGAGCCCTCGCCCGACCGCGTCACCGCCCCCTGCCCGGTGTCCGGACCGGACGGCTGCGGGGGCTGCGACTTCCAGCACGTGGCCCTGCCCGCCCAGCGCGCGCTGAAGGCCGCCGTGGTGGCCGAGCAGCTGCGCCGCCTCGCGGGCCTCGAGGTCGACGTCGAGGTGGAGGCCGTGCCCGGCGACGACGAGGGGCTGCGCTGGCGCACCCGGCAGCGCTACGTGGCGCTCGAGCCGCCGGTGGACGGCGTCGACGGGCCGGTCGACCGTGGCATGCGCAAGCACCGCTCGCGCGAGGTGGTGCCGGTGGCCGACTGCCTGATCGAGGCACCGCACGGCCCGGTGCACCGGGTGCGCGACCGCGACTTCGACGTGGCCCGGGGCGGCTTCTGGCAGGTGCATCCCGGTGCGCCGGAGGCTCTCGTGGCCGCCGTCCTGGAGGCGCTCCAGCCACGACCGGGGGAGTCGGCGCTCGACCTCTACGCCGGCGTCGGGCTGTTCTCGGCCTTCCTGGCCGACGCCGTGGGCCCGACCGGACGTGTGCTGGCCGTGGAGGGCGAGCCGTCGGCCGCCGCGCTGCTGGGCACCAACGTCCCCGGCGTCGAGCCGCACACCGGCGACGTCGCCGAGGTGCTCACCGCCCTGGCCGCCGAGCGCGTCGAGCCGGTCGACCTCGTGGTGCTGGATCCGCCGCGGGCGGGCGCCAAGCGCGCCGTCGTCGAGCAGGTGGTGGCGCGCACGCCGCGCGCGGTGGCCTACGTGGCGTGCGACCCCGCGGCGCTGGCCCGCGACCTCGCGGTCTTCGCCGAGCACGGCTACCAGCTGCGCACCCTGCGCGCCTTCGACCTGTTCCCGATGACGCACCACGTCGAATGTGTCGCGTTGCTGACGAAAACCGGCTCTGACCTGCGGTGATGCAAGTCGGGGTGCTGGCGCCGGCCTCGACAATCGGGGCTTAGGGCGCACTTTGGGCGCACTTTGAGTTTTGAGACCGGTTCAGATGCCGGGCCTGGAGACCCCCGAGAACGCGAGAAACGGCCCGTAGACCGACGCGTAGTGCGAAGAGGGCTCACGGGGGCCGTTCCGGGGGTCTGAGGGCTCTCAGAGCCCAACTTCGGGATCGTCGGCGGGCTCAGTCCGAGGAGCAAGCCGCTCCGTCGCGGCGCGGTAGTCCGGCACCACGAGCCGGCGGTTGATGTAGTGCCGTTCGGTGACCGTCTTGGACGTGTGGCCGAGCTGATCCTTGGCGGCGTCGGCGTCGGCGTCGTAGACCTCGTCGATCTCGGTTGCCACTGTCCGGCGGAAGGAGTGGGGCGAGACGTCGCTGAGCGCGGCGATGTCGGCGTACTCGTCGAGCTGGCGGATGTGCCACAGCCGGCTCAGGATGTTGCCGGGGAAGTGCCAGGTTCCGTTGCGGCTGGCGAAGACTGCGTCGATGTCGTTCGGTGGCTGCTCCAGCTTGCGTCGGAGCAGGATGGCAACGGCCCAGTCGGGGAGTGCGATGGGGCGGATCGCGGCGTGGGTTTTACCGTAGTCGACCCGCTTGTCCTTGGAGGTGATCTGGCCGTTGACCATGAGCCACGGGAACCAGGTCTCGTCGTCGCGGCGCGCGGGAGGGGCGGTCAACTCGATGTCGGACCAGCGCAGGGCGAGCAGTTCGCCGATCCGCATACCGGTGGCGATGAGCATGTCGACGATGTCCGGGAGGTCGACACTCTTAGGGCCATTGCGCCGCTCGGCGTTCGCCCACTCACGGATGGCCGCACGCACAGCGTCGAGGTCCTCGACCGCTACCGGCTTCTTCTTGACCTTCGGCACAGGGACAGAAGGGACGGCCGTGGCCGGGTTGCCGTTGATGGCTTCGTGGAAGATCGCCAGGTTGAACGCGCGCACGAGGACGCTGCGAATGCGCTTGCGCAGATCGGGAGAGACGCCGGCGCCGTCGAGCGCGGCCTGGATGATCACCGGCCGTACGTGCCGGAGTTGGTATGCGCCGAGCGGCTGCTCGGTCTTGTCCCTTTCCAGAACCCAACGGACATGGGATCGGTAGTAGCCCAGAGTCTCCGCGCTGGGTCCCCCCTCGGCCTGCTCCATCTTCTCGAACCAGAGGTCCAGAAGATCTTGAACAGTGTCATCGGGTGCGAGCGCACCATCGCCGAAGGTGCCGGTGTGCTCGATGAAGAACGCCTTGAGGTTGGCCTTCGCCGTGGTCTTGGTTTCTCCGTTCTTGCGGTACTGACGGACGACTCCGTCGACGTCGCAGTAGCGGGCGCGCGCCTGCCACGACCCGCTCTTCAACCGGAAGCAGCTGATCTCGCCGTAGGTGCCGACCATCAACTTCTGCCTTGCCATCATTCTCTCCTTCAGCCGTCAAGCGACCCCGTCAGGGTGGGTCGCCCGCAGGGCAGCACTACGCACCCGACTGGCACGGCGGCGGGTACGGATAACCTCGCGAGAAGGGTCTTCGTCGCTGTCCGGGTCCTCCGCGAAAGATTCCTCATGGGCACTCAGCCATCGGTCAAGCTCCGAGAGGCGGTACTTGAGGCGGCCACCGGCCTTGACAGCGCGCGGGCCGTAGCCAGGACGGCGAACACGCCATGTCAGCAGCGTCGCCTTGGGAACGCCGAGGTAGCCGCACGCCTCCTCAGTGTTCAGGAACGGGTCTCGCGCCATCGAGACGACGCTGTCTGACATGCTCATATCGCTGGACATTTGCTCTCCTCCGGTCGGCATAACTGCCTAGGTGCTCGGGCGCCGCCGATGGTGCGGGGGTTAGATGTTCGGGACATCGATGGCCCCTCCTTGGGTCGGACGGTGGATCAGCGCGGAGTGCAGGTCGACTCGCGTCGGTCCGGGGGTGGCCATGGGCGGTTCGTCCTTGGGTCGCAGCCGCTCGCGGACGGTCTTTACGACTGCGAGATCGGTCGCCGACGTGACGGGTACGAAGCGTTCGCGGACCGGGCGGACCAGTTGTCCGCCCCCGCCGACAAGGCGCGGGAGCGTCACGCGCTTGAAGAAGGCACCCTGCTCGACGCCGTATTCGATGACGTCGGCGATGCGGTTGTCGAGGCGGTTGAAGAGCAACTGGAAACCAGAGAGGACGCGTGGCTCGACGATCGTGTCGTGGGGGAGGGCTTTCAGTCGTGCAACGGCCTTCGCGCCTTCGGCCGCGGCGAGTCCGCCGTTTCCGAGAAGCCCGCCGATCTCACGCAGCTCCTTCTGAACGACGGAGTAGGTCTCGGCGCGCTCTGCCCATCGCCCGGCGAGTCGTTCGTCGATTCGGGCGGCGTACGGTGCGAGGTGCGTGGAGATGAGGCGCTGGGAGTCCACGACCAGGCGAAGGTTGGTCGCGTTGGGCGCGGACTTCATCCGGATCACGAGGTTGTGCTGCGCCTGCAGGACGCCGAGGATCCCTGGACGCGCCGAACCGGTGATGACCTTCGTCTTCGGTCGCCAGCCGAGGTGATCGACGGCGTAATCAGGCTGGCCGAGGTTCACGTCCAGCGCCGCTGCCAGCGAAGCCCAGCCGAGCCGCGCACTTTGGGCGAGCGGCTCCCAACCGGGTGTGTTCTTGTATCGCTGGTCGAGGACCACCAGTGCCTGGGTCAACGCGGCGACGTCGCCGACGAGAGCCTGGGCCTGGGGCGCGGTCATCTGCGCGGACACCTGCTCGCTGGTGTCGTGTTCAGCGAGGGCCGCTGCACGGGCGGCAAGACGCCATCGGTCCACCATCGGGTTGGCGCTCGGCGTGGCCAGCTCATCAGTCGACGCCGGGCGCGCGGTCGATTGCTGTCGGGCGAGGTCGAGCGCGCGCGCCAGTTCGCCGGCCGCTGTCAGATGTGCGCTGCTCACACCGACCGATCTGAACGGATTCGGCTGTGCTGGCGGCATGTTGGAGAAGGCCAGTGGGCTGGCCGCGCGCATCGCCTCGCCGAGCCAGACGAGGACACTCTGGCGGTAGGTCCGGATCACGCCACCGAGTTCCTCACGCTCCTCGGCCGTCGTCCCTACGAGCCGCTGCTGGACGCGGTGCTGCCGGAGAAGTGCCGCGAACTCGGCACGCATCGCCGCGCCGGTCTCCAGGAGGAGTGCCTGATGGGCGCCTACACGTTGTCCGTCACGATCGCGCGCCCGTACGCCGAGGTTGTGGACGCGACCCGTTCGGCCCTGGCCGACCAGGGCTTCGGCATCCTGACCGAGATCGACCTGGCAGCCACCATGAAAGCCAAGCTGGACGTCGACCTTCCACCGCAGGTCATCCTCGGCGCCTGTCGCCCGCCGCTCGCCTACGAGGCGATCCAGGTGGACCCATCGATTGCCACCGTGCTGCCGTGCAACGTGGTGGTCCGTTCTGTTGGCGAGGCAACCACGGTGGTCGAGGCCTTCGACCCGGACGCGATGATGGGACTCGCCGACAACGGGGCGCTGGACTCCGTGGCCGCCGATGCGAAGCAGCGACTAGTGGCGGCCCTGGCCGCCGTGTCCGAGGAGGAATGATGGAGCTCGACCCCACCGAGATGACCCCGGTCATCAACCGCATCAAACGTGCCCAGGGTCAGCTGGGAGGCGTCCTGCGCCTCCTCGAGGAGGGCCGCGACTGTGAGCAGGTGGTCACTCAGCTCGCGGCGGTGTCCAAGGCGCTGGACCGGGCCGGGTTCGCCATCGTGGCCAGCGGCCTCCAACAATGCCTGACCGCCGGTGACGGTATCGACAGCGTGGACGTGAAGAAGATGGAGAAGCTCTTCCTCTCTCTCGCGTGATTGCCCGGAGATCGCAACGACCTGGGGGCCTTGGTCGGGGCGCTCGCTCGGCCCATTGACGGCGCACCCTCTTCCCGCCTCGCTGGCGCGCATCGGGTCTACGGAGCTGCGGCGGGACCGCGCCATCCGCCGCACCTCAAGCGGTACATCGCCCGACGGTGGCCGAAGATCTACCGGCCGGGAACGCCTCTCGTGCGCGGACAGGCGCACCTCTCACGTGCTGCGTGCGGCAGGTGAGCGCTGAGCGACCGTTGCCGAGCCGAGACCCGCCCCCCACACTCCGGCGACCATGGCGGCCACCACCACGAGCGAGGAGACGTTCAGCTGGGCGACTCCGGAGAGGCCGTGGCCGAGGTTGCAGCCTCCAGCGATCCAGCCTCCGGCCCCGAGCAGGAGCCCACCGGCCGCGAGCTGGACGTAGCGAACCGGCTCCTCGCCGCGGACCCAGAACCCGCCCGCGGTACGAGCCGCCAGGGTGCCACCCGCGACGATGCCCACGAGGAACGTGATCAACCAGTAGTTGGGGGAGCCGCCGGCGATGCTCGCGACGGCACCCACCGAGCTGGGACCGAAGCTGGCGCCGCCCAGGGCTGCCAAGGCCCACCCGCTGGTGATCGCGACCCCGAGTCCCAGTCCGACCCGTCGCCAGCCCCACTGCCAGTCGTGGGCCGGGGACTCGCGACCCGGCCGAAACCGGAGAGCGATCGCGACGCCGAGGAGGAGCAGGACGGCCACGCCGAGGCGCGGCACCCCGAGCAGGCCGGGGATGGTCGCGGCCTCGCCACCCGCGAGCACCGTCGGACCGGGCAGCGTGAACTGGTGGGCGATCAGCTCGCCCGCTGCCCAGCCGGTCAGCCCGACGAGAGCTCCGAGCATGCCTGAGCCCAGCTTGTAGAACAGCCCTGAGACGCATGACTTGGCCACGACCATCCCGATGCCGATGATCAGTCCGCCGGTTACGTTCGCCACCGGACGGAAGGCCAAGCCTTGGTTGAGGCCGCTGGTGCCCGGAAGGAGGAAAAGCAGCGCGAGGCCCACCGAGGCCAGCGCCACGCCGAGGGCCCAGCCTCGGACCAGGAGGAACCGGCCGTCCATGGAACCGCGGATCGCGGAGTGGAAGCACAGCTGCCCCCGCTGGAGCACGTAGCCCATGGCCACGCCGGCCACCGCTCCGGTGATGACGGAGGTGATCATGCCCAGGTGCGGATGGCGCCGGCGACGGACGGGGCGGTCATCGTGGCTCCAGATGGGGTGTCGGCATTCCTCGATTCTGCCTGCCCCGTTCCACCCGAGGTGCGACGGCGTCCGAGGGCGGCCCGCTCGAACCATGAGTTACGCCCAGGGTGACGATCAGTGCGCGACGCCGGGAGAGCTTCCGGATCCCCTTCAGGATGCGCCGTTGATGCGGAAGTCGACGGTCTCGATCTTGGAGGCGACGCCGATGGCTTCGAGGTCGCGGCGGTCGATGCGGCCGTCGGCGTTCTGGTCGGGGACGACACCGGGTGCGTCGTTGTAGATGCCGTCGTGGTTCAAGTCGTCGATGACGGCGACGGTAAGCGTGGTGGTGACGTCCTTGCCGGCGATCGGGGCGCCGACGATCCAGGTGTCCCAGAGCTCGACGTCGTCCTTGGAGCGGTCGGTGACGCCGGTGAGGTTGAACAGGTTGGCCAGGTTGGTTCCGGGGCCGGAAAAGCCGGGCAGGGTGCTGTTGGTGGTGCTGGTGAGCACGACCAGGCCGGGCATCCGGTCGTCGGTGCCGGTCGAGAAGGTGCCGGGGAAGGGGGCGGTGTTGTTGTGCGCGGCCGGCCCGGTCAGCTGGTTGGCGGTGAAGCCGGTGCCTGCCAGCGTGGTGTCGTGGAAGTCGATGTCGAGGTCGACGAACCACCCGGCTCCGGCGATGCCGGCGTTGTCGCCGCGTCCGGGGGCGAGGATCTCGACGTCTACGGACTTGGTCGCGTGATGGCGGTCGCGGTGCCCAGCCCCAGCGGTGGCGGAGGCGCTGCCGGCGGTGGCGGCGTAGGTGCCGCCGAGCGCCGCGGTCACGGTGAGGGCGGTGAGGGCGGTGGTCATCTTCTTCATGGTGGATCCCTTCGTCGGATGTCAGGCAGGGGTACGCCGTCGCCGGCGGATCGGTTCACCGAGTGGCGGCGGAGAGCACGAGATCACCGTCGGAGTCGGTGACTCGCACCTGGGCCACGTCGCGCGGGACGAGTGCGGCGGCCCCGGTCACGTGCGCCTCGCCGTTGCCGGTCGATCCCCAGGTGGCGACCTGCTGGCGCTCGCCCTCGGGCGAGACGAGCCAGGCGACGAACTGCTCGTCTTGTGGGAGCCCCCGCAGGTCGAGCTCGACCGACGTGCCCCATGGCTTGGCGCTCAAGGAGGTCGCACCGGTGGCGCTCACCCCCGCCGGTGCGCTCAGCGCGAGAGTCGTTCCGACCGGTGCGTCGGGTCCGAGAACCAGCGCCGTGCCGACACCCGCTCCGGCGACCAGCACGACCGCGGCGGCCGCGGTGAGGATGAGCCGGCGACGTCGACGGCGGGTCCGCAGGGCTCCGATCGCTTCACCTAGGGCAGCATCGGAGGTTTCGCGGTGTGCTGATGCCGGGGCCCCGTCCCGCAGCAGCGCCGGCAGCCCGGCGTACGTCGCGAGCTCGTCGCGGCATGCGGCGCAGCTCGGGAGATGGGCCTCGAGCCGAGCCCGGTCGTCGGCGTCGAGACCGCCCAGGACGTAGGGGCCTAGCAGCTCGCGCAGCGGGGTGTGAGCGCGGTCCTCCTCGTGCTGGTTCATCGCTCGACTCCCATCTCTTCGAATGCGGTCCGCAGGATGCGGATCGCGTAGTAGGACCGTGACTTCACGGTGCCCGGGCGCAGTCCGAGGGTGCTGGCGGCCTCGGTGACCGTGGCGCCGCGGTAGTAGAGCTCGTCGACCACGGCCCGGTGTTGGGGTGAGAGCCGGTCCAGCGCCTGCTCGACGAGGTAGGCGTCGACGACCGCGTCGGCGCGGTCACCGACCGACTGGGCTGCCACGGTGTCGTCGTCGCCGACGAGTCGTGGGCGGCGCTCGTCGGCGCGCCACAGATCGATCACCAGGTTGCGGGCCACCGCGAACAGGTAGGCACGCGGCTCACCGCGACTCGGATCGATCCTGTCCAGGTTGCGCCAGCCGCGCAGCATCGTTTCCTGCACGACGTCCTCGGCACGGCCCCGGTCATCGACCAGGCGCAGCACGAAGGTCATCAGGGCCGTTCCGTGTCGTAGGTAGAGCTCGGTCAGCACCCGTTCGTCGGCCTCGGCCGTCCTCCCGGGTGCCCGCGAGCCCAGGCGTAGCGATCTCACGAGCCTGGGTACGACGCGCTCTCGGGATCGGTTCACCGTGTCGCGCCGTGCACGACGGCTCCGCGCGGGCTCACGGGGCAGCGAAGCGTTTTAGGCGTTGAAGTATCGCGTCGAGGACCGGTGCGGCCTGGTCGGTGGCGAAGATGTTCTGCGCGTGGGCCGAGCCCGGGAGGATCATCAGCGCGTTCTCCTCACCGGGGGAGGAACCGGCCAGCTCTGTCGAGACGTGGGCCACGGGCTCGTCCTTGCTGGCCACGAAGAGCTTCGGTTCATCCCCGAGCCCCTCGACCGTTGCGTTCGGCGACAGCAGGATCAGCTGATCGGCCAGCCCTGGGTCCTGGCTCGCGAGATCGAGGATGGCGTCGGCGCCAGCGCTGGCTCCGACGAGCGCGACGTCGGCGACTCCCTCGCCCTGTAGCAGTTCTATCGCGTCGCGAATCGCATCGGGGTCGATGTTCTCGACCGCGATCACGCTCGCCCCCTGGTCGGCGATAGCGACGGCTTGCTTCTCCCAGCTGGCCGCGTCGAAAGCAGCGCCATGCGCGAGGACAACTCCGTAGTCTCCCTCGCCCCATCTCAGCGCCGGGGCGCCGGCGACGGAGATGCTCTTCCCCGAGGAGTCGCCGCCCGAAGTGCTGTTGGTCGTCTGAGGCGACCCTCCGCAGCTGACGAGGGCCAGGACGACGACCGGTGCCATCGCGGTTCGCCTCAGGCTTTTGAGCATGTCCACCACACGAGGTCGCTTAAAGGCCTCGAGTACTTACAGGAAGCTGACGGCAGATGGCTGCGCACCAGGCAGTGGGCCGTTCACCGGCAGAGATCCGCGGCTCGTTCCAGAGCGGCGGTGGTTCGGCGGAAGGCCTCCTGGCGCCGGTGTCCGTTGGCGGGTGAGGGATGGGGAACGGCCAGGGTGGGGACGAGGACCGGGTGCTCGGCGAGCGTGAGGTACCGCATCCAGCCCTCCAGCGCCGCGCTGCCGAAGGGCACGACCACCCGGAGGTCGACCAGTTCGGCGAGCAGGGCGCTCAAGGCGGGGCGGGCCTCTTCCAAGTCGTTGACTCGGGGGCTGCGGAGTCGACCTTCAGGTCCGGTCAATGCCCAGGGGACGACGTTCCACCGCAGGCAGCGCGCCGGGTCGAGCCTGGAGGGGGTCAGCGCCCGGCGGACCTGTCGGGTGGTGGGATCGTCGTTGTCGAGCGAGCTGAAGCCGAGGTCGCCCGCGGCAACCGTCTTGGGGCCCGGCGCCTCCATCAGCAGCAGGACCCGGGCGCCGGTGCCAGCGCCGTCGGGGTCGAACCAGGGCACGAACCTGGTACCGCTCGGACCTCCGAACCGCCACCCTTCGACCAGCTGGTTCAGCCGACCGACCGGAACGTCGTGGACGCGGTCTCGCTTGCTGGCAGGGTCATGCAGCACCCCGTCAGCTCCAGCCCACGAGCGCGACACCGGTCGCAAGACAGAGGACGGTGATCCCGATTCCCAGTGTCACCACGCGCCAGGTGGGCGCCCCGATCTGAGCATCGGGCTGACGCACGACCCCCGACCTCAGGGCGGCGTGGGTGAGCGCGAGCAGGGCCACCACGAGGGACAGGCCGGCGAGACCAGCGGCCACCGGGAGCGGGAACGCCTTCTCGTGGCGGATCATCACCAGCAGCCCGTTAGCCATCACTGCCAGGGATGTGCGGGTCCAGGACAGCGACGTGCGTTCCCTGGCCAGGCCGACGTCGAGGGCTCTGGTCATTGACCGAGCTCGACGACGAGAACCACGAACACGCCGAGCGCGAGCACGGTGAGGGCGACCGCGAGCGTCACCGGCAGCGAGCCGCGGCGCAGGTGGCTGCCCCGACGCATCGCCGTCTGGGTCGATGTCCACCGCCAGAGACCACCGGCCGCGGACCCCGCGGCCAGGACGCTGAAGGCGATGCCACATGCCTCGCGAAACGACTGTGAACCCAGGTCCGAGGCGAACTGCACGATCGCCACGGCGGCGGCGAGCAGCGCGAGCGCGGTGCGCATCCAGGCAAGGAACGTGCGCTCGTTGGCCAGCGTGAACCGGTAGTCCGGCTCGGTGTCTTCGCTGACCTTGCGTGATGGCTCCGACATGTGGATCCCCTCCTGGGTGCGACACATCGTAGAGCCAGGACCGCGGCCCATGCCCTGACCTGACCTTTTCGGTCCCCTGGTCCCAAGCCTGACTTGGGTGCCGATGTGAGCCGTGGTCTGAGACGCTGCCCACATGGAGGATCTCGAGGATCGCCCGGTCCGGTGGCTGAAGGTCCTGGACCAGACACGGTGTATCGGGTGTCATGCGTGCACCACGGCGTGCAAGAGCGAGAACGAGGTTCCGCTCGGGGTGACGCGGACCTACGTGAAGTCCGTGGATGTCGGCGAGTTCCCCGCGGTCCGTCGGGCGTTCCAGGTCACCCGGTGCAACCAGTGCACCGACGCGCCGTGCGTCACCGCGTGTCCCACCGAGGCGATGCACAAGCGTCCCGATGGCATCGTCGACTTCGACAAGAGCATCTGTATCGGGTGCAAGGCGTGCATGGCTGCCTGCCCCTACGACGCGATCTTCATCAACCCCGAGGACCACTCGGCGGAGAAGTGCAACATGTGCGCCCACCGGCTCGATGTCGGGTTGGAGCCGGCCTGCGTCACGGTCTGTCCGACGCAGGCCATTCTGGTTGGGGATATGAACGACCCGACCTCGAAGGTGGCCCAGGCGGTCAAGCGACACCCTGTCACGGTGCGTCGCCCCGAGAAGGAGACAGGACCCGGCGTGTTCTACCTCGGGGCGCACCAGGCCACCCTCGACCCACTCGGGGCGACACGCCCCGAGGGCGGCCTGTATGCCTGGTCGACCCAGGGCGCCCCCGACCCCCAGCTGGTGCCGTCGGGTCATCCCGACGGAGCCCGGTCCTCGGCTGCGGCATTGCTGTCCTACGACATCCCGCACCACGCCCCGTGGGGGTGGCGGGTCAGCCTGTACACCTGGACCAAGAGCATCGCCTCCGGCGCGTTCCTGCTGGCGATCGCGCTGGCGCTGACCGGGCTGCTTGGCTGGGGTGGCGAGGTCACCCGGTATGTCGCCCCGTTGGTGGCGCTGGTATTCCTCGCGATCACCGGGGTGCTGCTGATCTGGGATCTCAAGCATCCGTTCCGATTCTGAATAATCTTCACTCGCCACCATTGGAGCAGTTGGCTGGTCCGGGGCTCGTTCATCATCGGGGGCTTCGGGACCCTGGTGGTGCTCTACCTCGGGGCCGCGCTCCTGGACCTGCGAACACCGCAGCAGGTGCTTGGGGTGCTGGGGGCTGTGCTGGGGCTGGGAACCGCCTGCTACACCGCCTACCTGTTCGCCCAGGCCAAGGCGCGCGACCTGTGGCAGAGCCCGCTGCTCCCGGCGCACCTGGCGGTGCAGGCGGTTCTCGCCGGAGCTGCGGCGCTGCTTCCCTTCGCGGTTGTCCTCTCCCCGGAGCGTGGCGTGCGGGCGGTCGAGGTGGTCCTGGCCGTGTCCGCGGCGGTGCACCTGTTGCTGGTGTGGACCGAGATCACCCTGCCGCACGTGACCGCGCACGCCCACCTCGCGAGCCGCGAGATGACACACGGCCGGTTCGCGATGTTCTTCCGGGTCGGTGTCGTCGCTGTGTTGGTCGCGGTCGCAGCACCCTGGGTCGGCCTGATCGCGGTTCCTTTCGCACTGGTCGGATTGTTGGCCCATGAGCATGCCTATGTCCAAGCCGGTCAATCAGTTCCGCTGGCCTGAGGAGGTCCCCGTGGCACCCCTGTTTCGTCGTGGTCGTCCCACGTCGCTGTCCGAGCGTGCCGAGCGGGTCTCGGCTGCCCGCACGGAGGTCGAGGCCCGCGGCGAGACGTTCTACCAAGGCCCCAGCGGCGTCCACCTCGCCTCGTTCCCACCCAAGGAGCGGTGGGACGACTGGGTCGATCTCGACTCCCGTGCCTGGCCGCGCCGCGAGGAGCACCACTACATGCTGGTGCCCACGACCTGCTTCAACTGCGAGTCCGCGTGCGGACTCCTGGCCTACGTCGACCGAGACGACCTCCACGTCCGCAAGTTCGAAGGCAACCCCGAACACCCCGGCAGCCGCGGGCGTAACTGCGCCAAGGGGCCGGCCACCCTGAACCAGGTCACCGACCCCGACCGGATCCTCTACCCGCTTCGCCGGGTGGGAGAGCGCGGATCGGGGCAGTGGGAACGGGTCAGCTGGGACGAGGCCCTGGACGCGATCGCGGCCCGGTTGCGCAAGGCCATCGTGGAAGAAAGACAGAACGAGATCATGGTCCACCTCGGTCGACCGGGGGAGGACGGCTACACCGAGAAAGTACTGGCCAGCTGGGGAGTGGACGGGCACAACTCCCACACCAACGTGTGCTCCAGCGGGGGCCGCACCGGCTACCAGTTCTGGATGGGCGCGGACCGCCCGAGCCCGGACCACGCGAACGCGAAGGTGATCTACCTGATCAGCTCGCACCTGGAGACGGGGCACTACTTCAACCCGCACGCGCAGCGGATCACCGATGCGCGGGCCAACGGCGCGAAGCTCATCGTGTTGGACACCCGGTTGTCGAACACCGCCACCCACGCCGACTGGTGGCTCTCCCCGCAGCCTGGCAGCGAAGGCGCGATCAACCTCGCGGTTGCCCAGCACATCATCGCGACCGGACGCTACGACCGAGAGTTCGTGCGCAAGTGGTGGAACTGGCAGGAATACCTCGAGGCCTGCCGGCCCGACCTGCCGGTGACCTTCGAGGCGTTCGAAGGGGAACTGGCCACCCTGTACGCCGAGTTCACCTTCGACTACGCCGCCCAGGAGTCGGGCATCGATGCGGCCACGCTGGCCGAGATGGCCGAGACGGTCGCCCAGGCCGGCACCCGGTTCTCCTCGCACGCCTGGCGATCGGCCGCCGCCTCCAACCTCGGCGGCTGGCAGATCACCCGCACACTCATCTTGATCTCGGCGCTCCTAGGCTCGATCGGCACCGAGGGCGGTCTGTTCGCCAACGCGTGGAACAAGTTCGTTCCCAAGCCGATCCACACCCGCCGCACCCGGGGGTCTGGCAGGAGCTGACCTGGCCGATGGAGTTCCCGCTGGCCCAGACGAGCTCTCCTTCCTGCTGCCGCAGTTCCTCAAGGACGGCCGCGGCAAGCTCGACACCTACTTCATCCGGGTCTACAACCCGGTGTGGACCAACCCCGACGGACTGTCCTGGATGGAGGTGCTCACCGACGAGGACAAGGTGGGCTGCTTCGTCTCACTGACCCCGACCTGGAACGAGTCGGCCTACCTCGCCGACTACGTCCTGCCGATGGGGCACGGCCCGGAACGCCACGACACCCACTCCTATGAGCAGTACGACGGCCAGTGGCTAGGTTTCCGCCAGCCGGTGATCCGCGCGGCACGCGAACGCCTGGGGGAGACCATCACCGACAGCCGCGAGGTCAACCCCGGCGAGGTGTGGGAGGAGAACGAGTGGTGGATCGAGCTGTCCTGGCGCATCGACCCTGACGGCAGCCTCGGCATCCGGCAGTACCACGAGTCGCGCGCCCACCCGGGGGAGAAGCTGAGCGTCGATGAGTATTACGGGTGGATGTTCGAGAACTCCGTGCCGGGGCTTCCTGAGCGCGCCGCGCAAGAGGGTCTGAGTCCGCTGCAGTTCATGCGCCGTTACGGTGCCTTCGAGATCTCCAAGGGCGTCGGGGCGCAGTACACCTTTGAAGTGCCGGCCTCTGAACTGGCCGACACCAACACCACACCCCAGGGCCGGGTCTACACCTCGACGGCGAAGCCTGCGGACCCCAACCTCTCCCCGGTCGCGTCTCCAGAACCCGACGCCCAGGGCCGCCGACCGGTCGGCGTCGACGTCGACGGTGTCGTGCGCAAGGGCTTCCCGACGCCGTCCGGGAAGCTCGAGTTCTGGTCCTCCACCCTCGCCGGCTGGGGCTGGCCCGAGCACGCCATCCCCGGTTACATCAAGAGTCACGTGCACCCCGACGAGCTGGCCCCGGACCAGATGGTGCTGCTGTCCACGTTCCGGCTGCCCACCCAGATCCACACCCGCTCCGGCAACTCCAAGTGGCTCGACGAGCTCGCGCACACCAACCCGGTCTGGGTGCACCCCAGCGACGCCACCCGCCTCGGGGTGGAGCACACCGGTGACCTGCTGCGGGTGCAGACCGACATCGGGTACTTCGTCGCGAAGGCCTGGATCACCGAGGGCATCCGACCCGGTGTCGTCGCCTGCTCCCACCACATGGGCCGCTGGCGTCCCACCCACCAGCAAGGCGGCGGTGTCGGGGCCGTGATGGCAACCGTCGACCTTCAACAGGTGGGCGATGACTGGACGATGCGGCGGGTCAAGAATGTCGAACCCCACGAGACCAGCGACCCCGACACCATGCGGATCTGGTGGAGCGACACCGGGGTGCACCAGAACCTCACGTTCCCGGTCCATCCGGACCCGATCTCTGGCATGCACTGCTGGCACCAAGCGGTCCGGGTCGTCCGAGCCTCACCGGACGACCGGGCCGGTGACATCGCGGTCGACACCGCCAAGGCCCGCGAGGTCTATACGCAGTGGATGGCCAGGACCCGGCCCGCCGGGCAAGTGTCGCCCGACGGCCTGCGCAGGCCGACCTGGCTGATGCGACCCCTCAAGCCGAGTCCGGACACCTTCGTGATCCGAGACCACAGATGAGCACGACCGAGACCCAGAACGTGCATCCCAGCACCGGCCGGACCTCGCAGCACTGGGAGCTGCTGCGAGCCCTGGGCGCGGCCGTGCTCACCCCGGCGCCGGGCAACCGGGAGGTATGCCACGCGCTGGACCTCGCGGCGCCGAGCGGCGCCGAGCACACCGGCGTGTTCGTCCTGGCAGCGCCACCGCATGCGGCCATCCACCTCGGCCCCGAAGGGCAGCTCGGTGGTGAGGGGCTGGACCGGGTCGCCGGCTTCTGGCGGGCCTTGGGTCTGAGGGCACCCGAGGACGCCGACCACCTCGGCACCCTGCTCATGCTCTACGCGGAGCTCGGGACCGCAGAGTCGACGACACCAGACGAGCGGCTTTCGGCTCAGCTTCAACGCTCACGCACCGCCCTGCTGCACGAGCACCTCTGGTCATGGGCGCCCGGATACCTCGCGGCGGTCGAATCCCTCGGTGTGCCCGCGACGACCGCGTGGGCCGACCTCACGCTCCAGGCTCTACAAGCCGAGGTCGTCGACAACCCGACTCCCGCACTACTGCCGCTGGCCCTGCGTTCGGCACCTCCCGGCCTCCAAGCCGACGACTCCCTGGAGGACACCCTGGACGTACTGGTCACCCCCATCCGCTCCGGTTATGTCCTGACCCAGCGCGACCTGCAGGTCGGTGCGACCCGGGCAGACGTCGGGTTCCGTCGCGGCGAACGCCGCTATGCCCTCAAGGCGATGTTGCAACAGGACCCGAGAGCGACCCTCGCCTGGCTGGGCGAGCACGCCTCCGCGTGGTCCGCGATCCACGCCCGTACCGGCCATGATGCGACCAGCACCTGGCGGGACCGGGCCGACCGCACGGCGCAGGTGCTGGTGAGCCTGTTGGAGGAACAGCCTGCTACGCGTTCTAGAGGTGAGGAGCAGTGAGGTTGCTTGCGCGCAACGGACCAGATCAGGACCTGCTGGATGCGGCCGTCGGCTCAGTGCTGGACCCCGAGCTGGATCAGCCCCTCTCCCCGCTCGGCATGGTCAAGGCCATCTCCGTTGGACGCGGAGAAGGCGTAGCGGTCCGCATCCTGCTCACCACCGAAGCCTGTCCGCTGCGCCAACGCATCGCAGACGACGTCGCCACGGCTGTACGCGGGGTCACCCCCGGCGCCATCGTCGAGGTTGCCTTCGACGTCATGAGTGAGGCACAGCGCCAGGAGACGGCCAGGCGCTTCCTGACGGCCAGGACGACCGCAGGTGTGCCCCACAGGGCCGAGGTGTTGGCCGTGGCCAGCGGGAAGGGCGGGGTGGGGAAATCGAGCGTCTCGGCCAACCTCGCGGTCGCCCTAGCCCAGCAGGGCAAGTCGGTCGGTCTCCTCGACGCCGACGTGTGGGGGTACTCGGTGCCCCAACTGTTCGGCGTACGGCGTAGCCCGGTCGCGCTTTACGAGACGATGCTGCCCGTGCAGGCTCACGGCGTACGGCTGATGTCACTCGGGTTCCTCGTCGAGGAGGAAACACCGATCGTGTGGCGCGGACCGATGCTGCACAAGGCACTGACCCAGTTCGTCCAGGACGTGCACTGGGGCGACCTGGACGTCCTGCTGCTCGACCTCCCCCCGGGCACCGGGGACGTGACACTCTCGGTTCTGGAGCTCCTCCCCGATGCCTCCCTGATAGTGGTGACCACACCCCAGCAGGCAGCACGGACGGTCGCAAGCAGGGTCGGGTTGATGGCACGTGAAGCCTCCGTGCCGGTGACCGGCATCATCGAGAACATGACCGGCCTCGTCTGTGGCTCGTGCGGGGCCACAACGGCCCTCTTCGGCGCCGGCGGTGGAGCCGAGCTCGCTGAACAGCTCGGCGCCCCTCTTCTGGGCGGTGTTCCCCTCGACCTGGCCCTGCGGAAGGCCGGTGACAACGGCGAGCCGGTGGTGGTCTCTGCCCCTCAGGCGCCCTCGGCCAGAGCCCTGTCCAGCATCGCGGCCGCACTCAAGCCGGCGCGCCGTTCCCTGGTGGGCCGACAGCTTCCGCTCACCCCTGTCTAGCGCTCAGCCCGGGGTCGACCCGCGCGGAGATGCGCGTGGCGTGCCAGGGCCACGAACGTTCTGCCCGTCCCGAGGAGCGCGCGCCCCGAGGGCCACACCGCGCGCAACGTGCGGGAGAGGTCCAGCTCCGCGACCGGCACCGCCACCAGGCGTCCGTGATCCACCGCATCAGCGACCGCGATCGAGCTGATCACCGCGGGCGCCAGACCGTTCTGGACGGCTGACTTGATGGCGGTCGTGGAGGTCAACTCCAGCATCGGCGGGGCCGTTTCGACCTTGCCCAGTGCCATCGTCAGCGCCCGACCCAACGTCGAACGGGTCCCGGACCCGTGCTCGCGCTGGATCAGCGGTGTCTCCGCCAGCTCGCGTGCCGACAGGGCACGTCGCCGCCGTGCCCAGGAGTGGTCACGCGACACCACGACCTGAAGGACATCGCGTGCGACAGTTTCCGAACGCAGCCCCGGCGGGCGCCCCGGCCCCTCGACGAACCCCAGATCAGTCAGCCCGTCGGTGACGCGGCGCACGACTGTGGTCGAGTTCGCGATCTCCAGGGCAATGGCGAGCTCGGGCTCCTCCTGATGCGCCGTGAGCAACCATGTAGGCATCAGGTACTCAGCGATCGTCATGCTGGACACGATCCGAAGCCGATCTCGATCTTGGGTGCGCAGGGCGTCCACGCCACGTTCGAGGGAGGCAGCAGCCTCGACGACCTCGCGCGCCCAGTCAGCAACCAGGCTGCCCGAGGCCGTGAGACGCGAGCCCTGAGGGCCGCGCTCGATGAGCGCGAGGCCGAGCAGGTGCTCCATCCGGCTGATCCGTGAGCTCACCGCGGGTTGGGTCACGCCGTGTTCCTCGGCGGCCCGGCCCAGACTTCCTAGCCGCGCCACGCTGAGCAACATCTCCATTGCACCGAGATCCGGGACATGAGGCGACAGCGGCATGAGCGAGACCCTATGCCGAACTGGCGTTTGGACCACCGGCCCGCGCCCTAATGTTCGGGCATCCAGGGCACAAGTCTTTGTTGTGGATACACAAGAACCAGTCGGCTAGCGGCATGCCGGGATCGCGGACATCTTGGACGGAAAGGAAGGGAGGTGGCCCAGATGCGGCTCACCAAACCAGGAATTCAGATCGAGGTCGTCGGACTCTACATACTCGGCTTGCTCGTGGTGCTCGGAATCCTTTTCGTGGTCTACCACTTCACTGTGTAAGCGCTCAGGGGTCACCGCTTGGTCGCCCGCGCGATCGCCACGAGGTCACGCACCGCCCCGGCGGGCGGGTTTTTGGTTCCGACCCAGACGGCGCGGAAGTACCGACGTAGGTCGAGGTCTTTGACCGCCACGACGTTCAGGCTCCCGGACTCGACGTCGCGCGCGACGACGCGGCGGCTGAGGAAGGCCGGCGCGCTGCCGGCGATGACCGCCTCGCGGATGGCAGTTGCGGTGGTGAGCTCCACGTCCGGGTCGCCCGACACCAGGCCGTGCTTGGCCAGGGCGATCTCGAGGACCTCGCGGGTGCCGGATCCCTGCTCACGATTGGTCAGCGCAAGCTCGGCCACCTCGTCGGGCGGCAGGGGAGTGCGCCTGCGGCTCAGCGGTGTACCGGTTGCCGTGACCAGGACGAGCTCGTCGTGGGCGACGGTCACCGACCGCACCCCGACCGGCGCCTCGACTCCCTCGACGAAGCCCACGTGGGCCGTCCCTGCGCGAACCGCTTCGACCACGTCGCGGCTGTTGGAGGCATGGAGACTCGCTGCCGTCGCCCGGTAGCCCTCGCCCAGCTGTCGTTGGCGCAGCTGCACCAGCCAGCGGGGGATGAGACTTTCCGCGATGGTCATGCTGGCCCACACCACGAGCTCGCGACTGCGGTCGCCACGCAGTCCCTCGATCGCGGTGTCCACCTCGTCGGCCAGGTCAAGCAGCCGCGCCGCCCACTCTGTGACGACCACGCCGGCCTCGGTGAGCTGTGAACCACGTGCGCCGCGTCGCACGAGCGTCAGTCCGGTCTGGGCCTCCATCGCCCGCACCCGTTCGGACGCGGCCTGCTGGCTGATGCCGTTGGTGCGTGCCGTGGCGCCGATGCTGCCATGCCGGGCGATGCCCACCAGCAGCCGCAGTCCATCGAGGTCAGGAAGGTGGGAAGCGGACACAGGACAACCCTACGGCAGTCACAAGCTCTGGTTGTGCATGCACAAGGGGGCGGGGACTACTGACCCACCCCGCGCGATCGCAGACTGAACACATGAGCACTCTTCAAGCCCGCACCAGCACCAGCACCAGTGAGCGCCCGGTGGATCGTCGTTCCTTCCTGTCTGCTCTCCAGGGACAGCCCGCGTTCGGGTTCATCGGCCCGAACTGGTTCGCCTCGGTGATGGGCACCGGCATCGTCGCGAACGCCGCAGCGACGTTGCCCGTCAAGGTCCCCGGGCTGCTGCTCTTCGCACGGACCGTGTGGGTGCTCGACGTGATCCTGCTCGCCGTCATCAGCACCGCGACAATCATCCACTGGACGCAGCACCCCCGCACCGCGCGGGGACACCTCGACAACCCGGCGATGTCGCACTTCTACGGCGCGCCGGCCATGGCGCTGATGACCGTCGGTGCAGGAGCCCTGCTGGTCGGTCAGCCGCTGGTCGGCCAAGCGACAGCGGTCGGCATGGACTTCGTGCTCTGGACCGCCGGCACCCTGCTCGGTCTCTGGACCGCGGTGGCCGTGCCCTACAAGGCCTTCACCACCCACGAGGTGAAGCCGGACGCCGCCTTCGGCGGTTGGCTGATGCCGATCGTGCCGCCCATGGTGAGCGCGGCCACCGGCCCACTGCTGATCCCCCACCTGCCCGCCGGTCAGTGGCAGCTCACCATGCAGCTGGCCTGCACGATGATGTTCGGCCTGACCATCGTGGCCAGCCTGGTCGTGATCACGATGATCTGGACCCGGCTGGTGCACCACAAGGTCGGGGCCGCTGCTGCGGCGCCCACGCTGTGGATCGTGCTCGGCCCGCTCGGCCAGTCGATCACCGCCGCACACACCCTGGGGGCGACAGCCACCGGCGTCTACCCCGCGCCGTACGGGCGCGCCTTCGAGGCCATGGGGCTCGTCTACGGCGCACCCATGTGGGGGTTCGCCATGCTGTGGCTGGCGCTCGTGATCGCCATCACGATCCGCACCGTGCGCGCAGGCATGCCCTTCTCGCTGACCTGGTGGTCCTTCACCTTCCCGGTCGGCACCGTCGTCACCGGGACGTCAGGACTGGCCGCCATCACGGGAGCGCACTTCCTGGCAGTCGCTGCGGTGCTCTTCTACGCCGGCCTCCTGCTCGCCTGGGGCACGGTGGCGGTGCGTACCGGGCGCGGAGTGTTCTCCGGCCACCTGCTGCGCGCCCCGGCCTGACCTCCCTCGGTCCCCGGACTGTGCTGAGCCGGCACATCGGCATGGTCGGGCGCACGTCGCGAGCGACTGGATTCGACACATCATCGAAATGTCAGGCAGCGATGTGAGTCAGGCCTGCGCCTGGTGGTCGAGCCGGTGGCGAAGGGTGCGGTACCCGATGCCGATGGCGAGCACGACGACGCCTGGGTGACAGCTGGCGGGCAGGGTGAGGATCAGGATGCCGGAGGACTTCGTCATCGCGCGCAACACCGAACCCGGATCGACGTTCCCGTACCTGCTCCGGATCCCGCTCGAGGAGGGAATCATCCTCAAGGCGAAGGACGTGTGGCCGCGCACCGGCAAGGTCTACTGCCACCGGCTCGAGGAGTGGCCACCCGACGCCGAGATCGTCGAGCAGGTGGCGGTGCGGTCCTGCGTACGACGGGGCGCGGCGAGCTCTCCGGGATCCCGCGCGCCGCGGTGGTCGTCGAAGAGGGCTACTCGCGGGGCTTCAAGGTCGACTACGTCCGGCCGAGTCTCGTGGCCGAAGGCATCACCGAGTGCCAGATCCGGTTCCCCAACGTTCCGATCATCTTCTGCGAGACCCGCAAGCTCGCCCAGGAGTGGACCTACCGCTTCCTCGCGGCTGCGCGCGTAGGACTGGCCGAGGAGATGGTCGGCGCCAATGCCGCACGAGCCCTCGAATCGGCACCGCCGCTCGCGCCCGCACCGCCGACCCCGGCGTACGCACGTCGCTGGGCGTCCACGCACGACATCGTCGTCTCCGACCGCGGCCGGATCCCCGTGGCGCTGATGGATCAGTACCTCGAAGCACGCGCTCGCGGCGACACCTCAACATGCAGTTGATTGCGACCGTCGGTGCCCGCAGACACGAGGGCTCGGAATGGGCTCGCTTTGATTCGCAAGCTCCCTCAGCGGCGTGCTGACGACCCCAGACCTCTCGGGCGGCATCGCTGCAGGTCAGAGGTCGGTTTCGCCTCCTGACCGCAGCTGACCGCAAAGGATCGCGTCTACGCTCAGGAGCGTCGGCGTCTTCCCGATGACCCACCACGTGGAGTGCGTGGCGCTGCTCGCGCCCCGGTGAGCGGGTCGCCCGTCGGTCACGGGTGGCTCAGGTGGCGGCGCCGCCGTCGAGCAGCCAGTGGTACTTCAGCCGGAGCGCACGCTCGACGGCGGCCAGGGCCGCGCCCAGCCCGAGGGCCAGGTTGAGCCAGACGGGGGGCCGCCACGGCGACTCGAACGTGCCCAGCGTCGAGGCGATCGGCGGGATCTGCGAGACGGGCTCGGCCGCCTGCAGCGCGCCCACGACCAGACCGGCGGTCAGCAGCAGGACCGAGAACGCGCCGACGAGGGCACTGGCCCGCGGGTGGCGGCGCGCGAGTCGGAGCCGCCGTCCCTCCGCCGAGGCGGGGTCCGGCTGGAGGGAGCGGACCTCGCCGTCCAGGGTCACGAGGCGGCAGGTGCGGAGCCCCGCGGGGCCGCGGCGCACCTCGATGTGACCGCCCTCGACCGGGAACCGCGCCGGCAGCCGGGACTGCAGCCGCAGCTCGCCGTCGACGTAGAGGCCGGCGCGCACCACGCCGTCGGAGTCGCCCCCGTGCCTGACTTCCACGGTGTGCACGACCGGCCGCCCCTCGACCTCCAGGGTGGTGGACAGCAGGGAGCGACGCAACAGGTGCCACCACCGGAACGGCCTCAGCGGCCGCCCGTCGGCAGGGCGGGCGCGCCGCGCGAGCCGGCGGTCGTTCCACCCGGCGAGCACCGTCACCGCCCTCCGGCTCCGACGACCACCCGGTCTCCGGCGGCGGCGCGGGGGGTGCGGACGGGGCCGCTGCGGCGGGTGAGCCACCACACGATGGCCGTCGCGAGCACGACGGCTCCCGCAGGGCCCAGGTTCACCGGAGACCCGGCCGCACTCTCGCGGCTGTCGAGCTGCCCGAGCAGGTCCAGGTGCAGGGTGACCGCGAGCAGGATCGCCAGGTTGTACACGGCGTGCAGCACCACGGCGGTCTCCAGTCCTCCCGTGCGCCAGGTCACCACCGCCATCGAGCCGAAGAGCAGCAGGTAGGAGGTGAGCAGGTAGGGGTCGATGGTCCCGTGCACCAGGGAGAAGGCGACCGTCGTGACGACGACGCCGGTCACCAGCCCGGCTCGTGGGCTGCGCGACCAGCCCCCGACGACCCGGAACATCAGCCCCCGGAAGCCGTACTCCTCGCCGGCGGCCGCCAACGGACTGATGAGCAGGCCGCCGAGGAACATCACCACCAGGTCGCTGCTGCTCCAGGCGACCCGCTCACCGCCCAGCAGCGCGGCGGTGACCCCGACGGCGACCAGCACGAGCGGCCCGAGCAGCAGCAGCGTCCGGCCCAGCACGTCGAAGCGGAACCGCCCGGTCACCGAGTGCAGGCTCGACGGCGCCACCCCGTACAGCAGTCGCTGGACGAGCATGGACCACGGGATGAGCAGCGCCAGCGAGAGGGATCCGGCCAGCAGGGTCAGCGGCGAGGTGGCCGGGTCGCGGTCGAGGACCCGGGTGTCGAGCAGCTCGGCGCCCTGCACGAGGAGCAGCGAGAAGCCGACGAGCCCCGCGAGGAGCAGCACGATGGCGAGCAGGCCGCGCAGCACCCGGGGCCGCTCGCCGGTCAGCACCCGGTGGTACTCGACACCGGCGGGGACCCCGGTGGGGAGCGCCCGCGACGGGTGGTCGCGCAGCAGCCAGGGATCGGTCGTCATGGGGTCTCCTCGTGGGTCGACGTCCGGCGGTGCCGGGCGTGAGTAGTACGCTGTGCTAGTGACGACGGGGAAACTAGCACGCTGTACTAGTAGGGGCGAATCGCGGACGGCCCCGTGGGGGCGGGGGTGACGCCGGCGAGCTCCGGCCGCCCGGACGAGGCCGAGCGGGACGGGCTCGGCACGCGCGACCGGATCCTCGTCGCGGCGGCCACGATGCTCGGCGAGGACCCGACCGCCCGCCTCAGCGTGCGCGGCGTGGCGGCGCGCGCCGGCGTCAGCGTGGGGTCGCTGCGCCACTTCTTCCCGACCCAGCGCCAGCTGCTCGACACGGTCGTGGCGGGACTGGCGGCGCTGGAGCTGCCCGACGACCCGCTCGCGGACCGCTCGCGCAGCGCGAGCGACCGCCTGCTCACCGCGCTGCAGCTGGTCCTCGCCGAGGTGGGGGCCGGAGAGCAGGCGAGGAGGCACGTCTCCTCGCTGCACGCCGCCTACGTCGCCTCACCGCCGGGGGAGGACGCCGAGCACGCCTTCCACGCGCTCGAGCGCCTCTCCCTGGGCAGGATCGAGGGGTGGCTCGCCGGGCTCCGCGAGGAGGGAGTGGCCCTGCGCGAGGGGGTCGACGACGTCGAGACGGCGGCCCGCTTTCTGCTCACCGTGCTGAACGGGCTCGCGCTCGAGCGTGCCCTGCCGGGCGCCCCCGCGCGCGTGGCCGGCGAGGAGGTCGCCCTGCGGATCGCCGTGGAGGCCGTGCTCGCGACCGGCTGAGGCGGCTCACGGACTGTCGCGCGCATCACACGCGCATCCGGTTGCGCGTCTCCACGGCGCAGGGCTTAGGGTTGCCTCACCTAAGCCTCAGAAAGCGAGACCAAGCATGCGTGCACGACGACTCATCGGGACCGTGGCGGCCCTGTCCGCCTCCGCCGTCCTGGTCGCCTGCGGATCCGACGACACCTCCGAGGGGTCCGCGGGCGCCGAGGGCGGCACCGCGGCCGGCGCGGACGCGGACGCCTTCCCCGTCACGATCGAGCACGCCTTCGGCGAGACCACCATCGAGGAGGCGCCCGAGCGTGTCGCCACCGTGTCCTGGGGCAACCACGAGGTGCCGCTGGCCCTCGGCGTCGTGCCGGTGGGCATGAGCGAGGCCACCTGGGGCGACGACGACGGCGACGGCGTGCTGCCGTGGGTCGAGGAGAAGCTCACCGAGCTCGGCGCCGAGACGCCCGTGCTGTTCGACGAGACCGAGGGCCTGGACTTCGAGGGCGTGGCCGACACCGCCCCCGACGTCATCCTCGCCTCCTACTCGGGCATGACGCAGGAGGAGTACGACACGCTGAGCCAGATCGCGCCCGTCGTCGCGTACCCGGACGTCGCCTGGAGCACCTCGGTCGACGAGATGATCCTGATGAACAGCCGGGCCATGGGCATGGAGGCCGAGGGCGAGCAGCTGGTGGAGGACCTCGAGACCCAGGTGAGCGAGGCGTTCGCCGCCGAGCCGGACCTCGAGGGCAAGAGCGTCGCCTTCACCTTCACCGACCCCACCGACCTCAGCCAGATCGGCTTCTACAGCAACCTCGACCCGCGCCCGGAGTTCCTCACCGAGCACGGCCTGGTGGAGTCCCCGGCCGTGGCCGAGGCCTCGGCGGGCAGCGACGAGTTCTACCTGACGATCAGCGCGGAGGAGGCCGACAAGTTCGCCGACACCGACCTGTTCGTCACCTACGGCACCGAGGACCTGCTCGAGCAGGTGCAGGCCGACCCGCTGCTCTCGCAGATCCCCGCCATCGAGAACGGCGCGGTGGCGGTCCTGCCGGACTCCACCCCGCTGGCGGCCGCGGCCAACCCGACGCCGCTCTCGATCCCCTGGGGCATCGAGGAGTACGTGGGCTTCCTGGCCGACGCCGCCGCCAACGCCCAGGGCTGACCGGGACCGACCACACCGTGAGCCAGCCGTGACCCAGCCATGACCCAGCTCGCCCGCCTTGCCGGGGCACCGGAGCGCCCGCAGCCGCGCGAGGCCGTCGCCAGCCGACGGCCCCGCGTGGCCGCGCGCACCCTCTGGTTCGCCGTGGCCGTGGTGCTCGCGCTTGGCGCGGCCCTGGCCTCCGTGGCCCTCGGGACCCGCGTGATGGGTCCGGGCGAGGTGCTCGACGGGCTGGGCGGCGTGCTGGCGGGCGACCAGGCCGGCGGTGTGGCCCAGGCGGCGGTGGAGAAGCGGATCCCGCGCACCCTGCTCGCCGTGCTCGTGGGCGCCGCCCTGGGCGCGGCCGGCGCCGTCATGCAGGGCATCACCCGCAACCCCCTGGCCGAGCCGTGGATCCTCGGCGTCACGCCGGGGGCCTCGCTGGCCGTCGTCACCGGCATCGCGTTCTTCGGCCTCGCCTCGCCCGCCAGCTACATCTGGGTCGCCATCGCGGGGGCGGCGGGGGCGGCGGTCTTCGTCTACGCGGTCGGCTCACTGGGCCGCGGGGGAGCGACGCCGTTGAAGCTCGCCCTCGCCGGCGCGGCGTCGTCCGCCGCGTTCACCTCGCTGATCAGCGCGATCCTGCTGCCCCGCATCGACGTCATGAACCAGTTCCGGTTCTGGCAGATCGGCGGTGTCGGCGGTGCCGACTACGCGCGGATCGGTCAGGTGCTGCCGTTCCTGCTCGTTGGCGTCGTGCTCTGCCTGGCCTGTGCGCGTGGCTTGAACTCGATGGCGCTGGGCGACGACGTCGCCGCGGGCCTGGGCCAGAACGTGGTGCTCATCCGCACACTGGCCGGCCTCGGCGCGGTGATCCTGTGCGGCGCCGCCACCGCCGTCGCCGGGCCGATCGGCTTCGTCGGTCTCGTGGTGCCCCACCTGTGCCGCCTGCTGGTGGGCATCGACCACCGCTGGCTGCTGCCGGCCTCGATGGTGCTCGGCGCCGCGCTGCTCACCGCCGCCGACGTCGTGGGCCGAGTCGTGGCCCGGCCCTCCGAGGTCGACGTCGGCATCGTCACCGCCTTCATCGGTGCCCCGGTCTTCATCTGGATCGTCCGACGCACGAAGCTGCGTGCCCTGTGACCGCGCTGCTCGGCACCACCACCGGACCCGCCTCGGCTCCCGGGGGCGGCGGGGACCCGCGCGGCGCCGCGACCCGGCACGGCCGCGCCCGGGCCCGCCGCTCACGCCGCCGGATCGTCGTCACCCTCCTGCTGGCGGTGCTGCTGCTCGCGGTGGTGGCCACCAGCCTGATGGTCGGCCAGACCTTCTACACCCCCGGCGAGGTCGTGCGGGTCATCCTCGGCGAGCAGGTGCCCGGCGCCTCGTTCACCGTCGGCACGCTGCGGCTGCCGCGGGTGGTGATGGCGGTGCTCACCGGTACCGCGTTCGGCCTGGCCGGCATCGCCTTCCAGACGCTGCTGCGCAACGCGCTCGCCGCCCCCGACATCATCGGGATCAGTGCGGGTGCCAGCGCGGCCGCCGTCGTCGGCCTGGTGGTGCTGGGGCTCAGCGAGGGGCTCGTCTCGATCGTCGCGGTCGTCGCCGGGCTGGCGACTGCCCTGCTGATCTACCTGCTCGCTTTCAAGGACGGCGTGGTGGGCACCCGGCTGATCCTGATCGGCATCGGCATCTCCGCGATGCTCGAGAGCGTCGTGGCCTACGTGATCGTGCGCGCCGCCGAGTGGGACCTGCAGGTGGCCATGCGCTGGCTCACCGGCAGCCTCAACAACGCCCAGTGGAGCGCCATCTTGCCGCTGGCACTCGCGATCGCCTGCTTCGCGCCGCTGCTGCTCAGCCAGGCCCGCAACCTGCAGCTGATGCAGCAGGGCGACGACTCCGCCACCGCCCTCGGCGTCCGTGTGGAGCGCACCCGACTGCTGGTCATCCTCAGCGCCGTCGCGCTGATCTCCTTCGCCACTGCGGCCTCGGGTCCGATCGCCTTCGTGGCATTCCTGGCCGGCCCCATCGCCGCCCGCCTGGTGGGCCCCGGCTCGCTGATGGTGCCCTCCGCCCTGGTCGGCGCGCTGCTCGTGTGCAGCGCCGACCTGGTCGGGCAGTTCGCCTTCGACGCCCGCTACCCGGTCGGTGTGATCACCGGCGGCCTCGGCGCGCCGTTCCTCGTCTACCTGCTCATCCGCACCAACCGCGCCGGAGGGTCCCTGTGAGCGCCGCCCCGTCCACCCCGCTCGGCCGCGCCGCGGAGCACACGCTCGCCGTCGACGGCGTCACGCTCGGCTACGGCGACCGCACCGTCATCGAGGGCTTCGACCTGCCCGTGCCCGCCGGGCAGATCACCTGCATCGTCGGTGCCAACGCCTGCGGCAAGTCCACCTTGCTGCGGGCCATGGCGCGGCTGCTCGCGCCGCGCTCGGGCCAGGTGCTGCTCGACGGCAAGGCGGTGCACAGGCTTCCCACCAAGCAGGTCGCCCGCACCCTCGGCCTGCTGCCGCAGTCGCCGCTGGCGCCCGAGGGGATCGTCGTCGGCGACCTGGTGGCGCGGGGGCGCCACCCCCACCAGCGGGTGCTCGCGCGGTGGAGCGCCGAGGACGAGGCCGCCGTCGCCGGTGCACTCGAGGTCACCGAGACCGCCGAGCTGGCCGACCGGCCCGTCGACGAGCTCTCCGGCGGCCAGCGCCAGCGCGTGTGGATCGCCATGGCGCTGGCCCAGCAGACCGACCTGCTGCTGCTCGACGAGCCGACGACCTTCCTCGACGTCAGCCACCAGGTCGACGTGCTCGACCTGCTGACCGAGCTCAACCGCGAGCGGGGCACCACGATCGTGATGGTGCTGCACGACCTCAACCTCGCCGCCCGCTACGCCGACCACTTGGTCGCCGTCTGCGAGGGCCGGCTGCACGCTGCCGGCGAGCCCGCCGAGGTGCTCACCGCCGAGGTGGTGCAGGAGGTGTTCGGCATGCGCAGCCGGATCATCACCGACCCCGTCTCCGGCAAGCCGCTGGTGCTGCCGATCGGGCGTCACCACGCCGTCGACGCCGGCTGACGCGTCCGGGGGTCACGCACCACGCGTCCCACCTGTCGCAGGTTTCCCCGGTCGGCCGGGGACTGTGCAGCTTGTCGGCCCACATTTCGGCCCACAAGCTTGGGAGTACCCGGTCGACCGGGGAAATCCACCGGGCCGCCCCGTCATCCGGCGGAAGGACACCGGTCGGCGCTCGGCCGACCCGGGGAGCTCTGACGACGCGGGTGCACAGCGCGCTGGGCTGATCGCTCGACGTCATGTATCTTGATGTCAAGACAAATGCCGACGGGGTACCGGCCTCCGGACACGACCGTTAGGCCCGCCTTACTACCCGGGGTGCTCACCCCGGCGGCAAGATGGAGGCGGCCGACGACGGACGTCGCCCCGCAGGCAGCAGCACCCGTACGCAGCACGCACCCACTCACGAGGAGATGGCGGATGGCCAGCAAGGACAGCTTCGGCGCGAAGAGCAGCCTCGACGTCGACGGCAAGAGCTACGAGATCTTCCGGCTCGACGCCGTCACCGGGGAGGGCCTCGACGTCGCGTCGCTGCCGTTCTCGCTCAAGGTGCTGCTGGAGAACCTCCTGCGCACCGAGGACGGTGCCGACATCACCGCCGAGGACATCAAGGCGATCGCCGGGTGGGACGCCGACGCGGACCCCAGCAAGGAGATCCAGTTCACGCCGGCGCGCGTGATCATGCAGGACTTCACCGGCGTGCCCTGCGTCGTCGACCTCGCCACCATGCGCGAGGCGATGGCCGAGCTGGGTGGCGACCCCTCCAAGATCAACCCGCTCGCTCCCGCCGAGATGGTCATCGACCACTCCGTGATCGCCGACGTCTTCGGCACGCCCGAGGCGTTCGAGCGCAACGTCGAGATCGAGTACGAGCGCAACCGCGAGCGCTACCAGTTCCTGCGGTGGGGCCAGGGCGCCTTCGACGACTTCAAGGTCGTCCCGCCGGGCACCGGCATCGTGCACCAGGTCAACATCGAGCACCTGGCCCGCACCGTGTTCACCCGTGAGGTCGACGGCGTGCTGCAGGCCTACCCCGACACCTGCGTCGGCACCGACTCCCACACCACGATGGTCAACGGCATCGGCGTGGTGGGCTGGGGCGTCGGCGGCATCGAGGCCGAGGCCGCGATGCTCGGCCAGCCGGTCTCGATGCTCATCCCGCGCGTCGTGGGCTTCAAGCTCAACGGCGACCTGCCCGAGGGCTCGACGGCCACCGACCTGGTGCTCACGATCACCGAGATGCTGCGCAAGCACGGCGTGGTCGGCAAGTTCGTGGAGTTCTACGGCCCCGGTGTCTCCGCGCTGCCGCTGGCCAACCGCGCCACCATCGGCAACATGAGCCCCGAGTTCGGCTCCACCATCGCGGTCTTCCCGATCGACGAGCAGACCATCGAGTACCTCAAGCTCACCGGCCGCTCCGCCGAGCAGCTGGCGCTGGTCGAGACCTACGCCAAGGAGCAGGGTCTCTGGCACGACCCGTCGGCCGAGCCCCGCTACTCCGAGCAGCTCGAGCTCGACGTCTCGACCGTCGTCCCCAGCCTGGCCGGGCCCAAGCGCCCGCAGGACCGCGTGGAGGTCAGCGAGGCCGGACCGAAGTTCCGCGAGGCACTGGCCGACTACACCGATGACGCCGACAAGACCGTCGACCTCGAGATCGACGGCCAGCAGGTGACCATCGGGCACGGCGCCGTCACCATCGCCGCCATCACCTCGTGCACCAACACCTCCAACCCGTCGGTGATGATCGCAGCCGCCCTGCTGGCCAAGAACGCCGTCGAGAAGGGCCTCGCGCGCAAGCCGTGGGTCAAGACGACGCTGGCGCCGGGCTCCAAGGTCGTCTCGGACTACTACGACAAGGCGGGGCTGACCCCCTACCTCGACAAGCTGGGCTTCAACCTGGTCGGGTACGGCTGCACCACCTGCATCGGCAACTCCGGCCCGCTCATCCCCGAGGTCTCGGCCGCCGTCAACGAGGGCGACCTGGCCGTCACCTCGGTGCTCTCGGGCAACCGCAACTTCGAGGGTCGGATCAACCCCGACGTGAAGATGAACTACCTGGCCTCTCCGCCGCTGGTCGTGGCCTACGCCCTCGCCGGCTCGATGGACCTCGACCTGTTCGGCGACTCGCTGGGCAAGGACACCGAGGGCAACGACGTGTTCCTCAAGGACATCTGGCCCTCGCCCGCCGAGGTCGAGCGCGTGATCGGCGAGGCGATCAGCTCCGAGATGTTCGGCGACAGCTACGAGGACGTCTTCGCCGGCGACGAGGCGTGGCGCTCGCTGCCCACGCCCGAGGGCAAGACCTTCGCCTGGGACCACGAGTCCACCTACGTGCGCAAGCCTCCCTACTTCGACGGGATGCCCGAGGAGCCCGAGCCGGTCGCCGACATCGAGGGCGCGCGGGTGCTGCTGAAGCTGGGCGACTCGGTCACCACCGACCACATCAGCCCGGCCGGCGCGATCAAGAAGGACAGCCCCGCCGGCAGGTACCTGGCCGAGCACGGCGTCGAGCAGCGCGACTTCAACTCCTACGGCTCGCGCCGCGGCAACCACGAGGTGATGATCCGGGGCACGTTCGCCAACATCCGGCTGCGCAACCAGATCGCCCCGGGCACCGAGGGCGGCTTCACCCGCGACTTCACCGCGGGCGAGGGCGACGACGCGCCCGTGACGTCGATCTACGAGGCGTCGGAGTCCTACGCCGCCGCCGGCATCCCGCTGGTGGTCCTGTGCGGCAAGGAGTACGGCTCGGGCTCCTCGCGCGACTGGGCCGCCAAGGGCACCTCGCTGCTCGGCGTCAAGGCGGTCATCGCGGAGAGCTACGAGCGCATCCACCGCTCCAACCTGATCGGCATGGGCGTCATCCCGCTGCAGTTCCCCGAGGGCCAGTCGGCGGAGTCGCTGGGCCTGACCGGTGAGGAGACCTTCTCGATCTCGGGCATCACCGAGCTCAACGAGGGCCGCACCCCGCGCACCGTCAAGGTCACGGCGGGCGAGGTGGAGTTCGACGCCGTCGTGCGCATCGACACCCCGGGCGAGGCCAACTACTACCGCAACGGCGGCATCATGCAGTACGTGCTGCGCAACCTGCGGCGCGGCTGATCCCGCACGAGATCCTGGGCGTCGGTCCGGGAGCGCTCGCCACCATCGTGGCGGTGCTCCTGGCCGGCGCCTTCGTGCAGGGCGTCGTCGGTCTCGGCATCGGCCTGCTCACCGCGCCCGTCGTGAGCCTGCTGGAGCCGCAGCTGATGCCGGGCTACCTGCTGCTGCTCGTGGTGCTGATGCCCGTCGTGACGCTGCGCCACGAGCGCGGGGGCGTGCACTGGCGGGGGCTCGCGTGGTCACTGCCGATGCGCGTGCCCGGCACCGCCGTCGGCGTCTGGCTGGTGGCGGTGCTGGCCGACCGGTGGATCGGCCTCGCGGTCGGGGTGATGGTGCTGGTCGCCGTCGTCGCGTCCTCGCAGACCGTCGCGGTGCCCATCAACCGCGGCACCCTCGGTGTCGCCGGCTTCGTCTCCGGCGTCACGGGCACGGCGACCTCGATCGGGGGGCCACCGATCGCGCTGCTCTACCAGTCCTGGCCCGCCCAGCGGGTGCGCCCCACCATGGCGGTCTACTTCCTGGTCGGGGCGACCCTGAGCCTGGTGGGACTCTCGGTGACCGGTGAGATCACCCGGGCGCAGGTGCTGCTCGCCGCCGTCAGCGTGCCGGTGCTGCTGCTCGGCGACCTGCTGGCCCGCCGGTGGCGTGACCGGCTCGCCGGTCCGGCCTTCCGCTCGGCGGTGCTCGTGGTGTGCCTGGTCTCGGCCCTGGCGCTGGTGCTGCGCAGCCTGCTGCCGTGACGAGCGCGCGAAACGCCGCCGGCGTGATGCCCCGTGGCGGTGCGGCTCTGCGAGGCTGGGGCGCGTGATCCGCGCCGTGAGCCGCCCCCTGGCCGCCAGCATGCTGACCCTGCTGGCGCTGACCTCGTTCACCGCCTGCAGCCAGGGGGACGACGGCGCCGAGCCGCAGGAGCCGGTGACCGTCACCGAGACCGTCACCCCCACGCCGTCGCCCACCCCCTCGCCGAGCGAGACCGCGACGCCCACGGAGGCCGCCACGCCGACCGACGCCGCCACCTCCGAGGCGCCCGAGCCCACGCCGACCGGGGCCGGCGTCGACCTGAGCCAGCCGCCCACCTCCGCCACCGAGGCGGAGGCGCACCTGGCCGCCGCCACGGGCGGGACGCAGGAGGCGCGCCGCTTCGAGAGCAGCAACGGCTTCTACTACTGCGTGCTGCAGAACCGGTTCATCCCCACCAGCTGCGAGGTGCTCGAGGGCGTCCGCGACCCCGCCACCTGCACCGACAGCCCCAGCCAGGTGGTGGGCCGCGTCGAGTTCTCCGACGCCGGCTTCCAGCCGGTGTGCAACACCGACACCATCCGCGAGCCCGGCGCCCCCAAGGTCGAGGCCGGCACCGTCGTCACCTCTGCCGCCCTGGGTATGCGGTGCGTCATCGAGCCCATCGGCCTCACCTGCCTGCAGGACGCCGGCCAGGGCTTCTTCCTCGGCCCCGGCACGTACGCGGTGTTCTGACCCGTCGATCCCGCGCCGGCGCGGTGACACCGCAGGGCGTCGGGGGGAGGATGGGTGCGTGGATCCTGTCGTGGTGCCCCTGATGCTGGTGGCGGTCTTCGTCGTCACGCTCGGCGTGCTCACCGGCGTCGGGCAGCGACGCCGCGGTGGGGGAGTCGGCCTGTGCGTGCTGGCCGCCGTCTGCTTCCCGCTCGCCTGGGCCGGCTGGTACGTGCAGGACAGGCACGACGCTGTCGCGTGAGCACGGGTGGCGGGCGGCTTGCCGTCGTCGCCTAGCGTGACCACATGCTCGTGGCGTTCAGCATCTCCCCGTCCGGCGGCGACGAGACCGGTGGTGTCTCCGAGGCCGTGGCCCGCGCCGTGAAGGTCGTGCGCGAGTCCGGCCTGCCGAACGAGACCACCTCGATGTTCACGACCGTCGAGGGGGAGTGGGACGAGGTGATGGCCGTGGTCAAGCGTGCCGTCGAGGTCGTGGGCGAGGAGTCGCCCCGCGTCTCGCTGGTGCTCAAGGCCGACATCCGCCCCGGCTACACCGGCCAGCTGACCGCCAAGGTGCAGCGCGTCGAGGACGCCCTCGACCGATGAGCGACCAGCACCCCCCGGGGCCGCCGTCCCCCGGCCCGCCGCCCGGGTGGGATCCGCCCGGCGGTCCACCGACCGGCCCACCGACCGGCCCACCGACCGGCCCACCGACCGGCCCACCGACGAGCCCTCCGTCAGCGCCTCCACCCGGGTGGGGGCCGCCGACCGGTCCGCCCGTGTGGCCGCCGCCCCCGGAGCCCGGCCGACGTCGGGCGTGGCCGGCGGTGGCCGCAGCCGTCGTGCTCGCCGTCCTCGTGGTGGTGGGCGCGATCGTGCTGCCGCAGGTGCTGGGCGAGGACGGTCCGCGCGCCGGTGGGCGCAGCGGGTCGGGGGAGGAGGCCTCCGAGGGCTCCACCGACTCCTCCGGTGGGTCCGGCGGCACCGACGGGGCCCCGACCCTGGACGACGTCGAGACCTACCCCGACCTGCCCACGACCCACGTCGAGGGCGAGGTGGACTACGAGCAGTCGCCGAGCGTCGGCGGCGAGCACAACGCGATCTGGCTCGACTGCGGCGTCTACGACGAGCCGGTCCCCGAGCAGCACGTCACCCACGACCTGGAGCACGGGACGGTCTGGCTGACCTACGACCCCGAGCAGGTCGACGACGACGGCGTCGCCGCCCTGACCGACCTGCTCCCGCAGAACGGCATCCTCTCGCCCTACCCGGGCCTGGGCGCGCCGGTGGTGGCGACCGTCTGGGGCACCCAGCTCGACCTGGAGGGCCCCGAGGACGCGCGGCTGCCGCTGTTCATCGAGAACTTCGGTGCCGGTGAGACGGCTCCCGAGCCGTTCGCGTCGTGCGCCGGCGGTGCCGACCTGGACGAGCTGGCCGCGCTGACCGGCGGCGACAGCCGACCCGCCTGAGGGCTCCGTCGTCGCGCGTCGGCCCCCGTGCCACCATCGCGGCATGGACAGCGAGACCCGCAGCTACCGGACCGGCGGCCAGGAGCGCGTGCTCGACCTGACCCGCGACTGCGAGCAGTGGGCGGCCGGCCGCGGCGACGGCCTGCTGCACGTCTTCGTGCCGCACGCGACCGCCGGCATCGCCGTCATCGAGACCGGTGCGGGCAGCGACGACGACCTGCTCGCCGCCCTCGGCGACCTGCTGCCCGCCGACGACCGCTGGCGCCACCGCCACGGCTCGCCCGGGCACGGCCGCTCCCACGTGATGCCGGCGATCGTGCCGCCGCACGCATCCCTGCCCGTGCTCGACGGACAGCTGGCGCTCGGCACCTGGCAGAGCGTGTGCCTGGTGGACCTCAACGTCGACAACGCCGAGCGCACGGTGCGGTTCAGCTTCCTGGCGGGGTAGAAGGCGGTCGAACATCTGTTCGATCTCGGGGTAGCCTCCTCCCCATGGTCACCCACGTCGCCCCGGCCGGTTGGCCGCGCCAGGTCCGTCCGCCCGACGCCCCCGACTGGGAGACCACGGCGCACGCGTGGCTGCTCGACCTGTGCCCGCCCGAGTACCGCACCTACCCGGCCCTGCGGCGTCACGTGGTGGTGCTCGCCCGCTTCGCGCTGCGGCACGTGGAGGCCTGCCAGGCCAGCGTGCACGCCGGCTTGAGCGAGTGCCGCGCCGACCTGCGCCACGTGGCCGACCCCGATGTCGCCGACGCCGCCGTGGAGACGTGGCTGGCCGAGGACGCGCGGCTCTCCGCGGTGCGGCGCGAGGTGGGGCTGGTGGAGGAGGCGCTGCGCGGACGGCGGTTCGTGGCGCGGTTGTGAGACCGGCATGTGGCGCGTGAGACCTGTGGGACTGTCGAGATGAAGCCGCGGCTCGATCGCCCAACTTCGCGCGCAGTACCGGTCAATCCCGACGGCACCTCAGCCCAGCGGGTCGGCCGACCCCAACCGCCAGACGGCCACGCCGCGCAACCCCAGCCGCTCGGCCAGCGACACCCGCAGCCGGTGCGAGCGGGCGTCGGACCACCACAGCCGGGTGCCGTCCGAGAGTCGGGCCGACCACTCGCCCTCGGCGCGGTGCCAGCGGGCGCGGGAGCCGTCGGCGCGCACGAGGCGGCGGGCGGCGGCCACGGTGAGCGACCGGCCGGTGCGGCCGCCGGCGGCACGCGGCCAGGTGTAGCCGTAGCCCGCGATGCCGAGGTCGAGGCGGTCGGCCGGCACGACCGCCAGCGCGGCACGGGCCGCCCGCTCCTGCCAGTCCAGCGGGCCGATCGGTCCCGGGCCGGTCCACGTGGGGCCGGAGTAGTCGTAGGTCATCAGGACGACGGCGTCGGCCGCGCGCCCGAGCGGGCGCAGCCGGTAGCCGCGGGCGCGGTAGGCGCGCAGCGAGGTGGCGGCGCTGACGTCGACCGTGACCGTGCGCTCGGGCGGCATCGCGGCCTGCAGCTGCTGCACCAGGCGCACCAGGCCACCGGCGTCGCGCCGCTGCAGCCGCTCGAGGTCCACGTTGACGCCGTCCCAGCCCTGGCTGCGCACGATCGCACCCAGTCGCCGCGCCACGGCGCGGGTGCGGGCGGGGGAGGAGAGCAGCCGGTGGGCGGCCCGCGGGTCGAAGTCCTCGAGCCGGTTGCTGTAGCTGCTCAGCAGCAGCTCGGTGTGCAGCCCCTGCGCCTGCGAGCGCCGCATCAGCCGCAGCGCGTCACGCCCCGGCGCGCTCACCCGCCCGCCGTCGGCCCGCAGCGTCGAGCCGACCACGTCGACCTGGTCCAGCCCGGGTGCGTCGCGCGCGATCACCGCGGGGGAGGTCGAGGGCAGCACCCAGCCGGTCGTGCGCAGGCCGTCGTCCGGAGCGGCGAGCGCGGGCGTGACCCCCGCCGTCGACACCAGAACCAGCAGGAGCGAGGCGAGCGCGGCACGACGAGGGAAGGCAGGCACCGCCCGAGGCTACGCCCGCTCGCCCGCCCCGCCGCTGCGTAGGCTCGGCGCCGTGCACCTCTTCGCCGGCGTCCTGCTGGTGGACCCGCGCGGGTGGGTGCTGCTGCAGGAGCGTGACGAGCACCCGGTGATCGACCCCGAGTGCTGGGGCCTGCCCGGGGGTCACCTCGACCCGCCGGAGGAGGCGACCGAGGCGTTCGAGACCGCCGCCTACCGGGAGCTGGCCGAGGAGACCGGGCTCCTCCTGCCGGCCGGCAGCCTGGAGCTGTGGCGCGACGCCCGGGTCTGGCACCAGGCCTACCGCTCGCTGGACCGGATGCAGGTGTGGGTGGGGGCCACCACCGCCTCCGACGCCGACGTCGTCGTGGGGGAGGGACGCCGGATCGTGTTCGTCGACCCCGAGCAGGTGCCGCTGCTGCCGCTCACCGGCTCCGCGCGGCTGTTCGTGCCGCGGTTCCTGCACTCGGTCACCTACCGCCGGCTCGCCGCCGCCGCGAAAGTACTCCCCGGCGCCGGCCGCCCGTGAGCGGACCGGTGTGAGGATGGCCGCATGACCTCCCCTGGCGGCACCGGCCGGCTCACCGTCCACCCCGTGCCCGGCGAGGGCGCCGAGGACGTGCTGGTGCTCACGTCGGGGCCCGAGGAGGGCTCGGTGGTCACCGGCACCACCGACGGGTCGCTGTGGTGCGTCAGCCACGACGGACGCCGCCTGCGCCAGGTGGCGAACACGGGTGGGCACCCGCTGGGCATCGAGGAGCACCCCGACGGGCGCCTCGTCGTGTGCGACGCCGACCGCGGCCTGCTGCGCGTCGACCTGGCCACGGGCGCCGTCGAGGTGGCTGCCGACAGCCACGAGGGGCGGCCGCTGCGCGTCTGCAACAACGCCGCGGTGGCCACCGACGGCACCGTCTACTTCTCCGACTCCTCGCAGGTGCACGACCTGGACCGGTGGCACCACGACCTGGTGCACCAGACCCGCAGCGGGCGACTGCTGCGGCTGGCGCCCGACGGCACGGTCTCGGTGCTGCTCGACGGCCTGGCCTTCGCCAACGGGGTCGCGCTGAGCCCGGAGGAGGACTTCGTCTGTGTCGCCGAGACGGGTGCACGCACGCTGGTGCGGCTGTGGCTCACCGGGCGGCGCGCGGGGCTGCGCGACTACCTGGCGATGGGACTCCCGGGCTACCCGGACAACCTCTCGCAGGGCAGTGACGGCCTGCTGTGGGTGGCGCTGGCCAGCCCTACCGACGCCGTCCTGGAGCGGTTGCAGGCCGCGCCGCAGAAGCTGCGTCGCCTGGCGCTGCGCACCCCCGAACGGCTGCAGCCCGGACCGCGCCGCTCGGTGCGGGTGCGCGCCTACGACACCGAGGGCACCCTGGTCCACGACCTCGACCTGGACGCCGCCGCGCACGGTGTGAGCTACCACGCGGTGACCGGCGTGCGCGAGCACGCGGGCCGCGTGTGGATGGGCAGCTTCGCCGAGCCCGCGATCGCGGTGTGGGACCGGTGACCGCCTAAACTCGCCGGTATGGGCCTCCTCGAGACGATCTCCGGCCCCGGCGACCTCCGGGGCCTGCGCGACGACGAGCTCGACGCGCTCGCCGCCGAGATCCGCGACCTGCTGATCCGCACCGTGGCGACCAACACCGGCCACCTCGGCCCCAACCTGGGCGTCGTCGAGCTCACCCTGGCGATCCACCGCACCTTCGAGAGCCCCCGCGACCGCGTGGTCTTCGACACCGGTCACCAGTCCTACGTGCACAAGCTGGTCACCGGTCGTCACGCCGAGTTCGCCACCCTGCGCCGCGAGGGCGGGATGAGCGGCTACCCCAGCCAGGCCGAGTCCGCCCACGACATCGTCGAGAACTCCCACGCCTCCACCGCGCTCAGCTACGCAGACGGGCTGGCCAAGGCCTACGCCATCCGCGGCGAGGACCGGCACACCGTGGCCGTCATCGGCGACGGCGCGCTCACCGGCGGCATGGCCTGGGAGGCGCTCAACAACATCGCGATCGCCAAGGACAGCCGGCTGGTCATCGTCGTCAACGACAACGGTCGCTCCTACACCCCGACCATCGGGGGCCTCGCGACCGCACTCACCTCGCTGCGCACCAGCCCGCGCTACGAGCACGTCCTCGACGTCGTCAAGCGGCGGCTCAACGCGGTGCCCGGCGTCGGTCCCGCCGCCTACGACGCGCTGCACGCGATGAAGAAGGGCATGAAGGACGCCCTGGCGCCGCAGGGTCTCTTCGAGGACCTCGGCCTGAAGTACGTGGGCCCCGTCGACGGCCACGACCGTGCCGCGATGGAGAAGGCGCTCGCGAAGGCCAAGCGCTTCGGCGGCCCGGTCATCGTGCACGCCATCACCCGCAAGGGCTTCGGCTACGACCCCGCCGAGCGGCACGAGGCCGACCAGTTCCACGCCCCCGGGCCCTTCGACGTGCAGACCGGCGCCGAGAAGCCGAAGGGCCGGATCTGGACCGACCACTTCTCCGACGCCATCGTCGAGGTCGGCGAGCGGCGTCCCGACGTCGTCGCCATCACCGCGGCGATGATGCACCCGGTGGGCCTCGACGCGTTCCAGCGCCGTTTCCCCGAGCGCACCATCGACGTCGGGATCGCCGAGCAGCACGCCACCACCTCGGCCGCCGGCCTCGCCATGGGTGGGCTCCACCCGGTCTTCGCGGTGTACGCGACGTTCCTCAACCGGGCGTTCGACCAGGTGCTGATGGACGTCGCGCTGCACCGCTGCGGCGTCACCTTCGTGCTCGACCGCTCGGGGGTCACCGGCGACGACGGCGCCAGCCACAACGGCATGTGGGACATGTCCATGCTGCAGGTGGTGCCCGGCCTGCGCCTGGCCGCGCCGCGTGACGCCAGCCGGCTGCGCGAGCTGCTCGACGAGGCCGTGCTGGTGGACGACGCGCCCACCGTGGTGCGCTTCCCCAAGGGTCCGCCGCCCGAGGACATCGAGGCCGTCGGGCGCGTCGGTGGCGTCGACGTGCTCGTGCGCCAGGGGCCGCGTGACGTGCTGCTCGTGGCCGTCGGGGCCATGGCCACCGCCGCCGTCGAGGCGGCCGAGCTGCTCGACGCCCAGGGCATCGGCGTCACCGTCGTGGACCCCCGCTGGGTCAAGCCCGTCGACCCGGCGCTGGTGCAGCTGGCCCGCGAGCACCAGCTCGTCGTCAGTCTCGAGGACAACGGTGTGGTCGGGGGAGTGGGATCCGTGCTCACCCAGACCCTCGCGGCGCAGGGCGTCACCACGCCCGTGCAGGTGCGCGGCATCCCGCAGGAGTTCCTGGACCACGCCAAGCGCGCCGTCATCATGGAACGGATCGGCCTCACCGGTCAGGCGATCGCCCGCGACGTCGCCGCCCACGTCTCCGCGCGACCCGAGGTCGGACCCGACACCGGGGTGGGGGAGCGCACGGTCGATGCCGACCACGCCGGCTGAGGCTGAGACTGCGTCCCGAGTGCGCCGGCCACGAGCAGGACGTTGCCGGCCGGCCGCCGGCGCGGCCATGGTCCTGGTCCTCGCGCTGTGCGCCTGCTCCTCCGCCGATCCCGAGGTCCCCTCTCCCCGATCGTCCGCGCAGACCGCGACGCCCGACGAGAGCACCGCTCCCGCAGACGGCGCAGCCAGCCAGGGCGCGACGCCTCTGGGTCAGGGCGGTCTGGCCCTGACCCGGGCACGGCGGGTGGTGCCGCGGCTCGACCGCGCGCTCGCCGCGCGCAGTGCGGCGCTCGTGGCCGGCGACCGCGCCGCCTTCGCCGCCACGCTCGACCTCACCGACCTCGCGTTCACCACCCAGCAGGGCACCTACTTCGACAGCGTGGCCCAGCTGCCCCTCGCCTCGCTCGAGATCCAGGCGCTGCCGAGCTCGCTGGTCCGCGAGGGCGACGACTACTGGGCGGTCGTCGAGGTGAGCACGCTGCTCGACGGCTTCGACGAGGCGCCCGTGACCACCCGCGACCGCTACCGGTTCTCACCCGACCCGACGGCGAGCGGAGGGGAGCTCGTCGTCAGCTCGGTCGACGACCCCGCCTGGGAGGCCTCCGCGCAACCCTGGAGCCAGCCCTGGGACGACGGGGACGTGGCCGTGCAGGTCCGCCGCACCGACGGCGTCCTCGGCGTCTTCGACGAGCAGTCGGTCGCGGTCGCCGAGCCGCTCCTGGCGGCCACGCAACGCGCGCTGGCCGACGTCGACGGCGTGGTGCCCTACCCGTGGAACGGCACCGTGGTGCTCTACGCGCTCTCCACCACCGACTTCCTGACGAGCATCGAGCCGCCGCTGGGCGGGGTGCCCGAACGGCTCGACGGTCTCGCCTTCAGCACGGGCGAGGGCACCACGCCACGCGTCGCGCTGCACCCCCGGATGCTCGAGGTGCAGGGTCCGGTGCGCGACCGGCTGCTGCGCCACGAGCTGACCCACGTGGCCGTCGGGGTGCACGACGACGACGCCCCGGTGTGGCTGAGCGAGGGGCTGGCCGAGTGGGTCTCGGTGCAGCCGCTGCCCCTCGAGCAGCGCCGCATCGCGCGGGCCGCCGTGCGGGCCGCGACGGCGCGCACGCTCACCGACCTGCCCGCCGACGAGGCCTTCGCCGAGGACGACGAGGTCGGCTACGCCGTCTCGTGGTGGGCCTGCGAGGCGCTCGCCTCCACGCTCGGCGCACCCGGCCTGTGGGCGCTGCTCGACGAGCTCGACGCCACCGGTGCCGCCGTCCCGGAGCAGGCGGGTGCCGGCGAGCGGGCGGCCGCCGTCGACTCCCGGCTCGAGTCGCTGACCGGCTTCAACCGCCGCGCACTGGCCCGCCAGGCCGCGAAGCTGATCCGCGTCACGTACGGGTCCGGCAGCGGCTCCGGCAGTGGGTCCGGCAGTGGGTCCGAGGGTGACCTGCCCGACACCGCCCGGCGCGGCACGCAGCCCGCGCCGCCTGCGGCGTCGCCGACGCAATAGGGTCGTGCCTGTGAGCGACGGATCCCGACTGGTGCACATCGTCGACGACGTGCCCGAGCTGGAGGACCTCACCACGCTCACGATGGTCGTCGTCCTCGACGGCTTCCTCGACGCCGGCAACGCCGCGGCGCTCGCCGCCGGGCACCTGGTCACGACCTCCACGGCGCGCGACGGCCGCACCGGCACCGTGGTGGCGACCTTCGACGTCGACCGTCTGCACGACTACCGGGCACGGCGCCCTCCGATGACCTTCGTCCGCGACCACTACGACGACTACGACGCGCCGCGCCTGGTCGTGCGGCTGCTGCACGACAGCAGCGGTGCGCCGTACCTGCTGCTGCACGGACCCGAGCCCGACAACCGCTGGGAGGGTTTCGCGCTCGCCGTGCGCGAGGTCGTGGAGCGCTTCGGCGTCACGCGCGTCGTCAACCTGGGGTCGGTCCCCATGGCCGTGCCGCACACGCGCCCCATCGCCATCACGCCGCACGCCAACGCACCCGAGCTGCTGGTCGGTGAGAGCCGGTGGGCCGGCGAGCTGCGCATCCCGAGCAGCGCCCAGTCGCTGCTCGAGCTCCGGCTGGGGGAGTGGGGTCACGCCGCGCTCGGCTTCGTGGCGCACATCCCGCACTACCTGGCGCAGCTGGACTACCCCCGCGCCGCCGTCGAGCTGCTGGAGCGGCTCGAGGTCGGCGGACGCCTGATGATCGACCTGTCAGACCTGCGCGAGGCGGCCGCCCAGCGCGAGGTCGAGATCACCGCTCACCTGGCCGACAACACCGAGGTGGCCGACGTAGTCTCGGCGCTGGAGCGGCAGTACGACTCCTTCGCCCGTGCCGAGGAGTCCGGTGCCAACCTGCTGGCCGGCGACGAGCCGCTGCCCACGGGCGAGCAGCTGGGGCAGGAGTTCGAGCAGTTCCTGGCCGGGCTCGAGCAGCCCGGGGACGACGACACCGACGAGCCGCCCGCCGACGGCTGGGGCACGGGAGGCACCCGATGAACGACCAGCCCGGCCAGCCCTCCGCCGCGCGCGAGCTCGTCTCGCTGCTCGACCTGGAGTACCTCGACGTCGACCTCTTCCGTGGGCGGCAGCCCGAGTCGGTGCGTCAGCGCGTCTACGGCGGTCAGGTGGCGGCGCAGGCGCTGGTGGCCGCGTCGCGGACCATCGAGGACGGGTACCACGTGCACTCGCTGCACAGCTACTTCCTGCTGCCCGGCGACTACGGCGTGCCGATCATCTACGACGTCGAGCGCATCCGCGACGGCCGCTCGTTCGTCACCCGCCGGGTGATGGCGCGCCAGCACGGCCGGCCGATCTACTACCAGACGGTCAGCTTCCAGCGCGCCCAGGAGGGCTTCGAGCACCAGGACGCCATGCCGGAGGTCGGAACCCCCGAGCAGGGCATGGACCTCGTGGAGCTGATGCGCGACCGCGGCAACGAGGACGCCGACGCGCTGGGCAAGGAGTGGGCGGCGCTCGAGGTGCGCTACCTCGGCAACTCCCGCTACGGCCTCCCGGAGGACCCCGAGCACCCCTCGCAGGCGCGCATGTGGATCCGGATCCAGGGCGGGCTGGGCGACGACCCGCTGGAGCACCTGGCGACCTTCACCTACGCGAGCGACGTGAGCCTGCTCGGCGCCAGCCTGGCCGCCCACGAGACCGACCCCACGCGGGTGCAGATGGCCTCGCTCGACCACACCATCTGGTTCCACCGCCCCTTCCGCGCCGACGAGTGGTGGCTCTACGACCAGTGGTCGCCCTCGGCGCAGGGCGCCCGTGGCCTCTCGCTGGGTCGCGTCTACACCACCGACGGCACGCTGGTGGCCACGGTGGCGCAGGAGGGCCTGATCCGCCCGGTGAAGCCGCGCGACTGACGCGGTCGCGGCTGGCGCGTTTCGACGCGCGTGCAGTCGGGTAGATCACGTCGCATGAGCTCCCTCACCAGCGCGCCTCGCGCCTCCCGACCGCCCACCCGCCCCTCGCTCCGCCTCGGCGCCGCCTCCCTGCTGGCCGCCGCCGCCACCTCCGTGACCCTGCTCGGCGCGCCCGCCGGCGCCCAGGCCGCCCCGGCCGCGGCGGCGGCCGTCTCGAGCGACGTCACCACGGCCAAGGCCAGCTGCGCGACGCTGAAGCGGCGCGTGTCCGTGGCGAAGAGGGACTACCGCGCGGCCGTGGCGAACATGCAGGCGGCCACCGACCGGTACTCGGCCGCCAAGCGCGCGTACGCGAACAACCCGTCCCTCACCAACCGCCGCCGGGTGCAGGCCGCGTCGGCCAACTACCGACGCGCGGACGTGAGGCTGGCCGACGCCCAGCAGGCGCTGAAGCGAGCCGAGGCGGCCTACTACGAGCAGTGCCGGTGACCGCCATGACGACGACCACGCGGCTGCGTCCTGCCGGCCTCCTCGCCGCCGGCGCCCTCTCCCTCGGCCTCCTGGCCGCCCCGGTCACCGCCACGGCGGCGCCGGCCCCCGTCGCCGTCTCGGCGAGCGCCACCGCCGATCGTGTGACGACGACCGGTGCCCGGGCGTGCGCGAAGGCCAAGGCCAGCCTCGAGCGCGCCGAGGACCGGCTCGACCGCGCCAGGTACAACGAGGGCCGCGCCAAGGCTGCCCGCGACCGCGCGCGCGAGCGCTTCGAGCGCACCCCCAACGCCCGCAACAAGCGCCTGCTCAAGGAGGCGCAGCGGCGCTACGAGTTCGCCGCCCAGAACCGAGCCGACGCCGAGAAGGCCGTCCACAACGCCAAGAAGCGCGTCGCCCGCGCATGCCGCTGACGACGGGCGCACGCGCCCTGGTGCTGGCACTGGGGCTCTGAGGGACACCCCAGGGATCGTCCGCGGGGCCCTCGGTCATTCTCAGGCCACGTCGAAGACGAGCAGCGTGCTGGTGGCGGTGGCGACGACCTTGCCAGCGGCGTCGGTGACGACGCCCTCGGTGAAGCCCACCCGCGAGCCGCCCTTGACCACGGTGCCGACGGCGGTGAGGGTGCCGCTGCGCGCGGTGACGGCCTTGAGGTAGCTCACCTTGATCTCGATCGAGGTGTAGCCGCGGCCGGCTGGCAGGGTGCTGTGCAGCGCGCAGCCGGCCACCGAGTCGAGCAGCGTGCACACCAGCCCCCCGTGCACGACGCCGATGGGGTTGTAGGCCGACTCGTCGGGCTCGCAGGTGAACTCGACCCGGCCGTGCTCCACCGAGGTCAGCCCCATCTGCATCAGCTGCGAGATGGGTGGCGGTGGCAGCACGCCGTCGGCCATGGCGCGCAGGTAGTCCAGGCCGGTCATCGACATCGCGGCACCGGCGCCGATCATCGGGTCGTGCCAGCTGACGGTCCGCTCACGGGCCTCGCCCCAGTCGGGGGTCGTGTCGGGGGGAGCGGCAGTCGGGTCGGGGCTCACGGGCGTCGGTCCTTCTTCTCGGAGAGGTGGAGGAGGGGGTCGTCGGGGGAGACCGCGTGCTCGCGGCCCCAGGCGAGGAGGGCGCGCAGCACGGGGACGAGCGCGCGCCCGGACTCGGTGAGCCGGTAGTCGTACCTCGTCGGCGCGTCCTGGTAGGCCTCGCGTCGCACCACACCGGCCTGCTCGAGCACCTTCAGGCGAGCCGCCACGCGGTCGCGGGGCGCGCCCGTGCCACGGACGATGTCGGTGAACCGGGTGCTGCCGAACCAGATCTCGCGGACGACGAGCAGTGCCCACCGTTCGCCGACGACCTCCAGGGAGGCCGCGATCGGGCACGGCCGGCCGGGCAGGTCTGCCAGTGAGACCGGGCCGGCAACGGGTACCTCGGCAGCGCTCACGCGTGCTAGCGTCCCGGCTGTGAGTTTGAATGTCAAACCTACTACTGCTCCCGCGGCGCTCGCGCCCGTGGCGCTCGGCACGGCGTTGGTCCTGGTCACCTACGTGACGCCGATGGCCACGGTCACGGCCACGGCGGCCGACCTGGGCGCCGGGCCGGCCGGGCGCGCCTGGATCCTCAGCTCGATGAGCGTCGGCCTGGCGGCCGCGCTCCTGGCGGCCGGGGTGTTGGGCGACACGCTGGGACGGCGCCGCGTCTACCTGGCCGGGCTGGGCGCCGTCGGTGTCGGGGCCCTGGTCTGCGCGCTAGCGCAGGGTGAGGTGCTCTTCGTGGCCGGACGCCTGCTCCAGGGCGTGGGTGGGGCAGCGGTGCTCTCGTGCGGGCTGGCGGTGCTGGCCCACGCGACGACGCTCGGCCCCGAGCGCGTGCGCGCGACCTCCGTCTGGGGCGCCAGCGTAGGCCTCGGGATCGGTGCCGGAGCAGTGCTCGCAGCGCTGCTGGACCAGGTCACGGGCTGGCGCACGGCCTACGTCGTGGTCGTCGTGCTCGCCGCCGCGCTCGTGGTGCCGACCCTGGGGCGTGTCGCCTCCTCCTCCGCCCTCGTCCGTCGCCGACCCGACGTGGTGGGCGGCCTGCTGCTCACCGCTGCGCTGGCCGTGCTCGTCTCCATGCTGACCGAGGCGCGCGAGGGCGTGGACGGCCTCGTGCTCGCCCTGGCCCTGGGGGCCGTGGTCCTGCTGGGCGCCTTCGCGCTGGTCGAGCGCTGCGCGCCCGACCCTCTCGTCGACACCGGACTGCTGCGCGACCCGCGCTTCCGGTCGGCGACGCTCGGCTCGCTGGTCGTCGGGCTGGGCATGATCGGCCTGTCCGCCTACGTCCCCGCCCACGGACGCCTCGCGCTCGGCGTCAGCCTGATGACCGCCAGCGTCCCGGTGCTGGTCTGGGCCGGTGCGAGCGTGGTGGCCGCGCTGCTGGTCCGGCGCATCCCGCACCCGCTCGTCGGCGGGGGACCGGTAGCGGTGCTGCTGCTGGTCGTGGCCGCGGGGCAGCTTCTCACCTACGGCGTCGACACCGCGGGGGAGCTCTGGCGGCTCTCCCTGGCGATGGCCGTCGCCGGCGCGGGCACCGGGGTGCTCAACGCCATCCTCGGTCGCGAGTCGGTCGCCAGCGTGCCGGCTGACCGGGCAGCCATGGGCAGCGGCGCCAACAACACCGCGCGCTACCTCGGGGCGGCCTGCGGCATCACGATCGTGGTCAGCGTCGTGGCGGCCGGTGCGACGCCGGCCGCCGGCTGGGACGCCGCGGTGCTCGTCGTCACGGGAGTCACCGTGCTCGGGGCCGGCGTCATCGCCCTGGGCTCCCGGGAGGCCCGCCGCCCGACCGGCTGAGCCGTGCCTCGCGGCGCGGACGGACGGGCGACGGGCGCGGCGTCAGAGCGCGTGCGTGGCGCCGACCAGGTGCGGGGCACCCGAGCGCGGCGAGCTCAGCGCGAAGGCGAAGCCGTCGTCGGTGGTCTCGGTGCCGAGCTCGACCGAGCCGGGCAGCACGATCGGCTTCTTGAAGGCCACCTCGACGCGGACGGCGTCGGGCAACCGGTTCTCCAGCGCCGCCACCACCCGCGCCTTGCTCCACATGCCGTGCGCGATCTGGCGCGGGAAGCCGAGCGCCTTGGCCGTGAGCGGGTAGAGGTGGATCGGGTTGTGGTCGCCGGAGACGGCGGCGTAGCGCCGGCCCAGGTCGGCGGGCAGCTTCCAGACGATGCCGTTCGGGGTGACCGGCGGAAAGACGCTGCCGCTCGGCGCGTCGTCGTCGCCCCTGCCGCGACGCAGGTAGGTCGACTCGCTCTCCCACACCACGGCGCCCTCGGTGTCACGCACCTCGGTGCTGAACACGTAGGTGGTGCCCTTGGGGTGCGGCTGGGCGGGTCCCACCCGCGCGGTCACGCCCAGCTGCTCGCCGACACCGATGGCGCGGTGGGCGGTGATGGCGTTCTCGAGGTGCACGGTGCCGATGGCGGGCGCCGGGAAGGCGGCGTCGGTCATGATCGCCATGTGCAGCGGGAACGCCAGCATGTGCGGGTAGGTGAGCGGCACCGTGTCCTTGCTCGGGAAGCCGCACACCTGTGCGTAGGCCTCCACGTGGGCACGCTCCGCGGTGACCGGCGGGCGGCTGTAGCCGAGTCCGGTGAAACCCTTCGGTGACGCCTTCTTGACGCCGGGGAGACTGTTGATCACCGGGATCGAGGGCAGTGCCGCCTTGAGCAGCACCGGGATCCCACCACTGCCCGGCGTGACCTGCTTGGAGGCGGCGGGGCCGGAGGAGGTCGAGGCCATGCTCAGGCCCCCAGCATCATCTGGCCGCACACGCGCACCACGTTGCCGTTGACCTGGCTGGAGCCCGGGTGGGCGTACCAGGCGATCGTCTCGGCGACGTCGACGGGCAGACCTCCCTGCGCCATCGCGTTGAGCCGCTGCCCCACCTCGCGGGTCGCGAACGGCACGGCGGCGGTCATCTGGGTGATGATGAAGCCGGGCGCCACCGCGTTCACGGTGATGCCGTCGGAGAGCTCGTCGGCCAGCGAGTCCACGAACCCGATGACGCCGGCCTTGGAGGCCGCGTAGTTGGTCTGGCCCACGTTGCCGGCGATGCCGGCGATCGAGGCGACGCCCACGATGGAGCCGCCGGCGTTGACCACCTTCTGGTCGAGCAGCTCGCGGGTGATCAGCTCGGGGGCGGTGAGGTTGACGGCGATCACCGAGTCCCAGCGGTCCTCGCCCATGTTGGCCAGCTTCTTGTCGCGGGTGATGCCGGCGTTGTGCACGACGACGTCGACGCCGCCGTGCTTCTCCGACAGGTGGTGGGCGATGCGCTGCGGGGCGTCCTTGCCGGTGATGTCGAGGGTGAGCCAGTCGCCGTCGAGCTCCTTCATCAGCGACTGCAGGTCGCTGGCCGCCTGGGGCACGTCGACGCCGACCACGGTCGCGCCGTCGCGGTGCAGGACCCGGGCGATCTGCTCGCCGATGCCCCGGCTGGCGCCGGTCACCAGTGCGATCTTCCCGGCGAGGGGACGGGTCTGGTCGGCCACTTCGGGCACGTCGGCGGTGCCGTGGGCACCGATCCGCACGACCTGGCCCGAGACGTAGGCCGACTTGGGGGAGAGCAGGAAGCCCAGCGTGCTGGTGGCGGCCGCCTCGGAGCCCTCGGCCACGTAGACCAGCTGCACGGTGCCGCCGCGACCGATCTCCTTGCCCAGGCTGCGGGTGAAGCCCTCGAGCGCCCGCTGCGCGACGCGCTCCGCACCGGAGACGAGCTCCGGCGGGGTGCCGATCACGACGACCCGCGGGCAGCTCTCGAGGCTGCGCATCACCGGGGTGAAGAAGTCGCGCAGGGCGCTCAGCTGGGCGGCGCTGGTGAGCCCGGTGGCGTCGAAGACCAGGCCCTTGAACCGCTCGCCGTCGCCGGCGACGGGGGTGCTGGCGATGCCGACGGTGTCCAGCAGGCCGGGGAGCGACTCCGCGAGACGGCCGGTGCCGCCGACCAGCACGGTGCCCTGCACCAGCGGGTCGCCGGCGGTGTAGCGCTCGAGCTTGGTCGGGCTGGGCAGTCCGAGGTTCTTGACCAGCAGCTTGCCGATCGGGGTCGTCGTGAAGCCCTGGTAGCGGTCGCTCATGGCGGTGGGGTCCTCCGGGGGTGCGGTGAGGCGGGCGGGCGCGGCCGGCGCCTTGGCGGGCCGGTGCGAGGATGATGTAACCGCGGGTGTAACTCAGTGTCCACATTTGGTGACGTGGCACTCACCGGGTTGTTACCCGCGGGTAGTCCGGGCCACAATCGTGCCATGGAATCCCAGACTCGTCGCGTCGCCGTCATCGGCGGCAACCGCATCCCGTTCGCGCGGTCCAACACCGCCTACGCGAACGTGTCCAACCAGGAGATGCTCACCGCCGCCATCGACGGCCTCGTCACCCGCTTCGGCCTCGAGGGCGAGCGTGTGGGCGAGGTCGTGGCCGGCGCGGTGCTCAAGCACTCGCGCGACTTCAACCTCACCCGCGAGGCGGTGCTCGGCTCCAAGCTCTCGCCCGAGAGCCCCGCCACCGACATCCAGCAGGCCTGCGGCACCGGCCTGCAGGCCGCGATCCAGGTGGCCAACAAGATCGCCCTGGGCCAGATCGAGGTCGGCATCGCCGGTGGCACCGACACCACCTCCGACGCGCCCGTCGCCATCAGCGACAAGCTGCGCAAGAAGCTGATGAAGGTCAACGCCGCGCGTGACACGGCCGGCAAGGTCAAGGCGCTGGGCGCCATCCGCCCCGGCGACATCGGCCTGGAGATCCCGCAGAACGGGGAGCCCCGCACCCGCCTCTCGATGGGCGAGCACGCCGCGCTGACCGCGCTGGAGTGGCAGATCACCCGCGAGGCGCAGGACGAGCTGGCCGCCTCCTCGCACCAGAAGCTCGCCGCCGCCTACGAGCGCGGGTTCCTCGACGACCAGGTGACGCCCTTCCGCGGCGTCGAGCGCGACAACAACCTGCGCGCCGACTCCTCGGTCGAGAAGCTGGCCAAGCTCAAGCCGGTCTTCGGCAAGGGCGAGGCCGCCACCATGACCGCCGGCAACTCCACCCCCCTCACCGACGGCGCCTCGGTGGTGCTGCTGGCCAGCGAGGAGTGGGCGAAGGAGCGCGGCCTGCCCGTGCTGGCCTACATCACCGCCTCCGAGACCGCGGCGGTCGACTACGTGCACGGTGGCGAGGGCCTGCTGATGGCGCCGGCCTACGCGATGGCGCGGATGCTCCAGCGTGAGGGCCTGGCCCTGCAGGACTTCGACTTCTACGAGATCCACGAGGCCTTCGCCTCGCAGGTGCTCTCCACGCTCGCCGCGTGGGAGGACCCGGTGTTCTGCAAGGAGCGCCTGGGCCTCGACGCGCCGATGGGCTCGATCGACCGCGCCAAGCTCAACGTCAACGGCTCCTCGCTCGCGGCCGGACACCCGTTCGCCGCCACCGGCGGCCGCATCGTCAACACGCTGGCCAAGCTGCTGGCCGAGAAGGGCTCCGGCCGCGGGGTCATCTCGGTCTGCGCCGCCGGCGGCCAGGGCGTCGTCGCGATCCTCGAGCGCCCGTGATCCGGCTCGCCTGATCGACCTGTGCCGACCGGGCCCGGTCCGTCGTCGTCCTGACGGCGGGCCGGGCCCGGGCTGCGGGCGGGTGAGCCTCCTGTCACACTCGTGCAACTGCGAGTTGCACACCTCGTACACTCCCTTCATGCCTCCCAGCACCGCGCCCGAGACCGACGGTCGGCGCACCGCGGCGGCCACCCGGCGCCGGGCGCGCGAGGCGCAGATCATCGCTGCCACCCGTGAGCTGTTCGACTCCCGCGGTGACACCGACGTGCAGATCGAGCACATCGCGCGGGCGGTCGGCGTCAACCGGGCCATCCTCTACCGCCACTTCACCGGCAAGGAGGAGCTCTTCGCGCTCACCCTGGTGGGCTACCTCGACGAGCTGCGCGCGGCGATGACGGGGGCCGCCGAGGGGCTGGCCACCGGTCGCGACCGGCTGGAGGCGATCGTCGGCGCGTTCGTGGACTACGGGCTGGCGCACCCGCCCTTCGTGGACTGCGCCCAGGCACTGATGCGGCGCAGCGGCGAGGAGCTGCTCGGCGAGATCTCCGAGGGGGCGCTGTTCCGGCTCGGTCGGGCCATCTCCTCGTGCCTCGCGGTGCTCTCCGGCGTGCTCGAGCGCGGGCAGGCCGACGGCGAGTTCGAGGTGCCGGGCGACCCCGTGCTGCTGGCCAACATGCTCTACGCCAACGGGCTGGGCTCGCTGCAGCTGGCCCGCGTCGGCATCCTGGTCAAGGAGGCCGCCCCCGGGGTGCCCACGGTCGGCGACATCTCGGCCCAGCAGGTGCGCGACTACCTGGTGCTCTCCGCGCTGGCGCTGGTGCGGGGCTGAGAGCGCCCCGCCCGCAGGTCGCGTAGGTTCGCGACATGCTCGAGCGCGACGTCGACCTGGCCCAGGCCACCGTGGGAGCCGTCACGGCCTTCGTCTGGACCGCCCTGCCCGACTACGTGGAGGGTCGTTGGGCCCTGCGGGGTGCCAAGCTGGCGCTGGGAGCCGGCTCGACCGGAGCCATGGTGGCGCTCGAGCGTGAGCGCCGGGGAACCACCGTCGCCGGGGACGGCTCGCCGCGGGGCGCCGCGCCTGAGCCGGTGCGCGGTGGACCGTTGCTGATGGCCGCCGGGATGACGACGTCGGTCAGCAGCCTGCTCGCCACGCCGCGGGTCTCGCGCGCGATCGTGCGCCGCCTGCGCGAGCGGGGGGTGCGCCGGCCGCACACCGCGCTGGGCGCGGGCATCGCCGCGCTGAGCCTGGCGATGGAGGCCCCGCGGATCCTGGCAGCCGCGCGCGAGCGACGACACGCCTGAGAGGTCACCGCTGCGCGGTCACCACCAGCGCTGGCAGCATGGGCAGATGTTCCCCGGCTTCGACCTCGAGCGAGTCCGCGTGGCCGACGACGTCGAGCTGCGGGTCCGGGTGGGCGGGGAGGGCCCGGCCGTCGTCCTGCTCCATGGCCACCCCCGGACGCACACCACCTGGCACCGCGTCGCTCCGCTGCTCGCCGACGCCGGCTACCGCGTCGTCTGCCCGGACCTGCGCGGCTACGGACGTTCCTCCAAGCCCGACCCCGACGAGGATCGCCGGGTCTACTGCGACCGCACGATGGCGGCGGACGTCGTCGCCCTGGCCGCGCACCTGGGCCACGAGCGGTTCGCCGTCGTCGGTCACGACCGGGGCAGCTACGTCGCGTACCGCGCGGCGCTGGACCACCCCGAGCGGGTGAGCAGGTTGGCCGTGCTCGACAGCATCCCCGTCCTCGAGGCGCTCGAGCGTGTCGACGCGCGCTTCGCGACCGCGTGGTGGCACTGGTTCTTCCTCGGGGCCTCCCCGCACGCCGAGCGCGTGGTCGCCGCGGATCCGGACGCCTGGTACCGGCTCGACGCGCACACGATGGGCGCGGAGAATCACGCCGACGTCCGGGAGGCCGTCAGCGACCCGCTGACCGTCCGCGCCATGATCGAGGACTACCGGGCCGGGCTGGGCCCCGACCGCGACGCCGACGAGGCCGACCGAGCCGCCGGCCGGCGCATCGAGTGCGCGACGCTGGTGGCCTGGTCACGGCACGACGACATGGCGGACCTCTACGGCGACCCGGCGGCCGTCTGGCAGCCGTGGTGCAGCGCGACCGTCAGCTCGGCGGTCATCGACTCCGGGCACCACATGGCGGAGGAGGCCCCCGAGCAGCTGGCGGCGGTGCTGACGACGCACCTCGCCGGTGATCCGGTCGTTCCTCCGGGCGGCTCCGACGCCGGTCTACGTCAGGAGTGACTGCACGGTGGCCAGGGTGTCCGCCTCGTCCGGCGACTTGTCGTCGCGGTACCTGACCACGCGGGCGAAGCGCAGGGCCACGCCACCGGGGTAGCGGGTGGAGCGCTGGACGCCGTCGATGGCGATCTCGACGACCTGCTCGGGGCGCACCCGCACCACCCAGTCGCCGTCGTCACCGCGCTGGCCCTCGGCCCGCTCCTCGACGGCGAGCTCGGTGAAGCGCTGCGTCTGCCAGGCGAGCATCTCGTCGGTCATGCCCTTGAACGTCTTGCCGAGCATCGTGAAGCCGGTGGGGGAGTCGGGGTCACGGGCGGCCAGGTGGATGTTGGAGAGCCACCCCCGGCGCCGGCCGGAGCCGCGCTCGACGGCCACGACCACGAGGTCGAGGGTGTGCACCGGCTTGACCTTGACCCACGCGGACCCGCGACGCCCGGCCGCGTAGGGCGCGGCCAGCTGCTTGACGACCACACCCTCGTGGCCGGCGGCGACCACCTCGGTGAGGAACCGCTCGGCCTCGGCGGCGTCGTCGGTGACCACCCGGGCGACCCGGTGCCGCTCGGGCACCAGCTGCTCGAGGAGGTCGAGGCGCTCGTGCGCGGGGGAGTCGAGCAGGTCGGTGCCGTCGAGGTGCAGCACGTCGAAGAAGTAGGGCGTGACGACGACGCCCTCGCTCATCGCGGTGCGCGAGGCGGTCTCCTGGAACGGGCGCGGGCGCCCGGTGGTGTCGTCGAGCGCCAGCACCTCGCCGTCGAGCACCAGCGAGGTGGCGGGCAGGGCGCGCACGATCTCGACCACCTCGGGCAGCCTCTCGGTGATCACCTCCAGCGAGCGCGTCGCGACGACGACCTCCTCACCGTGGCGGTGCACCTGCACCCGAATCCCGTCGAGCTTGGTGTCGACGGCGACCGGCCCCCCGGCCTTGCCCGCGGCCTTGGTGAGCGCCTCGCCGACGCTCGGCGAGGTGGAGGCCAGCATCGGCAGCACCGGGCGCAGCACCTCGAGGCCGACCTCGGCCAGCGCGGCCTCGCCGCCGGTGACGGCGGCGCGGGCCACCGCGACGGTGGCGCCGGCGAGCATGGCGGCGCGGCGCAGCGCCGTCAGCGGGACTCCGCTGGCCTGGGCGAGGGCCTCCTGCACCAGCGAGTCCAGCGCCCCCTGACGGACCTCACCGGTGACGAGGCCGCGCAGCCAGGGTTGCTCGGTGGCGGTGGCGCGGCCGAACAGCTCCACCACCGCGGTGGCGCGAGCCGCCTGGGAGCCCTTGCCCTCCAGCCCGGCGAGGTGCTCGAAGGCCTCGTGGACCTCGCGGACCGTGAGTTCGGGCTCCGCGGCGGGCTCGGGCAGCGAGCTGAGCCCCCGGTAGCCGAGCCCCGTGCGGCGCTGCAGCAGGGCGCCGCCCAGGTAGGAGACGACGATCTCGATCTCGGCGGGCTCGCCGTAGGGCAGGGTGTCCGCTGCGTCGACGTCGGGCGTGACGCGCGAGAGCAGCTCGGCGAGTGCCGCCACCTTGGCCTTGCGCGAGCGGGTGGCGGCCACGGCGGCCGAGGTGGCGACGAGGTCGGAAAGGAGCACCTCGCCATCGTGGCAGGCGGCACCGACAGGCCCGGCCACCCGCGGCGTCGTCAGGCGGGTGTGCGGACCACGGCGGGGACGGCGCCGGCGACGGCGCCCTCGATGACCTGCTCGAAGACGGCGTCGAGGTCGGGGACGCCGCCGAAGTAGCCGCTGGCCTCGAGCGAGACGAAGCCGTGCAGTGCCGAGAACATCGCCATGCCGGTGGGCAGGATCTCGCTCTCGGCCAGTCCGGTGGAGCGCACCATCACGGTCATCGCCTCGATCACGGGCATCGCGGCCTCGAAGAAGGCCTCACGGTCGACCGGCGGGCGGGTCAGGGCGGCGTAGCGGTGGGGGTGCTCGCGGGCGAAGGTGCGCAGCGCGTGGCTCAGGCCGCGCAGCCCGTCGGTGCCCGCGCGGCCCATGGCGGCCCGCCGCACGGCCTCGCCCATCATCTGCATGGCCCGCACCTGCAGCGCCGAGCGCAGGTCCTCGAGGTTGGCCACGTGGTTGTAGAGCGAGGAGACCCGGGTGTCGAGCTCGCCAGCGAGCAGCGTCATGGTCAGCGCGTCGTAGCCCTCGCGGTCCACGAGGAGCTCGGCGGTGCGCAGCACGGTCTCCTGGTCGAGCCGGGGCCGGCGGGGCCGTGCGGTGTCGGGCATCGGTGTCCCCAAGTGGTGAAAGGCCTTCGTGCTGTCACGAAGACTGTACCCGCCGGGGGCGCCGCGACCGGGTGGCCCGGAGGTCGCGGTGTGTCAGTGACCGATCCGCGCCGGGCGACGGGTGCGCAGGCACCGCCGCCGCGGGTCCCCCCTCACGACCCCGCCCTCACCAGCCCGCCCTCACCAGCCCGGCGGCAGTGACGTGAAGTCGGCCTCGCGCCCCTCGGCGAAGGCGGTGAGCGCCTCGAGGTTGGCGGGTCCGCCCATCAGCTCGGCGAAGGCGGCGTTCTCGAGCTCGCGGGCGGCCTCGACCCCGGCGCGCAGCGGCGCCGTCATCGTGCGCTTGACGGCGACCAGCGACGAGATCGGCCGGGCGGCCAGCAGGGCGGCGTGGCGGTGGGCCTCGTCGAGCAGGTCCTCGGGCTCGCAGACCTTCCACACCAGGCCCATCGCGAGGGCCTCGGTGGCGGTGATCCACTCGGCCGAGAGCAGCAGCCACGCGGCCTGCTGGCGCCCGACCAGGCGGGGGAGCAGGTAGGAGGAGGCGGCCTCGGGCGCGACGCCGAGGCTCGTGAACGGGCACTTGAGCCGCGCGGTGGAGGCCATGAACGCCAGGTCGGCGAAGCCGAGCACGGTGGTGCCGATGCCGAGCCCCACCCCGTTGACGGCCACGACCAGCGGCTTGGGGAACGCGGCCAGGGCGTCGACCAGCCCGACGAAGCCGTGCCGCCCGGGCACGAAGTCGGGGTCGGTGGCGCGCTGGTGCATCTCCAGCAGGTCGGTGCCGGCGGAAAACGCCCGACCGGCACCGGTCAGCAGCACCACGGCGACGTCGGGGTCCTCGGCGGCCGCGAGCAGCGCGTCGGTCGTGGCGTCGTAGAGCGCCTCGTCGAAGGCGTTGAGCGCCTCGGCTCGGTCGAGGGTCAGGGTGCGCACGCGGGCGTCGTCGCTGATCTGGAGGACCATGGCGGCAGGGTAGAACAGGTTCTAGGAGCGCGGGGCCGGTCCCGGGCCCACGCAGGACCACGGCGGCCTAGAGTCGGACCGTGGTCGGTCAGCACGACGCGCGCGAGGGTGAGCGTGAGCAGGAGCGCCTGTGGCGCCCGGACTGGCCCTGCTCGCTGGGGCAGGTGCTGCACCTGCACCGCCACGGTCGTGGTGACCCGACCTTCCACGTCGACGAGGGGGGCAGCTACTGGCGCGGGCTGCGCACGCCCGAGGGCCTGGTGACGCTGCGGCTCGAGCCGAGGCCGAAGGCCGGCAGCGCGGGCGAGGTGCGGGCGCGCGCCTGGGGGCCCGGCGCCACGTGGGCGCTCGACGCCGTCCCGGCGATGCTCGGCGCCGAGGACGACTGGAGCGACTTCGAGCCGCGCCACCCGGTGCTGGCCGAGGCGCGGCGGCGCTTCCCGCACGCCCGCCTGGGGCGCAGCGGCCTGGTCATGGAGGCGCTGGTGCCGGCGATCATCGAGCAGAAGGTGACCGGCCAGGAGGCGTTCGCCGGGTTCCGCCGCCTGGTGCAGCGCTTCGGCGAGCCCGCGCCCGGGCCGGGTGCGGCGATCGGCCTGCGCGTGCAGCCCGACGCCGCCGCGCTGCGCCGCGTGCCCTCCTGGGAGTGGCTGGCCATGCACGTCGACCACGCCCGCTCGCGCGCCATCGTGACGGTGGCGCGGGTCGCCGACGCCCTCGAGCGCACCGCCACCCTGCCGCCGCAGGAGGCCGACCGCCGGCTGCGGACCCTGCCCGGCATCGGCGTGTGGACGAGCGCCGAGGTGCGCCAGCGCGCCCACGGCGACCCCGACGCCGTCTCGTTCGGCGACTACCACGTGGCCAAGGACGTCGGCTGGGCGCTCACGGGCACGCCGTTCGACGACGCCGAGATGGAGTCCTTCCTCGAGCCGTGGCGGCCCCACCGCGGCCGGGTGCCGGCGCTGATCGCGCTGGCCGGGCTGCACCGGCCGCGGCGCGGCGCGCGGATGGCTCCGCGCACGCACCTGCCGGTGCGGCGCGGACTGTGATATCTGTTACTCCTGTCAGCAGGTAACGCGCCCGCGACGACGCTCACCGACGCTCGGGGGACCCATGCCACGCGACCTCACCGCCCGCCCCCTCGAGCCCACGGCGACGGCGACCGCCACGGCTCCGGCCGCGGCACGACTGGCCCGGGTGGTCGAGGACCTGCCGCGGCGCCTGCTGCCCGAGCGCCTGGAGGCGCTGCGCGGCGCCGTGCTGGTGCGCGCCCACCACGAGGGCCGCGACCTCGAGCCGGTCGTGCTGCTGCTCGACGCCGGTGTCCGCACCGTGCCGGGCGCGGACGCGGCGGGGCCCGACGTCGTCCTGCGCTGCGAGCTGGACGCCCTGGAGGCGCTCACCACCGGGATCACCAGCGCCGGGCTGCTGCTGCTCGGCGGCCGCCTCGAGGTGGAGGGTGACCTCGACCTGGCGCTGGGCCTGGCCGGCTCGTTCCGCAGCGCCGCCGATCCCCAGGTCGCGGTCGAGCCCGTCGCGCTCGAGGCGTCGGAGGTCGCGCGGGTGCTGGGCACCGTGCCTGTCGCGCACCTGGTGCGGATCATGGGCTCGGACCTGCGCGGCGTCGTCCTGGAGGAGATCTTCCGGCAGCTGCCCGAGCGACTCAGCCTGCGCCGCGCCCGCGGCACCCGCCTGTGCGTCGGGTTCCGGCTGCTGGGGCACCCCGCGGGCGTGATCGAGCGGTACGAGGTGCTGGTGGCCGAGGGGCGTGCCGTCGTCACCCGTCTCGACGACGCCGCCGCCCGCCACGACGGCACCGACGGCGCCGGTCGCGACGCCACCGTCACCTGCCAGGCCCACGACTTCCTGCGGCTCGCGACCGGCCACCTGCGACCCGTAACCGCGGTCATGCGCGGCCAGTTGAAGGTCCGCGGTGACCGGGGTCACGCCCTGCGCCTCGCCTCGCTGATCGACATCCCGCAGGCCTGACCCGCCTCCTCAGCCAACGCCAGCCGCACCACCCGGAGCCGCCATGACCACGATCGCCACGACGATCGGTCGTGCGGGGCGCTCGGGCGTGGACAACCTGGCGGGGCGGGCGCGCGCCGGCGTCGTGACCTCGGGTCACCTGGTGGCGCTCGGCGTCGAGTCGGCCACCACCGCGGTCGGCGACATCGTGGCCCGCCGCTTCTCCTGGTCGGAGCTCCTGCTGCAGGCGTGGTTCATGACCCGGGTCTCCCTGCTGCCCACGATCCTGGTGGCCATCCCGTTCGGCGTCATCACCTCGGTGCAGATCGGGGCCGTGGCCAACCAGATCGGCGCCACCTCGTTCAGCGGCGCGGTCAACGGCATCGGCGTGCTGCGCCAGGGTGCGCCACTGGTCACCTCGCTGATGATCGCCGGTGCCGTCGGCTCGGCCATCACCTCCGACCTGGGGGCGCGCACGGTGCGCGAGGAGATCGACGCCCTCAAGGTGATGGGCATCAACCCCGTGCAGCGCCTGGTGGCACCGCGGGTGGTGGCCGCGCTGCTGGTGGCGCTGCTGCTCACCGTGGTGGTGGCGATGACGGCGATGGTGACGGCGTTCGCGCTCAACGTCGGCAGCGGCACCATCTCCTCGGGCGCCTACCTGGAGAGCTTCGTCAGCTTCAGCCAGCCCAGCGACCTGCTCCTGGCCGAGCTCAAGGCGCTCGTCTTCGGCTTCATCGCCACGATCGTCGCGGCCCACAAGGGGCTCACGGCCCGGGGCGGCCCCAAGGGCGTGGCCGACGCCGTCAACCAGGCGGTGGTGGTGAGCGTGATCCTGCTGGCCTTCGCCAACGTGCTGATCACCCAGGCCTACGTGATGCTCGTGCCGCAGGCGGTGGCCTGATGGCGGTCCTGCCCGCCGGGAGGGCGAGCGGGGGCCCGGGCAGCCGGATCGGCCACGCGGCGATCAGCCTGCTCGACGCCGTCCTCGCCGCCTTCGCCCAGCTCGGCTCGTTCGCGACGTTCGCGGCCACCACGCTCGGCGCCGTGCCCGCGACGCTGCGGCTCTACCCGCGCGAGGTGCTGCGTCAGCTCAAGGACATCGCCTGGGGGTCCGGCGCGATCATCGTCGGCGGCGGCACCGTGGGCGTGATGGTCCTCCTCTCGCTCTCGGCGGGCACCTCGCTGGGCATCGAGGGGTTCAACGGCCTCGAGCTCGTCGGGCTGGCGCCGCTGACCGGCTTCGTCTCGGCCAGCGCCAACACCCGCGAGCTGGCTCCTCTCGTGGCGGCCCTGGCGCTGGGAGCCCAGGTGGGGTGCCGCTTCACCGCCCAGCTGGGCTCCATGCGCATCCACGAGGAGGTCGACGCGCTCGAGGTGATGGCGGTGCGACCGATGCGCTACCTGGTCGCCACCCGGGTGCTGGCCTGCATGGCCGGCATCCTGCCGCTGTACCTGATCGGGCTGATCGGCTCCTACATCGCCTCCCAGGTCTCGGTGGTCGTGCTCTTCGGGCAGTCGCCCGGCCAGTACGACCACTACTTCTCCACCTTCATCCAGGGTCGCGACGTGCTGCTCTCCGTCGTCAAGATCCTGGTGTTCGCACTCGCGATCGCGCTGATCCACTGCTGGTACGGGCTGCGCGTGAGCGGCGGACCGCAGGCGGTGGGGGAGGCCACCGGAGCCGGCATCCGCGCCAGCATCGTGGTCGTCGTCGTGCTCGACATGGTGATGACGCTCATCTTCTGGGGCGGCGACCCCGGCTTCCGGGTCTCGGGGTAACGCCGTGGTCGGTCGACGCCCCCGCGGTGAGCCCTCCCGCCGCGCCCTCGCCGGTCGTGGCGTGCTGGTGCTCGCCCTCCTGACCGGGCTGGTCGGGCTGGCGTACGCGCGCACCACCGGCGCCGTCGGTGGCGACCCGCGGGTCTCCGCCGTCGTCACCGACGCGGGCGGGTCGCTGCGCGAGGGCTCCGACGTCAAGATCTCCGGGGTCATCGTGGGCCGGGTGGACGAGGTCGGCCGCGCCCCCCAGGGCGGCGTCCGGGTCTCCATGACGATGCCCGAGGAGCACATGGCCACCGTGCCCGCCAACGTGGTGGCCCGGATCCTGCCGGCCACGGTGTTCGGCACCTCCTTCGTGGACCTCGTCGTCTACGACGGCGTCTCGCCCGACGCCCTGGAGCCGGGCGACAGCATCGCGGCAGACACCACCCAGGGCACCCTGGAGCTGCAGCAGGCACTCGACGACATCGACCGGCTCACGACGGCGCTCGGCCCGGCCGAGCTCTCCGCCGCGCTCGGCTCGGCCGCGCAGGCGCTCGAGGGGCGGGGGGCGCGGCTGGGTCGCACCATCGACCTCGCCGACCGCTACGTGCAGCGGCTGGTGCCCGAGCTGCCACTCGTGCGCTCGGACCTGGCGAAGCTGGCCACCAACCTCGAGGTCGTCGACCGCGTGGCGCCCGACCTGCTGCAGGCCACCGACGACGCCCTGGTCACCCTCGACACGCTGGTGACCCAGCGTGCCTCCGTCGTGGCGCTGATCGCCGGGGGCACCTCGCTGGCGCGGTCCTCGCGCACCTTCCTCGACACCAACCAGCGTCAGCTGGTGGCGATGCTCGACAACGCGGCGCTGCTGCTCGACGCGGTCCACGACAACCGCCGCGCCGCCATCACCGGCTCCACGCGCACCAACATCGCCCTCGGGGAGGAGCTGCCGGGGGCGGTCCGCGAGGGCTTCGTGCTCACCGACGGGATCCTGCAGCTGGACGCCCCGCCGTACTACACGAGTGACGACCGGCCCCGCTACGGCACCGCCGGGCCCCGCGACCGCGCGGCGCAACGTCGCGCCGAGGCGCTGGAGCAGGCCGGACTGCGGGCGCTGCTGCGCACCGCGGGTGGCACCGACGAGCCGGAGGGGGAGCGATGACGGGGCTGCGCACCACCGCGCTGAAGTTCGCGGCCTTCGTGGCCGCCAGCGCCGTGCTGCTGGTGCTGCTGGTCAACACGATGGTCAACGGGCTGGCTGCCGAGTCGCGCACCGTCACCGCGACCTTCAGCGACGTCAGCGGGCTGCGGCCGGGCGACGACGTACGCGTCGCCGGCGTGCGGGTCGGGCGCGTGGAGTCGATCGCCGTCAGCGGGGACGGCCGGTCCGCCGAGGTGCGCCTCGAGGTCGTCGACGACCAGCCGCTGCTCGACACCACCAGCGTCGTCATGCGCTACCAGAACCTGTTGGGCCAGCGTTACCTGGCGCTCGTGCAGGAAGGGCCGCGCGGCGAGCCGCTCGAGGACGGCGCGCGCATCCCGCTCGCGCGCACCAGCCCGGGCTTCGACCTCACCGAGCTGCTCAACGGCTTCCGTCCGCTCTTCGAGGTGCTCGAGCCCGCCGAGGTCAACGAGCTCTCCACCTCGATGATCAAGGTGCTGCAGGGTGAGGGGGGCACGGTGGAGACCCTGCTCGGGCAGACGGCGGAGCTGACGACGTTCCTGGCCGACCGCGACGAGCTCGTCGGCGAGGTGCTCACCAACCTCACCCCGGTGCTCGAGAACCTCGCCGGCCAGGACGCCCAGGTGGCCGCCACCGTGCGCGAGCTGCGGCTGCTGATGACCGGTCTGGCCCGCGACCGCCAGGCCATCGGCGACGCCGTCGACGGCGTCGGTCGGCTCGTCGGGTCCACCTCGTCGCTGCTGACCGAGCTGCGCGGGCCCGCCGACGTCGCCTTCGCCCGCTTCGCCCAGGTGGCCAGGCTCCTGGCGCAGAACCGGCAGCGGCTCAACCGCGCGCTGCGCTCCTTCGGCGGCACCTTCGAGGCGCTGGGGCGCGGCACCTCCTACGAGAGCGCGCTCAACGTCTACGTGTGCTCGCTGGCCTTCGCGCTGGGCGAGACGTCGCTCAACCCCGCCGGCGGCAACGGCCCGTGGTCGGAGGTCTGCCGATGAGCCGGTCGGTGCGCACGCCCCTCTCGGCCCGCGACCCGTTCAAGGTCGGGCTGGTGGCCATCGTGCTCGCGGGGCTGGTCGCGGGCCTGGTGGTCCTGCTCAGCGTCGTCTCCTTCGGCACCGGTACCTACACCGCCGTCATCGCCCACACCGCCGGGCTGCGCCCCGGTGAGGACGTGCAGGTGCACGGCGTCCCCGTCGGCGAGGTGCGCTCGGTGGAGCTGCGCGACACCGACGTGCTGGTCACCTTCACCGTCGAGGAGGGCATCGAGCTCGGCGAGGGCAGCCGCGCCGCCGTCAAGGTCGCCACCCTGCTGGGCACGCACTACCTGGAGGTCGACCCGGTCGGCGGCGGTCAGCTCGCCGACGGCCGGATCCCGCTGGAGCGCACCTCGGTGCCCTACAACCTGCAGGACGTGCTCGAGGGAGGCACCCGGCGGCTCGAGGAGCTGGACGCGCCGCGGCTGGCCCGCGCGCTGACGGCGGCCAGCCGCACGCTCGCCGCGGCGGGCGACGACGTCGGTCCGGCGCTGGACGGCGTGGCCCGACTCTCCGAGCTCGTGGCGGCGCGCAGCGGACAGACCGGGGAGCTGTTGCGGGCGGCCGAGCAGGTCAGCCTGCGCCTGCACGAGAGCGACGCCGACATCACCGGCCTGATGGAGCAGGCCACGCTCGTCGTCCGCGAGGTGACGGTGCGGCGGCAGGCCATCCGTCGTCTGCTCGACCAGACGACGGGGCTCGCCGAGGCGCTGACCGCGATCGTGACCGAGACCCGCGCCGACGTCGCCCCGGCACTGCGTGACCTCGACCTGGCGCTCGACGCCCTCAACGCCCAGGACGCCTCGCTGGAGCGGGTGCTCGACGTGATGGCGCCGGCGCTGCGCTACGTGGCCAACGCGACCGGCAACGGGCCGTTCCTCGACCTGTACGTGGACGACCCCGCGATCCCCGCGGACGACTCGCTGTGCCAGCTGCAGGGTGGCTGCCGATGAGCGCCCGCCTGCTCCGGCCCCTCCTGGTCGCCCTGGTCTGCGTGCTGGCCGCCGCGACCGTCGGCTGCGTGCCCACGAGCAACCCGCTGGCCCGCACCGCCACGATCACCGTGTTCCTGCCCGACACCGCCGGGCTCTTCGAGGGCAACGACGTGGGCATCCTCGGTGTCCCGGTCGGCACCGTCACCGACATCGAGCCGGAGGGCACGCAGGTGCGCGTCACGCTCGAGGTCGAGGCGGACCGCGCGATCCCCCCCGACGCCGGCGCGGTCGTCGTCGCCCGGTCCGTGGCCACCGACCGCTACGTGGAGCTGACCCCGGTCTACCGCTCCGGGCCCGAGCTGGCCGACGGCGACGTGATCCCGGTCGAGCGCACGCGCACCCCCGTGGACTTCGACGAGGTGCTCGGTGCGCTGGAGACGGTGGCGACGGGCATCTCCGGCTCCCGGCAGGGCACCGAGGCGGTGCGCCGACTGGTGGAGGACGGCGAGTCGGCCCTGCGCGGCAACGGCTCCCGGCTGAACGAGACCGTCGGCTCCCTCGCCGACGCCGTCGAGGGCGTCTCGGGCCAGCGCGAGGAGATCGCCGGGGCGCTCACGGCGCTCGACCTGCTGGTGGGCGACGTCGCCGACAACGCCTCCACCACGCGCGAGTTCCTCGACCAGGTGGCCACGGCGAGCGAGATCCTGGCCGCCGAGCGCGGGCGCTTCCGGCGTGCGCTCGTGGCGCTGGAGCGCGCCGTCACGACCGTCTCGGACTTCGCACGCACCAACCGCGAGGCCGTCATCGAGACGATCGGCGGCACCTCGCGCGCCTTCCGCACGATGCTGCGCAAGCAGCGCCAGCTCTCCGAGATCCTCGAGGTCTTCCCGCTCGTGCTGCAGAACCTGCAGCGCGCGGCCCCGGGCGACCGGCTGCCCACCCGGGTCTCGCCGGAGATCCTGCTGCCGCTGGGGAGCGAGCTGCTCGACGCCTGCGAGCAGGTGGCCGCGCCGCTCTGCGAGCTGCTGGGCACCGACCCGGGTGACCGCGCGCCCGCCGGGCGCGCGCCGTCGGGCGGTCGACGATGAACGCCCGCTCCCTGCTCGCGGGGCTCCTGTGCACCGTGCTCGCGCTGGCCACCGGGTGCTCCACGACGCTGGCCGACGTCCCGCTGTCGGGCACCGGCGTGCCCGGCGAGACCGTGTCCGTCAGCGCCGACTTCGAGGAGGCGCTCAACCTCTCGCGCGGCGCGACGGTCAAGGTCAACGGCGTCGACAGCGGGCGCGTGCAGGAGGTCACGGCCGCGGACTTCCAGGCCCGGGCCGAGATGCTCGTCCGCGCCGACGCCGGCCTGCGCGAGGGCGCGACCGCACGGCTGCGCTACACCACACCGCTGGGCGAGCTCTTCGTCGACGTCACCAACCCCGAGCGGGGGCCGGTCCTGGAGGACGGAGCAGTGCTCCCGATCTCCGCCACCGACACCGCGCCGACGGTCGAGGACGCGCTCTCGCAGGCCTCGCTGCTGGTCAACGGTGGCGGTCTGGCGCAGCTGCAGACGGTGACCGAGGAGCTCAACCTGGCACTCGGCGGTCGCGAGGCACGGGTGCGCTCGCTGCTGGAGGGGTCGGCCACCCTGGTCTCGCAGACCAACGCCACCACCGCCGAGATCGACCGCACGCTGCGCGCGCTCGCCTCGGTCTCGCGCACCCTCCGATCGCGGGAGCGCACCATCGACCGCGCCCTGCGCGACATCGCACCGGCCGCGCGCGTGCTGCGTGCCAACACCCCCGGCTTCACCCGGCTGCTGCGCGAGGTCGAGCAGTTCGCCGAGGTGGCCGACCAGACGGTGGGCCTCACGCGAGAGCAGCTGCTCGGCCTGACCCGCCAGGCCGGCCCGGTGCTGGGGGAGTTCGCCGCCCTGCAGGACGACTACGCGCGCGGCCTGGACGAGCTGGTGCGGCTCGGCTCCGCGCTCGACGGCGTCGTGCCCGGCGACTACCTGAGCATCGCGCTCGACCTGCACCTGGACGGGCTGCAGCCGCCGGACCTGGCGCAGGTCCTCGAGGACCTGCTCGGCCTGCCGCTCCCCGAGCTGGGTCTCGACGACCTGGGGCTGCCGATCCTCGAGGGCCCCGGGCCGCTGCAGGACCTCGGGCGGGGCCTCCTCGACGGCCTGGGCGCGACGACCCGGGACCTGCAGGAGAGGACCGCCTCGGTCGCCGGACGGAGGGCCCGCTGATGCGCCGCGTGCTCCGGGTGCTCTCCGACCGCCTCTACCTCAGCGCGGTCGGCGTCCTGCTCGTGCTCGTCGTCACGGTGGCCTACCTGTTCGCGGAGGTGCTCGACGCCCCGCTCACGGCACAGCCGGTCGACCTCACGGTCGTCGTCGGCAGCACCGGTGGCCTCTTCGAGGGCTCCGCCGTGACCTATCGCGGCACCAAGGTGGGCAAGGTCCGCGAGATCACCATGACCCGCCAAGGGGCGCACGTGCAGGTGCGGCTGCGCGCGGGCACCGAGATCCCGGCCGACGCCCGCGCCCAGGTGCGCAGCCTCTCGCCCGTGGGGGAGCAGTACCTCGACTTCCAGCCGAACACCGACCAGGGCCCGTTCCTGGCCGACGGCGACACCTTGGAGGCCGGGTACACCGACCTGCCCGTCACGCTGAGCAGCACCGTCGTGGCGATCAACGACGTGCTCAGCTAGGTCGACGACCGCAAGCTGCGCTCGCTGCTGCGCGAGCTCAGCACGGGTCTCTCGGGCACCGGTGACGACCTCGGCCGGATCCTGGACCAGAGCGACCTGCTGCTGGCCGAGCTCGACGAGGCGTGGCCGCAGACCCGGAGCCTGATCCGCACCGGCAACCGGGCGCTCGACGTCGTGCCGGGATCGGCCGCCGACCTGGAGCGCCTGGGCACCTCGGCGCGGCGGCTCGCGGCCTTCCTGCGCGAGGAGGACCCGCTCCTGCGCCGGACCCTGCGACGAGGCCCCGGCCAGCTGGCCGAGCTGGAGGGCCTGGTCGAGGACGCGCGCCGGGTGCTGCCCGACTTCCTCGAGGTCGGCGTCAGCCTCACCGACGTGTTCGCGCTGCGTGAGCCGCACTTCCGCGAGCTGCTGCGCTCCTACGCCCCGGGTCTGGGCACGCTCGGCCGGGTGGTGCGCGACGGCGAGCTGCGCATCGAGCTGATCTTCGACCGGGACCAGCGGTGCGACTACGGGGTGCCCCGCCGCTCACCGCGGGACCCCGAGCGCCGTCCGCTGCGCACCGACCTGGCCTGCTCGCCGTCGCTGGCCACGCTGCAGCGGGGCGCCGCGCACGCGCCGGGTCCGCTGCCGGGGCCGCCGCGATGAGCACGGGAGAGGAGCGGCACGCGCCGCACGAGGAGCCCCGGCGGGGCCTGCGGGTCCCGGCGCGGGTGCTGGTGGGCACCGTCGCGCTGGTGGTGGCCCTGACGACGGCGCTCGTCGTCGCCCTCGTGGTCGGCGACGACGCGGCCCGTCGGCCGGCAGGTCAGCAGCAGGCGGTGGCACGGGCCTCGGCAGGCGCGGCCGCCGAGCAGGCGGCGCGGGAGGCGGTCGTCGCGATGACCACCTACGACGCCGCGACGGCGCGGGAGGACTTCGCGTGGGTGGAGGAGATCGGCACGCCGGCCTTCCGCGACACCTTCGCGCCGGCCACGGCCGACCTGGTCGACCTGGTCACCGAGCTCGGCTCCAGCGCGACCGGCACGGTGCTCGCCTCGGCCGGCACCGTGCGCGACACCGAGCACGTCGAGGTGCTCCTGTTCGTCGACCAGGAGATCACTGCTCCGGGGTCGCGGCCCCGGCTGGAGGAGCAGCGGGTGCGCATGCAGATGGTGCGCTCGGGAGGTCGCTGGCTGGTCGACGAGGTCGAGATCGACAACCTGCTCACGCGGTGAGGTTCCCGGCGCGAGCTGGCGTGAGGTCCCGTGCCCTAGATTGTGCCCGTGAGTGCGCGCATCGACGTCGACCGCCTCTTCGGCGCCCTGCGTCGCGTGCTGCTCACCCTGGTCGGTCTCCAGCTCGCGATCGCCGTGGGCATGTCGCTCGTGGACTCCTACCGGCGCCGCGGCAAGAAGGCCAAGCCGTTCCCGGTCTCCCCGCCCCAGACCGTCTCGGTCGGCGACGGCACGGTCACCATCTACACCTACGGTCGCGACCTGTACGACGACATGATCGCGGCCATCGAGGGCGCCCAGCGCCAGGTGCTGTTCGAGACCTACATCTGGAAGGGCGACGAGACCGGCGAGCGCTTCAAGAAGGCGCTCTCGGACGCCGCTGCGCGCGGGGTCGAGGTGTACTGCATCTACGACGGCTTCGCGAACCTCGTCGTCTCGCCGGTGTTCAAGCACTTCCCCAGCAGCATGAAGGTCCTGCGCTACCCGGTGTACGCGGCCGGGTGGCGGTTCCTCGACCTGCGACGCTACGGCCGCGACCACCGCAAGATCCTCGTCGTCGACGACGACACCGGGTTCGTGGGCGGCTACAACATCGGCTCGGCCTACGAGACCGAGTGGCGCGACACGCACGTGCGCATCACCGGTTCGGGCGTGTGGGACCTCAAGCGCGCCTTCGCCGACTTCTGGAACCTGCACCGTCGGCGGCGCCTGCGCCACAGCGAGCGGCCGCTGCTGCTCGAGACCGCCTCCACCTGGGAGCCCTCCATCCGGGTGCAGCGCAACGTGCCCCGGCTGTGGATGTTCCCGATCCGTTCCATGTACATCGAGGCCATCAACCGCGCGAGCCGCAACGTGTGGATGACCCAGGCCTACTTCCTGCCCGACCAGGACTTCGTCGACGCGATGCGCGACGCCGCCCGTCGCGGCGTCGACGTGCGGCTGCTGCTGCCGTTGAAGTCCAACCACATCGTGGCCGACTGGATCTCGCGCGGGTACTTCAGCCAGCTGCTCGAGTCGGGCGTCAAGATCCTGCGCTACCGCGACGCGATGGTGCACGCCAAGACCGCCACGGTCGACGGCACGTGGTGCACCGTCGGCACCGCCAACATCGACCGGCTCAGCCTGCAGGGCAACTACGAGATCAACGTCGAGGTGATCGACGAGTCGATGTCGAAGGTGCTCGAGTCGGTCTTCGCCGTCGACGAGAGCAACTGCCTGCCGCTGACCCGGGGCGAGTGGGAGGCGCGCGACCTGCACCGCAAGTGGACCGAGCTGATCCTGGCGCCGCTGCGCCCGCTGCTCTGACCGCCGCCCGAGACCCGGCTGCGCAACCCGCTGCCAGATGGTGCGTGCGTCCCTACGATGGCGCGCATGCTCCCCGCCACGACCGCTCGTGACCACCGGGGACCCCGCGTGCGGCGCCCCGACCTCCGCTCGCTGCGAGGTCGCGACGTCTTCCTCACCGGAGCCGCGAGCGGCATCGGGCGTGCGACGGCGCGGGCCGCGGGCCGCGAGGGCGCCCGGCTGCACCTGACCGACCTGGCCGCCGAGCCGTTGAGCCAGGTGGCGGAGGAGATCCGCGGGGCCGGCGGCACGGTGGTGCTGGCCGAGGCGGCCGACGTCTCCGACCACGACGCCGTCGCGGCACTGGCGCGGCGGGTCACGGAGCTGTCGGGCCCCATGGACCTGGTCATGAACATCGCCGGGATCAGTGCCTGGGGCACCGTGAGCAGCCTCGAGCACGACACGTGGCGACGGCTCGTCGATGTCAACCTGATGGGCCCCGTCCACGTGATCGAGGAGCTGGTGCCGGTCATGGTCGACGGCGGCCGCGGCGGTCACCTGGTCAACGTCTCCTCCGCCGCCGGCCTCATCGGCATGCCGTGGCACGCCGCCTACTCCGCCTCCAAGTTCGGGTTGCGGGGTGTCTCGGAGGTGCTGCGCTTCGACCTGCGTCGGCACGGGATCGGCGTCAGCCTGGTCTGCCCGGGCGGGGTGGCGACGCCGCTCACCGAGACGGTGCACATCGACGGCATCGACAAGGCCGGGCCGCGGTTCCTCAAGGCCCAGGCCCGGTTCCGCAGCCACGCCGTCAGCCCCGAGCGGGCGGCGGAGGCGATCCTCGAGGGCGTCCGGCGCAACCGGTACTGGGTCTACACCTCCACCGACATCCGCCTCGCCCACGCGGCGCAGCGGCTGTGCCCGCCGCTCTACGTCGGGCTGATGCGGGCCTTCAACGCCGGCGCGAACCGGGTGCTGCCCGAGGTCGGCGCAGCGCGCCGGAGCGCGCGGTGAGCATCGCGTCCCGCGCGCCGGGGCCCGCCAGGCTGGCCCCGGGGACGCGCCGCCAGACCGGGCTGCTCGTCCAGGGCTTCGCGCGGCTCGCGGGGCGCGTGCAGGGCACGGAGCCGCCGGCGGTGTTCCTGACCCTCGGACGCCACCGCCGGCTCTTCTGGGGGTGGCTGCACTTCGCCGGGACGATGATGCCCGGCGGCCGCCTCGCCCGCCGCGAGACCGAGCTCGTGATCCTGCGGGTGGCGACCCTGTGCGGCAGCGACTACGAGCTCGCCCAGCACCGCCCGCTCGCCCGCCGTGCAGGGCTCGACGCCGCGCAGGTGGAGAGGGTCGCCGCCGGCCCCTCCGCCCCCGGCTGGACCGACGCCGAGCGGCTGCTGCTCGAGGTCGTCGACGAGCTGCACGCCACCGAGGACCTCTCCGACGCCACCTGGGCACGGCTGCGCGCCGACCGCGACGAGCGGGAGTGCCTGGAGCTGGTGATGCTCGTCGGGCACTACCGGATGCTCGCCACCACCCTGACCGTGCTGCGGGTGCCGCCCGACCGGTCGCGCTGACCGAGGCTCGCCGCCCACCGCTGATCGCGTACCGAGATCCGGTGACCCGACCTCCGACCTCGAGCACGCCGTCCTGCCCCTGAGTCGGACGGTTTCGACTCGGCCGTCGCGGGTTCGTCCCTCACCCGCGGGCCTCGCTCAACCTGCGCCCCGTACGGACCTGCGCTCGTTCCTCGCGCAGCTCCGCGGGGCTTGCTCAACCTGCGCCCCGTACGGACCTGCGCTCGTTCCTCGCGCAGCTCCGCGGGGCTTGCTCAACCTGCGCCCCGTACGGACCTGCGCTCGTTCCTCGCGCAGCTCCGCGGGGCTTGTCGGTGGGCCGTCGTAGTCTCGAGGCATGCGTCCCGTCACCGACCTCGAGCGCCGCGTCGCCCCCTTCACGGTGGTCTCCGACTACGATCCCGCCGGCGACCAGCCGGCGGCCATCGCCGAGATCGCCAAGCGGATCGAGGGCGGGGAGCAGGACGTCGTCCTGCTCGGCGCCACCGGCACCGGCAAGACCGCGACGGTGGCGTGGGTGGCCGAGAAGGTGCAGCGCCCGGTGCTGGTGATGCAGCCCAACAAGACCCTGGCCGCGCAGTTCGCCAACGAGCTGCGCCAGCTGTTCCCGGACAACGCCGTCGAGTACTTCGTCAGCTACTACGACTACTACCAGCCCGAGGCCTACGTCCCCCAGACCGACACCTACATCGAGAAGGACTCCTCGATCAACGAGGAGGTCGAGCGGCTGCGGCACTCGGCCACCAACAGCCTGCTCACCCGGCGCGACGTGATCGTGGTGGCCACGGTCTCCTGCATCTACGGCCTGGGCACCCCGCAGGAGTACGTCGACCGGATGATCCGGATGCGGGTGGGCGAGGAGCACGACCGCGACTCGATCCTGCGCCGGCTGGTCGAGATCCAGTACACGCGCAACGACATGAGCTTCACCCGCGGCACCTTCCGGGTCCGCGGTGACACGCTCGAGGTGTTCCCCGTCTACGAGGAGCACGCGGTGCGCATCGAGTTCTTCGGCGACGAGATCGAGCGGTTGATGACCCTGCACGCGGTCACGGGGGAGGTGCTCACCGACGACCAGGAGGTCTACATCTTCCCCGCGACGCACTACGTCGCCGGTCCCGAGCGCATGGAGCGGGCGATCACCAGCATCGAGGCCGAGCTCGAGGAGCAGCTGGCCACGTTCGAGAAGCAGGGCAAGCTGCTGGAGGCCCAGCGGTTGCGCATGCGCACCACCTACGACGTCGAGATGATGCGCCAGGTCGGATCCTGCTCGGGCATCGAGAACTACTCCATGCACATCGACGGTCGGCCGCGCGGCAGCGCCCCGAACTGCCTGCTCGACTACTTCCCCGAGGACTTCGTGCTCGTCGTCGACGAGTCGCACGTGGCGATCCCGCAGATCGGCGGCATGTACGAGGGCGACATGTCGCGCAAGCGCAACCTGGTCGAGCACGGCTTCCGCCTGCCCAGCGCGATGGACAACCGGCCGCTGCGCTGGGAGGAGTTCCTGGACCGGATCGGCCAGACCATCTACCTCTCGGCCACCCCGGGCGACTACGAGCTCGACAAGGTCGGCGGCGACACCCCGCCGCACGTGGTCGAGCAGATCATCCGCCCCACCGGCCTGATCGACCCCGAAGTCGTCGTCAAGCCCACCAAGGGCCAGATCGACGACCTCATCCACGAGATCCGCACGCGGGCGGAGAAGAACGAGCGCGTGCTGGTCACCACCCTGACCAAGAAGATGAGCGAGGACCTCACCGACTACCTGCTCGACGCCGGGATCCGCACCCGCTACCTGCACTCCGAGGTCGACACCCTCAAGCGCATCGAGCTGCTGCGCGACCTGCGGCTGGGGGAGTACGACGTGCTCGTCGGCATCAACCTGCTGCGTGAGGGCCTCGACCTGCCGGAGGTGTCGCTGGTCTCGATCCTCGACGCCGACAAGGAGGGCTTCCTGCGCTCGGACAAGTCGCTGATCCAGACCATCGGTCGCGCCGCCCGCAACGTCTCCGGCCAGGTGCACATGTACGCCGACCGGATCACGCCCTCGATGGAGTCGGCGATCGACGAGACCAACCGGCGTCGCGCCAAGCAGATCGCCTACAACACCGAGCGGGGCATCGACCCCCAGCCGCTGCGCAAGAAGATCGCCGACATCACCGAGATGCTGGCCCGCGAGGACGAGAACACCCAGGCGCTGCTCGAGACCTGGGCCGGCACCGAGGCCAAGGGGCGTGCCGGCGGGGTCAAGGTCAAGCAGCCCGTGCCGGGCCTGGGCAAGGCCGCCTCCGGGCAGCACGCCGCCGACCTGGCGGGGCTGCCCAGCAGCGAGCTCGCCGGCCTGATCCAGCAGCTCACCGACCAGATGAAGACCGCGGCCGCGGAGCTGCAGTTCGAGGTCGCGGCGCGGCTGCGCGACGAGATCGGCGACCTGAAGAAGGAGCTGCGGCAGATGATGGACGCCGGGTGAGCGGTGCCCGCCGCGACAGTGGTGACGACGGGCCGCCGCTGACCGAGGACGGCCACCACGTCGTCATCGACGGCCGCCGGTGGCGGGCCACCGACCCCGAGATCCCGCCCGCGCGTCGCTCCGAGCTGCAGCGGGTGCTGATGGCCTGGCGCCGCGAGGTGGGGCGGGTGAAGCGCGCCGGCGCGGGGGAGGACGCCGAGGCCACGGCCCGCGCGGGCGTGCAGGCCGCCAAGGTGGCCCTCGGTGAGCGGGGCACCCCGTGGTGGGAGCAGAGCAGCGCCGAGCGACGTCGCCGATGGGAGACCGAGGTGCCGGCGCCGATATCGTCGCAGGAGTGAGTGACCCCGCCCCGGCAATCGCGAGCCCGGCGACGGAGCTGCGTACCTGGTCGGTCTGGGCAGTGGGGCTGCTGGTCTACCTGCTCGCCGTCTTCCACCGCTCCTCGCTGGCGGTCGCCGGCCTGGCCGCCAGTGACCGCTTCGGGATCAGCGCCGCCCAGCTGGCCACCTTCACCATGCTCCAGCTGCTCGTCTACGCCGGCATGCAGGTACCGGTCGGGCTGCTGGTCGACCGCTTCGGCTCCCGGAGCGTCATGCTGGTCGGCACGTTGCTGCTGGCGGCCTCGCAGGCGCTGTTCGCCGTCGTCGAGAGCTTCCCGCTGGCGATCGTGGCGCGTGTGGGTGTCGGCATCGGCGACGCCCTGACCTTCATCTGCGTCCTGCGGCTGGTGAGCCGGTGGTTCTCCCCGCGCCGGATCCCGTTCGTCACCTCGCTCACCGGCACCCTGGGCCAGCTGGGAGCGGTGGGCGCCGCCGTGCCGATGATCTGGGCGCTGCGCGAGGTCGGGTGGACCGCCGCCTACCTGGGCGCCGCGGGGCTCGGCCTGCTGATGGCGGTCGTGCTGGTGCTCGTCGTCGACGACAGCCCGTCGGCCCGGCACGTGCGCGGCGCCCGGCTCTCCCTGACCGCGGTGCGGCACAGCCTGGCGGCGTCGTGGGCCCACCCAGGGACGCGGCTGGGGTTCTGGATGCACTTCACCACCCAGTTCAGCGCCACCGCGCTGACCCTGCTGTGGGGCTACCCCTTCCTGGTCCGGGGCGAGGGGCGCTCGACCGAGACCGCGGGAGCGCTGCTGACCCTGATGGTGGCGGCGGTGATGGTGAGCGGGCCGGTGCTGGGCTGGGCGATCAGCCGTCACCCCTGGCACCGCTCCACGATCGTGCTGGCCATCGTCTGGTCGATCGTCGGTGTGTGGACCGTGGTCCTGCTGTGGCCGGGCAACGCGCCGCTGTGGCTGCTGGTGCTGCTCGTCGTGGTCACCGGCGTCGGCGGGCCGGCGTCGATGATCGGGTTCGACCTGGGCCGCACCTCCAACCCCTCCGAGCGGTTGGCCAGCGCCAGCGGCATCATCAACCAGGGCGGCTTCAGCGCCTCGCTGGTGCTCGTGATCGCCATCGGGCTGGTGCTGGACTGGCGCACGCCGGGGGACTCCACCGCCTACACGCCCGAGGCGTTCCGCTGGGCGATGAGCACCCAGTACGTGCTGTGGGGGGTCGGGTTGCTGCAGGTGTGGCGCTACCGCCGTCGGGCGCGCGCGGTGATCGACCGCGTGGCGCTCGAGGCCGGCGCCACGGGCTGAGCCGGACAGACGGGATCGGCCCGGCCGTCCTGCCGGCCCCGTGGGGGCCGCGCTGGTTGGATGGGGCCATGGACGTCGAGACCCTCACCGAGCACTGCCTGACGCTCCCCGGGACCCGTGCCGACGGCGGCTGGCGCACCGAGCACCCCGTGGTGCGCGTGGGCCGGGGCACGCGCGGCACCGCGGTCGCCTACCTGGGGCGGCACGCGGTCGGTGTGCGGCTCGGTGCCGACCGGGGCGAGGCGGACGCCTGGCTCGAGGATCACGGCGCGACCGGTGCCGCGCGTCCGATGGCCTACGTGGGCCGGCGCGGCTGGAGCGACCTCACCCTGTCCGGGCTCGACGACGACGTGCTGCGCGCGGCCGTCGCGGAGTCCTACCGGTTGCTCGTGAGCTCCCTGCCGGACGGCGAGCGTCCGGAGGGCTGGGAGGCAGCCTCGGCCCCCGCGCCCGACTCGGAGCCGGAGCCGGAGGTCGAGCCGGAGCCGGAGGTCGAGCCGGAGCCGGAGGTCGAGCCGGAGCCGGAGGTCGAGCCGGAGCCGGAGCCCGAGCCCGAGCCCGAACCCGAGCCTTGGTCGGAGGTCGAGGCTGAAACCGAGGACGAGGACGAGGACGAGGACGAGGACGAGGCCGAGCCTGAGGACGAGGCCGAGCCGGCGTCCGAGCCGCAGGACGCGGACGAGGCGGCGTCCGAGCCGCAGGACGCGGACGAGGCGGACACCGAGGACGGGGCGGAAGCCCAGCTGGAGCTCGACCTCGACCAAGCGCAGTCAGCAGAGCAGAAGTCCTGACGCCGCGGGTGGGGTTGCGGCGCTGTCACAGCAGTCCCACCTGCCACACCTGTGTCACCGGAGGGGTGATCGCGGAACCGGAGGGCCAGTATTCCGGCCCCCCTGTTCCGTGATCCCACGTGGACGTGGGATCGCCCCCTCACCCCACGAGCCCCACGAGCCCCACGAGACCCACCGGCCCAGCCGTCAGCGGCGCCCGCGCGCGAGCCGGTTGGCGTTGAGCCCGACCAGGCGGGCGACGACGAGCGCGACGTAGAAGACTCCGGCGACCTGCTCGACCATCACCAGGGACCGCGCGTGGTCGGCGATGGGGGTCACGTCGGAGAGCCCCACCGAGGTGAGGGTGGTGAAGGAGAGGTAGAGCAGCTCGAACCACGGCCGGGTGCCCTCGCCGTCGAAGGAGGTGAAGGACCCCGGCCACACCACCTGCACGGCGGCGTAGAGGTAGGCGAAGCCCCAGGCGACCACGGTGAAGGCGGCGCCGGTGGCGAAGAGCTCGTCGCGGGTGACCTTCTCGTCGTGGAAGAGGTAGCGGATCATCCCGTAGGAGACGTAGAAGTAGAACGGCGCGTGCAGCAGCGCCGAGACCAGCACCACCCACCCGGTGGTGGGGTAGACCGCCTCGAGCACCGTGAACAGCGCGGCGGGCACCGCGATCAGGCCGGCGACCATGCTGAGGGCCGGCGTGCGGCGCACCGCCCACAGCGCGATCATCAGGATCGCGATCTGCACCACGCCCAGCACGGCCCGGCCGGCCACCGAGTCGTCGAGGAACGGGTAGGCGAGCACCGCGGTCAGCTGGGCGATCAGCAGCACCCCCGAGGGGTTGCGTCCGAGCACGTGGTGGATCTCGTCCTCGTGCGCGCCCGGGTGGTGACGGCGGCGCGCGGCGCGCAGCGAGCGGGGCAGCTCCACGGGTCAGTCCCTCTTCCACGAGCGGGCGCGCAGCTGCTTGGCCTGGCGCTTCTCCAGCCGGGCGCGCTCCTGGGCCACGCGCTCCTCCCGGGTGGCGGCCACCTGGAGCACGCGCACGAGCAGGGCGGCCGAGACGATGGCCGGCCAGGCGAAGGAGGGGTCGAACCCGGGGCCGGAGAACCCGGTGGCCACCCAGATGGACCAGCAGATCAGGCTGGCGCCGAGCAGGCTGAGGACGGCGCTGCGCCGCTCGGCCCGCCAGGTCTCCTGGGCGCGGCGGTCCAGGTCGGTGGGGTCCAGGCCGACCAGCTCACCGGTGCGCCGCACCGGTGCAGGACGCAGCGGCACGAGGTCGGCCACGATCGGCGGGAGGTCGCCCAGGGTGCGCGCGGTGTCGACGGCGTCGCTGCGCTCCTCGTACTCCTCGCGGTCCAGACGTCCCTCGGCGAACCCGGTGGTGAGCATCTGGCGGACCAGCTCGCGCTCGGCGTCGGAGGCACGCAGGCCGGAGTGCGCCGGGTCGCGGGGGTCGTGGGGGAACGCCACCCAGGGATCGGGGGTCATCCGCGGGCCCTGGAGCGGGCTCTGGCTGTGACGCGTTCCACGATTCGGCATCCTAGGTCGCTCACCTTTCCCTACGGTGTACGCACCCTTCGCCGGGCGGTGGCGACGGGTGCCAGTACCCACCCGGGGGCGCGGCTAAGACGACTCTCGTTGTCGAAAACGAGAACACGTTCTACTGTGTGACCGCCGTCGCTCTGATGGGGAGGTGACAGATGGCGTTCAACGCTGTGGCGATCGTCCGTGGACCGGGTGAGATCGCGGCGATGGTCGTCGACGTCACCAAGGTGATCTTCACGCGGCCCTTCCAGGTGCGGGAGTTCATCGAGCAGGCGTGGTTCATCACCAGCGTCACCCTGATGCCCACGATCCTGGTCTCCATCCCCTTCGGTGCGGTGATCTCGCTGCAGGTCGGCGCCCTCACCGGGCAGCTGGGTGCCCAGTCCTTCGCCGGCGCGACGGCGGTGCTCGCCGTGGTGCGCGAGGCGGCCCCGATCGCCGCGGCACTGATCATCGCGGGTGCCGCGGGCTCGGCGATCTGCTCCGACATGGGGGCGCGCAAGATCCGCGAGGAGATCGACGCCATGGAGGTCCTCGGCGTCGACCCCCTCGAGCGGCTGGTCGCACCGCGCGTGGTCGCCACCATGTTCGTGGCGCTGATGATCATCGGCATCGTGATCGCCGCCGGCATCGGCGGCGGGTACTTCTTCACCGTCATCGTGCAGGGCGGCTCGGCGGGCGCCTTCCTGTCCAGCTTCACGGCGCTGGCCAGCATCACCGACCTGTGGATCGCGCTCATCAAGTCCGTGGTCTTCGGCTGGCTGGCCGCGATCGTCGGGGCCTACAAGGGTCTCAACGCCGGGGGCGGGCCCTCGGGTGTCGGCCGCGCGGTCAACGAGGCCGTCATCGTCGCCTTCATGCTGCTGTTCTTCCTCAACGCCATCATCACCGCCATCTACTTCCAAGTCGTCCCACCCCCGGGGCTCTGACATGGCCGGCATCCAGAGCACGATCGTCGAGACCGTGGTGGTGGCACCACGGCGCAGCCTCGAGCAGTACGGCGACCAGCTCCTCTTCTACGTCAAGGCGCTGGCCTGGGGCCCGCGGGCGGTGCGCCGCTACCCCCGCGAGATCACCAAGCACCTCGCCGAGGTGACCTTCGGCGCCGGCGGGCTGACCCTGATCGGCGGCTCCGTCGGAGTCATCTCGTTCCTGGCGTTCTTCTCCGGCACCGAGGTCGGCATCCAGGGGTACGCGGCCACCAACCAGCTCGGCGTCGCCAAGTTCAGCGCCTTCATCTCCGCCTACTTCAACACCCGCGAGGTCGCACCACTGATCTCCGCGATCGCGCTCGCCGCGACCGTCGGGTGCGGCTACACCGCGCGGCTGGGTGCGATGCGCATCTCCGAGGAGGTCGACGCCCTCGAGGTGATGGGCATCCCCTCGCTGCCGTTCCTGGTCACCACCCGGATGATCGCCGCCTTCATCGCCGTCATCCCGCTGTACACCGTGGCGCTGCTCTCCTCCTACCTCTCACCGCGACTGATCGTGATCTTCATCTACGGCCAGTCGCCCGGCACCTACGACTACTACTTCCAGATCTTCCTGCCGCCCATCGACATCCTGTGGTCCTTCGCGAAGCTGATCTTCCTGGCCGTCGCCGTGATCCTGATCCACTGCTACTACGGGTTCACCGCCTCGGGCGGGCCAGCCGGCGTGGGCACCGCCGTGGGGCGCGCGATCCGCACCAGCATCGTCACGATCGTCGTGGCCGACTTCTTCCTCAGCTTCGCCATCTGGGGCTCCACCACGACCGTGCGGATCACGGGGTAGCGGCGCCGTGCTGGTCAACATCCACCACGACAGCAAGCGCGAGCACGTGCGCCTGCTGTTGGCCGGCGTCGTGTTCCTCACCGCGATCGCGGTGCTCATCGGGCTCTCCATCGGCGTCTACAACAAGACCTTCGCGCGGGTCACGATGATCACGGTCAAGGCCGACCGGGCCGGGCTGCAGCTGGCCAAGTTCGGCGACGTGCGGCTCAACGGCGTGCTGGTGGGCGAGGTGCGCGACATCGACCAGGACGGCCAGGAGGCCTCGATCCGCGTCGCGCTGCAGCCCGGCACCGCCGAGCAGATCCCGGAGAACGCCGGGGTGCAGATCCTGCCCACCACCCTGTTCGGGCAGAAGTACCTCTCCTTCGTCATGCCCCCGGCGCGCGGCGCCGACAGCCTGCGCGAGGGGTCGGTGATCCCCTCCAGCCGTGTCGAGGTCAACGTCGAGCTCAGCCGCATCCTGGCCGAGCTCTTCCCCCTGCTGCGTGCCGTGCGGCCCGCCGACCTCAACATGACGCTCAACGCCCTGGCCACCGCGCTCGAGGGTCGTGGCGAGCAGCTCGGCCAGACCCTCGAAGACCTCGACGCCTACCTGGGCGACATCACCGACCTGCTGCCGACGCTGCGCGAGGACCTCGTGCTGCTCGCCGAGGTGGCCGACTCCTACGACGTCGCGGCACCCGACCTCCTGGCCACCCTCGACAACCTGACCGTCACCGCCAAGACCGTGACCCAGAAGCGCCGCGAGATCGGCGTCTTCTTCAGCGACGTCAGCGGACTCGCCCGCACCAGCACCCGCGTGCTGGCCGACAACGAGGCCAACCTGGTCCGCGTCGGCGAGGTGACCGCGCCGGTGCTCGACCTGCTGGCCACCTACTCCCCGCAGTTCCCGTGCCTGGTCCGCGGTGCCGCCAAGTACAAGCCGTTGCTGGCCAAGACCTTCGCGGGCAACGAGATCCGCCAGTACGTCGAGGTCTTCACCCCCCAGTACCGCGCCTACGGCCCGCAGGACATCCCGGTCTACGGCGAGGTCGGTCGCGGACCCTGGTGCGCCGGCCTGCCCAACCCGGCGGTCCCGGCGGGTCCCAACGCCTTCGACGACGGCACCGACCTCGACGACAACCCGCCGACCAGCATCATCCCGGGGGCGCCACAGCGCGTCGCCCCCTCCTACCCGGCGGCCAACGCGGCGCGCACGATGTCCAGCGGGTTGGCCGGCACGCCGGGCGACCAGGCCGTCGTCAACGCGGTGCTGGCCGGCCGCAGCGGCGGCGACGCCGACACCTACGGCTCGCTCGGCTCCCTGCTCTACGGGCCCGTCGTGCGAGGTGGCCGATGAGCGGGCCGGGTCCGGGCGCCGGTGACGGCCGCAAGCTGCGCAACCGCCGCAACGCCGCCACCATCGCGGCCGGCATCAAGCTCGGCATCTTCACCGTCGTCTCTGTGCTCGTCACCGGGCTGCTCGCCGCGATCATGGGCAACGTCGGGTTCGGCGAGGGGCGTGAGTACCGCGCGGTCTTCTCCAACGCCTCGATGCTCGAGAAGGGCGACGACGTGCGCGTGGCCGGCGTGAGCGTCGGCGAGGTCAAGGACGTCGACCACCACGAGCGCAGCCAGGCCATCGTCACCTTCCGGGTCAAGGCCGAGGTGCCCATGACCACCGGGTCACGCGCCGAGATCCGTTTCCTCAACCTGGTCGGTGACCGCTACCTGGCGATCGAGGAGGGCGAGAGCGCCGGCGCCGAGCCCCTGGAGGAGGACGACGTCCTGCCGATCAGCCAGACCGCGCCGGCCCTCGACCTCACGGCCCTCTTCAACGGCTTCAAGCCGCTCTTCGACGCCCTGCAGCCCGCCCAGGTCAACGAGCTGACCATGAACCTGGTGCAGGTGCTGCAGGGGGAGGGCGGCACCGTGCAGGGGCTGCTGCAGAAGACCGCCTCGCTCACCACCACCCTGGCCGACCGCGACCAGCTGATCGGCGAGGTGATCGGCAACCTGACCACCACCCTGCAGACCGTCGACAGCCGTTCGCAGGAGCTGACCACGCTCATCACCGAGCTCGACGGCTGGATGGCCGACCTCGCCGCCGACCGCGACACCATCGGCTCCTCGCTGCAGGACATCTCCGACCTGACCGTGGTGGTCGCCGACCTCCTGCAGGACGGGCGACCGCTGCTCAAGGCCGACCTGCGCGAGCTGCGCCGGCTCTCGGCGCTCCTGACGACGCCGCAGTCGCGCAAGCTCGTCGTCGAGCTGCTCGACCGGCTGCCGGAGTCGATGACCGACCAGACCCGGACCGGCACCTACGGCAGCTGGTACAGCTACTACGTCTGCGGGTTCTCCGCCGAGATCACCCTGCCCGAGATCCGGGGCGTCCCCAACCAGCTGGTCGACCGGCTCAACGGACTCCTCAACGACATCAACGTGCGCAGCAACCGGCCGAGGTGCAACCGCTGATGGCCCGGGTCTCGCAGGCGCGCGCGCTCCGACTGGGCGCCATCACGGTGGTGATCATGCTGCTGATGCTGGCGGCCACCTTCAACCTCTCCAGCTTCCCGGGCTTCCGGGGCACCACCTACTCCGCCGAGTTCAGCGACGCCAGCGGCATGCGGGTCGGCAACATCGTCCAGGTGGGCGGCATCCGGGTCGGCCGGGTGAAGTCCGTCGACCTGGTGGGCGACCGCGTGCGGGTCGAGTTCGAGGTCGACAACGGCGTCGAGTTCGGCACCGAGAGCCGGGCCTCGGTCGAGGTGCTCAACCTGCTGGGCGAGAAGTACCTGCAGCTCTCGCCGGCGGGGGAGGGCCAGCAGAGCAGCTCCGAGGCCATCCCGCTCGAGCGCACCGAGTCGGCCTACGACATCGTGGACGTCTTCGGCGACCTCGCCACCACCACCGAGCAGCTCGACCGCGACCAGCTGGTGCAGGCGCTCACCGAGGTCTCGGTGACCACCGAGGCCGCCGCCCCCGAGATCCAGGCCAGCTTCGACGGCATCGCCCGACTCTCGCGCACGGTCGCCTCGCGCGACAGCCAGATCCGCGCGCTGCTGGCCAGCTCGCGCGAGGTCAGCACGCTGCTGGCCGCGCGCGGCGACGACCTGGTCTCGCTGATGGGCAACGCGGAGCTGGTCTTCGAGGAGGTGCGCAAGCGCAAGCAGGCGATCCACCGGCTGCTGGTCAACGCGCGTCGCCTCGCCGTCGAGCTCCGCGGTGTCGCCACCGACAACCAGGCGCAGATCGGGCCGGCCCTGCGCGAGGTCGACGACCTGCTCTCCCTGCTCATCAGCAAGGAGAAGGAGCTCAAGGGCACCCTCGCCGCCCTCGGCCCCTACGCCAGCATCCTGTCCAACATCGTCGGCACCGGACCCTGGTTCGACGCCTACGCCTCCAACCTGCTGGCCATCCCCACCGGTGAGTTCCAGCCCGTCCCCCCCGAGGAGGTGTTCCAGTGAGCCTGCTGCGACGCCTCACCACGCTGCGGTCCCTCGCGGTGCTGCTCGTGCTCGTGCTGCTCGGCGGCTTCCTGCTCTCCCGCGAGACCGGCGGCGGCACCCGGACCGTCACCGCCCACTTCCCGAGCGCCGTCAGCGTCTACGTGGGCACCGACGTCCGCATCCTGGGCGTGACCATCGGCCGGGTCACCGCCGTGGTGCCCGAGGGCGAGTCGGTGCGCGTGGAGATGGTCTACGACGACGAGCACCGGCTGCCCGCCGAGGCACAGGCCGCCGTCGTGACGCCGACGCTGGTCGCGGACCGCTTCGTGCAGCTGGGCCCGGCGTGGACCGAGGGCCCGACGCTCCCTGACGGCGCCGACATCGCCCTGGCCGACACCGGCGTGCCGGTCGAGCTGGACCGCATCTACAAGGCCTTGCGCGACCTGACATCGGCGCTGGGGCCCAACGGTGTCAACGCCGACGGGACGCTGGACCGCACCCTGCAGGCCGCCTCCACCGCACTGCGCGGCAACGGCGCCCGGGGCAACCAGATGCTGCAGGACCTCTCGGCGGCGGCCGTCACGTTCGGCCAGGGCAGCGGCGACCTGTTCGCCACCGTCGAGCAGCTGGCGGTCTTCTCCGACAACCTGGCCCGCAACGACGAGGTCGTGCGCGCCTTCGTCGAGGACCTCGCAGGCGTCTCCCGCGATCTCGTGGAGGAGCGGGAGGAGCTGGCGGCCGCGCTCGACTCCGTGGCGAGCGCCGTGGGGACGGTGCGCACCTTCGTGCGGGGCAACCGCCGCGCGCTCGTGACCGACGTCGAGAAGCTGAGCCGGGTCATGAAGACCATCAACTCCGAGCGCGAGTCCATCGACGACGCCCTCACGGTCGCGCCGGTGGCCCTGGGCAACCTCGCGATCGCCTTCAACGCCGAGTCGGGCTCGATCGGTTCGCGGATCGGCTTCGACGGCAACATCGCCGACGCCGACGGCCTGCTCTGCGCGATCATCCAGCAGTCCGACATCCCCGCCGCCACCAGGCAGCTCTCCTGCCGCCTGCTCGAGCAGCTCCTCGAGCCCGTGCTGGCCCAGCAGGCCGCGGCCCGCGAGGGTGCCGGTGGGCTGCCGGCCGCGGCGCGGTCGGGCACGGGGGCGCCGTCGGTCTCCGGCATCGCACCGCGCACGGCCCCGGGAGCGACCGGCACGTCGCGGGCGCCGGTGCGCGGCCCGGTGCGCATCGGCACCGACACCAGCGTCGAGGCCCTGCTCGGAGGTGCCTCGTGACCGCCCGTCCGTGCACCCGACGCTGGGCCCGGCCGCTCGTGGCGGCGCTGGCCGGTGCGCTCCTGCTCAGCGGCTGCGACTTCGACGGCGCCTACGACCTGCCGCTGCCCGGGTCCCCGGTCGACGCCGACGCCTCCTACGAGGTCACCGCCGAGTTCGCCGACATCCTCAACGTCGTGCCCCGATCGCCGGTGATGGTCGACGACGTCACGGTCGGCGAGGTCACCGAGGTGGAGCGCGTGGGCTGGCACGCCGAGATCACCCTGCGCGTGCGCGACGACGTGGAGCTGCCCGCCAACGCGATCGCCGACATCCGCCAGGTGAGCCTGCTCGGCGAGAAGTACGTGGCCCTCGAGGAGCCTACCGGCGAGCCGCCCGCCGGTCGGCTCGCCGACGGCGACGTGATCGGGCTCGAGGCCACCGGCCGCAACCCGGAGGTCGAGGAGGTGCTCGGTGCGCTCTCGTTCCTGCTCTCCGGCGGCGGTGTCGCCCAGCTCGGCACCATCACGCGCGAGCTGAACAACGTGATGAGCGGTCGCACCAACAACCTGCGCTCGCTGCTGCGCAACCTCGACGCGGTGGTGGGCACCCTCGACGCGCAGAAGGGCGACATCATCACCGCCCTCGAGGCGATGAACCGCCTCACGGGCACCCTCAACGCCCAGCGCGAGGTGATCACCGAGGCGATCGACGCCACCGGCCCCGCGATCCGCGTGCTGGGGCAGCAGCACGAGGAGCTGGTCACCATGCTCACCGACCTCGAGGAGCTGGGCCAGGTGGGGACGCGCGTGATCCGCGCCAGTCGCGAGGACCTCCTCAGCTCGCTGCGCGACCTCCAGCCCATCCTCAACCGGCTCTCGGCCTCAGGTGACTCGTTGGCCCCGGGCCTCAACCTGCTGCTCAGCTTCCCCTTCCCGCAGGAGGCCTCCGAGGTGGTGCTGGGCGACTACGCCAACACCTCGATCCGCTTCGAGGTCAGCCTCGACAACCTCTTCCGCGGCATCGGCGTGCCCGAGATCGACCTCGGCGACCTCACCAACGGCACCCCGCTCGATCCGCTGGTCGACGGCGTGCTCGACTGCCTGGAGTCGGGCAACCTCACCAGCCCCGCCTGCCGCCGCGTGCTGCGCAGCGCCGACCTGCTCGGCCAGCTGCGTCAGGCCTGCGAGCTGCCTCGCTACCGCCGCACGCCCGTGTGCCGGCTGCTCGGCACCCGCACCGGCCTGGGCAACGGGCTGGGCGACCTCGGCAACGGGCTGGGCAACGGGTTGGGCGACCTGCTGGACGGACTGGGGGGCGCCACCGGCGGCCTGGGCCGGGCCGCCACCAGCGGGCGCCCGACGCCGTCGCCGGACCGCGACCGACTCCTGGGGGGATCCGCATGAGCGCCGGCATGCGGACCCGACTCGTCGCGTTCGTGGTGCTGAGCGCCGTCGGGATCGTCTACGTGGCTGCCTCGTACCTGGGGATCGTGGACCGCGTGCTCGGCCGCGGCATCACCGTGGAGGCCACGCTGCCCACCTCCGGGGGCCTGTTCGAGGGCAGTGCCGTGACCTACCGCGGCGTCTCCATCGGCGAGGTCAGCCGGATGCGCGCCACCGACGAGGGCGTCACGCTCACCCTCCAGCTGGAGGACGGCACCGAGCTGCCGGTCGACAGCCCGATGTTCGTGCACAACCTCTCGGCGGTCGGCGAGCAGTACCTCGACTTCGAGCCGGCCGACGACCAAGGCCCCTACGCCGAGAACGGCACCGTGCTCACGGGCAGCGCCGAGTCGCTGCCCGTCGACGAGGCCGACCTGCTCGTCGAGCTCGACGCGTTCGTCGGCTCGGTCGACAAGGAGGCGCTGCGCACCACCGTGAGCGAGCTGGGCCAGCTCTTCGACGACACCGGCCGGCCGCTGCAGCAGCTGCTCGACAACGGCGGTCAGTTCGTCGACGCCGCCGCCGAGAACGAGCCCTTCACGCGCGCGCTGCTGCAGCGACTGCGCATCGTGCTGGGCACCCAGGCCGACACCAAGGCCGAGCTGCGCTCCTTCAGCCGCGACCTGCGCCTGGTCACCCGCACGCTGCGCGAGAGCGACCAGGACCTGCGCACCGTGCTCGAGCAGACGCCGGGCGCCGCACGCGAGGTGCAGGCCCTGCTCGAGGACCTCGAGCCGACGCTGCCCATCCTGCTGGGCAACGCCATCAGCGTGCAGCAGGTGGTGACGGCGCACCTGCGTGGCGTCGAGCAGCTGCTCGTCTCCTTCCCGCGGCTGATCGGCAGCGGCTTCACCGGCACCACGCCCGACGGCTTCGGGCACGTGAACCTGCAGTTCGACCAGACCAAGCCGTGCACCGAGGGCTACCTCCCGCCCAGCGAGTGGCGTCAGGGCAACGAGCTCGACGACGCGCCGATCTTCCCGGCGCGGTGCACCCGACTCGACACCAACTACCGGGGCTTCAACTACGCTCCCGGTCAGCCCAGCAACCCCAACCCCGGCCGCGCGTCGCTGGGCTACTACGACCCGAGGACCGGCCAGGTCCCCGGTGTCGTGGACGCCCAGGGCAAGCCGGTGCGGCTGGGCAGCCCGCCGTCGTCGATCCTCGGAGAGGACGCCTGGAAGTGGATGCTGATCGGCCCCGCGGTGCAGTAGCGCCGGCCGAGGACGAGCAGGTGCTCCGCTCGCGCCGTCGGACCAACATCGCGCTCTACGTGGTGGCGCTGCTGACCGCCTGCACGACCGCGCTGGTCGGCGTGGTGGTGGTGCGTGCCGTGCAGGAGGAGCCCGCACCGGCCCTCGCCGTCGAGGCGGGCGGGCTCACCGCGGCGAGCGCCGCCGAGCGCCGGGAGTTCAGCGAGGTGGTCGCGGCCGCCACGGAGGTGGCGACCGCCTTCGTCAACATCCGCTACGACGACGTCGACGCCTCGATCGAGCGCGTGCGCGCCCTGGCCACCGGTGAGTTCGCCGAGCAGTACGACAGCGGCACCGACGAGCTGCTCGAGCTGCTCGGGGGTGCCCGCGCCGTGATGACCGGCGAGGTGGTGTGGGCCGGGGTGGTCACCGCCGCCCAGGACAGCGCCACCGTCATCGTGGCCACCACCGGCACGGTGGCCAACGACCAGACCGACCAGGCCCCCGTGGCCCGTACCTTCCGCCTGCAGATCCAGCTCTCGCTGGTCGAGGGCGCCTGGAAGGCCAGCGACCTGCAGTTCGTGGAGGGTCTCGCCTGATGGCCGCGACCCCACGACCACCGCGCCGTCGTCCCTCGAGCGTGCAGCCCGGCGCCCGTCCCCGCCGCGTCGCCGGCCGCGCACCGGACCCGGCGCCCGACGCGGCGCTCGACCCGGCGCTCGACCCGGCGCCCGACCCGGCGCCCGACCCGGCGCCCCGTGTCCGTGAGGAGCCGGCGGGGTCGCCGCAGCAGCAGGAGACGGGGGAGGAGGTCGCGACGCCCGGACCCGGACTGCTGGCCTCGCGTCGCACCACCCTGGTGCTCGCCGCCGTCATCGTGGTGCTGGCGCTGGCCGGCCTCGGTGGTGGCATCTACCTGGGGCTGCGCGAGGACCCGGCGCCGCGGGCGGCCGGGACGGGGTCCACGGCGCCCAACGGCGAGGACCTGCTCACGATCTCGCCGGCCGACGCCCGCTCGGTGGCGCAGCTGGCCGGGCAGGCGGCCTACGACCTGGTGGCCCGCTCCTGGCAGGAGTACGACGCGCAGGTGGAGTCGGCGACGGCGCTGCTCACCTCCGACTTCGCCGAGGAGTTCCGCGCGACCACCGACGACGCCAAGCCCGACTTCCTGCGCAACAAGACCGAGGTGCAGGTCAGCGTGGTCTCGCAGGGCGTGGTGAGCGCCAACGACACCGAGGCGCAGGTGCTGGTTTTCCTCAACTCGCTCTCCACCAAGAACGGCGAGGACGCCGTGTACACCCCGTTCCGGGCCCTGGTCACGATGGTCCGCACCGACGACGGATGGCTCGTCGCCGACCTCGAGACGGCCTGACAAACTAGAACCTGTTCCAGTAGGGTCGGCGGCACGCTGCGAGGCGTCCCGGTACCGCGCGGGTGCTTGTCGCGGAGCCCCCAGCCAGGAAGGATCGCCGGCGTGACCTCCACCGTCGAGTGCGACCTCCTGATCATCGGCGCGGGGCCCACCGGCCTCTACGCCGCCTACTACGCGGGGTTCCGCGGCCACCGGGTCGCGGTCGTCGACTCGCTGCCCGAGCTCGGTGGCCAGATCACCGCGATGTACCCCGAGAAGCAGATCTTCGACGTCGCGGGCTTCCCGGGCATCAAGGGCCGCGACCTCGTGGAGGGGCTGGTGCAGCAGGCCGGCTCGGCCAAGCCGGAGTACCTGCTCGACCGCACCGCCACGACGCTCGAGACCGACGACGACGGCGTCACCGTGGGCCTCGACGACGGCGGCTCGGTGCGTGCCGGCGCCGTCGTCATCACCGCCGGCATCGGCAAGTTCAGCCCGCGCCCGCTCCCCGCGGGCGAGGGCTGGGTCGGCCGCGGCCTGGAGTTCTTCGTGCCCAGCTTCGCGCCCTACGCCGGCAAGGACGTCGTCATCGTCGGTGGTGGCGACAGCGCGTTCGACTGGGCGCTGCACCTGGAGCCGGTCGCCTCCAGCGTCACCCTCGTGCACCGCCGCGACGCGTTCCGCGCCCACGAGCGCACCGTCCAGCAGGTGCGTGACTCCTCGGTGCGCATCATCACGAAGGCGCAGGTGACCGCGCTGCGCGACACCCAGGGCCGCACCGGCCCGGGGGGTGGTGCGCTCGCCGAGGTCGACGTCGAGGTGGCGGGCGAGACCACGACGCTGCCCGCCCAGGCCGTGGTGGCGGCGCTCGGGTTCATCGCCGACCTCGGGCCCCTGCAGCAGTGGGGGATCGAGGTCAGCAAGCGGCACATCTGCGTCGACCCCGCCATGCGCACCAACCTGCCGCGCGTCTTCGCGGCCGGCGACATCACGGAGTACCCCGGCAAGGTGCGGCTGATCGCCGTCGGGTTCGGCGAGGCCGCCACGGCCGTCAACAACGCGACGGTCGCCATCGACCCGGGGGCGAAGGTCTTCCCCGGCCACTCGTCCGAGGAGGGCTGAGCCATGGCTGGTGGACGCGACGCGGTGCGCATGGACGACCAGGAGGTCGGCCAGCTGCTGACCGAGAACCTCAAGGTGCAGGTGGCGAGCATCGGCCCGAGCGGCGCTCCGCACCTGAGCACGCTGTTCTACGTGATCGAGCCCGACGGCTCGCTCGCCTTCTGGACCTACGGACGCAGCCAGAAGATCCGCAACCTCGAGCGCGACCCACGGGTCAGCGCGCTGGTCGAGGACGGCGTCGACTACTTCGAGCTGCGCGGCGTCTCGATCACCGGCACCGCCGAGATCGTCCGCGATGCCGAAGGGATCTTCGACATCGGCTCCCGCGTCGCCACCCGGATGCTCGGGGCGGCCTCGTTCGAGGAGCTGGGGGACTTCGGCCGCGAGACGGTCGAGAAGCAGGCCACCAAGCGGGTCGCGGTGATCATCCGCGCCGAGCACGTGGCCACGTGGGACCACCGCAAGATGACCTGAGGAAGGACGCACCATGAGGATCAAGGTCGACTTCGACCTCTGCGAGTCCAACGCCCTGTGCGAGGCGATGGCACCCGAGGTGTTCGAGCTGGACGACGACGACTACCTGCAGGTGAAAGCCGAGGAGACGACGCCCGAGAACCTCGAGGACGTCAAGCGCGCGGTCGCCGCGTGCCCCCGCGCCGCGATCTCGCTGGAGGACTGAGCGCGTGAGCGAGAGCACCGATCTCACCACGGCCACCTCGTTGGAGGGCAAGGTCGCCGTCGTCACCGGGGCCGGCGCCGGCCTGGGCCGCGCGGAGGCGCTGGCGCTCGCCGCGGCGGGTGCGGCCGTCGTCGTCAACGACCTGCCGGGGGCCGCCGACCAGGTGGTCGAGGAGATCAAGGCCGCCGGCGGGCAGGTCTCCGTCGTCGAGGGCGACGTGGGGGAGCGCTCCACGGCCGACGCCATGATCGCTGCCGCCGTCGAGGGACTCGGCTCGCTCGACGTCGTCGTCAACAACGCCGGCATGACCCGCGACCGGATGCTCTTCAACCTCTCCGACGAGGAGTGGGACGACGTGATCCGCGTACACCTGCGCGGGCACTTCCTGCTCTCGCGCAACGCCGCCTCCTACTGGCGGCAGCGCTCGAAGGAGAGCGGTGCTCCTGTCGAGGCGAGCATCGTCAACACCGCCTCCGAGGCGTTCCTGGGCGGCTCGCCCGGCCAGGCCAACTACGCGGCGGCCAAGGCGGGGATCACCGCCCTCACGCTCTCCAGCGCGCGCGGCCTGGGTCGGATGGGCGTGCGCGCCAACGCGATCTGCCCGCGCGCCCGCACGGCGATGACCGCCCAGGTCTTCGGTGAGGACACCTCGGGTGCCGAGATCGACCCGTACTCGCCCGAGCACGTCGCCCCGCTGGTGGCCTACCTGGCCTCGCCCGCCGCAGCGCGGATCACCGGCCAGGTCTTCGTCGTGTACGGCGGCATGGTGGCGCTCGTCGCCGCTCCGGTCGTCGAGCAGCGCTTCGACGCCGCGGGCTCGGCGTGGACGCCCGACGACCTCGCCGGCCAGCTCGGCGGCTTCTTCGCCGAGCGGGACCCCGCCGTGGGCTTCGCCGCCGACTCCGTCATGGCGCTGGAGGTCTGAGGTGGGCAGGTTGAGCGGCAAGAGCGCCATCGTCACCGGTGCTGCGATGGGTCAGGGCGCAGCGATCGCCCGTGCCTACGTGGCCGAGGGTGCCCGGGTGGTGATCGCCGACGTCGCCAAGGACGAGGGTCAGGCACTCGCGGACGAGCTGGGCGAGGCCGCCCACTTCGCGCACCACGACGTCAGCGACGAGACCTCGTGGGCTGCCGTCGTCGAGGACGCCAACGCCCGCTTCGGCCCGGTGGACGTGCTGGCCAACAACGCGGGCATCCTGCGCTTCGGCGACATCGAGCGGATGGGCCGCGACGAGGTCGACCTGCTGTTCCGGGTCAACCAGCTCGGCTGCTTCCTCGGCATGCAGGCCGTCACGCGCACGATGCGCAAGAACGGCGGCGGCTCGATCATCAACGCCTCCTCGGTGGAGGGCCTGGCCGGCATGGCCGGCTGCACCGCCTACGCCGCCACCAAGTGGGCCATCCGCGGCATGACCAAGTGCGCGGCCATGGAGCTGGGCCGCCACCGCATCCGGGTCAACTCCGTGCACCCCGGCATGATCGACACCCCCATGACCCGCGTGCACGGCGGCGACGCCGCCATGGAGTTCGGCGCCTCCCGGGTGCCGCTGCGCCGCGTCGGCACCCCCGCCGACATCGCCCCGGTCTACGTCTACCTGGCCAGCGACGAGTCGGCCTACACCAACGGTGCCGAGATCGCCGTCGACGGCGGTGTCACCAGCACGCACGCGTTCGGGGGGTGAGCGCTGGTCCACCGCCGTTGATCGAGTAGCGCTGTCCCGAGCTTGCGAGGGGCTGGGCGTACCGAGATCCGGTGAGCCGTATGTCGGATGCCCTGCGGTGCGTCGTCGCGGTGGCGGCGGGCGGCCGGCTGGTCTTGCCCCGCTCCGCTCCCCGCGGGTTCGTTCCTCACCCGCGGATTGCTGCGCTGGTGCTCGGTCGGTGAGTCGACAGGTCTCGATGCGCTCCGCGCGGGTTCGCAGGCTCACCCGCGTCTCGCTTACTCGACCACCATCAGCAGGGCTTCGCGAGCTCAGCCCTGCTCAGTCCCTGAGCAGCATGCGGACGGCGGTCTCCATGTGGGCGGCGGTCTCGGCGGCGGTGGAGCGGCCGGTGACCCAGGCGACCAGGGCCGAGAGCCAGACGTCGCCGATCACGCGGGCGATGGCGACGTCGTCCTCGGTCACCTCGGTGCTGCGCTCGGGGTCCATGGCGTGGGTGAGGATCGAGGTCATCGACATGCCGACGGCGTGGATCTCGTTGGCCACCGAGGCGTCGGCGAACATGAACGCGCGGGTGAGCGCCTCGGTGAGGTGCGGGTCGCCCTGAAGGCCGCGGCTGGTGCGCTTGAGCACCCAGATGACCCGTTCCGCCGGCGTGTCACCGGGCACGGGTCGGGTCACCAGCGATGACTCCGCCGACTCGAACTGGCGGCCCAGCGCCGAGACGAGCAGGTGGATCTTGGAGGGGAAGTAGCGGTACAGCGTGCCGAGCGCCACCTCGGCGGCCTCGGCGACCGCGCGCATCTGCACGGCGTCGAAGCCGCCCTCGGAGGCCAGCTCGTAGGTGGCGTCGAGGATGCGCTTGCGCCGGTCGCGCTGGGCGGTGGAGCCCAGGTCCTCGGTGGAGAGGGAGTTGGTCGCGCTCATGTGGTGCTGCTCCTGGTCGTCCGAGGGAGGGGGTGGGCTCCGCGGGTGGTGCGGTGTGTCGCCCGCCACATCGCGACGCTGAGACGTGCTGCGGACTCCCGACGGCCGGTGGACCGCCCGACTAGGCTAGCAAGCGGTGGAGCATGATAGGAACACGTTCCACCTGGTCCGGCCGGCGCGTCGACGCACCCGGAGCACGTGCCCGGACGGTCCCCGCGCGGCGGGGTGATGAGAGAGGTCAGAGGTCACCAGCGCATGCGCATCGCACTGCTGTCGTACCGGAGCAAGCCCCACTGCGGCGGTCAGGGGATCTACATCCGCCACCTCAGCCGCGAGCTGGCCCGCCTGGGCCACACCGTCGAGGTGTTCTCCGGGCAGCCCTACCCCGACCTCGACGAGGGCGTGGCGCTCACCAAGGTCCCGAGCCTGGACCTCTACCGCGAGCCGGACCCGTTCCGGGTGCCGAAGCTGCGCGAGTTCCGCGACCGGATCGACGTCGAGGAGTTCGCGATCATGTGCCTGGCGGGCTTCCCCGAGGCACGCACCTTCAGCAAGCGGGTCGCCCGGCTGTTGGCCGAGCGGCGCGACGAGTTCGACGTCGCGCACGACAACCAGGTGCTGGGCTACGGGATGCTCGACATCGACGACCCCGCGAAGGTCGACCTGCCGCTGATCACCACGGTGCACCACCCGATCACCTTCGACCGGCGCATCGACCTGGCCCAGACCCGCAACCCGTGGCGCAAGCTCACCCTGCGCCGCTGGTACGGCTTCCTGCGCATGCAGGGCAAGGTCGCCCGGCGCGCCCGCGCGATCATGACGCCCTCCGAGGCCTCCAAGCGCGACATCGCCACCGACTTCGGCGTCGACCCCGCGCGGATGGAGGTCATCCTGCTCGGCGTCGACGACGGCTTCCGCCCGCCGACGACGCCCCGCGTGCCCGGCCGGATCATGGCCATGGCCAGCGCCGACGCCCCCATGAAGGGCGTCTCCACGTTGCTGGAGGCCTTCGCCAAGTTGCGCACCGAGCGCGACGTCGAGCTCGTGCTGGTCACCAAGCCGCAGCCCGGGGGCCGCACCGAGCAGCTCATCGAGAAGCTCTCGATCGGTGATGCCGTCCGCTTCGCCCACGGGCTCTCCGAGGCCGACCTGGTCGACCTGATGGGCTCGGCCGAGGTGGCCTGCGTGCCCTCGCTCTACGAGGGCTTCTCGCTGCCCACCGCGGAGCTGATGGCGTGCGCGACCCCGCTGGTCGTCTCGCGCGCCGGTGCCATCCCCGAGGTGGTGGGCCCCGACGGCGAGTGCGCCGACCTGGTCACCCCGGGCGACGTCGGCGAGCTGCACGCGGCGCTGGCCGGCATGCTCGACGACCCCGAGCGCCGCGCCCGCATGGGCGCCGCGGGTCGGCGTCGGGTCGAGGAGCTGTTCAGCTGGCGCGCGGTCGCCGTCAAGGTCGCCGCTGCCTACGAGCGGGTGATCGAGGACCACCGCCGCGAGCACCACCCCGACGCCGCGCCGTCGCCTGCCGTCTCGTCCCCCACCGACCCGACCCGAGCCTGAGGAGCCCCCCGGATGCTGACCGTCGACTTCGACCGCCTGGGCCTGCGCGCGGGCGACCGCGTGCTCGACATGGGCTGCGGCGCCGGCCGCCACGCCTTCGAGATGTACCGCCGCGGCGCCGACGTCGTGGCCTTCGACCGCGACGGCGACGAGCTGGCCGGCGTGCTCGAGCTGTTCGGCGCCATGAAGGAGGCCGGCGAGGTGCCGGCGGGCGCCGAGGCCGACATCAAGCAGGGCGACGCGCTCGCGCTGCCCTTCGCCGACGGCGAGTTCGACCGCGTGGTCGCCGCCGAGGTGCTCGAGCACATCTGGGCCGACGTCGACGCCATCACCGAGCTGGTGCGGGTGCTGCGCCCGGGCGGCACGCTGGCCGTCTCCGTGCCGCGGTGGCTGCCCGAGGTGGTCAACTGGAGGCTCTCGCAGGAGTACCACAACGCCGAGGGTGGCCACATCCGCATCTACACCGACCACGAGCTGGTCGACAAGATCACCAAGGCCGGCCGCCCCAACGACGGCACGCCCGGCACCGCGATGGTCTTCGAGGGCAAGTCCTACGCCCACGGCCTGCACGCGCCCTACTGGTGGATCAAGTGCGCGGTCGGCGTCAACAACGACGACCACCCCGCCGCCAAGGCCTACCACCGCCTGCTGGTGTGGGAGATCATGAAGCAGCCGCGCGCCCTGCGCCTGGCCGGCAAGGTGCTCGACCCGCTGATCGGCAAGAGCATGGTGCTGTACTTCCGCAAGCCCGAGCAGGGTCCGCGCACCACGCCGGCCGTCCGGGCCGACGACAGCGTGGACACCGATGGCTGAGCCGCTGCCCTGGGTCACCGGGGTCCTCACCGAGGGCCAGGTGGCCGACACCGCCGCCGCGATCGCCGCCATGCAGGAGCCGTGCGGCGCCGTCCCGTGGACCACCGGCGAGCACGTCGACATCTGGAACCACGTCGAGGCCGCGATGGCGATGCTCGTGGGCGGTCAGGTGGAGGCCGCCGAGCGCGCCTACGCCTGGGTGCCCACCATGCAGCGCCCCGACGGCTCGTGGCCCATGAAGATCGTCGCCGGAGCCGTCGACGACGAGCGCGGCGAGGTGAACATGAGCGCCTACCTCGCGGTGGGTGTCTGGCACCACTGGCTCGTGCGTCACGACATCGACTGGGTCCGGGGCTACTGGCCCTCGGTGCGCGCAGGCCTGGACTGGGTGGTCTCCCAGCAACTGCCCTTCGGTGGCATCAACTGGACGCCGACCGAGTCGTTCGCGCTCCTGGCCGGCTCCTCGAGCATCTACCAGTCGCTGCGTGCGGGCCTGGCCATCGGCGAGCTGCTCGGCGAACCGCAGCCGGAGTGGGAGCTGGCCGGTGGCCGGCTGGGCCACGCCCTGCGCGAGCACCGTGACCTCTTCGCCGACAAGTCCACCTACTCCATGGACTGGTACTACCCGGTGCTGGGCGGTGCCGTGCGCGGCGAGGCCGGCGTTGCGCTCCTGGACTCCCGGTGGAACGACTTCGTCCAGCCTGGGCTGGGGATCCGCTGCGTCGACACCAACCCGTGGTTCACCGGCGCCGAGACCTGCGAGCTGGCGATGGCGCTCGACGCCGTCGGCGACCACCGCCGCGCGGTCGCGCTGCTGGCCGACGTCCAGCTGCGCCTGCGCGAGACCGACGGCCGCTACTGGACCGGCTGGGTCTCCGGGGACGACGTGCACTGGCCGCACGAGCACACCACCTACACCGCGGCCGCCGTCATCCTCGCGGTCGACGCGCTGGGGGAGACCTACGGCCACAGCTCGCCGGGCTCCGGGATCATGCGCGGCACCTCGCTGGCACCACACCCGCCCGAGCTGGCGCTGGAGTGCGGGTGTGCGCCCGAGTCAGCCGACCGGCTCGCCGGCCACCCCGGCTGACCGGCGCAGGACCCGCATCGAGCCGCACGCCTCGACGTCGGTGAAGCTGCCGCCGGCCAGCGCGCGCTGGTAGACGTGGTACGGCGCCTGGCCGCCGTCGGCGGGGTCGGCGAACACGTCGTGGATGCACAGCAGCCCACCGGGCCGCACCCAGCGCGCCCAGCCGGAGTAGTCGGCCTGCGCCGGCTCCTCGGCGTGGCCGCCGTCGATGAACAGCAGTGCCAGTGGCGTGCGCCAGTGCGCGGCGACGGTGCCGCTGCGACCCACCAGCGCGACCACCTGCTCCTCAAGGCCCGCGTGGGCGATGGCGCGTCGGAAGAACGGCAGGGTGTCCATCAGGCCGAGCTCGGGGTCGACGACGGTGGGGTCGTGGTGCTCCCAGCCGGCCTGGTTCTCCTCCGATCCGCGGTGGTGGTCGACGGTGAAGACGATCGCCTGCGGGCCGCCGACGGCCTGGGCGGCCGCCCCCAGGTAGATCGCGGACTTGCCGCAGTAGGTGCCCACCTCGAGCGCCGGCCCCTCGGCGAGCGCCCGCACCGCGGACCGGTGCAGCAGCGCGCCCTCGTCCTCGGGCATGAAGCCGCGGGTCGCGCGGGCGTGCTCGAGCATCTCGGGCGGCAGGTCGGGAAGGTCTGGCATGCCGCGCAGGCTACTGATCCGCGGACGACGGCTGCTCCTCCGGGTCCTCGGGCTCAGCCGCCTGCGGCGATGCGTCCACCGGTGTCTCCGGGGAGATCTCCGGCAGCTCGGCCGCGAGCACCTCGGCAGCGTCGCGGAAGCCCTGCACCGTCGGGTACTTCAGGTCGAGCGAGTCCTTGCTCGGCCGGAAGCCCGTGATCGTGAAGACCCGCGAGCCGACGCGCACGAAGGCCGCGAGCGAGCGGTTCTCCTTGCCGGTCGACGCCTCGGAGTCGAAGAGGTACATCGTGTCGACCCCCTCGATCGTCTGCGGCGTCACCAGCCGTGAGGCGATGAGGTCGCGGACGGTGAAGCGCGCCTCGTCCTCCTCGTCGAAGTAGCGGTTGATGATCACCTCCTCGAGCAGGGTCTCGCCCTCCTCGGGCGTGCGGGCGTACTGCACCACCAGCGTGGAGTCGGCGCCCGTGGTCCGGTTCGCGCCCTCACCGACCCCTGAGGTGCGGCGCGAGCACTCGTTGCGCCCGGTCCGCGAGATCGCCGTGGTGCCCTGCCGCTTGCGGGCCGCGGTGTCGACGGGGAGGCTGCTGGTCTCGGCGCCGGGGTCGGGCCGCTTGCCGGTCAACGCCTCGTGGAACGCCGCCGACAGCACCGCGCAGGCGTCCACGTGAGGCACGCCCGGCGCGAACTCCTCGCGGCCGTCGGGGTTCGAGGGGCCACGGTCCTGCGGGAGGTCGGGGTCGGCGACGCGACGAGCCACCAGGCGCGCCAGCCGCAGCATGCGCGGGTCCTGGAAACGCCGCTCGCGCTCGCTGAGCGGCCCGGGGTCGAAGCTGAGAGGGCCGTACTCGAACGAGACCGCCGCGTTGCGTGCCTGGGTGAGGTAGGAGCCGCGCCCCGCGATGTAGAGCAGCGAGTCGTCGCCCCGCACCGGGACGCCGCCACCGTCCTCGGCCAGCTCCTCCGTGGCGTCGATGAGCCACTCGAAGCCCTCGAGGGTCACCTCGCGCTTGATCTTGCGCAGCTCGGCGCCACTGCCCAGCCGGGCGGTGTAGCGCTTGCGCGCCGCGGCCTCGCGAGCGGAGCGGTGCTGGTCGACCCGGACGGTGAGGCTCGTGACGTCGTCGTCGCCGAAGTTGTAGGTGCAGGTCGTGTCGATGGCCCGCGAGAGGGTGTCGGTCTCCCTGCGGAACACCGCCGGCGACATCGACTCCTCGATGATCTGCTGCCGCACGTAGCCGCGAGGCCCCAGTCGGCCGAAGATCGTCGTGACGTCGTCGAGGGTGACCAGCTGGCACGGGCTGAGGTAGTCGTTCGGGCCGAGCGTGATCCGCTCGGGCTCCTCGACGGGGTCGGCCTGCTCGGGCTCCCCGGGGTCGACGCCGGTCTCGGAGGTGTCCTCGCTGTCCGGGTCCGGTGCCCCGGTGTCCTGCTGGCTCGACGGCTCGCCGTCGTCGCCGCCGGATCCGACCGCGACGGCGGTGACGCCCCCGCCCACCAGTGCGACCAGGCACGCCAGGACGACCCAGAGCGCCGTGCGCCGTCGCGGCGCTGGTCGTCCGGTGGTGGGTGGCGGCCCCCAGGGGGGACCGGGTGGCGGGCTCGTGGGCGGTGGGCCGGACGGCGGGGGTCCGGACGGCGGGGGGCCCAGCGGGGGCGGTGGGGGACCGGGCGGCGTCACGTGAGGCAGTCTCCCCGTCCTGGCTGCCGCCAAACGGCCGGAGACGCTAAGGTGGAACATGTTCTAGTTCTTGGTCGTCGACGGCGACCGACCCGCAGGAGGCACCGTGTCGCTGGGCGTCGCACCCGACCACGAGGAGCTAGCCACCACCCTGCGCGACTGGGCCGGCTCGCTGGAGGGGCCGGCCGCGGTGCGCGCCGCCGAGGACGACGCCGACGCTGCGTTCGCGGCCACGTGGGCCGCGCTCTGCGAGATGGGCGCCGCCACGATCGCGCTGCCGGAGTCCGCCGGGGGTGGCGGGGGCACGTGGCTGGAGCAGGCGATCGCCCTCGAGGCGTGCGCCCACGCGCTGGTCCCCGGCCCGCTGCTGGGCCCGGCGGTCGCTGGCCGGGTGCTCGCGGGGGTGGCCGACCTGCCCGAGGGTGCCGTCAAGGTGGGCAGCGGCTCGGTGGTGTCGCTGGTCCTGGACGGGCTGGCCTGGGACCTGCCCTCCGCCTCGCACCTGCTGGTCGTCGAGGGGCGGACGGGTGCGCCGGTGCTGCTCGCGCCCGTCGAGGCCGTGACGCCGACCGCCGTGGGGCCGCTCGACCTGAGTCGCCGCTGGAACCGGGTGCGCGTGGACGTCGAGGCCGCCGGCGTCGTGGCCCTGCCCGGCGTCGACGCCGAGCTGCTGCGTCGCACGGCCGTCACCCTGGCGGCGGCCGAGGCCGCGGGTGTCGCCCGGTGGTGCCTGGCCACCGCCACCTCCTACGCGCAGGTGCGTGAGCAGTTCGGCAAGCCCATCGGGGCCTTCCAGGCCGTCAAGCACCTGTGCACCGAGATGCTGGAGACCGCCGAGGCGGTCACCGCCGCGGCGTGGGACGCCGCCTGTGCGCTCGACGCGCTCGACGGTTCGCAGGGAAGGCACGAGCAGTGGGCCTTCGCCGCCGACGTCGCCGAGGTGACCTGCTTCGACGGGGCCGTCGAGGTGGCGAAGGCCTGCATCCAGGTGCTCGGCGGGATCGGCTTCACCCACGAGCACGACGCCCACCTCTACCTGCGGCGCGCGCTGGCCCTGCGCGGCCTGCTGGCCGACCCCGAGGCCGCCGCCGCCCGGCTGACGTCGCGGGCCGTCGCGGGCACCCGTCGTCGTGTCGAGCTCGACCTCGAGGGTCGCGACGAGGCGGTGCGCGCCGAGGTGCGCGCCGGCGTCGAGCGGATCGCCGCCGAGACCGACCCCACGGCACGCCGAGAGCTGCTGGTCGAGACCGGCTACCTGACGCCGCACTGGCCGGCACCGGCCGGGCTCGGGGCCGACCCGGTGCTGCAGCTCGTCATCGACCAGGAGCTGGCGCGGGCCGGGGTCGAGCGGCCCGACATCGTGATCGCCGGTTGGGCGCTGCCGACCATCCTCGAGCACGGCACCGCGGAGCAGCGCGAGCGGTTCGTGCGGCCCTCTCTGCTCGGCGACCTGGTGTGGTGCCAGCTGTTCTCCGAGCCGGGTGCGGGCTCCGACCTCGCCTCGTTGCGCACCCGCGCCGAGCGGGTCGAGGGCGGCTGGCGGCTCACCGGCCAGAAGGTGTGGACCTCGGTGGCCGACCGCGCCGACTGGGGCATCTGCCTGGCGCGCACCGACCCCGAGGCGCCGCAGCACCGCGGCATCTCCTACTTCCTCGTCGACATGCGCTCACCGGGCATCGAGGTACGGCCGCTGCGCGAGATCACCGGCGAGGCGCTGTTCAACGAGGTCTTCCTCGACGACGTCCTCGTCCCCGACGACTGCCTGGTCGCCGAGCCGGGCGACGGCTGGCGCCTGGCGCGCACCACGCTGGCCAACGAGCGGGTGGCCATGGCCACGAGTCGCCTGGACCGCTCGACCGAGCGGGCGGTCGCCCTCGCCGGATCCGGTTCCGGTGTGGGACCGGTGGCCGAGGTCGCCGTCGGTCGCTCCGTGGCGCTCTCGACGGTCTGCGCCCTGCTCGGCGTGCGGACCACGCTGCGCTCGCTGGCGGGCCGGGGCCCTGGGGCCGAGTCGAGCGTGGCCAAGCTGCTCGGCGTGCGCAACCGTCAGGACGGCTCCGAGCTGGTCGTGCAGCTGCTCGGGCCGCGCGCCGTCGCGCCGGCCGAGGACGACGACGAGGCGCGCTCCGCCGTCTGGGAGATGCTCAACACCCGTTGCCTCTCGATCGCGGGCGGCACCACGCAGGTGCTGCGCAACGTCGCAGGCGAGCGGATCCTGGGGTTGCCGCGCGGCTGAGAGGCTCCGCGTCAGTCCCGTGCCGCGCCCGCGTCAGCCTTGCCGGTGCGCGCGCGGTGGCCGGCCCAGTGCCAGTGCAGGTAGCGGTCGATGGCCCGCAGCACGTGGCTGGAGCGGATCGAGGGGAAGATGTCGAAGGCGTGCTGGGCGCCGGGCAGCTCGGCGTACACGACGGTGCGCCGCGTGGTGGCCCGCAGGCGCTCGACGAACAGCCGCGCCTGCTCCACCGGCACCAGGGTGTCGTGGCTGCCGTGCAGCACGAAGAAGTCCGGGGCGTCGTCGGTGATGCGCAGGATGGGGGAGGCCGCCTCGAAGAGCTCGGGGTCCTCGCTCCAGCGCTTCTGCATGATCCGCGGCGCCAGGAAGCGGTCGCGCATCAGGGTGGCCGGGCGCAGACCGGTGGACCCCGCCATGTCGTAGACGCCGTAGTGGGGCGCCGCCACCTGCACGGAGGTGTCGGCGTCCTCGAAGCCGGGCTGCCAGTCCTTGTCGCCAGGCGTCAGCGCGGCCAGCGCGGCCAGGTGTCCGCCGGCGGAGCCACCGGTGATGGCGACATAGCCGGGGTCGCCGCCGTAGTCGGCGATGTGCTCCTTGATCCAGGCGATGGCCTGCTTGACGTCGATCACCTGCGCCGGGAAGGGGTCGCGGGGCGCCAGGCGGTAGTTGATGGCGACGCACACCCAGCCCTTGGCGGCCAGGTGTCGCATCAGCGGCAGACCCTGCTGGTCCTTGTTGCCGATCGTCCAGGCGCCGCCGTGCACCTGCAGCAGCACCGGCGCCCCGCCCCGGGGCACGCCGCCCTCGGGCGTGTAGACGTCGAGGTACCCGCGGCGGCCGTGGGCGTTGTAGGCGATGTCGCGCTCGACCTGGTACCCGGTCGCACGTGAGCGGAAGGGGTTGACCAGCTGGCGCCACGGCACGGCCAGGTCCGAGGGCGTGGGCAGGGCGTCGAGCTGCTCCACGTAGTCGGCGCCGAGCGCCTCCTCGAGCACCTCCTCGGTGAGCTCGCGCACCCGGCGGCTCTGGGCGACCAGGTAGGCGAGACCGGCGGTGCTCACCGCGGACAACGCCAGACCGGCGCGGCTGCGGCCGCCCGCCGGCGGGTGTGCGAGGTGGACGGCGGTGTCGGCAGCGGTGACGGCGAGCGCGTGGGGGGCCAGCTCCCCGGTCAGCCAGCCGGCGAAGAAGGCCGGGATGCCGGTGCGGAACCCCGGGATCGGGCGGACGGCGTTGGCGGTGAGCGCGGCCGTGACGACCTGGCGCCGGAAGAACCCCATGCGGGCCAGGTTAATCGGTGCTCTCAGTGACCGGCCGGGAGGTGGGGCGAGTCACCCTCACCAAAAAGTGAAACAGGTTCTAGTTGGCGGTAGCATGCGCGCCATGGACCGTCTCTCCGGGCTCGACGCCAGCTTCCTGTACCTGGAGACCCCCGCCCAGCTCATGCACGTCTGTGCGGTCATGGTGCTGGATCCCTCGACGATGTCCGAGCCGTACTCCTTCGCCCGGCTGCGCGACGACATCGACGACGCGGTGCGCGACGTCCCCGAGTTCACCCGCAAGCTGCGTCGCGTCCCGCTGGGGCTCGACCACCCCGTGTGGGTGCGCGACAAGGGCTTCGACATCGAGCACCACGTGCACCGGTTGGCACTGCCCACCCCCGGCGGCTACGCCGAGCTGGCCGAGCTCACCGCCCACCTGGCCGGCCAGCCGCTGGACCGCTCCCGCCCCCTGTGGGAGATGTGGGCGATCGAGGGCTACGACGACGGCGAGCGCGACGGGCTGGTGGCCCTGTTCACCAAGATGCACCACGCCACCGTCGACGGCGTCTCGGGAGCCAACCTGGTCTCGCACCTGTGCAGCCTCGAGCCGGGTGCCCCGCCGATGGGTGCCGGCCAGGACCACGGCGGCTTCGGTCGCGAGCCGAGCCGCCCCGAGCTGCTCGGCCGCGCCGTCGTCAGCACCGCCACGCGGCGGCCGCTGACCGGCGTCAAGCTGCTGGCCCCCACCGGCAAGGGCATCACCCGCACCATCGACCGCGCCCGGCGCGGCACCGCCATGGCCGCACCGCTCACCGCCCCGCGCACCTCCTTCAACGGCACCATCACCGGGCACCGCGCGATCGCGCTCGCCGACCTGTCGCTCGAGGAGGTCCGCCGGGTCAAGAACGCGACCGGCACGACCGTCAACGACGTCGTGCTGACCGTCGCCGGCGGTGCCCTGCGCTCCTACCTCGAGGACCGCGACGAGCTGCCGGACTCCTCGCTGCTGGCCACCGTGCCCGTCTCGGTGCGCGAGGAGTCGCGGCGCAGCGGCGGCGCGAACAAGGTCTCGGCGCTGTTCACCCGGCTGGGCACCGACCTCGAGGACCCGCTCGAGCGGCTCGAGGAGATGTCGCGCTCCAACCGCAACGCCAAGGACCACCACCAGGCCATCAGCGCCGACTCCCTGCAGGACTGGGCGGAGTTCGCCGCCCCCCGCACCTTCGGCCTCGCCGTGCGCGCCTACGCCGGGCTGCGCCTGGCCGAGAAGCACCCGGTGGTGCACAACCTGGTCATCAGCAACGTCCCCGGCCCCCCGGTCCCGCTCTACGTCAGCGGCGCCCAGATCCGGGCGCTCTACCCCCTCGGGCCCGTCTTCCACGGCGCCGGCCTCAACATCACCGTGATGAGCAACAACGGCCGCGTGCACGTGGGTGTCATCGCCTGCCGTGAGTCGCTGCCCGACGTCGACGGCCTGGCCCAGCGCTTCCCCGCCGAGCTCTCCGCACTTGCCGCCGCCGTCACCGGCCGCTCCCTCGCCGTCGTCGCCGATCCGGAGCGTGCGGACGCCGACTGACCGAGGTCAGCGGACGCGGCGGCGGGTGCGCCAGACGTCGCGACGGCGCGCGTTCACGGTCGCGACCGCCTCCAGCAGCACCGGCACGAACTTCTCCGACTCCAGCACGACGCCGGCGTGGCCCGAGTCGACCTGGTGGAGGGTCGCGCCGGGGACGGCGCGCGCGAGCGCGAGCTGGCGTGGCGTCGGGATCACCCGGTCGCGCATCATCGCGATGACGGCGGTCGGCACGTCGATGGCCCCCAGCCAGGGCCGGGAGTGGTGGCGGCCCAGCGCGGCGAGCGCCTGGCCCGCGGCCCAGGGGCTGGTGGAGCGCAGCTCGCGCAGCGCCCAGTCCTGGACGTCGGTGGGCTCGCCGGCCAGCGCGACGGCGGCTGCGCGGGCGGCCGCGGAGGCCGCGCGCGAGCGTGCCACCGTGCGCATGCCACCCATGGAGGCGGCGACGCCGGTGAAGAACAGGCGCTCGTAGGGCGCCTTCTGGAAGCGGTCGGTGCTCGCGCCGAGCACGAGGCCGCCCACGAGGCCGGGGTGCTGGCGCCACACGCGCTGGGCCACCACGGACCCCATCGAGTAGCCGACGACGATGGCCTGCTCGACGCCCAGCGCCTGCGCGACGGCGGCGACGTCGTCGGCGCAGTCGACGAGCGAGAACTCCTCGCTGCGGATGCCGCGGCCGTGCCAGCGCTGGTCGAGCGTGATCACCCGGTAGCGCCGCGAGAGCGGCTCGACGGCGGGGAACCAGGTCAGCAGGCCGGTGCAGGCCAGCGCGTGGAGCAGGACGACGGTGGGGGAGTCGGGTCGCGGGCCGGGGGTGTCGGTCACGAACGTGCTGCCGCGGCCGGGCAGCTCGAGCACCTCGCCGTCGGGGATGCGCGCCCACGGCAGGTAGAACCGCCGGTCCACGAGGTCGCGGGGGGAGAGCATGCCGATCAGACTAGAACACGTTACAGTTTGCCGCGTGGACGCCCTGCTGAACACCCACGACGTGCCGGACGACGAGACGCTCGAGGCCGCCCGTGCGGCGGCCTCCGACGCCCTGGCCCGCGCGGCCGCGCACCCCGACGACGACGCTTGGGCTGCGCTCGCCGCGGACGGACTGCTGGCCCTGCCGGTGCCCGCCGACCACGGCGGCGAGGGGTTGGGCCTCGACGGCGCCGCGGTGCTGCTGCGCGAGGCAGCCCGGCGAGGCCTCGCGCTCCCGCTGTGGGAGACGCTGTGCTGCGGGGCGCTGACGCTGGCCCGGGCCGGCACGCCCGAGCAGCAGGCGGCGTGGCTGCCGGGGGTCGCCCGCGGCGAGGTGCAGCTGACGGCTGCGCTGCGCGAGCCGGGCGTGGGGTTGCTGGAGGCGCCGACCGCGACGATCACGGGAGGCGCGGTCACGGGCCGCAAGGTCGGCGTCAGCCGTGCCGACGGCGCCGACCGCCTCCTGGTCACCGCGCTCGACGAGGCCGGCGAGCCCCAGGTCGTGCTGGTCGACCCTGCCGGCCCGGGGGTGACCCTGCTGGCGAGTCCCACCTCGGCGGGCACCCGCGGCGGCGCCGAGCACACCGTGGTGCTGGAGGGCGCCCCGGCCGAGCCGCTGGTGCCCGGCGCCCACGCGGTGCTGGTGGAGCACGCGGCGGCGGGGCTCGCCGTCGTCGTCGCGGGCCTGGTGGCAGGTGCCCGGGACCTCACCGCCGACTACGTCAAGGGCCGCACGCAGTTCGGGCGCACGCTCGCCGAGTTCCAGGCGGTCGCGCTGCAGGCGGCCGACGTCTACATCGCCTCGCGCACCCTCGACCTGGTGGCCGGCAACGCCGTGTGGCGCGTCGCCCGCGGGCTCCCGGCCGACGACGACCTGCGGGTGGCCGCCTACTGGGCGGCCGCCGAGGCGCCACCGGCGGTGCGCACCTGCCACCACCTGCACGGTGGCATGGGTGTCGACCTCACCTACCCGCTGCCCACCTACTCGGCGCTGCTCACCGACGCCGTCCGCACGCTGGGTGCCTCCGCGGACCAGGTGCCGGTGGAGGACCCCACGGCCAAGAACCTCGAGCTCAGCGCCGAGCAGCGCGCCCTCAAGGGTGAGCTGCGCGCCTACTTCACCGGCCTCGCGGGCCAGGCCGGCCACGGTGATCCCGGCCCCGAGGGCTCGCGCGACCGGCACGGCGCCGGCTACCAGCAGGTCATCCGGCAGATGGGCCGCGACGGCTGGATGGGGGTCGGCTGGCCGCGCGAGTACGGCGGCCACGGTCTCGGTGAGGTCGAGCAGACGATCTTCGCCAACGAGGCGCAGTGGGCCGACGTGCACCTGCCCGCCGTCACGCTCCAGACCGTCGGTCCGACGCTGATCCGCTACGGCACGCAGAAGCAGAAGGACCTGTTCCTGCAGCGCATCCTCGCCGGCGACGTGCACTTCGCGATCGGCTACTCCGAGCCCGACGCCGGCACCGACCTGGCCGCGCTGCGCACCACCGCGCGCCGCGACGGCGACCACTACGTCGTCAACGGGCAGAAGCTGTGGACCACCGGCGGCCACCAGGCCGACTACGTCTGGCTCGCGGTGCGCACCGACCCCGACGCCCCCAAGCACCGCGGCATCTCGATCCTCATCGTCGACACCTCCGACCCCGGCTACTCCTGGACGCCGATCATCACCGCCGACGGCAGTCACCACGTGAACGCCACGTACTTCAACGACGTGCGGGTGCCGGTCGACATGCTGGTCGGGGAGGAGAACCAGGGCTGGAAGCTGATCACCACCCAGCTCAACCACGAGCGGGTCATGCTCGGCCCCGCCGGACGGATCGAGGGCCTGCGCGACAAGGTGCTCGACTGGGCCACCAAGGCCGGGGTGGCCGACCGGCCGGACGTGCGCGAGGTGATGGGCCGGGTGACGGCGACCTTCCGCGTCAACGAGCTGCTCAACTGGGAGGTGGCCCGTGCCGGCGAGCACGGCGAGGTCAGCGTCGGCGACGCCTCCTCCTCCAAGGTCTTCGCCTCCGACCGCATCCAGTCGATCGGGCCGGAACTGGCCGGCATCGTGCACCGCCACGGAGACCCTGCCGATGCGGAGACCGCCGAGCTGCTCGAGTACCTAGACGGCCAGTTCAAGCGCAACCTGGTCCTCACCTTCGGCGGTGGCGTGCAGGAGGTGCAGCGCGAGCTGATCGCGATGTTCGGGCTGGGCATGCCGCGGGTCCCGCGATGACGGCGCCACCCGGTGCCGCGGCCCCCGCCGGCGGCGTGGTCGAGGACGAGCGCCACGCGCGGATCATGGCCGAGGCCGAGCGGATCCGTGGGCTCGGCGAGACCGCGGAGCGCGAGGCGCGCGACCCGGTCAACCAGCCCACGATCAACAACTGGCTCGAGGCGATGGGCAACACCAACCCGCGCTGGAAGGCCGGCGAGGCGCCGCCCTCGATGGCGCAGGTGTGGACCATGTACGGCCTCGGCGGCACACCGCCCGCCGGCGACCCGCTGCACGGGATGATGCGCGTGCTGACCGACGAGGGGTTCACCGCGGTGCTCGGCACCAACTGCGAGCAGGAGTACCGCCGCACCCTGCGGGTCGGCGAGCAGGTGCGCGTCACCACCGCGCTGGACTCGGTGGTCGGGCCCAAGACCACGGGCATGGGCGTCGGCTACTTCGTCACCAGCCGCAACACCTGGTACGTCGGCGACGAGGTGGTGGCCACGATGCTGTTCCGGGTGCTCAAGTTCGTGCCGCGCAGCCGCGAGACCTCCGCATGAGCGTCATCCGGCCCATGGTCGGGCGCGACACGGCCGACTTCTGGGCGGGCGTGCAGGCCCACGAGCTGCGCGTGCCGCAGTGCAACGCGTGCGGAACGCGTCGCTTCCCACCGGGGCCCGCCTGCCGCTCCTGCGAGGCGCTCGACCAGGGGCACGTGGTGGCCTCGGGGCGCGGCACGGTCTTCTCCTACGTGGTGCACCGCCACCCGCCGGTGCCGGGCAAGGAGCTGCCCATCGTGATCGCGCTGGTCGATCTGGAGGAGGGTGTGCGGATGGTAGGCGAGGTGGTCGACGTCGCCGACGACGAGATCGCGATCGGCATGCCGTTGCGCGTCGACTTCCGCGACGTCGACGACGAGCTGACCCTGCCCGTGTGGCGGAAGGACGAGAGCCGATGACCGCGACCACCCCGGACCCCACGGCCGTCGGCGCAGCGCTCCCGACCTGGGAGGTGCCGATCACTCCCACGCTGGTGGTGAGCACTGCTCTCGCCACCCGCGACTTCCAGGACGTGCACCACGACCGCGACATCGCGCAGGCCGCCGGGAGCAAGGACATCTTCGTCAACATCCTCACCTCCACGGCGCTGGTGGAGCGCTACGTGACCGAGTGGGCCGGCCACGACGCCGACCTGCACGGCATCGCCATCCGGCTCGGTGCCCCTGCCTACCCCTACGACACCCTGACGTTCAACGGCGAGGTGACCGAGGTGTCCGACGGCGTCGCCACCGTCGCCGTCCGCGGTGCCGTCTCGCTGGGCGACCACGTCACCGGCACCGTCCGCGTGAGGCTGCCGTGACCGGCCCGCGCAGCCCGCTCTCCGGAGCCGCGGCCATCGCCGGCATCGGCGCCACCGAGTTCTCCAAGGAGTCCGGCCGCTCCGAGCTGCAGCTCTCCGTCGAGGCCGTGCGGCACGCCCTGGCCGACTGCGGCCTCACGCCCGCCGACGTCGACGGTCTCACCACCTTCACCATGGACACCTCCTCCGAGATCGCGGTGGCCCGCGAGCTCGGCATCCCCGAGCTGCGCTTCTTCAGCCGCATCAACTACGGCGGGGGCGCCGCCTGCGCCACGGTGCAGCAGGCCGCGATGGCGGTCGCCACCGGCGTCGCCGACGTGGTGGTGGCCTACCGCGGCTTCAACGAGCGCTCCGGCAGCCGCTTCGGCCAGGTCTCGGTGGCGGCCGCCACCCAGGTGAACACCAACGGCCTCGACAACGCCTTCTCCTACCCCATGGGGCTCGGCACCCCGGCCGCCACCGTGGCCATGCAGGCGCGGCGCTACATGCACGAGTACGGCGCCACCTCCGAGGACTTCGGCCGGGTGGCGGTCGCCGACCGCCGGCACGCCGCCACCAACCCGCACGCCTTCTTCCACGGCCGGCCGATCACGCTCGAGGACCACCAGGCCTCGCGGATGATCGTCGACCCCCTCCACCTGCTCGACTGCTGCCAGGAGAGCGACGGCGCCGTCGCGCTGGTCGTCACCTCCGCGGAGCGGGCACGCGACCTGCGCCAGCCAGCGGCCGTCGTCACCGCCGCCGCCCAGGGCAGCGGTCGCGACCAGTTCGTGATGACCTCCTACTACCGCGAGGACATCGGCATCCCGGAGATGGGAGTCGTCGGTCGCGAGCTGTGGCGCCAGTCGGGCGTGAGCCCGCGCGAGGTGCCGATGGCCGTGCTGTACGACCACTTCACCCCCTACGTGCTCATGCAGCTGGAGGAGCTGGGCTTCTGCGGTCGCGGCGAGGCACCGGACTTCGTGCGCGACGGCGCCATCGAGCTGGGCGGTCGGCTGCCGCTCAACACCCACGGCGGGCAGCTGGGTGAGGCCTACATCCACGGCATGAACGGCATCGCCGAGGCGGTGCGCCAGGTGCGCGGCACCTCGGTCAACCAGGTGCCGGGTGCCACCTCGGCTCCGGTGGTGGTGACGGCCGGCACGGGCGTGCCCACCAGCGGCCTCGTGCTGCAGGGGCGCTCGTAGGCCGCCTCGTAGCCTGGGTGGCATGACGACGGTCGCCGCCCTGCACGTGGCCCCGGGGCGGCGCCTGCCCACCCGGTCGGTGACCGAGGTCGAGGTGGAGGCCGCGGCCGGCATCGTCGGTGACCGCTACCACGGCAGCCGGCACCGCCAGGTGACGGTGCAGAGCGCGCAGGCCCTGGCCGAGGCGGCGGAGCTGTTCGGCGCGCCGGTGCCGGCGGGGCTCACGCGCCGCAACGTCACCGTCTCCGACGGCGTCGTGCCCACCGCGCCCGGCAGCCTGATCCGCCTCGGGTCGCAGGTGGTGCTGGAGGTGGTCCGGGTCGCGGCGCCGTGCAAGCTGCTCGACGACACGATCGGCGACGGCGCCCAGGGGGTGCTGCGCCGCGGTCGGGGCGGTGCGGTGTGCCGGGTGCTGGCCGGCGGCCCCGTGCGGCTCGGCGACGTCGTCGAGCTCGGCACCGACGATGTCGAGCTCGCACCGCTGCGGGGCGCCATCGGGGTGCCGGCCCCGGCCCGACGTCGGCACCTGCCCTAAGTGGCGCCGGGTACCGGTCCGGCGTGACCGACCACCACGTGCGCCTCGTGCTGCCGCACCAGCTCTTCACCGACCACCTCGACGCCGGCTCGGGCCGCGACGGGGTCGACACGTTCGTGCTGGTCGAGCACGACCTGCTCTTCCGCCAGTACCGCTTCCACGTGCAGAAGCTGGTGCTGCACCGCGCCTCGATGCGCCGCTTCGCCGAGCGGTTGCGCGAGGCCGGTCACGCCGTCGAGGTGGTCGAGACCGACGGCCGCACCACCAGCCGCGCCGCGCTGGTGCGGCTGCTCGGCCGTCTGGGGGCCACCCGGGTCACCTGGTACGACGTCGTCGACGACTGGCTGGAGCAGGACCTGCAGGCGGCGGTCGCCGAGGCGGGCCTGGAGATGTCGGACGACGACGTGCTCGTGACCCCCAACTTCCTCACCACGCGCGCCCAGCTGGCCGAGCAGCTGGCCAGCGGCAAGCAGCCGCGCATGCAGCACTTCTACAGCTGGCAGCGGCGCCGGCTCGACGTGCTGGTGGAGGACGACGGCAGCCCGGTGGGCGGCAAGTGGTCCTTCGACGAGGAGAACCGCAAGAAGCTGCCGCGCGGGCACGAGGTGCCCGGCGTCGCCGGCCACACCGACGGACCTCCCGAGCGTCACGAGGCGGTCGAGGAGGCCATCGCGTGGGTGGGCCGCGCCTTCCCCGACAACCCCGGTCGTGCCGACTCCTTCGCTTGGCCCACCTCGCACGAGGAGGCCGAGGCCGGCTACGAGGAGTTCCTCGACGAGCGGTTCGACCAGTTCGGGCCCTACGAGGACGCCGTCTCCACCGAGCACCCGATCGTCTTCCACTCCGTGCTCACCCCCGGCCTCAACATCGGGCTGATCAGCCCCACCACCGTGCTGCACCGCGCGCTCGACCGGGCCGCCGACGGCGGGGTGCCGCTGGCCTCGCTGGAGGGGTTCGTGCGCCAGGTGATCGGCTGGCGCGAGTACATGCGCGCCACCTACGTGCACCACGGCCGACGGCTGCGCAGCCGCAACCGCCTCGAGCACGCCCGCCCGCTGGGGGAGGGGTGGTGGACCGGCGAGACCGGGTTGGCGCCCGTCGACCTGGTGCTCGACCGGGTGCTCGAGCGCGGCTACGCCCACCACATCGAGCGGCTGATGGTGCTGGGCAACGCGCTGTGCCTGCTGCGCGCCGACCCCGAGGCCACCTACGAGTGGTTCATGGAGATGTTCGTCGACGCCTACGACTGGGTGATGGTGCCCAACGTCTACGCGATGAGCCAGTTCGCCGCCGGCGAGGCCATCACGACCAAGCCCTACGTCTCCGGCTCGGCCTACCTGCGCCGGATGAGCGACGTGCCCAAGGGGGAGTGGTGCGAGGACTGGGACGCGCTCTACTGGACCTTCGTGCGCGACCACCTCGACGTCTTCGCCGGCAACCCCCGCTCCCAGGTGATCGCACGGGGCTACGAGGGCCTCGCGCCGGCCAAGAAGGCCGCCCACACCCGTCGCGCCGCGCCCTGGCTGGAGGGCAGGGCAGCAGGCGAGCGCTCGTCCTGAGGGTGCCGGGCCGCGGACCAGACCGGGATCCGTGACGTCGACGCCGGACGTGACCGTCGGCGGCCTGGCGCGTTGGACGGTCATGGAGGGCATGGACAGCACCGACGGCCGCTGGCTCGACGACCTGGATCGTCCGCCCGCACCGGCGCCCGCGCAGGTGCGTATCGGACCGACGGTGCAGCAGACCGTGCAGGCCCTCGGCCTGGCCTTCGTGCTGCTCTCGGCGGTGCTGGTGCTCGTGGCGCCGCTCGTGGGCGCGTTCGCGGGGCCACTGATGGCGGGCAGCCTCGCGGTCGCCACCGGCTACGTGCTGGCCCGCACCGCCCCCGAGCTGGAGGGCGTCGTCGCGCTGGGCCTGCTCGCGCTGCTGCTGAGCCTGCTGCCCTTCCTGTGACGCCTCACCGCGCTCACCTCGCTCACCGGCCGAGCACTACGCTGCCCGCGTGAGCGACCTGCCCGTCCTGAGTGCCGATGAGCAGCGGGTGCTCGGCAGCCTGCTGGAGAAGCAGGTCACCGTGCCCGGCTCGTACCCGATGACGCTGAGCGGGCTGCGCACCGCCTGCAACCAGTCCAGCAGCCGAGAGCCGGTGGTGGACTACGACGAGCAGCTGGTCGAGAGCACGGCGCGCGGCCTCAAGGACCGCTCGCTGCTGCGCATCGTGTGGTCGGACTCGGGGCGCCGGACCCTCAAGTACCACCAGGCGCTGGCCGAGGTGCTCGACCTGGCCGACGACGAGCGCGCGCTGCTCACCGTGCTGCTGCTCCGCGGACCGCAGCCGCCCGGCGCGCTGCGCAGCCGCACCGAGCGGCTGCACGCCTTCGCCGACCGCGACGAGGTCGAGGCGTGCCTGCAGCGGATGGCGCAGCGCTCGGCGCCGCTGGTGCAGCAGCTGCCGCGGGGCCCTCGCGAGCAGGACGCACGCTGGGTGCACCTGCTCGGCGAGACCGCCGTCGCACCGAGCGCGGCGACGACGGCGAGCGCCCTCGAGTCGGTCGACACCGAGGTGGTGCTGGCCGCGGACGGCGCCGAGGGCCGTGACGCCCGGGTGCGCGAGGGCTACGGCGCCATCGCCGCCGACTACGCGGCCGCCCTGGCCGACGAGCTCGACCACCTGCCGTTCGAGCGGTGGCTGCTGGACCGGGTCGCGCTCGAGGGCGGCCCGGTGGTCGAGGTGGGCTGCGGCCCGGGCCACGTGACCGACTACCTGGCCACGCTGGGCGCCGACGCGACAGGCATCGACCTCAGCCCCGGGATGGTCGCCGAGGCGCGCCGTCGCTACCCCGACGGCCAGTACGAGGTCGGCGACCTGCGCCGCCTGATGCGCCCCACCAACGCGGACGGCTGGTACGCCGTCCTGGCCTGGTACTCACTCATCCACCTGGCCGCCTCGGAGCTGCCCGAGGCGCTGGCGTCCCTGGCGCGCCCGCTGCGACCGGGCGGCCTGCTCCTCGTCGCGCTGCACGCCGGCTCCGGCGTCCGGCGCCACGACGAGTGGTTCGAGCACCCGGTGAGCCTGGACTTCGTGTTCCACGAGCCCGCCGGGGTCGTCCCGCTGCTCGAGCAGGCGGGGCTCGCCGACGTCGAGTGGTACCGCCGGGGGCCGGTGGCCGCCCGCGGCGAGACCACCGAGCGTCTCTACCTGGTGGCCCGCCGACCGACCCACGGCTGAGACACAGCACCGCCCACGGACGGCGGGCGGGCGCGTCCGTGGGCGGTGGATCGTGGGGGAGAGGCTCAGCTCTCCAGGGCGGCGTCGAGGGTGATCTCGACACCGGTGAGGGCCTTGCTGACCGGGCAGCCGGCCTTGGCGCCCTCGGCGGCCTTCTGGAAGCCGGCCTCGTCGAGACCCTCCACCTCGCCGCGGACGGTGAGCTTGATGCCAGTGAGGCGGAAGCCGCCGTCGGGGTCCGGGCCGAGCGAGACGTCGGCGGTCACGTCGAGGGCCTGCGGGGTGCCGCCCTCCTCGGCGATCAGGGCCGAGAGCTGCATGGCGTAGCAGGAGGAGTGGGCCGCGGCGATGAGCTCCTCGGGGCTGGTGGCGCCACCGGCCTCCTCGGCGGAGCGCTTCGGGAAGGAGACGTCGTAGGTGCCGACCTTGGAGCTGGAGAGCTCGACCTGGCCGGAGCCCTCCTGCAGCGAGCCGTTCCAGGCGGTGCGTGCGGTGCGCGTGGGCATGGGGGTGTCCTCTCGATCGGGTGGAAGATCTGCGACAGGCGAGCGCCCGTCTGATATCTTGTGTACAAGATGAGTGCGCGCCACACAAGTTCTGCCATGACCGGTCCCGCGGGTCGAGACGCCCTCGGCGGGCTCGAGGACCTCGTCTGCTTCGACCTCTACGCGGCCTCCCGCTCGGTCACCGCCGCCTACCGGCCGATCCTCTCCGAGCTCGGGCTCACCTATCCCCAGTACCTGGTGGTCGTGCTGCTGGCCGAGCACGGGCACCTCACGATCAGCGAGGTCGCCCGCACCCTGCGCCTGGACCACGCGACCCTGACCCCGCTGCTGCGCCGCCTCGAGGCGGCCGCCCTGGTGACCCGCGCGCGCGACGAGCAGGACGCACGCAGCGTCGTCGTCCGGCTCACCGACCGCGGGCGCCGCGTCGGCGCCCAGCGCACCGAGATCCAGTGCCGCGTCGGGGAGCTGCTCGGGCTCGACGGCGCCGAGGTCGCCCAGCTGCAGCGGCTGCTGCGCCGGGTGTCGGCCAACCTGGCCTGACGTCGAGGCCCCGGGGTCAGTCGGCCAGGTCGAGGACGACGTCGCCCAGCACGGGCGCGCCGTCGCGGTCTGCGTCGTCGGAGTCGACGACCGCCTCGGCGAGCACGCGGCCGTCCTCGCGCCAGCCGCGCACGCGCAGCCGCTCTCCGGGCATCACGATGCCGGTGAAGCGGGAGGCGAAGCCCCGGACCCGGCTCGCGTCGCTCTCCAGCAGCGCCTCGGTGAGCTCGCGCAGCACGATCCCGTAGGAGCAGAGTCCGTGCAGGATCGGTGCGGGGAAGCCGGCCGCCCGGGCGAAGCCGGGGTCGGAGTGCAGCGGGTTGCGGTCCCCGCAGAGCCGGTAGAGCAGCGCCTGGTCGGGCCGGACGGCGTAGGTGCGCTCCGCGTCCGGACCGCGCCCGGGGAGGGCGACGGTCTCGGTGCTGCCGCGCTCGCCGCCGAAGCCGCCCTCCCCGCGCACGAAGATCGACGAGCGCGTCGACCACAGCTCGGTGCCGTCGTCGGCGGTGACGGTCGCGTCCTGCCAGATGACGGCGGCCCGGCCCTTGTCCCAGACGTCGGTCAGCGTCGTGCGCTGCGTCGCCGACCCGGAGCTCGGGATGGGGCCGTGGACGGTGACCGCCTGGGAGCCGTGGACGACCTGGGCGAGGTCGATCTCGACGCCCGGCATGGCCACCGAGGGCGCCTCGGTCTCGTGGAACGTGGGGGCGACCACGCCGAACGAGGGCAGCACCTGCACGCCGTCGTGCTCGGTGGTCCACCGCAGCCGCGGCTCGTCGAGGTGCGCCTGCGGCTGCGCGCCGGCACCGATGCCGAGGTGGTAGAGCAGGACGTCGCTCTCGGTCCACGAGAAGGTGCGGGTTCCCAGGTCGGCGCCGATGGCGACGCCGGGGTCGATGGGCATCAGGCGATCTCCTGCTCGGTGGGTCGGGCCGTGGTCCGCCGGCCCGGCGTCAGCGCGATGTCCTCGGCCGCGAGGTAGCCGAACACCATGGCCGGGCCGATCGTGCCGCCCGGCCCCGGGTAGGTGTGCCCCATGACGGCGGCAGAGACGTTGCCGGCCGCGTACAGGCCGGGGATCGGGGCGCCGTCCTCACCCAGCACCCGCGCCCGCTCGTCGGTGACCAGACCGCCCTTGGTGCCGAGGTCGCCGGGCACGATCTTGACGGCGTAGAAGGGCGCCTGGTCGATGACGTGCAGCGAGGGGTTGGGCTTGACCGTGGGGTCGGAGTAGTAGCGGTCGTAGGCCGACTCGCCCCGGTGGAAGTCGCGGTCCACGCCGTCCGCGCAGAAGCCGTTGAAGCGCTCGACGGTCTCGCGCAGCGCGGCCGCCGGTACCTCGATCTCGGCGGCGAGCGCCTCCAGCGTGGCTGCCTTCCTGATGACGCCGCTCTTGTACCAGCGCCCGGGGAAGGGCTGGCGGGGCATCAGGCCGGCGAAGACGTAGCGGTTGCGGTAGCGCTGGTCGATGATCATCCAGCTGGGCACGTGCGGGGTGCCGGTGGCCTCGCCCTCGTACATGGCGTGCACGGCCTCGACGTAGGGCAGCGCCTCGTTCATGTAGCGACGGCCTGCCTGGTTGACCATGATCGAGCCTGGCAGGTTGCGCTCGGCCAGGCAGAACCACGGCCGGCCCGGCAGCGGAATGGTCGGGCCCCACCAGGCGTCGTCCATGAGGTCGGTGCCGGCGCCCGCCGCGACGCCGGCCTCGATGCCGCCGCCGGTGTTGAACTGCGAGCCGGTGGTCCAGTCGGCGGAGGTGGGGGCCGGCAGGTGCTTCTCGCGGAGCTCGGCGTTGCGCTCGAAGCCGCCGCTGCCGAGGATCACCCCGCGCCGGGCCCGCACCACGTGCTCGCCGTCGTCGCGCCGCACGCGGACGCCGACGACCCGGCCGTCCTCCAGGACCAGGTCGAGCAGCTCGGACTCGAAGTGCACGGGCACGCGGGCGTCGCGCAGTCCCTGCCTCAGGCACACGGCAATGGCGTTGCCCATCGCGTACATGCGCGCTCCGCGCAGGCCGGCGAGCATGCGCCGCAGCGCCACCAGGAGCAGCGTGACGGGGCCGCCGAGGGTGCGCAGTCCGAGGCTGACCTTCCGGTACATCGCCTGCGTGACGATCATGTTGGCGGGCGCCTTGGTGTAGGGCGGGTGCAGCCGCTCGAGCTCCTCGCCGAGGAACCGTGCGTCGACCGGCACCGGCTCCACGGTCCGGCCGCGAGGGCGCCCGCCCGGCTGCTCGGGGTGGTAGTCGGCGTACTCGGGCACCCAGGTGAAGCGCAGGGGGGTGCGGGCGCGCAGCAGCTCCAGCACCTCGGCCCCGCGGTCGACGTAGGTGTCGCGGCGCGTCTTGGGCACCACCTCGCCGACGATCGAGTCCAGGTAGAGCTTGGAGTTCTCCAGCGGGTCGTCCTCCCCGGCGGCCTTCAGCGCGTAGTTGCCGGGGATCCACACGCCGCCGCCGCTGCGCGCCGTCGAGCCGCCGAAGTAGGCGCTCTTCTCCAGGAGCACGGTGTCGAGCCCGCGCTCGGCGGCGGCGAGCGCCGCCGTCATGCCGGCGGCACCGGCTCCCACGACCACCACGTCGACCTCGGTGGGCAGCGGCTCGGAGGCGCGCGCGGAAGGACCCGTCATGGCGCAGAACTGTAACAGGTTCTAGTATCGCGACCGTGACCTCACCCGACGCCGTCGACGCCGCCGTCGAGCGCCTCGCGACGGCGCTGCGCACCCGTGAGCCGTGCGCCCCCGTGCGCGACCTGATCGGCACCGACGACCTCGCCGCCGCGTACGCGGTGCAGCAGGGGCTGGTCCGCGCCCGGCTGGAGGCCGGCGCCCGCGTCGTGGGCCGCAAGATCGGCGCCACCAGCAAGGCGGTGCAGGACCAGCTCGGCGTCGACCAGCCGGACTTCGGCTACCTCCTCGACGAGATGGACGTGAGCGGGCAGCACCCCGTCGGCATGCGGACGCTGCTGCAGCCGCGGGTGGAGGCCGAGGTGGCCTTCGTGCTCGGGGCCGACGTCGCGCCCGCCACGGAGGAGGAGATCACGCTGGCCGCGGTGCGTGACGCCGTCGAGGTGGCGCTGCCGGCCCTGGAGATCGTCGACTCGCGCATCGCCGGGTGGGACATCGGGTTCACCGACACCGTCGCCGACAACGCCTCGAGCGGGCTGTTCGTGCTCGGCAGCGACGGTCGCCCCCTCGCGGAGGTCGAGCCGCGTGAGGTCACCATGAGCCTGAGCATCAACGGCGAGGAGCGCTCCGCGGGCACCGGCGCCGCCTGCCTCGGCGACCCGCTCGAGGCGCTGCGCTGGCTCGCCGTCCAGGCCCACCGGTTCGGCGACCCGCTGCGCGCGGGTCACGTGATCCTGTCCGGGGCCCTGGGCCCCTTCGTCCCCTTCGCGCCGGGCGACCGCGTGGAGGCGCGGATCAGCGGCTTCGCCCCGCTGGTCACCGAGTTCGAGAACCTCGAGGAGACCGCATGAGCACGCTCACCGCCGCGATCGTCGGCCCCGGCAACATCGGGACCGACCTGCTCTACAAGCTGCTGCGCAGCGACGTGGTCGAACCGCGCTGGATGATCGGCGTCGACCCCGGTAGCGAGGGCCTGCGGCTGGCCGCCGACCAGGGCCTGGAGGCCAGCCACGAGGGCGTGGACTGGCTGCTGAAGCAGGACGAGCTGCCCGACCTGATCTTCGAGGCGACCTCGGCCTACGTGCACCGCGAGTACGCGCCGCGCTACCGCGAGGCCGGGATCCGGGCGGTCGACCTGACGCCGGCGGCCGTGGGGCCGGCCGTGATCCCGCCGGTCAACGGCGAGGCGCACGTGGGGGAGTGGAACGTCAACATGATCACCTGCGGTGGTCAGGCCACGATCCCGATGGTCAACGCCGTCTCGCGGGTCGCCCCGGTGAGCTACGCCGAGATCGTGGCCTCGGTCTCGAGCGTGTCGGCGGGGCCGGGCACGCGGGCCAACATCGACGAGTTCACCCGGACCACCACGCGCGGGGTGACCGAGATCGGGGGTGCGGAGACGGGGAAGGCGATCATCATCCTCAACCCGGCCGAGCCGCCCATGATCATGCGGGACACGATCTTCTGCGCGGTGGCGCCGGATGCCGACACCGACGCGATCGTGACCTCGGTGCTGGCGATGGAGCGCGCGGTGCAGGAGTACGTGCCGGGCTACCGGCTGCTGCAGGAGCCGCAGGTCGACGAGCCCTCGGCGGCCACCCGCGGGCAGACCAAGATCTCCATCTTCGTCGAGGTCGAGGGCGCCGGCGACTACCTGCCGCCCTACTCCGGCAACCTCGACATCATGACGGCCGCCGCGGCGCGCGTCGGCGAGAACATCGCGCGGGCCGTGCTCGCCGGGAAGGCCTGAGATGACCGACGACACCCAGGGACTGCCCACCCCGCACGAGCGCGACGCGCTGACCCGCACCTGGTCGGGCACCCACGGCACCGAGCCGTGGGGTGAGCTGGACCTGCGGCTCACCGACACCTGCCTGCGCGACGGGTCGCACCACAAGCGGCACCAGTTCACCGCGACCGAGGTGCGCGACATCGTGGGTGCGCTGGACGCCTCGGGGATCCCCGTCATCGAGGTGACCCACGGCGACGGCCTGGGTGGCTCCTCGTTCAACTACGGCTTCAGCCACACCCCCGAGCAGGAGCTGATCCGGATCGCCGCCGAGACGGCGACCCGCGCCAAGATCGCCTTCCTGATGCTGCCGGGGCTGGGCACCAAGGACGACATCCGCGCCGCGCAGGACAACGGCGGGCAGATCTGCCGGGTGGCCACGCACTGCACCGAGGCCGACGTCTCGATCCAGCACTTCGGCCTCGCGCGGGAGCTCGGCCTGGAGACGGTCGGGTTCCTGATGATGAGCCACACCCAGCCACCCGAGGTGCTCGCCGCGCAGGCGCGGATCATGGTCGACGCCGGCTGCCAGTGCGTCTACGTCGTCGACTCGGCCGGGGCGCTGGTGATGGAGCAGACCGCCGACCGCGTGGCCGCCGTCGTCGCCGAGATCGGGCACCAGGCCGACGTCGGCTTCCACGGCCACGAGAACCTGGGGCTGGGCGTGGCGAACACGGTGATCGCTGCACGCGCCGGTGCCACCCAGATCGACGGCTCGGTACGCCGCTTCGGCGCCGGGGCCGGCAACACGCCCCTCGAGGCGTTCATCGGCGTCTGCGACAAGCTGGGCTGGCGCACCGGCGTCGACTTCCTGCAGGTGGTCGACGCCTCCGAGGACGTCATCAGGCCCGCGATGCCCGAGGAGTGCCGACTGGACCGGATGACGCTGATGATGGGCTACGCCGGGGTGTACTCCTCCTTCCTCAAGCACGCCGGCAACGCCGCGGAGCGCTACGACGTCCCGGGGGCGAAGATCCTGCTCGAGGCGGGGCGCCGCAAGCTGATCGGCGGCCAGGAGGACCAGCTGATCGACATCGCCCTGATGCTGCGCGCCGAGGCCGACAAGGCCGCTGCCGACGGCTGACGACGCAGGGGACGTGCGAGGCTGACGCCATGACGGTCACGACCCCGGGGGAGACCCTGGTCCGCTACCTGCAGAACCTCCGCGACGCGCTGCTCTGGAAGCTCGAGGGTGCGAGCGACTACGACCAGCGACGCCCCCTCACCGGAACCGGCACCAACCTGCTCGGCCTGGTCAAGCACCTGGCGCACGTGGAGCTCGGCTACTTCGGCGACACGTTCGGGCGACCGACGGGGGTGACGAACCCGGTGGACGAACCGGGTGGCGACGACAACGCCGACATGTGGGTCACTCCCGAGGAGACCCGCTCCGACGTCGTGGGGCTCTACAAGCGGGCCTGGGCGCACGCGGCCGAGACCTTCGACGCCCTCGGTCTCGACGAGCGGGGCCTCGACGCCCGTGGCCGGGTGCCGTGGTGGCCGGAGGCGACCAACGAGGTGACGCTGCACCAGGTGCTGGTGCACGTGGCGGTCGACACCGCCCGCCACCTCGGGCACGCCGACATCTTGCGCGAGCAGCTCGACGGCGCCGTCGGGCTGCGGGCCGACGTCGACAACCTGCCGGCCGACTACGACTGGGTCAGCCACCACGCCCGGGTGGAGCAGGCCGCGCGCGAGGCGGGCCACCCGGGCCTCGTCGAGGACGCCTGACGCCGACCGCCTCCACCGCCACCACCCCCGTGACCAGGGTCGCGTGCCACCGTCTGGTCCAAAACGAGAACGTGTTCTAGTATGGCGGTGGTGCTACCCCAACGAGGAGGACGAGCGATGTCCCAGGCTGTTCTAGACGGAGTCCGCGACCTGCTGCCCGGGTTCCGGGAGCGGGCCGACGAGTGCGAGCGGCTGCGCGTCGTCCCCGAGTCCTCCATCAAGGAGCTCGACGAGACCGGCTTCTTCAAGCTCCTCCAGCCCCGCCGCTTCGACGGCCACGAGGCCGACCCGATCACCTTCTACACCGCGGTGCGCGACATCGCCTCGGCGTGCGGCTCCACCGGCTGGGTCTCCAGCGTCGTGGGCGTGCACCCCTGGCAGGTGGCGCTCTTCGCCGAGGAGGCGCAGCAGGCCGTGTGGGGCGAGGACACGAGCACCCGGCTCAGCTCCTCCTACGCGCCCACCGGCAAGGCCACGGTCACCGAGGGCGGCTACATCCTCTCCGGCAAGTGGAGCTTCTCCTCGGGCTCCGACCACTGCTCCTGGGTGCTGCTGGGCGGGCTCGTGTTCAACGCCGAGGGGCAGGTCGTCGACTTCAAGACCTTCATGGTGCCGCGCAGCGACTACACCATCAACGACGTCTGGCACATGGTCGGGCTGGCCGGCACCGGCAGCAACGACATCGTCGTCGAGGACGTGTTCGTGCCGGAGGCGTTCACGCTCAGCATGGGCGAGACTGGCCAGTGCAAGGGCCCCGGCCAGGAGCAGAACACCAACGACCTCTACAAGCTGCCGTTCCACTCGATCTTCACCGGCACCATCACCACGCCGATCATCGGCATGGCGATGGGCGCCTACGCCGAGCACGTCGAGATGCAGCAGGCGCGCAGCCGCGCGGCCTACCTCGGCGAGAAGGCCTCCAAGGACCCGTTCGCCATGGTGCGGATCGCCCGCGCCTCCTCCGAGATCGACGCCGCCTGGGCCTTGCTGGTCAACAACATCCGCGAGGAGCAGGCCTACGTCGCCAAGGGCGAGCCGATCCCGCTGCGCACCCGCCTGAAGGTGCGCCGCGACCAGGTGATCGGCAGCGAGCGGGCCATCGAGGCCATCGACGCGCTGTTCGAGGCCTCCGGCGGGCGGGCGCTCACCACCGGCACCTACCTGCAGCGTGCCTGGCGCGACGCCCACGCCGGGCGTGTCCACGCCGCCAACGACCCCGAGCGCGCCCTGCAGATGTTCGGCGCCCACGAGTTCGGCCACAAGGTCGACCCCGGCATGTACTGATGGGCTCCTCCACGACCCTCACCAAGGAGTCGACGCACCGCTCGGCGAAGGCCGGGAGCATCACGCTCGGCTACTACGAGGCCGGCCAGCCCACCGAGGTGGGTGGTGGGCTGCCGCTGGTGATGCTGCACGGGGGCGGTCCCGGTGCCTCGGCGTGGTCGAACTTCGGCCGCGCGCTGCCCGGCTTCGCCACCACGTTCCGCACGCTGCTGGTCGACCAGCCGGGGTTCGGCACCTCCGACAAGCCCGAGGTGGTGGGCAACTACTACCGGCACGCGGCCGGTCACGTGGTGGCGCTGCTCGACGAGCTCGGCATCGAGCACGTGCACCTGCTGGGCAACAGCCTCGGCGGCGGCACGGCCATGCGACTGGCGCTGGAGCACCCCGACCGCGTGGGTCGCCTGGTGATGATGGGCCCCGGCGGGCTCTCGCTCAACCTCTTCCACGCCGACCCCACCGAGGGCGTCAAGCGCCTGATGGACTTCGGAGCCGCCCCGTCACGCGAGGCGCTGCGCGCCTTCATCTCCTGCATGGTCCACGACCAGTCTCTGGTCACCGACGAGCTGGTCGAGGAGCGCTTCGCCGACGCCACCGCTCCGGGAGCGCAGGAGGCGATGCGCTCCATGGGCATGTCGTTCTGGAACCCCGAGACCGCGGAGGACGGCATGCTCTGGCGCGAGGCGCACCGCCTGCGCAAGCACACCCTGCTGACGTGGGGACGCGAGGACCGGGTCAACCCGCTCGACGGCGCGATGGTGGCGCTCAAGCTGATACCGAAGGCCTCGCTGCACGTCTTCCCGAACTGTGGGCACTGGGCACAGATCGAGGCGGCCGAGGAGTTCCGCGCGGTGGCCACGGACTTCCTGGGCCGTCACCGGGAGCGCACGGAGAGGAGCCGCGAGTGACCATCGACATCCGCAGCATGGGCTACGTGCGCGTGGCCTCCACCGACCTGTCGGCGTGGGGCACCTTCGCCGGCAAGGTGCTGGGCCTGGCCGAGGGTCGCGGCCCGAACCCCGATCACCAGTACTGGCGCATCGACGAGGTCTCGGCACGACTCGTGGTGTTCCCCTCCGACCGCGACGAGCTCTCCGCCACCGGCTGGGAGCTCGCCGACCACGCTGCGCTGCAGGAGGCGCGCGAGCACCTGCAGAAGGCCGGCGTCGACGTGGAGGAGGGCACCCCCGAGGAGCTCGCCGAGCGCCGCGTGCAGGAGATGCTGCGCTTCCGCGACCCGTGGGACAACGTCTTCGAGCTCTTCCACGGCATCACCTACGAGGCCCGCCCGGTCGTCCCGCCGTACGGCGCCACCTTCGTGACCGGCGACCAGGGGATGGGCCACATCGTCGTCCCCGTGCTCGACGACGTCGAGGCGCTGCGGTTCTACCGCGACGTGCTCGGCTTCCGGCTGCGCGACTCGATGAGCATGCCCGGCGAGTTCGTCGGCAAGGAGCCGGGCTCCAAGGTCTGGCTGCGGTTCCTCGGCGTCAACCCCCGCCACCACTCGCTGGCGTTCCTGCCGATGCCCAACCCCGCCAAGTGCGTGCACATCATGCTCGAGGTCGACACCCTCGACCACGTGGGACGTGCCCTCGAGCGGGTGCGCAAGCACGGCGCCCCGCTGTCGGCCACGCTCGGGCGGCACATGAACGACGAGATGGTCTCCTTCTACGTCAAGTCGCCCGGCGGCTTCGACGTCGAGTTCGGCACCGACGGCCTGACGGTCGAGGACGCACGCTGGGTCGCCCGCGAGTCCACCGCCGTCTCGTACTGGGGGCACGACTTCGGCGGCGGGGCCTGACCTCTACCGTGAGCACCATGACCTCGGGAGCCAACCCAGAGATCCCGGAGGGGATCAGTCCGGACGCCCGTGAGACGTGGCCGAGCCCGGCCCTGATCGAGTCCTGGCTGGGCGACGCCGACTTCGACGTCGAGTGGCGCCCCGGCGAGGGCAGTGCCATCCACGGCGACGACCCCGAGGCCGTCGCGGCCGCGCGCCGCTTCCGCGACGTGCTGGGCCGCTTCGCCTCGGGCGTCACCGTCGTCACCGCGATGAGCAGCGGCGAGCCCGTCGGCATGACCTGCCAGTCCTTCTCCAGCGTCTCGCTCGACCCGCCGCTGGTGCTGTTCGTGCCCGCGCGCACCTCGCGCGCCTGGCCGATGATCCAGCGCTCGGGCCGCTTCTGCATCAACATCCTCGCCGCCGACCAGGCCGACCTGTCCAACCGGATGGCCAGCCGTGGCGTCGACAAGTTCGCCGGCGTCGACTGGCGTCCCGCCGAGCAGTCCGGCTCCCCGGTGCTCGACGGTGCCGTGGCGCACATCGACTGCTCCATCCACGCCGTGCACGAGGGCGGCGACCACCACGTCGTCATCGGTCGCGTGCTCGAGCTGATCGAGGGTCGCGACGACCGGCCGCTGCTGTTCAACCGCGGCCAGTACGCGACCACCGACGACAAGCAGTCGTGACGGCGCGCTCCCGCCGGGCTCGTAGGCTGGCACCATGAGTGGCTCCCTCGTCGACACCCCGCGTCTGCCGGAGGCGGTGGGTCCCGTCGGCTCGGGCACTCCTGATCCCGTCTGCGACCTGTTCGCCAGCCGGTCGCTGCGCGAGCACTACGTGCGCGGGGTCCTCGGCGTCGTGCTCGCGGTGGCGGCCGTCGTGCTCGCCGCCGTGGCCTCGCCGCTGTTCCTGCTGCTGCTGGTCGGCTCGGTGCTGAGCTGGCGCGGGTGCATCTCGTGCTGGACGCTGGGGTTGACGGCCACCCGCGCTCGCGTCGGGCGCGTGGAGGGCTGAAACTCAGAGCTCGACGAGGCGCCGGTGCTCGACGGCGCTGCCGAAGAGCTGGCCCAGGGCGTGGGAGCGCTTGAACACCAGGTGGGCGTCGTGCTCCCAGGTGATCGCGATGCCGCCGTGCAGCTGCACGGTCTCGGCGGCGATCCGGGCGAGCGCCTCGGAGCAGTAGCTCTTCGCGACGTGGGTGAGACGCTCGGCGTCCGGGGTGCGGGTGGCCACGGCGTAGGCGGCCGTCCAGGAGGCGGAGCGGCTCATCTCGAGCAGCACCAGCATCTCGGCCATCCGGTGCTTGAGGGCCTGGAAGGAGCCGATGGGGCGGCCGAACTGCACACGGTCGCGCGTGTAGAACACCGTCATGTCCAGAGCTCGGGCCCCCAGGCCCACCTGCAGCGCGGTGACGGCGACGGCACCCACCTGCCGGGCCCGGGCCAGCGCGGGCCCGGCGTCCTGGCCGATCGGTGTGGTGACGGCGTCCGCAAGATCGACCCGGGCGAACCGCAGCGTCTGGTCCATCGAGGGCGCCCAGGTGCGACGCACCGAGGTGGGGTCGACCTCCACCAGAGCGTCGTCGACGACGGCGAGCAGCACGGTGGCCTCGACGCCGTCGAGCACGGCTTCGGGGTCGAGCACGAGAGCAGCGATCTCGCCGGCGGCGATCCGCGGCAGCAGCCGGGCCCTGGCGTCCTCGGCGGCGGCACCGGTGGCGGCCAGCAACGCCTCGGTGACGACGATGCTCGACAGCAGCGGCGAGGGGGCGAGCGAGCGGCCCAGCTCCTCCAGCACCACGAGCGACTCCACGAGCCCGTACCCGGCGCCGTCGTGCTCCTCGGGGACGTTCAGCGCCGCGGCCCCGATCTGCTCCACCAGGGTGCGCCACAGCTGCTCGTCGTAGCCGGTGGCGGAGGTCATCGCAGCGCGGACGGCGCCGCTGTCGGCCTGCCGGGTGAGCAGGGAGGCGACGATCGAGGCGAGCTCCTGCTGCTCCTCGCTGCGGGTGACGTCCATCAGGCACCCGCCCCGACCAGCGCGTCGAGCACCACCGCGCGGTGGTGCGCGGGTGTGCCCCAGGCGCCCACGAGAGCCCGCACCTTCGTGAGCCAGAGGCTCAGGTCGAACTCCGCGGTGTAGCCGATGGCGCCGTGCAGCTGGAGACCGGTGCGGGCGGCCAGGTAGGCGGCGTCGGCGGTGGCCACCTTAGCGGCCGCCGTGTCGCGGCGTGTGGGCTCCAGGGCCGCCCCCCACACCAGTGGCCGGGCGAAGTCGAGGGCGATCCGGACGTCGGCGAGTGCGTGCTTGAGCGCTTGGTAGCTGCCGATCGCCCGGCCGAACTGGCGACGCTGGGTCACGTACGCCACGGTGTCGGCCAGGATCCGCTCGCCGGCACCGAGCAGCTGCGCCGCCGTGGCCAGCACGGCCAGGTCGAGCGCGGCGTCGTCGACGAGCACCTCGGGGCTCGCGGAGGAGTCGACGGGCTCGACGGCGAACAGCCGCCGGGTGCGGTCGACCGAGACCCGCGGGTCCCCGACGGCGCGCGCCGGGGCCGACCCCAGGTACACCTCGTCCGCGGCGTCGGCGTCCAGCGCGAGCGGCGCCAGGGGCGGCAGCGCCACGGTGGCCATGCCATGCACCTCGCGACCCAGCGCGACCGGCAGGTAGGCGGCCGACTCGACCCACGGTCCCGGCACCGCGTGGCGGCCGAGCGCCTCGAGCGCCACGACCACCTCGACCGGCGAGGCCTCGGTGGCCAGCGAGAGCAGCCCCTGCTCGGTGAGTCGCGCCCACAGGGCACGGCCGGGAGCGTGGTCGCCGTCGGCCCAGGCGCGGGCCACGGAGACGGTGTCCGCGCCGGCCAGCAGCCGGTCGAGCGAGGTGGCGAAGTCGCGCTGGTCCGCGGAGAGCTCGAACTTCACTTCTGCGCTCCCTTGGGCTCGCGGGGCAGGCCGAGGATCCGCTCGGCCACGATGTTGCGCTGGATCTCGTTGGTGCCGGCGTAGATGGGGCCCGAGAGCGAGAACGTGTAGCCGTCGAGCCAGCGTGAGGGCAGCTCGCCCTCGGGGCCCAGCAGGTCGAGCGCGGTCTCGTGCAGGGCGACGTCGAGCTCGCTCCAGAACACCTTGTTGACCGAGCCCGCGGCACCCATCTCGCCGCCGTCGCGCAGCCGGGTGACCGTGCCCCACGTGTAGAGCCGGTAGGCCTGCGCGCGCATCCACGCGTCGACGACGCCGGCCGCCGCCGTCGAGGTGACGGGCTGCTGGGAGCACTGCTCTCGATAGAGGTCGACCAGGCGGTCCGCGGCTGCGCAGAAGCGACCGGGGGAGCGCAGCGAGAGTCCGCGCTCGTTGCCGGCGGTCGACATCGCGACGCGCCACCCGTCGCCGGGTGCGCCCAGAACGTCGGCGTCGGGCACGAAGACCTCGTCGAAGAACACCTCGGCGAATCCGGGCTCGCCGTCGAGCTGGGCGATCGGGCGCACCGTGACGCCGGGGGCGTTAAGCGGGAAGAGGAGGTAGGTGAGACCGGCGTGCCGCTGCGCCTCGGGGTCGGAGCGGAACAGGCCGAAGCCCCAGTGGGCCAGGGCGGCGCGCGAGCACCACGTCTTCTGGCCGCGCAGCACCCAGCCGCCGTGCTCGTCGTCACGGGTGGCGGTGGAGGTGAGCGAGGCGAGGTCGGAGCCGGCCTCGGGCTCGCTCCAGCACTGCGCCCAGATGGTCTGACCGCTGCCCATCTCGGGCAGGAAGCGCTGCTGCTGCTCGGGCGTGCCGTGGTCGAAGAGCAGCGGCGCGAGCAGGAAGATGCCGTTCTGCGAGACCCGACCAGGCGCGCCGGCGCGGTAGTACTCCTCCTCGAAGACCACCCACTCCACGAGAGAGGCCCCGCGGCCGCCGAGATCGCGCGGCCACGAGACGACCGACCAGCGGTCGGCGGCCAGCTGCGCCTCCCACTCCTGGTGCCGCGCCCAGCCCTCGGGGGTGTCCATCGAGGGCAGCGGCTCGCGCGGCACGTGGGCCTCCAGCCAGGCGCGCGCCTCGGCCTGGAAGGCCAGCTCGGACTCGGACAGGTCGAGGTCCACTACAGGCTCCTGAGGTCGGTCTTGAGCACCTTGCCGCCCAGGTTGCGCGGCAGAGTCTCGAGGTGGGTCACGTGGCGGGGGACCTTGAAGTTGGCCAGGTGGTCGCGGGCGAAGGCGAGCACGTCGGCCTCCGTGGCGGTGCCGACGACGAACGCGCGGCCGATCTCACCCATCCGCTCGTCGGGCACCCCGACGACGGCGACGTCGGCGACGCCCGGGCAGCGCAGCAGCACCTGCTCCACCTCGGCGGGGTAGACGTTGAAGCCGCCCGAGATGTACATGTCCTTGAGGCGGTCGGTGATGGTGAGGTTGCCGTGCTCGTCGAGGCGCCCGACGTCGCCGGTGTGCAGCCAGCCCTCGACGTCGACGGCGGCCGCGGTGGCCTCGGCGTCGTCGAGGTAGCCGAGCATCACCTGACCACCCCGCACCAGCAGCTCGCCCTCCTCACCGGGCGTGCCGGCGCCGTCGATGCGGACCTCCATGCCCGGCACGGCCCGGCCGCACGTGGTGGCCACGGTCTCGGCGTCGTCGCCCTGGCGGCACATGGTGACGACGACGGCCTCGGTCATGCCGAACGCGGTGACCACCTGGTCGATGCCGAGTCCCTCGGGCTCGGGAGCGCGCATGCGCTCGATCAGCACCACCGGCACCATCGCGGCCCCGGTGACGGCCAGGCGCAGCGAGGAGAGGTCGCGCCCGGCGCGCTCGGGGGCGGTGAGCAGCGACTGGTAGAGCGTGGGGGCGCCGGGGAAGAGGGTGATGCGCTCTCGCTCGATCAGCGACAGCGTCTCGCCGACGTCGAAGGTGGCCACCGGGTAGAGCGTGGCGCCGGTGAGCAGGCCCACCAGGATGCCGATCTTGTAGCCGAAGGAGTGGAAGAACGGGTTGACCACCAGGTAGCGGTCGTCCTGGCGCACCCCACCGAGCTCCGCCCAGGTGCGGGCGGCCTCCAGGCTCTGCCGGTGGGCGCTCATCGCGCCCTTGGAGCGGCCGGTGGTGCCGGAGGTGAACAGCACGTCGGCGACGTCGTCGGGGCCGACGGCGTCTGCGCGCGCCTCGACCTCGGCCGGCGTGACGTCGGTGCGGGGCGCGGCGCCCCCGTCGTCGCCGTGCGAGTGCAGCTCGAGCGTGGCCAGGTCGCCGAGCGTGCGCAGCGAGGGCAGCGGTCCGGCGTCGAGCAGGTCAGCACGCTGGGTGCGCCCCAGGAACCCGTCGGCCAGCCAGACGACGCCGGCGCGGGTGCGCTGCACCAGGTCGGCCACCTCGTGGCCCGTGTAGCGGGAGTTGGCGGGCACCAGCACGCCGCCCGCGTAGGTGACCGCCAGTGCCGCCACGGCCCACTGAGCGCTGTTGGGGCCCCACACCACGACGTGCTCGCCGGGCGCGAGCCCGTGCCGCACCAGGTCGGTGGCGACCTCCTGCACGCGGGCGTGCAGCGCACGGTGGCTGAGCACGCCGTCGTCGGTGACCAGTGCGGGGTGGTCGCCATGGGTCTGCGCGGCGTGCCGCAGGACCGCGGGGATGGTGCTGCGCATCCGACCTCCTCGACAGCGGCGCCAACCAACCAAGCAATTGCTTGGTAGGGTAGCACCCGTGGACCTGAGCTACGCGGCCGAGGACGAGGCCTTCCGTGCGGAGATCCGCGACTGGCTGGCCACGCACCTGCGCGGCGACTGGGCGCGGCTCAAGGGCGTCGGCGGCCCCGGCCGCGACGAGGAGGCCTTCGAGGAGCGGCTGGCCTGGAACCGGCTGCTCGCCGAGCACGGGTGGACCTGCGTGGGCTGGCCCGTCGAGCACGGCGGCCGCGGCCTGAGCCTGTGGCAGCAGGTGATCTTCCACGAGGAGTACGCCCGTGCCGAGGCTCCGTACCCGGTGAACCACCTGGGCGAGACGCTGCTCGGCCCCACCCTGATCGCCTTCGGCACCCCCGAGCAGCAGCAGCGCTTCCTGCCCGGGATCCGCGCCGTCACCGAGCTCTGGGCGCAGGGCTACTCCGAGCCCGACGCCGGCTCCGACCTCGCCAACGTCAAGACCCGAGCCGTCCTCGACGACGACACCTGGGTGATCGACGGCCAGAAGGTCTGGACCTCCAACGCTCACCTGAGCCAGTGGGTCTTCGTGCTCGCCCGCACCGAGCCCGGCTCGCAGCGCCACCACGGGCTCTCGTTCCTGCTGGTGCCGCTCGACCAGCCCGGCGTCGAGGTCCGGCCCATCGAGCAGCTCACCGGCGGCTCGGAGTTCAACGAGGTCTTCTTCACCGGCGCCCGCACCGCGGCCGACCTCGTGGTCGGCGAGCCCGGCAACGGCTGGGGCGTGGCCATGGGGCTGCTCGGCCTGGAGCGCGGCGTCTCCACCGTCGCGCAGACCGTCGGGTACGCCCGCGAGCTGGCCGGGGTTGTCGACCTGGCGCGGCGCACCGGTGCCCTGGACGACGCCGTGCTGCGCGACCGGCTCGCCTCGCTCTCGGTGGAGCTGGAGGTGATCCGCGCGCAGGCGCTGCGCGGCCTCTCCACGCTCGAGGGCGGCTCGGACTCCGCGGCCGGTGGGGGAGCGGGCTCGATCTTCAAGCTCGTCTGGGCCGGCTGGCACAAGCGCCTGGGCGAGGTGGCCATGGAGGTGGCCGGCCCGGCCGGCCTGCTCGCCCGCGGCGAGAGCGGCTACGAGCTCGACGAGTGGCAGCGGCTCTACCTCTTCTCGCGCTCCGACACCATCTACGGCGGCAGCGACGAGGTGCAGAAGAACATCCTGGCCGAGCGCGTGCTCGGCCTCCCGCGCGAGCCGAAGGGAACCTGATGAGCGCCGACCCCCTGCAGCACCGACCCGAGCAGCCTGCGCCCGCGTACGTGCCCGGCCACCAGCTGCTCGCCGGCCGCAACGTGGTCGTCACCGCGGCGGCGGGAGCCGGCATCGGGGCGGCCGTGGTCCGCCGGGCGCTCGAGGAGGGTGCGCGCACGGTCGTCTTCTCCGACACCCATGCCCGGCGCCTGGCCGAGGCGGAGGCCGTGCTGGCCGAGGAGTTCGGCGCCGACCGGGTGCGCCAGACCGTCTGCGACGTCACCGACCAGGCGCAGGTCGAGGCGCTGCTCGACCTGGCCGAGGAGTCCGGGCCCATCGACGTCATGGTCAACAACGCCGGCCTCGGCGGCACGGCCTCGGTGCTGGAGATGACCGACGACGAGTGGAGCCGGGTCCTCGACATCACCCTCACCGGCACGTTCCGCTGCGTGCGCGCCGCGGGGCAGCGCATGCGTGAGGCCGGCACGCGTGGCGTCGTCGTCAACAACGCCTCGGTGATCGGCTGGCGCGCGCAGGAGGGCCAGGCGCACTACGCCGCCGCCAAGGCCGGGGTGATGGCGCTGACCCGCTGCGCCGCGCTCGACCTCGCGCCGTTCGGCATCCGCGTCAACGCGGTGAGCCCGAGCCTGGCGATGCACCCGTTCCTGGCCAAGGTCACCAGCGACGAGCTGCTCGCCGAGCTCAAGCAGCGCGAGGCGTTCGGCCGCGCCGCCGAGCCGTGGGAGGTGGCCAACGCCATGGTGTTCCTGGCCAGCGACTACTCCAGCTACCTCACCGGTGAGGTGCTCTCGGTGAGCAGCCAGCATGCCTGAGGCCGCCGACGGTCGGGCGCAGACGACCAGCCGTCGCGAGCAGCTGCTCGCCATCGCCGCGGAGCAGTTCGCGACCAAGGGGTACAAGTTCACCACGGTGCGTGACATCGCCGAGGCCGCCGGCATTCTCTCGGGCAGCCTCTACCACCACTTCGACTCCAAGGAGTCGATGGTCGACGAGGTGCTGCGCACCTTCCAGGCCGAGCTCTTCGGGCGCTACGAGGCCATCCTGGCCAGCGACGCCGACGCCCGCACCAAGCTCGAGCAGGCCGTCGAGGTGTCCTTCGAGACCATCGACCGGCACCCGCACGAGGTGGCGATCTTCCAGAACGAGGCCGCCCACCTGGGCGCCTTCGAGCGCTTCGCCTACCTGGCCGAGCGCAACCGCGAGTCGCGCGCCGTCTGGATCACCCTGCTCGAGGACGGCGTGCGCGCCGGTGCCCTGCGCGCCGAGCTCGACGTCGAGCTGACCTACCGCTTCATCCGCGACACCGTCTGGGTCGCGGTGGCCTGGTACCGCCCCGGCGGTCGGCGCAGCCACACCGAGGTGGCGCGCCAGTACCTGACGATCCTGCTCGACGGGATCGCCGCTCGTGAGGAGAGCTGATGCCCGAGAACCTGCCCGCCGCCTACATCGTCGACGCCGTCCGCACCCCGGTCGGCAAGCGCGGCGGCGCCCTCGCCGGCGTCCACTCCGCCGACCTGGCCGGGCACGTGCTGAGCGCGCTGGTGACGCGCGCCGGCGTCGACCCGGGCGCCGTCGACGACGTCATCCTGGGCTGCTGCGACACCATCGGCTCCCAGGCCGGCGACGTCGCCCGCACCGCCTGGCTGGTGGCGAGACTGCCCGACCACGTGCCGGGCGTGACCATCGACCGCCAGTGCGGCTCCTCGCAGCAGGCGGTCCACTTCGCCGCCCAGGGCGTCATGTCGGGCACCCAGGACCTCGTGGTGGCCGGCGGCGTGCAGAACATGAGCGCCATCCCGATCTCGGCCGCCATGCTGGTCGGCCAGCAGTACGGCTTCTCGACGCCGTTCGCGGAGTCGCCCGGCTGGCAGGCGCGCTACGGCGACCAGGAGGTCAGCCAGTTCCGCTCGGCCGAGATGATCGCCGAGAAGTGGGGGATCTCCCGGCAGGAGATGGAGGAGTTCGCGCTGGCCTCGCACGAGCGGGCCCGCACCGCGATCGCCGAGGGTCGCTTCGCCGGCGAGATCGAGCCGGTGACGCTCCCGGACGGGACGGTGTTCGACACCGACCAGTGCCCGCGCGACACGTCGCTGGAGAAGATGGCCGGGCTGGAGCCGCTGGCCCCGGGCGGCCGGGTCACCGCCGCCGTCGCCTCCCAGATCTGCGACGGCGCCAGCGCGCTGCTGGTGGCCTCCGAGCGGGCCGTGGCCGAGCACGGGCTCACGCCGCGCGCCCGGGTCGTGCACCTCTCGGTGCGCGGCGACGACCCGGTGTGGATGCTCACCGGACCAATCGCCGCCACTCGCCACGCGCTCGAGCGCTCCGGGCTCGGCGTCGAGGACATCGACCTGTTCGAGTGCAACGAGGCCTTCGCCTCCGTGCCGCTGGCGTGGATGAAGGAGACCGGTGCGCCGCACGAGCGGGTCAACGTCAACGGCGGCGGCATCGCGCTGGGTCACCCCATCGGGGCCACCGGCACCCGGCTGATGACCACGATGCTGGCCGAGCTGGAGCGCACCGGCGGCCGCTACGGGCTGCAGACCATGTGCGAGGGCGGCGGTCAGGCCAACGTGACGATCATCGAGCGGCTCGGCTGACCACTGGTCTCTCGGTTCAGCCCAGCACCCAGACCAGGCCGGCGATGCCGGGGATCAGGCCGAGCAGCAGCAGTGGGCTCGCCAGCGACTTCTTGTAGATCGCCAGGCCCGAAGCCACCGCGCAGACGCCGAACGCAGCGGCGAGCACGTTGAGCCCGATGATCGCGTCGGTGCGCTCGCGGTCGATGTAGTCCGAGGCGATCGCCAGACCGGCCGAGAGGTGCAGGATCGTCGTCACCGTGAGCGCGGTCAGCACGCGGCGCTGCACCTTCTCGAGCCGTGCGATGTCCTCCGGGCTGGTGCGCGGCCGCGGCTGGTTGGGGTCCATCAGGTGCTTGGCGCGGCGCGGCGGCTCCGGTGGCTGGCTCGTCATCGTCCGGCCGCCGGCGATGCGGGGGGAGCGCCGAGCGGTGCCCAGTGCTGCGGCTCGACCTTCTGCCGGGCGAAGACCAGGTAGCCCAGGAGCAGCAGCCACGCGAGTGCCGCCCCGAAGATGGAGAAGCCCGTCAGCGTGTAGCTGGCGTCCAGCAGGCTGCGACTCCGCTCTCCCGTGATCTGGGTGAGGAACGACAGCTCGCTGTCCTTCGTGTCGCCGAAGTCGGGCTGGAACAGCCCCCAGGTGAACAGGCAGAACCACACCAGCACCTGGGCGACCGCTTGGTGCGTGGTGAGGTGACGGGGACGTGCCGCCTGCGTGTAGGCCAGGACGGTCGTCGTCAGCAGCGTGAGCAGCAGCGCCGGGACGACCACGAGCAGCCCCAGCAGCAGGAACCAGCCGCCGACGCCGAAGATGACGCGCCCGAACCAGACCCAGGCGATGAGCAGCAGGTTCACCGGGATCATCGCGAGGAGCACCACCCGACCGAACCTGTTCACTGTGCCGAGGCTACCGGGGTGGGCGCACCGGTCGGCGGGGTGCTCGGGGATACCGTGGCCCCCGTGCTCGCCCTGCCTGCCCACGGCTTCGTCATGCTGTCGATGCCCAAGTGCGCCTCCACCTCGATGGTCCGCTCCGTGGCCGGCCAGGCGGAGGTGGTGCTGCGGGTCAACCCCAAGCTGAAGCACCTCAACTGCGCCCAGTTCCACGAGCTGATGGTGCCTCTGCTGCGCAAGGGTGGGTACTACCGCAAGGACTACGAGGTGGTGAGCCTCTTCCGCGAGCCGGTGGAGTGGCTGGAGTCGTGGTGGCGCTACCGCCGCCGACCGGCTCTGGCCGAGGAGGGCTCGCGCCGGTTCACCGGCGAGCAGACCTTCGAGGAGTTCGCCCGCGACTACCTGCAGCGCAAGAACCGCTTCCGCGGCCGACCGGCGCGCTTCGTGGCGATGAGCGACCAGCTCGACATCGGCGTCGACCGCATCTTCGCGCTGGAGCGCCCCGAGGTCTGGCAGGGCTGGATCGCGGAGAAGCTGGACCGTGAGCAGGAGATCGCCACCCACAACGTCTCGACCGAGCGGCAGGAGCCTGAGCTCTCCGTCGGTCTGCGCGCCGAGCTGGAGGCCTACTTCGCCCCCGAGTACGACATCTACGCGCACCTGCGCGACACCGGCACCTGGACGCCGCCTGCGGGGTACGTGCCTCGCGGCTAGGCCGCGAGGTGGTTCGCGAGGTAGGCCGTCAGGGCGTACTCAGCCGGACTGAGGTGGTGGGTGCCGGTCTGGTCGACGAGCCTGGTGAGGCCGTGGGGCGTGCGCCAGATCCAGCGGTTCGGGCCGAGCTGGTGCACCTGGTAGCCCAGGTGCGTCTTGGCGCGATGGGCCAGCCGCTGCAGGGGCGCGGTGTTGTGGTCGCCGGTCTGGCCGGGTGGTCCGTGGCGTTCGTAGGGGACGACGTGGTCGAGGTCGGGGGTCGGCCTGCCTGGCGGGTGAGGTCGGTGGCGTGGGGGAAGACGCTGCCGGCGGTGCGGAGTGTGACTCTCTCGCGGACGTCGGTGGGGTGCTCGTACCCGTTGACCGAGCGGCCTTCGTGGAGGTCGATCACCGGCGTGAGCGTGATGTCGTGGTGGCGGAGCAGGTCGGCGAGCTGGCTGGCCAGCACCGGTCCGAGGCCTTCGACCCGGGCGAGGGGTGCGAGCTGTCCGTCGGCGCCGAGGGCGAGGTGGACGAAGAGGCGTGCGGTGCCGCGGGTGCGGGGCGGGCAGTGGAACGGTGACGACGCTCCTGGAGCGGGCGTGATCGGGGTCCAGCCGCTGGTGTCCTCGACCTCGACGGGCTCGGCGGCTGACTCGGTCGTGCCGGCGAGGTGATCCTCGGGTGCGGACCCCTCGTCTGCTGCCGGCTCGGCGTCGCTGGGCGGAGCCGCCTCACCCGTGGTGTCGGGCGCGTGGTCGGTTCTCGCGAGGTCGTGGCAGCGGGCAAGGAAGGAGAGCGCGGCGGCGGGGTCGGCGAGGAGTGCGAAGGCCTCGGATCGCCAGTGGTCGGTGCCGTGGGGTTCACCCTCGGGCTGCTGGTCGGGGTCGGCGTGCTCTTCCAGGAGGGCGGCGATCTCGGTGATGGTGGCGTCGAAGGCGTCGGCGTCGCCGGTCTCGAGGCGGGCGATGATCATCGCGACCCCGGGGTTGTGCAGTCGTTCCTCGCCGGCACGGGGTCGATGGAGCCAGACCCCGCGGGTGCGGGCAGCGAGCTCGAGACGCTTCCGGTGGGCGTCGGGATCGGCCTCGATGACCTTGGCTTCGGCGATCTCCAGGACCCGACCGGGGCCCTGGGCGGCGGCATCGGCGACCGCGGTGTCGACGACAACGGCCTGCTCCAGGGTGAGGTCGCGGGCCAGGTGGGTGATCTGGCGCCCGACCCAGACCGGCAGGACCAGGGCTTGGATCTGGGCCCAGGTGGCGGGGAAGCGGTGACGCAGGTCGAGTGCTACGCGCAGGGTGTTGCGGCAGGTGATGGGTGACTCGTCGCGGGCGACGGCGATCTCGGGCAGGCACAGGTCGACCACACCGGGGGTGCCGTCCCGGCCGGGGTAGATCAGCTTGGGGCCGCCGTGGCGGACCGGGACCGCACCGGGCTGGTCCTGCGGGTCGCCGGAGTGCAGGTCGGCCCAGGCCAGGAGGAGCTCGTACTGACGGACCTCACTGCGGCGGGTGGCCAGGATCTCGTGCTCGGCGGCGCGCAGCAGGTCCGCGGGAGTGAGGTCTCCCGGGTCCCGGGGTGGTGCGGCGAGGTGAGCCATGCTCCATGATATTCGAACGGGCTTGTGGATAACAATGTTCAACCGAGAGTATGTTCGAGCATTTTCGGAGGGGTGATCGAGCCTCTTTGCGCGGCCACCGAGCGGCACCTCGAGTCGTTGCTAGGCCGACGTTCCGCGTGACCGCGCCAGTTACGTGGTGACGCCGGTCGGGTGATGCGGCAACCGCTCGCGATCCGCCCGCTCATGCCGATGAGCGGGCGTCTGGGGAAGCGACTCATTCACGTAGGGCAAGATCCTGCGCATGGCCATCACTGCTGGTGGGGTTCTGGGTGAGTTTGGTCCAGCGAGGGCGGCACACAACCTCGTCATGCGTGAGATCTGGGACTTCGCGCCACGAACGCCTGAGGATGATTGGGCCGTGGACATCGGGTTCTTCACGGGCGACGACACGGGCGACGACTCGCCTCCCATGGGCGTCTCGGCGGGCGCCGTGGGCCGCTCGCAGCGGCGTTTCGTCGTTTGGCATCGACTCCCGAAGGGCATGGGCGATGCGGGTCAGGTGCGCGAATGGTTTGCCGAGCACTTGCTTGCGACGGAGCGACTAGTCCGTGAGTACCTGCCAACCAAGAGCTGCCAATACCCAGCTGAACACCTGGCAGACCAGGTGCGCGATCTGCGCGACCATTTGCGCAGCCGCGCCTAGTCATCCGCCCGACCATGCCGCGCAGCGGGCATCCGCCCGACCATGCCGCTCTGCGGGCTTGCGCGACGAAGGCGCTAGTTGCCTTATGAAGCCCGTCGTCGGGTCGACCGTGGCGAGGAAATTCCGGACGTGTTGCCGGTGGGCCTCTCGTGACGGGTTGTTGTCCCGTGGCTCGCAGGCGTCTACGCCGCTGGTTGAGCAGTGATGCCGCCAGCGGCCCACGTACCGGGCCACCCTTGGCCGCCGTTGTAGCTGCGACGCGGGTTCGATGACTCGAACGGTCAGCGCGGTCGCCAGCGCTTCCACAGGGCCGTGGCCCGGCTGCGGTCGCGGCCGTCCCAGGCGAGCACGACCTCGACGGTCATCTCCGCCTCGGTGGCCGACAGGACGCTGGCGCTGAGCTCGACGGCGTGCTCGAGCGGCGCGGGCCTCAGGTAGGAGACGTCGAGCCCGGCGGTCACGTAGGGCAGGGCGGCGCCCGGGAGCGGCGGCCAGCCGCGCTCGTGGGCCTCGTGCGTGACCACCGCCGCGGAGTGGCAGTCGAGCAGGGTCGCGATGATGCCGCCGTTGAGGTGGCCGAGACCGTTGTCGTGGTGCGGCGACGGGGTGAACCGGGCGACCGCCCGGCCGTCGCCGTCGGCGAAGCTGCGCAGCCGGAGGCCGTCGGCGTTGGCCGGGCCGCACCCGAAGCAGCGCAGCTCCGGGAAGTAGACGTCCTGCAGGGACCTGTCGGGTGCCATGGGTGACCTCGTTGTCGTGGACGGGCCGGTGCGACCTACACAGACTCGACCATGTGCGCCGGCCATCACAAGGTCGAGGGGCGGCCGAAAGAGCCGCCGGTCCGGGTGTCGAGTGGGTGGCGCTCAGACGGCGGCTTCCTCGAGCCACTGCGCGACGGTGCGTGGCGAGAGTCCCAGGAGGCGCTGGGCCGAGGGCTCCTCGTCGATCACTTCGGAGACCTGGGTCTGACGCCACACGTAGGAGTCGATGACCGGGCGAGCGCCCTGCTCGCCGAACATCGGGATGATCTGTCGTCCGAACTCCTCCGGGTCCTGTGCCTCGAACACGACGGACGTCTCGAGGTACGTGCTGAAACCATCGGCGAGGTCGCTGCCGAGCAGCGCAGGCAGCGCACCGATCGTGACGCGTCCGGTGACCGACTCGTCGGTGAGGAGCCGGACAGCGGCGTCAGCGACATCGAGGTGCGAGACCCACGACAGTGGGTAGTCGGCTCGCACGGGGTAACGCAGCACTCCCTCGGAGCGCGCCGGTCCCAGAACCGGGGGCAGCAGCAGGTTTTCCAGGAACAGCTTGGGCTCGAGGATCGCGTACGAGGCGCCTGAGGACTCCAGCGCTTCGGCGAGAATCGCGGGTCCGCTGTCTGCCTCAAGCGTGTAGCCGCTGGTGGACATCACGACGCGGCGGACACCGGCCCGAGCCAGGGCGATCGCCACGTTGCTGGCCACCTCGGACTGGTGCTGGGGGCTGCCGACGGGGATGTGGACGAAGACGCCGGACGCGTCGCGGTAAGCCGAGACGAGGGAGTCGACCGAGCTGTAGTCGACCGCGACTGCCGCGCCGACGATCGAGGAAGGGTCACGGACCGCAGCGGTGGCGTCGTGGCCGGCGGCGCGCAGAGCAGAGAGGACAGGAAAGCCTTGAGCGCCGGAGGCGCCGTGGACGATGAAGGTCATGTCGCCATTAGTGCATCCATTACATCGGTTACGTCAACTGCAGTAACGGCGTATCGTGCAAATCGTGACGATCAACAAGGTCTGCGTGCCCGAGTGCGGAGTTTCCCGCTTCCTGATGCTCCTCGACGGCCCCTGGGCCACCCTGGTCGTGCGGGAGTTGATGCACGGACCGCTGCGCTTCACCGAGCTGATGCAGGCCCTGCCGGGCATCAGCGCACACACGCTCACCAGCCGCTTGCGTCGCTTCGAGACCCACGGCCTGGTGACCCGCACGGCGTATGCCGAGATCCCGCCGCGAGTCGTCTACGAGCTCACCCCCGTGGGCCTGGAACTTCGAGGCGTCCTCGAGGCCATGAACGCGTGGGCCCTCAACGTGCCCGAGCCAGTCTTCGAAGCAGCGATGCAGGACGACGGCCCGCCGCAGCGCCTCGCGGTCAACTTCGCTCGCACCGCGGCACTCGCCAGTCCCCAGCCCTGACCCTCCCGTCCCAGGCGGAGAGACCGAGATGCGGCGTCCGTGCAAGCCGTCATCAGCCCACGTCCGCGAGCAGGACCAGCTCTAGACGGCCTCACACCACGACGCTCCTGCTCGAGCAGCGCAGCTAGCTCGAGACCGCAATGGTCCTGACCGACTCTGCCTTGATCGTGGACGCAGTGCGCAGTGCGGCGTAGCCCGGCGGATGCCTTCAACCGTCCGACCATGCCGCACTGCGGGCTCCGCCCGACCATGCCGCCCAGCGGGCTCCGCCCGACCATGCCGCGTCTGGTCCGCTAGTCGGGCGCGCCTCAGTCAGTCGATCTCGCTGTCCTCAGGGAACTTGCCTCGGCGCATCAGAACACCGAGCGCGTCCTCTGCCGATTCGCGAAGCAGCGTCCACTCGGGCATGGCCTGAACTTCGGCCAGCGCCGGGTAGTTTTCTGGAACTGCTGCCGCTACCGAATCCCAGACCGCCTGAAACGAGGAGAGCGCCTCGACCTCGGCGTGGTCGTAGATGTCGGTGTTATAGGGATTCTCCCGAGGGTTCGTCCGTACCTGGTCCTCCCACTGGTTGATGACTTCGTAGGGGATGTGTGCGATTGGTACCTCTCGCTCGTACTCACGCTGAGCCTCGAACGATGCGGCCAACCCCAGATACTCGATGATGCGGTTGCGTATGCGCTGCTCGATGAGCCGGTTGCTGGCGTCGCCATGCCCAATCGTCATATAGGCCAGTCTCCCCCCGACCCGCCCGACCATGCCGCACAGCGGGCATCCGCCCGACCATGCCGCAAACCGTGCGGTACTGGGCGCTCAGTCACGAGCCATGAGTCAGAGCCATGAGTCAGAGCCACTGGAGGTCTGAGGTGCGCATCATCGTGCCGAGGAGGCGGCGTTAGGCCAGCAGGATGTCGATGCGGTCCGCGTCGGCGCCTGCGCGTCGTGCGGCTTCGAGAAGGTTGAGCAATAGGCCGCGCTCCACAGAGATGTCGTCCTCATAGAGGTTGTCGCAAAAGGATCTCGAGGCCAGCCACCGCCTCGCCCGCACGGAGCAGGGAAGTTACGGAGCCAACGTCCGCGCCACTGACTCCACCTCCGAAGCCTGCAGTTCTGGCTTTGCCGCATCAAGCACGGCCGCAATGGCATGTTGAAGTGCGGTCACGAGCACATTGTTCATCCGCTCGACCATGGCTCCCGCAGTCAGCCCGCTTCAGACAGTGCCGGGCTCGTCAAAGGTCAGCGTGAGAGTGGACTGGTAGGCACTCGACGATCCCGCTTCATCGAGGGTTCTCGATTTCGGTTCTTGACCCGTTGGCCACACGCCCACCGTCCTGAACCGGTACCCGTCCTGCTCGGCGGACTCGAACTCGAACGTGACGTCCTGACCCACCGTCAGTGTTGCGAGGCCGTCGACGCGGACCGAGGAGAAGTGCGTCCAGCAACCAGCCGGAGTGGCAGGCGAGTCGATGACGCCCCAGCCTTCGTCGTCGTGCCAGGTACGAACCACGCCGGTTGCAATCACACCGGGAGCATCGCAGGCGAGACCCCGGTCGTGCAGCCTCGGAAGCAACCGCCTGACTCTGCCGCGTCAGCATCCGCCCCGACTCTCCCGTCTGCCGACTGTGCCGCCCAGCGGACCGGACGCCACCAGGCGTTCCCGGTCCGTACGACGACGGCACCGGGCAGCGGTGAGCCCCACGCGGTCGGGCAGGCCGTGACGAGGGCTTGGCCCGACCGCGGCCACTACCCGAGCGGCCCCGCGTCTCCCAACAGCCCCGAGGCACGCCGCAGCTCGACGACGGCGCGGTCGACGATCCGGTCGATCAGCTCCTCGCAGCTGGGCAGGTCGTCGATCAGGCCGACCACCTGCCCCGAGGCGAGCACGCCGGCGGTCGTGTCGCCGTCGACCAGGCCCGCCTTGAGCATGGTGGGCGTGTTGGCGGCCAGCGCCATCTGGCCCAGGGTGCGGCCCTGGGTCTTCCTCATGGCGCGGCCGTCGCGGGCGAGTGCCGCCCACGACATGCCGCTGTCGCGCTTGAACTCCAGGGTGCGGCGAGCCGTCGGCGCGAGGCGCTGCAGCGGGTTGGTGCCCTCGAGCTCCTCCACCAGGTCGGTGCGCAGCATCCGGTGCGGCATGCCGTCGACCTTGGCCGTGACGACGGTGTCGGTCAGGCCGCGCTCGAGGTAGAGGCGCTTGACGGCGTCGGGCACCGCGGAGTCGCTGGTGAGCAGGAACCGCGTGCCCATGCCGACGCCGGCGGCGCCGTAGGAGAGCGCGGCGGCCAGGCCGCGACCGTCGAAGAAGCCGCCGGCGGCCACCACCGGGATGTCGACGGCGTCGAGCACCGTGGGCAGCAGCAGGGTGGTGGGCACCGGGCCGGTGTGGCCGCCGCCCTCGCCGCCCTGCACCATCACGGCGTCGGCGCCCCACGAGGCCACCTTGACGGCGTGCTTGGCCGCACCCACCGAGGGCATGACGACGACGCCGTGCTCCTTCAGCGAGGCGATCAGCTCGGGCTTGGGGGCGAGCGCGAACGAGGCCACCTTGACGCCGTGCTCCACCAGCAGGCGGCAGCGGTCGGGGGCGTCGGCGGCGTCCGCGCGCAGGTTGACGCCGAAGGGCTGGTCGGTGCGGCCCTTGACCTCGATGATCGCCGCCTCCAGCTCGGCGAAGCTCATCGTGGCGCTGGCCAGGATGCCGAGCCCGCCGGCGTTGGCGGTGGCGCTGACCAGCCGGGGGCCGGAGACCCAGCCCATGCCGGTCTGCACCACGGGGTGGCGCACGCCGGTCAGCTCGGTCAGCGCGGTGCGCAGCTGCTGCTCACGCATCGTGGGGCACCTCCTTGAAGCGCAGGCCCTTCGGGTCGAGCACCTCGCGGATGATCACGAGCTCCTCGTCCGTGGGCAGTCGGGTCTCGGGCGCTGTCCTCGCATCGGGGGAGTCCACCGCCAGCTCGCAGCCGGTCGCCTCCCGCACCTGCTCGAGCGTGACGCCGGGGTGCAGGCTGCGCACCCGCAGGGTGTCGCCCGGACCGCCGACGTCGAGCACGGCGAGGTTGGTGACCACGCGGTGGATGTCGTTGAACCGTGCGGCGGCAGGGCCCGCGGCCTTCGCTCGGGCCGGGCCGACGCCGGAGACGACGTCGACCTGCTCGACGAAGACCCGGGGGGAGTGGCGCGGCACCCAGTAGGAGGTGCGGTTGTTGACGGTGTTGCCGGGCGCGCCGCGCGAGCCGAGCAGCTGGCGCTTGGGCCGGTCGAAGTCACCGATGGCGGAGATGTTCTGGTTGCCGTGCCGGTCGATCTGCGTGGCCCCCATCATCACGTGGCGCTTCCCGTGCGCGACCACGTCGAAGACCTTGCGGAACGGGATCCAGCCCTCCACGACGTCGGCCGTCGCGAACAGCGGCGGCACGCCGCCGAGGAACAGCGACTCGCCGTCGCTGATCACCAGGTCGGGGTTGCTGGTCAGCTTGGCCAACCGGACGCCGAGCATGGGCATGATGCCCATGGGGCTGCCGAAGATCTCGCCGTCCTCGGCGAAGGCGTCGGCCACGGCGGCCGCGCAGACGTCGGCGCGGGTGACCTGGGTGCTGGTCTGGCTCGTCGACATCAGGACTCCTCCCCGAACGCCGCGACAGCGGCCTGGTAGTCGGCCTCGTCGCCGGTGAGGAAGCGCTGCTCGAACGCGGCCCACTCCTCGTCGGTGCCACCGGCCGCGGCGGCGTAGGCGCGCTGGAACTTCTCGTCGCGCCCATAGTCGGGGCGGCAGTCGGTGAAGTGCGCGCCGTGCGGGGTCTCGACGACGCCGGTGACCAGCATCCGGCTGAGCAGGAGTCGTTGCACCGGCGTGTCGACGGTGAGACCGGCGGTGTCGACGACCTGCTCGACGCTGAGGTAGGTGCGGTCGGCGGCCATCGCGAACAGGTCGTCGAAGTAGGGGTCGGGGCCCAGGTAGGTGGCGTTGCCGTGCTGGTCCGCGCGGTTGAGGTGCAGCAGCGCGACGTCGAGGCGCAGGGCCGGGACGGCCACCAGCTCCTCGTGCCCGTGACCCTCGTCGTAGGGGCTCGTGACCGTGCGCAGGTGCGGGTTGTTGACCATCACGTCGGAGCCGAGCCCGGCACGCATCGGCAGGAACGGGAGGCGCTGGGCTGCGGCCCGCAGCCCGGTCTGGAACATCCCCTCGTCGAGCTCGACGACCTCGGGGATCGTGCCCTGCTGGCGCGCCCGCTGGAAGTTGGGCTCCAGCGGCACCGTGTCCAGGCTGACGAAGGCGTAGACCAGCTTGCGGATCCGGCCGGCGCGGGCGAGCAGGCCGACGTCGGCACCGCCCCAGCTGACGACCGTCAGGTCGGTGAGCTCCGAGCGCAGGATCGCGCGCACCAGCGCCATCGGCTTGCGCCGCGGGCCCCATCCGCCGATGCCGATCGTCATCCCGCTCTCCAGCTGGGCCACGACCTCCTCGATGCTCATCCGCTTGTCGCGGGGCTGGCGGCTCATGCGGTCCCCTTCCCGGGCTGGCTGTCGGCCTTGCTGGTGCCGGCGAAGTCGTCGCGCAGCCGGTCGCTGACGCCGACCAGGTTGAGCTCGTAGGTGAAGCCCTGCTCGAATCGGTAGCTGAGGTTGACGTCGACCGGGTCGATGCCGTTGATCGCCTCCTTGGCCGCGCGGATCACCCGGGTGTCGTGAGCGGCGATCTCGCCGGCCACGGCGAGCGCGGCGTCGTCCAGCTGCTCGCGCGGGACGACCTCGAGCACCGAGCCGAACTGCAGCAGCTGGGAGGCCGGCACGGTGCGGGCGGTGAAGTAGAGCGTGCGCATCAGGTGCTGCGGCACCAGGCGCGCCAGGTGCGTCGCGACGCCGAGGGCGCCCTGCTTGACCTCGGGGGCGCCGAAGTAGGCGTCCTGGCTGGCCACGACGCAGTCGGCGTTGCCGACCAGCCCGATGCCGCCGCCCAGGCAGAAGCCGTTCACGGCCGCCACCACCGGCACCGCGCACTCGTAGACGGCCTTGAAGGCGGCGTGGCAGCCGCGGTTGGCGCCCAGCAGGGCGTCGAAGCCGGTGGTGTGCTGCATCTCCTTGATGTCGACGCCCGCGTTGAACCCGCGGCCCTCGGCCCGCAGGACCACCGCGCGGGTGCCGGGGTCCTCACCGGCCTCGCGCAGGGCGTCGGCGAGGTCGAACCAGCCCTGCACCGTGAGGGCGTTGACCGGAGGCGCGTCCATCGTGACGACGCGGACGCCGTCCTCGCGCAGCACCGAGCTGATGGGGGAGCTGGAACTCATCGGTCTCCGATCCGGGCGCCGGCGACAGCCAGGCAACCAACCAAGCAATTGCTTGGTAGGGTAGCAGCCATGCCCCTCGAGCTCGACCTGTACGCGCGCGTCGCCCTGGTGACCGGCGGCGCCAAGGGCATCGGTCGCGGCATCACCGAGGCCCTGCAGCAGGCCGGCGCCACCGTCGTCACCTGCGGTCGTGGCGAGGCGCCCGACGGCCCGGCGGCCGACCACCGGATCTGCGACGTGCGCGACCCCGATGCCGTGCAGGCGCTCGTGCGCGATGTCGCGGCCGACCACGGCCGGCTCGACGTGCTGGTCAACAACGCCGGGGGCGCCCCGGCCACCGAGGCTGCCACCGCCTCCGCCCGCTTCCACGAGCGCGTCGTCGGGCTGAACCTGCTCGCACCCCTGGCCGCCGCGCAGGCAGCCCACGGCGTCATGGCGCAGCAGGCCGGCGGGGGTGTGGTCGTCAACATCTCGTCGATCGCCGCGCACCGCCCCGCCCCCACCATCGCCGCCTACGCCGCGGCCAAGGCCGGCCTCGACTCCCTGACCGCCTCGTTGGCGATGGAGTGGGGTCCCGCGGTGCGCGTCAACGCCGTCGACGTCGGCCTGTGCCGCACCGAGCACACCACCGACCACTACGGCGGCGACGCGCGCGTGGCCGCCATCGAGCGCACGATCCCGCTGCGCCGGATGGCGCGGCCCGCCGAGGTCGGCGCCGTCGTCGCGTTCCTGGCCAGCGACCTGGCCTCCTACGTCTCGGGCGCCGTCGTCGCCTGCCACGGCGGCGGCGAGCCGCCGGTGTTCCTGCACGTGGACTGACACTCGAGAGAACAAGGAGAGCACCGTGGTGGGACTGTTGGAGGGACGCGTCGCGATCGTGACCGGCGCCGGACGCGGCATCGGACGCGCGCATGCGCTGGAGCTCGCGCGCCACGGCGCGCGCGTCGTCGTCAACGACTTCGGGGTCTCGCTCGCCGGCGAGGGGACGGGCGAGTCGCCGGCCGAGCAGGTGGTGGCCGAGATCCGCGAGGCCGGGGGAGAGGCGGTGGCCAACGGCGCCGACGTCGCCGACTTCGCGCAGGCCGAGGCGATGGTGCAGCAGGCGATCGAGACCTTCGGCGGCCTCGACGTGCTGGTCAACAACGCCGGCTTCGTGCGCGACCGGATGCTCGTCAACACCTCCGAGGAGGAGTGGGACGCCGTGGTGCGCGTGCACCTCAAGGGCCACTTCGCACCCCTGCGCCACGCGGGTGCCTACTGGCGCGCGGAGTCCAAGGCCGGTCGCGAGCGCGCCGCCCGCGTCGTCAACACCTCCTCCGGCGCCGGGCTGCAGGGGTCGGTGGGGCAGGCGACCTACTCCGCGGCCAAGGCCGGCATCGCCGGGCTCACCCTGGTGGCCGCGCAGGAGATGGGGCGCTACGGCGTCACGGTCAACGCGATCGCACCGGTGGCCCGCACCCGGATGACCGAGGGAGCCTTCGACACCTCCGCGATGGCGCTGCCCGAGGACAACTCGCCGATCGTCGCGTGGCTGGCCTCGGCCGAGTCCGCCGACGTCACCGGTCGCGTCATCGAGATCGACGGCGGCACCGTGACGCTGGAGACCGGGTGGCGGCACGGCCCGGCCCGCGACCTCGGTCGCCGCTGGGAGGCCGCCGAGGTCGGTCCGGCGCTGCGCGAGCTGATCACCGAGGCCCCCGATCCGGAGCCCGTCTACGGCGCCTGAGCGACGTCGGCGAGCTCAGCGCGCGGTCGGCCCCTGCCCGGGGATCCGGGGGTCCTCGACGTCCTCGGGGGGCGGGGTGGCGGCGAAGGCCTCGGCGGCCTCCTCGGCGTGCAGGTCCTCGCTGCGCTGGATGAAGCCCTCCAGCAGTCCGCGGCTCTCCGGGTCGCGGTCGCGGTCACGGATGAACGACTCCCAGTCGGCGTTGCCGCGCCGCACCTCCTCGGAGAACTCGCGCATCTGGGGTCCCATCTCGCCGCGCTGCGCCGTCTCCTGCAGCAGGCGCTTCTCTTCCTCGGTGAACACGGGCTGGCGGCGCAGGGCCTCCAGCTCGGCCCGGGCCGCGGAGACCGCGTCGCGCAGACCGGAGCGCGCCGCGGCTATCTCCTCGGCCACCTGACGGAGTCGGGGGTCCTCGGATCCGGGCCGGCTCACCTCAGACCGCCAGGGGAGCCGGCGGAAGGATCGCGGGGTTGAGCTTGTCGAAGAGCACCACGAAGTAGTCCTTCACGGTGCGCAGGAACGACCAGAGCATCCGCAGGTACGCGGTGGCCCTGCTCGCCTGCTTGTAGGCGTCCCACGCCTTCTTGATGAAGCGGGCCTGGCCCACGATCGGCACGTACATGAGCGACCAGGCGCCGAGAATGAGGTCGATGGCGAGGCGGATGCAGTCGACGACGAGCTGCGCGACGTTGACCGCCTCCTCGGCGACCTGGCGCAGGTAGTCGCCCAGCTGGGGGAACTCCGTGGCCTGGTCGTCCAGTGCGGTGTCCCACCCGTACATGGAGGCGGCGTGGCTGTTGGCCGCCTGGCCGCTCCAGGTCTGGAAGATCAGGGACTGTCCCTCGCCGAGGTTGTCGCGGGTGTCGCCGATGCGCTCGCCGATGATCTCCCAGCACTTGGCCTGCGTGGAGACATCGACGACGTCGCCGGCGATCCAGTCGGTGACCTGCGCCCGCACGTCCCAGTTGCAGAACTTCTCCAGCGCCCAGGCGAGCTTGTCGAAGACGAAGCCGAACGACACCTCGGGCAGGTCGCTCTCGGAGGGGTACGGCGTGGCGAGGTAGTCGACGGGCGAGACCTGGGCGAACTTCGCGCTGTTGGTGCCGGAGCCGCCGGTGATGCCGTCGCCGCCGAAGTCGCGGGCGACGCCGTCGTCGGTGGTCTCGTAGTCGACGACGAGCTGGTCGATGGCGACCGCGTAGTCCTTCATCAAGGTCTCCTGGTCGGCCAGGAGGTCGTGGAGCACCGGGAGGAGCGCCGCGTAGTCGGCGGTGAGGTCCTCCAGGATCTTGCCGAAGTCCGCGTTGGAGCAGTAGGTCTCAGCCTGCGCCGAGAGAGCCCCGCAGTCGGTGCCGATGGCGTCGATGAGCCCGGAGTACCCGCGCATGTCGGGCAGGTGCACCTCCAGCTCACCGGCCTGCGGCGTGCGTTCCTCGGCTACCGCCATGGTTCGTCTCCTCGTCTCGAACGGTCGCGGGGCACCCTTCCCCGGCTCGCGCCCCGCCAAACGGGGCGGCGGACCGGTCAGGCCGACGACTGCTGCACGAGCATGACGGCGAGCAGGGACCCGCTGGCGGCGAGCACCAGGAGGGTCAGCACCCACTGCCGCGTGCGCCGCCACCGTGCGAGCGCGCTGACCAGGAGCGCCAGCACGCCGACGACCCCCACGACGATCGCCGCCGTGCGCACACCCTGGTCGGCCTCGGTGGCCGCGCCGGCCAGCACGCCCAGCAGCGCGACGAACAGCGTCAGGCGCACGACCAGCTGGCGCGCGACGTCCTCGCCGATGAAGGCAGCGGTCCTGCCCGCCCCGGCGTCGTCGGGGATCTCGTGCGGGTCCAGGTGGTCTCGGGTCACCGGGTCATTGTGCCGAACCGGGACCTCCGGACGGCGACCTCGGGCACCCCGACGGGTGGGCGCGCCCCGGTGTCGACGTGTGGGACCCTGCGGCATGAGCGGAGCGGGCGAGCGGGCAGCGACGAAGGCCAGGGGCACGGCGCGGCAGGCGCACGGCAGCGAGACGCTCGACCACCTCGCTCGCGCGGGGCTGGTGGCGTACGGCGTCGTGCACCTGGTGCTGGGATGGCTGGCCTTCCAGCTGGCGCTGGGCGACCGGGAGGGCTCGACCTCCACCTCGGGCGCGATCCAGACCCTGCTCGAGCAGCCCCTGGGACCGGTGATCGTGTGGGCCGTGGCGCTCGGGATGGCCCTGCTGGTGCTCTGGCAGGGGCTGGAGGCGCTGCTCGGCCACCGCACCCACGACGGCGTCGACCGGGTGCGCAAGCGCGTCACCTCCGCCGGCAAGGCGGTCGTCTACGCCGTGATCGCCGTCAGTGCCGCCCGCAAGGCCGCCGGTGACGGCGGTGGTGGCGGCGAGAGGCAGACCGACTCGATGACCGCCCAGGTGATGGGCTGGCCCGGCGGGCAGCTGATCATCGGGGCCGTGGGCCTGGGGATCGTCGGCGTCGGTGCGGCCCTGGTCTACAAGGGCGTCACCGACCGCTTCCTGCGCGACCTCGAGGCGGCGGGCGCGACCGGTGACACGGGCACCGCCTACACCTGGCTCGGCCGCGCCGGCTACAGCGCCAAGGGCGTCTCGCTCGGTGTGGTGGGGTCGCTCTTCTGCTACGCCGCCGCCACCCACGACGCCGAGGAGTCCGGCGGCCTGGACCAGGCGCTGCGCCAGGTGCTCGAGCAGCCCTTCGGGCCGGTGCTGCTCGGCGCCATCGGGGTCGGGATCGCCTGCTTCGGGGTGTTCTGCTTCGCCTGGGCACGCCACCTCTCCCGCTGATCGTCGCGGGCGTCGGCGGCACCTGGCAGGCTGATCGCATGAGCGAGAACGCGGGAGCCCGGCGGGTGGAGCAGGTCGACGAGGTCGACGTCGTGGTGGTGGGGCTGGGCCCCGGCGGCGAGCACGTGGCGCAGAGCCTGGCGCAGGCCGGGCTGCGCGTGGTCGGCGTCGAGAAGCGCCTCGTGGGCGGCGAGTGCCCCTACTACGGCTGCATCCCCTCGAAGATGATGCTGCGCGCGGCCCACACGCTGGCCGAGGCGCGGCGCGTCGACACCCTGGCCGGCCAGGCCGAGGTGCACCCCGACTACGCGCCGGTCGCACGCAGGATCTCCGAGGAGGCCACCGACGACTGGGACGACGCCGTCGCGGCGAAGCGCCTCACCGACGCCGGCGTCGAGCTGGTCCGCGGCACCGGTCGTCTCGACGGCACGGGCACCGTCGTCGTCACCACCGACGACGGCGAGCGCCGCCTCACCGCCACCCGTGGGGTCGTGCTCAACTGCGGCACCGACCCCGCCGAGCTGCCGATCGACGGGCTGGCCGGCACGCCCTACTGGACCAACCGCGAGGCCGTGCAGGTGCGCGAGCTGCCGGGGAGCCTCACCGTGATCGGGGGCGGCCCCATCGGCTGCGAGCTCACCCAGGTCTTCGCGCGGTTCGGCGTCGCCGTCACGCTGCTCGAGGTGGGGGAGCGGATCCTCGGTCCGGAGGAGCCCGAGTCGAGCGCGCTCCTCGAGCAGGTGCTCACCGAGGAGGGCGTCACGATCCTCAGCGGTGTGGGCATCGAGCGCGTGCGGCACGACGAGACCGGCTTCACCGTGACGCTGGCCGACGGTGGCGAGGTCGCCTCCGAGCAGCTGCTCGTCGCCGCCGGACGCCGCCTGGCCATCCGCGACGTCGGCCTCGAGACCGTGGGGCTGGACCCCACCGCGCGCTCGCTCGAGGTCGACGAGCGGATGCGCGCGGGCGAGCGGCTCTGGGCGATCGGCGACATCACCGGCAAGGGCGCCTTCACCCACGTCTCGATGTACCAGGGCGACGTCGTGATCCGCGACGTGCTGGCGCCCGAGGGCCAGGACGGCGAGGACTTCCAGGGGGCCGACTACCGCGCGGTCGCCCGGGTCACCTTCACCGACCCCGAGGTCGGCTCGGTGGGCATGTCGGAGAAGCAGGCGCGCGCGGCCGGCCTCCGCGTCCTGACCGCCCACACCGACCTCGCCTCCTCCAGCCGCGGCTGGCTGCACGGCCCCGGTGGCGTGGGTCTGATCAAGCTGGTGGCCGACGCCGACCGCGGCGTGCTCGTGGGAGCGACCTCGATGGGCCCCACAGGGGGCGAGGTGCTGGGCCTGCTGGCGCTCGCGGTGCACGCCGAGGTGCCGCTGGCGACGCTGGGCTCGATGCACTACGCCTTCCCGACCATGCACCGGGCGATCTCGACCGTCGTGGCCGACCTGCAGGGGCAGCTGCGGGACGGGGCCTGAGCGGCGGCTACCGCGCGAGCACCGCGGCGAGCAGCACCACCAGGACCGCGAGCGCCAGCACGATCCGCACCACGGGGGCCAACCCCACGAGAGCGGTGCTGGTGCGCGTGCGCGTGCCGCCCCCGGGCGCCTGGGCCGCCCCTGCGGCCTCGAGCGGACGCCGCGCGGCGCGGAGGCCCACGGCCAGCAGGGCGGCGGCGGCCAGCAGCTGCAGCGGCACCGCGAGCGGCAGCGCGCGGGTGAGCGCCGCCTCCAGCAGGCGACCGGTCGCCAGCACGCCCAGGGCTCCGGCGCCGAGCCAGGCGGCGGGGCCCACCAGGTCGTCGGCGAGGTCGCCCGTGGTGCCGCCCTCCGGGTAGTCGTCGGGGTCGTCGAGGACGGGGCCGTCGGCCGCGTCCGGGGCGGGTCTGGCCAGCACCACCAGCAGCAGCACGACGCCGAGCCCCACCGCCAGCGCCAGCACGTGCGCCGCCGTCGCCACCTGGGTGAGGGTGCCGGCGAGGTCGTCCGGCAGGCCTGGCCGGGCCACCAGGCTGCCGGCCAGCCCCACGACGGCCAGGGCGAGGACGCCGCGGCGCCACCCGCGGGCGCGACCGGCCACGAGGTCGGGCCAGAAGAACAGGACGCCGGCCAGGATCGCGAGCCGCACCAGGACCGCGGAGCCACCGACGGCGTCCAGCACCTCGCCCGGGGCCCGGCCGGCGGGGCCGGTGCGCAGGAGGAGGTCGAGCAGGGTGCCCAAACCCATCACCGCGGCCCCCACGAGGGCCAGCCGGGTCAGCCGTGGGTGCCGGGTGCCCCCCGGCCAGAGCAGCAGCCAGCACGACGCGGTGCCGGCGAGCAGCACGTAGCCGGCCCAGGTCAGGCAGCCGATCGCGACCGCCGCCACGCCCAGACCCCCCTCGAGCGGCGTCACGAGGTGCCCCCCGCGACCGGACCCAGGTCCAGCTGCACGGCGACGAGCGCCTCGTCCAGCGGTCGTGGCGCGTCGGTGCGCAGCAGCGGCGGCACGCCGGCAGCACACGCCTCGAGCGTGCCCTCGGCGTCGGGACAGGCCAGGTTGAGCACGCCCGCGCCGGGGGCCACCACGGTCACCGGCAGGTCACCGGTGCTCAGCAGGGGGCCCACGACGGCCAGCGCGCGTCCGGAGGAGGAGGGCGCGCTGCGCTCCGCCGTGCCGAGCAGGCGGTAGGTCAGGGCGACGGCCACGACCGGGCGACCCAGGTCGAGCGTGGTGGGTGCCGACACCTCGCCCGGGGCGCCGGGCACCGCCTCGCCATCGGCGTCCACCACCAGGTCGACCGCGCGGACCTCGGCGGTCCCGGCGAGGACACCGAGCGAGGCGGCGTCGGGCACGTCCAGGTCGAGGGTCGTCTCCGACTCGGGCAGCAGCACCCACTCCTGCACCTCGACCCCGGTGTCGTCGGCGGTGGCCACCACCAGGACGCCGGGCTCGGTCATCCCGGGCCCGACGGGCGCGACGCCGCCCGTGGGGCGGTAGGGCGAGACCGGGCCGTTCGCGACCGCGTCCGGGCCGGCCCCGGCCGCGCCGTCCTGGTCGGCGACAGGGGCCGTCGCCGGCAGCCGCTCGCCCCGCTGGTTGACGACCACCGCGCCGAGCAACAGCATGCTCACCACCAGGACACCGAGCACGCGGCGCAGTCCGGGACGCGCAGACGTCGTCGCCACCCCACTCCCTCCCGTCGTGGTCGGCCGGTGAAACAGCCTCGGCTACCGTGGATGCTAGCCGTGGCCCGGGGAGGGACTGCGGCATGCCTGGGGGAGGGCACCACATGAGGACTTCCATGCTCGTCGCCGCGCTGGCCGCGGCCGCCGGCGTCGCCACGACGACCGTCGCGGCCACCGTGGCGCAGGCCGCGCCCGGGTCGGCGCCGGCCACCGCCGAGCTCTTCGTCGTGCAGGGACTGCCCGACCGGGCGCTCGACGTCGTCGTCGACGGCCGGACGGTCGCCGAGGACGTCGCCACATCCGAGGTGGTGGGCCCCTTCGAGGTGCCGGTGGGCGCCCGCACCCTCACCGTCTCCGACGACGGCGAGGTCGTGCTCGAGAGCTCGGTGACCTCCGCTGCCGGCGAGAGCCACGACGTCGTCGTGCACCAGGCCACCTCGTCGAGCGCGCCGCCGGTGACCACGGTCTTCGACAACGACCTCACCGCCGTGCCGCGCGGCAAGTCGCGGCTGACGGTGGCCCACACCGCGGCCGTGGCCCCCGCGGACATCCGGGTCGACGGGGAGGTGCTGTTCGCCAACGTCGCCAACGGCGAGTCGCTCGAGGTGGTCGTCCCGGCCGGCACCTACGCGGTCGACATCGTGCCGACCGGCCAGGAGGGACCTGCGGTGCTGGGGCCGCTGGACCTGCAGGTGCGCGGCGGCTCCGTCACGCAGGTCTACGCCGTCGGCGACCCCGAGGCCCAGTCGATGAACGTGGCGACCCACGTGCTCTCGACCTCCACCAGCGGCTCCGCGGCCCCCGACCTGGTCGACACGGGCAGCGGCGGCCAGGCGGTGGGCGCGACCCCCGCCCACGGCACGGCCTGGGAGCCCGTCAGGTCGCTGGCCCTGCTCCGGTGAGGGCACGCGCCCTCGTCGTCGCGGCACTGCTGTCCGCGGCCACGGCGGGCTGCGGCGCACCCGCGACCACACCCGACGCCCGGTCCGGGACCGCCACCTCGCCCGGCCCGTCCGGGAGGACGCCCGACACCGCGCCCGACGGCGCCGGCCCCACACCGGCGCCGGCCCGCGAGGGGCGCACGGCCGCCTCCCAGCGGGTCACCTTCGCGCCGCAGGCGGTCGTGCTGCCCGACGGCGCCCGCGCGCCGGTGCGTCCGGCCACGACCCGCGCGGGCGAGCTGGTCGTGCCCGAGGACGTGCGTCACGTCGGGTGGTGGGACGGCAGTGCCGCCGCCGGCGACCCCTTCGGCAGCACCGTGGTGGCCGGTCACGTCGACTCGGCTACCGCCGGGCTGGGCTACTTCGCCCGGCTGCTCGACGTCCGGCCGGGGGAGCAGGTCACCCTGCGCGCAGGCGCCCGGCGGGCCGTCTACCGGGTCACCTCCGTGCGCACGCTCGACAAGCAGTCGCTGGCCACCACCGCGGGCGTCCTGGACCAGACCGGCCCGCACCGCCTGGTGCTCATCACCTGCTCGGGGAGCTTCACACCGGGTGAGGGGTACGACAGCAACCTGGTGGTCGTGGCCGAGCCCGTGGGCCCGGCCCGCTGACCCGATCCCTGGGCCGATGCGCCGGGCCGGGAGAACCCGTCGGTTTCCGGTGGCAGCGCGTGGGTAATGCTCAGGACGACGTGCGCCGTCGCGAGGACGGTCGCACCACCGCACGACAGACCCCGAGGGGATGGCACCGATGAGCCAGTGGCCGCAGGATCCCAGCAGTCCCGGCACCGACGACACGGGCGAGCGGCCGGCCGTCGGCGAGGGGTCACCCTGGGCGCCCGACCCGGGTGAGGAGCCGGTCCACACCACCGAGCGACCCGCGAAGGTCGCGGGCGACCCCCTGAGCGACCCCCTGCCCGACACCACGGGCGGTCCGACGACGCCGCCCCCCGCGGCCCCGCCGGCAGCCCCTCCGGCAGCCGCACCGGCAGCACCCCCGGCTGCACCGCCCGCGTCGTCGTTCGCGCCGCCCCCGCCGCCGAGCTCGCCGCCCACGGCGCCTCCGGCCACGCCGCCGCCCACCACCGGCTCGGGGCGCCCCGGCGTGGCGGTGCCGCCGTTGGAGGAGCAGGAGCAGGGCCGCTACATGTCGGCCACCGACTTCCTGGACCGCCGTGACGCCCACGTCGAGCTCGGCCCGGCCACCTGGGGCTGGCGGGGCAGGGTGCGCCGCTGGAGCGGTGGCGCGATCCGCCCGAGGATGGGCCCCAAGGAGCTCGCCTTCCAGAACGACCGGGCGCTGATCCAGAAGGACTTCGACGGCCCGCGCACGATCGCCTTCATCAACCCCAAGGGCGGCGCCGCCAAGACCACGGGCGTGCTGGCGGCCGGCTACACGTTCGGCACCGTCCGGGGCGGCGGCGTCGTGGCGTGGGACAACAACGAGACCCGCGGCACCCTCGGCATCCGCGGCACCCGCAGCGCCCACCGCAACACCACCCGCGAGCTGCTCGAGGACCTCGAGCGCTTCAAGGACGTCTACCAGTCGCGCATCGGCGACCTCGGGGCGTTCGTGCGCTCCCAGGGCGACGCGCACTTCGACGTGCTGGCCTCCGACGAGCGCCCCGACGTCACCGGCACCATCCGCGCCGCGGACTTCAACGAGGTGCACAAGCTGCTCGAGCGCTTCTACCGGATCATCCTGGTCGACACCGGCAACAACATGCGCGCCGAGAACTGGCTCGCCTCCGCCGACGCCGCCGACCTGCTCGTCGTCACCAGCACGGTGCGCGAGGACACCGGCTACAGCGGCCTGTGGATGCTCGACGCGCTGCAGGACGCGGGCTACCAGAACCTGAAGTACAAGACGGTCACGGTGCTCTCCGACCCCTCGCCGCAGGTCGACGCCAAGCTGGCCGCCGACCTGACCTCGGTCTACGAGCAGCGCACCCGCGCGGTCTACCGGGTGCCCTACGACCCGGTGCTGGTGGCAGGGTCGGTGATCCCCTACGCCCAGCTCTCCGCAGCCACGCGCATGTCGTGGCTGCGGGCCTGCGCCGGGATGGCCTCGGCGCTCTGAGGGGGCGGCGGCCGGTGGGACGCGCTCGCTAGGCTCGCGGATCGTGTCCACGTCCCCCGACCTGCCCGCTCCGCCGCTGGTCGGCGTCCTGGCCCTGCAGGGCGACGTGCGCGAGCACCTCGTCGCCCTCGAGGCGGCCGGTGCCCGGGCCGCCCGGGTGCGGCGGCCGTCGGAGCTGGAGGCGGTGGACGGCCTGGTGCTACCCGGCGGGGAGTCGACCACGATGGTGCGCCTGCTGCGCACCTTCGACCTGCTCGAGCCGCTCCGCGGGCGGATCCGCGGGGGCCTGCCCGTGCTGGGCACCTGCGCGGGGATGATCCTGCTCGCCGACCGGGTGCTGGACGGCGCTCCCGGCCAGCAGACCGTCGGCGGCCTCGACGTCACGGTGCGGCGCAACGCCTTCGGCCGCCAGGTCGACTCCTTCGAGGGGACCGTCCAGGTGCAGGGTGTCGAGGGCCCGGTGCCCGCGGTGTTCATCCGGGCGCCGTGGGTCGAGGAGGCCGGCTCGGGCGTCGAGGTGCTCGCGCGGGTCGAGGCGGCCGACCCACCGGGTGACCCGGGAGCGGGGGAGGCCGCGGGTAGGATCGTCGCCGTCCGTCAGGGCGCGCTGCTGGCGACGTCCTTCCACCCCGAGGTGGGCGGCGACCACCGGGTGCACCGGTTGTTCGTCGCGATGGTCACCGGCAGGCAGGCCGCACCCGCGGCCCCGGCCTGACGGCGGGTAGCTCGAGAAGTCCGAGACGGGAAGTAGGGGCGCGCATGTCCGGCCACTCCAAGTGGGCGACCACCAAGCACAAGAAGGCGGTCGTCGACGCCAAGCGCGGCAAGATGTTCGCCAAGCTCATCAAGAACGTCGAGGTGGCCGCGCGCATGGGCGGCGGCGACCCCAGCGGCAACCCGACGCTCTACGACGCCATCCAGAAGGCCAAGAAGAGCTCGGTGCCCAACGACAACATCGACCGGGCGGTCAAGCGCGGCTCGGGTGAGGACACCGGCGGCGCCGACTACCAGACGATCATGTACGAGGGCTACGGCCCGGCGGGCGTCGCGCTGCTCATCGAGTGCCTCACCGACAACAAGAACCGTGCCGCCATGGAGGTGCGCACCGCGATGAGCCGCAACGGCGGCTCGCTGGCCGACCCCGGCTCGGTCTCCTTCCTCTTCCACCGCAAGGGTGTGGTGGTCGTCCCGGCCGAGCAGGAGGGCCGCACGGTCACCGAGGACGACCTGCTCGAGGCCACCCTCGAGGCCGGCGCCGACGACGTGCAGGACCTCGACGGCGCCTTCGAGGTGCTCTCGGAGGCCACCGACCTGGTCGACGTGCGCACGGCGCTGCAGACCGCCGGCATCGACTACGACTCCGCCGAGGCCTCCTTCGTGCCCGACAACAAGGTGGCCCTCGACGCCGACGCGGCCGCCAAGCTCTTCCGCCTCATCGACGTGCTCGAGGATCTCGACGACGTGCAGGAGATCTACGCCAACCACGAGGTCCCCGACGAGGTGATGGCGGCGCTCGACGCCGGGTGACCGGCGTGTCGCCCCGGGAGGTGTCGGCGCCGGCGGCTAGCGTGGTCTGCGAACACACGTTCGACCCGCTCGTGTGCCGACCTGCCACCACCTTGCGAGGAGCCCTGCTGTGCGCGTGCTCGGCATCGACCCCGGCCTGACCCGCTGCGGCATGGGCGTCGTCGAGGGCACGGTGGGCCGCCCGCTCACCCTGGTCGACGTCAACGTGCTGCGCACCTCCGCACAGGTGCCGGTGGCTCAGCGGCTGGTCACCATCGAGAAGGGCGTGGAGGCCTGGATCGAGGAGCACGCCCCCGACGCCGTCGCCGTCGAGCGCGTCTTCGCCCGCTCCGACTCCAGCACCATCATGGGCACCGCCCAGGCCAGCGGCATCGCGCTGGTGGTCGCGGCGCGGCGCGGGCTGCCGGTCGCCCTGCACACCCCGAGCGAGGTCAAGGCCGCGGTCTCGGGCAACGGTCGCGCCGACAAGGCGCAGGTCGGGGCCATGATCACCCGGATCCTGCGCCTGGACGCACCTCCCAAGCCCGCTGACGCCGCCGACGCGCTGGCGCTGGCCATCACCCACATCTGGCGCGGGGGAGCGCAGGCGCGCATCGACGCCGCGCTCGCCGCAGCCGGCACCGGCGCCAACCGGACCCCCACGAGGAGCCCCCGATGATCGCCTTCGTCCGCGGCCGCGTCGCGGCCCTCACCCTCACCAGCGCCGTCGTCGAGGTCGGCGGCCTCGGCGTGGAGGTGATGTGCACCCCCGGCACGCTGGCCGGGTTGCGCGTGGGCCAGGAGGCCACCCTGCCCACCAGCATGGTGGTCCGCGAGGACTCGCTCACGGTGTTCGGCTTCCGCGACGACGACGAGCGCTCGATCTTCGAGCTCGTGCAGACCGCCTCGGGCGTGGGCCCCAAGGTCGCCCAGGCGATCACCGCGGTGCTCAGCCCCGACGACCTGCGCACCGCGATCGCCGCGGACGACGTCAAGACCCTCACCCGCGTGCCCGGCATCGGGCAGAAGGGTGCCCAGCGCATCATCCTGGAGCTCAAGGACCGCATCGGGCCGGTCACCGGGGTGCAGCAGCCGGCCGCCGCGGCCACCGAGCCGTGGCGCGAGCAGGTCACCCAGGGCCTGGTGGGCCTGGGCTGGTCGGCCAAGGACGCCGAGAAGGCCTGCGCGGCCGTCGCCGAGACCGCCGGTCCGGTGCCCGACGTCGCCGCCCTGCTGCGCGCCGCGCTGCAGTCGCTGAGCCGGGCCTGAGCAGGCCGCGCGTGCACGAGGACGAGCTGGAGGCGGTGGAGGACGCGCACCTGCGCTCCCTGACCGCCGCCGAGGCCGACGGCGACGAGCGCGCCGTCGAGGCCGCGCTGCGCCCCAAGACCCTCGGCGAGGTGGTGGGCCAGCAGCGGGTGCGCGACCAGCTGGGACTCGTGCTCGAGGCGGCCCGCCGCCGTGGGCGCGCCCCCGACCACGTGCTGCTCTCCGGGCCCCCGGGGCTCGGCAAGACCACGCTGGCCATGATCATCGCCGCCGAGATGACCGCGCCGCTGCGACTCACCAGCGGCCCGGCGATCACCCACGCCGGCGACCTCGCCGCGATCCTCTCGGGCATGAACGAGGGCGACGTGCTCTTCGTCGACGAGATCCACCGGATGTCGCGCCCCGCCGAGGAGATGCTCTACATGGCGATGGAGGACTTCCGGGTCGACGTCGTCATCGGCAAGGGCCCCGGGGCCACGGCGATCCCGCTGGAGATCCCGCCGTTCACGCTCGTGGGCGCCACCACGCGGGCCGGCCTGCTGCCGGGGCCGCTGCGCGACCGGTTCGGCTTCACCGGTCACCTGGAGTTCTACGAGCCCGACGAGCTCGACCTGATCGTGCAGCGCTCCGCGGGGCTGCTCGGGGTGGAGGCCACGGCCGAGGGCACCGCCGAGATCGCCTCGCGCTCGCGCGGGACCCCGCGCATCGCCAACCGGCTGCTGCGCCGGGTCCGCGACTACGCCCAGGTGCGGGCGCAGGGCGTCGTCGACGCCGTGTGCGCGTCGGCGGCGCTGGAGCTCTACGAGGTCGACCGCCTAGGGCTCGACCGCCTCGACCGCGGCGTCCTCGACGTGCTGTGCCGGCGCTTCGGCGGCGGACCCGTGGGGCTCTCCACCCTCGCCGTGGCGGTGGGCGAGGAGCGCGAGACCGTCGAGGAGGTGGCCGAGCCGTTCCTGGTGCGCAACGGCTTCCTGGCGCGCACGCCGCGCGGGCGCGTCGCGACGCCGGCGGCCTGGGCGCACCTGGGTCTGGTGCCCCCGGCGGGAACCATCGCCGGCGACGTGTCGTTGTTCGACGAGTAGGTCGCGGGACGCCTCACCGAGGCGTCCGGGGACGAGGTCCCCGATCGTGGCCTGGGCCACCCTCGTGTCTACACTGACCCGTCGGCCTGGTCGCGCGCCGGTGTGTGCGCCGCAGCCGTGTTCTTTCGTCGCGTCTCGAGAGGTTTCGTCGTGCAGGAGCTCGCCTCCCTGTTGCCCCTGGTGGGCATCGTGCTGCTCTTCTGGTTGCTGGTCATCCGGCCGGCCCAGCGCCGCCAGAAGGCCACCGTCCGGATGCAGGACTCCCTGCAGGTCGGTGACGAGGTGATGCTCACCTCCGGCATCTTCGGCACGCTGCGCACCCTCGAGGAGGACCGCGTCCGCGTCGAGGTCGCCGACGGTGTGGTGCTCGAGGTGGTGCGCGCGGCCATCGGCAATGTCGTCCCGCGCGCGGACGTGACCGGCGGCACGGCCGCGACCCCCGAGCGGCCGCTCGGCACCGAGGAGCTCTGAGATGGCGCGCCGACCGCTGCGCCCCGGGCGCACCCTGGTGATCTTCGGGATCTCGCTGGGCATCCTGTACGGCCTGGTGGCGCTGGCGGGCAGCTGGCGCCCCGAGCTCGGTCTGGACCTGCAGGGCGGCACCCGGATCACGTTGACCGCGAGCGGCAACCCCGACGGCGAGAGCCTCGACGAGGCCCGCTCGATCATCGACCAGCGCGTCAACGGCTCGGGCGTGAGCGAGGCCGAGGTGACCACCCAGAGCGGTCAGTTCGTCATCGTCGAGATCCCCGGGCAGCGCCGTCGCGACCTGATCGAGGTCGTGCAGCGGCAGGCCCAGCTGCGCTTCCGGATGGTGGCGTGCACGGACTTCGAGCCCGAGCGCTGCGGCGGCGGCGCCGCCGGCGCCATCGACCCCTCCCAGCTCGGTGACCTCACCGGGCAGCTGCCCCCGGCCGGCCAGGACGGCCAGCAGGGCCAGCAGGGCCAGCAGGGCCAGCAGAACCAGGGCGGCCAGCAGGATGGCGGTACCAGCAACCGTGCGCCGTTGAACCTGGGCGAGACCACGCCGTCCGCCCCGGCGAGCCCCGCGGACTCCGCCAGTCCGACCGGTGAGGCCAGCCCGACCGGTGAGGCCAGTCCGACCGGTGAGGCCAGCCCGAGCGGCGACGCCAGTCCCTCGGCCGGCGAGACCGTCGTGCCCGACGCGCAGGGCTCGGCCAGCGTCGAGGAGGGTCTGGAGTACATGCGGGCCCCCACCGGGGAGGCCGTGGAGCTCTTCAACTCCTACACCTGCAGCCCCGAGGGTCAGCTGCTCGACGCCGAGGGCCAGGCGGTCCCGGTCGTCGACGACCCGAACCAGCCGCTGGTCTCGTGCAGCCCGCCCGAGGAAGCCACCGGCCGCCAGGCCGCGCAGCCCTCCACCAAGTACCTGCTCAGCCCCGCCGTCATCGAGGGCACCGAGCTCACCTCCGCCAGCGCCGGCATCCCGCAGAACGAGGTCCAGTGGGTCGTCAGCCTCGAGCTGGGCGGCCAGGGCCGCGAGGCGTTCGCCGACATCTCGCGCCAGATCGTGTGCCCCGGTGGCGGAGCCGAGTGCGACCAGTTCGCGATCGTCCTCGACGGCTCGGTGATCTCGGCCCCCTACATGGAGGGCGTGATCACCAACGGCCAGGCGCAGATCAGCGGCAACTTCACCGAGGCCACCGCCAACGACCTGGCCACCAGCCTGAAGTTCGGCGCGCTGCCGATCGCCTTCCAGGACGACGTCACCTCCGAGACCGTCGGCCCCTCGCTCGCGGGTGACCAGCTCACCGCCGGCCTCTACGCGGGTGCCTTCGGCCTCGGGCTCGTGATGCTCTACTGCCTGCTCTACTACCGCGGTCTCGGCATCGTGGTGCTCGGGTCGCTGGCGGTGGCCGCGCTCATCACCTACGCGCTCGTGCTGCTGCTCAGCGAGACGGCGGGCTTCACGCTCACGCTGCCCGGCATCGCGGGCTTCATCATCGCCGTCGGTGTCACCGCCGACTCCTTCATCCTGTTCTTCGAACGGATCAGGGACGAGATGCGCGAGGGCAAGTCCATGCGGGTCGCCGTCGAGACCGGCTGGAAGCGGGCCAAGGTCACGCGACTGGCCGCCAACACGGTCTCGCTGCTCTCGGCCGCGGTGCTCTACATCTTCGCGACCGGTGCGGTGAAGGGCTTCGGCTTCGCGCTGGGCCTCTCCACCCTGATCGACCTCGCCGTGCTGTTCTGGTTCACCAAGCCGATGGTCAGCTACCTGGCCCGCTACAAGTTCTTCAACGGCGGGGGCCGGATGTCCGGCCTCAGCCCCGAGTCGCTGGGCATCGACCGGGTGGACACCGAGCGTGTGCGCACCGACCGCGTCCCGGCAGGAGGCAGGGCCTGATGGGCAAGTTCTCACGCCTCGGCAACGACCTCTACCAGGGTGGCCGCTCGATCGACTTCGTCGAGCGCAAGCGGCTCTGGTACGGCATCAGCATCCTGCTGGTGGCTGTCTGCATGGCCATCACGCTGGGCAAGGGCCTCAACTTCGGCATCGAGTTCACCGGTGGCTCCCAGTTCACCGTGACGCTGCCCTCCGGCGAGGCCGACCAGGCGAAGGCCGACGACCTGCGCGTCGCCGTTGCCGACTCCGGCATCTCGGGCACCGGCACCCCCACGGTCACCACCGCCGGCAACGCGCTGCTGGTGCAGACCGAGGACCTCACGATCGAGGAGGGCGAGCAGCTCGAGGGCGTCATCACCGACACCGTCGACGTCACCGACCCCGAGCAGGACATCTCCCAGACCGAGATCGGCGCCAGCTGGGGAGCCGAGGTCGGGCAACGTGCCGCGATCGGTGTGGCCATCTTCCTGGCGCTCGTCTGCGTCTTCATCGCGCTCTACTTCCGCGAGTGGAAGATGTCGGTCGCCGCGCTCGTGGCACTGGTGCACGACATCGCGATCACGATCGGCATCTACGCGCTCTCCGGCTTCCCGGTCACGCCGTCGGCGGTCACCGGTCTGCTCGCGATCCTGGGCTTCTCGCTCTACGACACGGTCGTCGTCTTCGACAAGGTGCGCGAGAACACCCAGGAGCTCCGGCGCGCCGACCAGTCCTACTCCGACGCCGCCAACCTCGCCGTCAACCAGACGCTGGTGCGCTCGATCAACACCGGTCTGGTGGCGCTGATCCCGATCGGCGCCATCCTGTTCGTGAGTGCCGTGCTGCTCGGTGCCAGCTCGCTGCAGGACCTCGCGCTCTCGCAGTTCGTCGGCATGGCCGTCGGTGTCTACTCCTCGGTCTGCCTGGCGCCGCGCGTGCTGGTGCACCTCAAGGGCACCGAGGACGACGTCCAGGCCAAGGACGCCCGCGCCCAGGCCCGTGCCCGCAACAACGCCGACCGCTACGCCTCGGTGCCCAGCTTCGCCGACGACCTGCCGGTGCAGGAGCGCGACGAGGAGGCCGAGCTCTACGAGGCGCTCGGCGAGCCGATGCCCGAGGAGGAGGAGCGGCCGCGTGCCGGTGCCTCCCCCACCAGGCCGACGGCGCCGCGCGGCACCGCGGGATCCGAGCCGATGGGTCGCGGGCGCACGGCGCCCTCACCGCGTCGCGAGGTGGGCGAGAGCCGTGCGTCCGGGCGTCAGCAGCCCAGTCGCACCAGCAAGTCCGAGCGCAAGAAGCCGTAGCGCCGTGGACGCCGCGACCGCGCTGCGCGAGCTGGTGCTCGACGTGCCCGACCACCCCGAGCCCGGCATCGTCTTCAAGGACATCACCCCGCTGCTGGCGCACCCCGAGGGGTTCGCCGCGGTGGTGGAGGCGCTGGCGGCGGCCGGTCGCGACGAGGCCGGTGCGGTCGTCGTCGACGCCGTGGTGGGCATGGAGGCGCGCGGGTTCATCCTCGCCGCCCCGGTGGCGCTCGCGCTCGGTGTCGGACTGGTGCCGGTGCGCAAGGTGGGCCGGCTGCCGCGGGAGACCCACGAGATCTCCTACGCGCTGGAGTACGGCGAGGCGACGCTCGAGATCCACCGCGACGGCGTCGCCCCCGGACAGCGCGTGCTCCTGGTCGACGACGTGCTCGCCACCGGCGGCACGGTGGCCGCCACCCGCGAGCTCGTGGAGCGCTGCGGTGGTGTCGTCACGGGCCTGGCGGTGCTCATGGAGCTGGGCTTCCTGCCCGGGCGCGAGACCGCCGGCGACCTGACCGTGACGGCGCTGACCACCGTCTGACCCCGCCCGTCCCTGCCGTGCCTAGACTGGGGTGATGACGGAGGAGCGCACCGTGCCGGAGGTCCGGACGGGTGCGCCCGCACCCGGTGGCGGCGCGGCCACTCCCACCGAGCCCTCCGTGCCCGGTGGCCGCGGCATGCGCGCCCGGCTCGCGCGGATGGGCACCAAGAGCCCCACGGTCAACCCCGTCCTCGAGCCGCTGTTCCGCGCGGTGCGAGCCAACCACCCGAAGGCCGACCTGGCCCTGCTCGAGCGCGCCTACAAGACCGCCGAGCAGATGCACGGCACGCAGATGCGCAAGAGCGGCGACCCCTACATCACGCACCCGCTGGCGGTCACCACCATCCTCGCCGGCATCGGGATGACCGAGCCGACGCTGGTCGCCGCGCTGCTGCACGACACCGTCGAGGACACGCCGTACACGCTGGACGAGGTGCGCCGCGACTTCGGCGACGAGGTCGCCCGCATGGTCGACGGCGTCACGAAGCTCGACAAGGTCCAGTACGGCGACTCGGCGCAGGCCGAGACCATCCGCAAGATGATCGTCGCGATGTCGCGCGACATCCGGGTGCTGGTCATCAAGCTGGCCGACCGCCTGCACAACATGCGCACCCTGCGCTACGTGCCCCAGCGCAGCCAGGAGCGCACCGCGCGCGAGACCCTCGACATCTACGCCCCGCTGGCCCACCGGCTGGGCATGAACACCATCAAGTGGGAGCTGGAGGACCTCGCGTTCGCCACTCTGCACCCGAAGATCTACGACGAGATCGTGCGGATGGTGGCCGAGCGCGCACCCTCGCGCGACCAGTTCCTCACGGAGGTGATCGGCCAGGTCGAGAACGACCTGCGCGAGGCCAAGATCAAGGCCACCGTGACCGGTCGGCCCAAGCACTACTACTCGATCTACCAGAAGATGATCGTCGGCAAGCGCGAGTTCACCGACATCTACGACCTGGTCGGCATCCGGATCCTCGTCGACGAGGACCGCGACTGCTACTCCGTGCTCGGCATCCTGCACTCGCGCTGGAACCCGGTGCTCGGCCGGTTCAAGGACTACGTGGCGATGCCGAAGTTCAACATGTACCAGTCGCTGCACACCACCGTGATCGGACCGCAGGGCAAGCCGGTCGAGATGCAGATCCGCACCTTCGCCCAGCACCGCCGGGCCGAGTACGGCGTCGCCGCGCACTGGAAGTACAAGGAGGCCGGCCGCACCGGTGCCGACACCGAGCAGCGCGGCGACCTCGACGACATGACCTGGGTGCGTCAGCTGCTCGACTGGCAGAGCGAGGTCGACGACCCGGGGGAGTTCCTCGAGAGCCTGCGCTTCGAGATCAACCGCTCCGAGACCTACGTGTTCACCCCGCGCGGCGACGTCATCGCGCTGCCCTCGGGGGCCACCCCGGTCGACTTCGCCTACGCCGTGCACACCGAGGTCGGCCACCACACGATCGGCGCCCGGGTCAACGGCCGCCTCGTGCCGCTGGAGTCCACCCTCGAGAACGGCGACGTCGTGGAGGTCTTCACCTCCAAGTCCGCCAACGCCGCGCCCTCCCGCGACTGGCTGGGCTTCGTGAAGTCCCAGCGCGCCCGCACCAAGATCCGCCAGTGGTTCACCAAGGAGCGGCGCGAGGAGGCCATCGACCAGGGCAAGGACCAGATCGCCCGGCTGATGCGCAAGGAGGGGCTGCCGCTCAAGCGCCTGCTCTCCCACGAGTCGCTGATGCTGGCCGCCGTGCACTTCAACCTGCCCGACGTCACCGCGCTCTACGCCGCCGTGGGGGAGGGCAACATCTCCGCCCAGGCGGTCGTGCGCCGCGTCGTCGACCTGCACGGCGGCGACGAGGGCGCCCAGGAGGACCTGGCCGAGGCCGTCACGATCACCGGGCGGCGCAGCCGCTCGCGGGTGGGCGCCGGGGGCGACGCCGGCGTCGTCGTCAAGGGCTCACCCGACGTGTGGGTCAAGCTCGCCAAGTGCTGCACCCCCGTGCCGCCCGACGACGTGCTCGGCTTCGTGACCAAGGGCGGCGGTGTCTCGGTGCACCGCACCGACTGCACAAACGCCGCCAGCCTGCGCTCCCAGCCGGAGAAGGTGCTCGAGGTGGAGTGGGCCCCCACGGGCCAGACCACCTTCCTGGTCAACATCCAGGTGGAGGCCCTCGACCGTGCCCGGCTGCTCTCGGACATCACGATGGTGCTCTCCGACGCCCACGTGAACATCCTCAGCGCCAACCTCTCCACCACCCGCGACCGTGTGGCCACCTCGCGGTTCACCTTCGAGATGGCCGACGCCAAGCACCTCGACAACGTGCTGCGCGCCGTCAAGCAGGTGCCCGGTGTCTTCGACGCCTACCGCGTCACGCATTGAGCGAAGGTCGAGTAGCCGGCGCGGGTGAGGCACGAACCCGCGACCCGGCGTATCGAGACCCGGTGAGACGAGTGCCCTCCGGTGAGTGGCATCGGTCGACGGGGGCGCTCGGCTCACGGGATCTCGGTACGCGCCGTCCCTCGCAGGCTCGGGACGGCACTACTCGATCACCGATGGGCGCGCGCTAGCCGCCGAAGTCGGCAGAGGCCCGCTGGGCCGCCTCGAGGAACATCCGGCGGGAGGCGAGGTTCTCCTCCAGGTCGCGGACCTTCTTCTCCTCACCCGCAGCCTGCGCCGTGGCGAGGTCGGCCTCGAGGGCGTCGATGGCGGCCTGCAGCTTGGAGACCATGTCGTCGGCGCGGGCCGACTTCTCGGGGTCGGTGCGCTTCCAGCGGGCGTCCTCGGTGCTGCGGATCGCCTGCTCGACGGTGCGCATCCGGCCCTCGAGCTCCTTGATGCGGGCGCGGGGCACCTTGCCGGCGGCGTCCCAGCGGTCCGCGATGTCGCGGAACGCGCGCTTGGCGGCCTCGAGGTCGCCGGTGCGCTCGAGCTCGGTCTTGAGTGCCTCGGCCTCGACCAGGATCTGCTCCTTGACCTCGGCGTTGCCGGCGAACTCGGCGTCCAGCGCCGCGTTGGCGGCGTCGCGGGCGCCGAAGAAGCGGTCCTGGGCACCGCGGAAGCGGGCCCACAGGGCGTCGTCGACGTCCTTGGGCGCCGGCCCGGCGGCCTTCCACTCGCTCATCAGGTCGCGGTAGCGCCCGGCGGTCGGGCCCCAGTCGGTGGAGTCGGCCAGCGACTCGGCCTCGGTGGCGAGCCGCTCCTTGACGACGCGGGCGGCGCCACGCTTCTCGTCCTGCTCGGCGAAGTGCGCCTTGCGGCGGCGCGTGTAGGTGGTGCGCGCGCCCGAGAAGCGCTTCCACAGCGCGTCGTCGGAAGGGCGGTCGATGCGGGGGAGCGCCTTCCAGCGCTCGAGGATGTCGCGCAGCTTGTTGGCTCCGTGGCGCCAGTCGTTGCCGGCCGCGATCTTCTCGGCCTCCGCGACCAGTGCCTCCTTGGCCTCCTTGGCCTCGGCGGTCTTCTGCGCCTTCTCGGCCTTGCGCACCGAGCGCTGCGCGGCGATCACCGGCAGCAGTGCGTCGAGCCGGGCGGCCAGGCCGGCCAAGTCGCCGACGGCGTTGGCCTCGGTGACCTGGGTGCGCACCGTGCGCACCGACTCGGTGGCCTCCTCGGGGCTGAGCACGCCGGAGTGGACCCGCTGGTCGAGCAGCGAGACCTCCGTCTCCAGGGAGGCGAAGCGGTCCTCGTAGAACTTCAAGGCCTCCTCGGGGGTGCCGACCGGGTACTGGCCCACGGCGCGCTCGCCGTCGGGGGTGCGGACGAAGACGGTGCCGTCCTCGCCGACGCGACCCCATGCGCTGCTCGTCACTGCTGAACCTCTTCGCTGGTGGCGGCCTTCATCGGTGCTGATCGAGCGCCCACGATAACGGGGGATACCGGGGCGACGGTGGCCGGATGATCTCGATAGTGTGACGGAGTGTTGATTGCCGGCTTCCCCGCGGGCCCGTGGGGCACCAACTGCTACGTCGTGGCCACCGCGCCCGGGGCGGAGTGCGTGGTCGTCGACCCCGGCAAGGACGCCGCCCCGGGCATCGCCGAGATCGTGCGCGAGCAGCGTCTCAAGCCCGTCTCCGTGCTGCTCACCCACGGACACCTCGACCACATGTGGTCGGTGGCCCCCGTGGCCGGCACCTACGACGCGACGGCGTGGATCCACCCCGGTGACCGGCACCTGCTCACCGACCCCCTCGCGGGCATGTCCAGCGACTCCACCGCGATGGTGGGGAGCATGCTCGGTGGCGACTACCGGTGGGCGGAGCCCGACGACGTCCGCGAGCTCGGCGACGGCCAGGCCCTCGAGCTCGCCGGTGTGAGCTTCGTGGTCGACCACACGCCCGGGCACACCGAGGGCTCGGTGACCTTCCGCGCGCCCTACCCCGACGTCGCCGAGGTGAGCGAGGTCCTGTTCGCGGGCGACCTGCTCTTCGCCGGCTCCATCGGGCGCACCGACCTGCCCGGCGGCGACCACGCCACCATGCTGCGCACGCTGGCTGCCAAGGTGCTGCCGCTGGCCGACGACGTCGTCGTGCTGCCCGGGCACGGCGAGCAGACCTCGATCGGCCGCGAGCGGGCCACCAACCCCTACCTGCTCGACCTGCAGGACCAGGACCCCCAGCGCCCGGGCGCCGACCCCGTCACGCGAGGGCTCTGACCCGTGGCCGCCAAGCCGACCCCGCTCAGCGGGTTCCCCGAGCTGCTCCCCGCCCAGCGCGCGGTGGAGCAGCACGTCGTCGACACGCTGCGCCACGTCTTCGAGCTGCACGGCTTCGCCGGCATCGAGACCCGCGCCGTCGAGCCCCTGGAGCAGCTCCTGCGCAAGGGCGACACCTCCAAGGAGGTCTACCTGCTGCGCCGCCTGCACGAGACCTCCACCGAGGGCCACGCCGGGCTGGGGCTGCACTTCGACCTGACCGTCCCGTTCGCGCGGTACGTGCTCGAGAACGCCGGCAAGCTGGAGTTCCCCTTCCGTCGCTACCAGGTGCAGAAGGTCTGGCGCGGCGAGCGCCCCCAGGAGGGCCGCTACCGCGAGTTCACGCAGGCCGACATCGACGTCGTCGGGCGCGACGAGCTGCCCTTCCACCACGACGTCGAGGTGACGCGCGTGATGGTCGACGCGCTGACCCGGCTGGACTTCCTGCCCGGCTTCCGGGTGCAGGTCAACAACCGCAAGCTGATCCAGGGCTTCTACGCCGGCCTGGGCATCGAGCCGGGTGACTCCCTCGACGAGGTGATGCGCCTGGTCGACAAGCTCGACAAGATCGGCGCCGACCAGGTGCGGGCACTGCTCGTCGCCGAGGCCGGCCTGGGCGACGACGTCGCAGGCCGGGTGCTCGAGCTGGCCGGCATCCGTGCCACCGACGACTCGTTCGTGGCCGCGGTGCGCGCCCTGGGCGTCGAGCACCCGCTGCTCGACGAGGGCCTGGACGAGCTCGCGGCACTGGTGCGCGGCTGCGCCGACCTGGTCACCGACCGGGTGCGCGTGGAGGCCGACCTGGCGATCGCCCGCGGCCTGGACTACTACACCGGCACGGTCTTCGAGACCCGTCTGGACGGCTACGAGTCGCTCGGCTCCATCTGCTCGGGCGGGCGCTACGACGCGCTGGCCTCCGACGGCCGCACCACCTACCCGGGCGTCGGCATCTCGCTCGGCCTCAGCCGCGTGCTGGTCACGCTGATGGCGCGCACGGGCCTGACGGCGGACCGCGCGGTGCCCAGCGCCGTGCTGGTCGCCCTGGCTGACGAGGGCTCGCGCCCGGCCAGCGACGCCGTCGCCACGGCCCTGCGGGCACGTGGGATCCCGTGCGAGGTGGCCGCCTCCGCGCAGCGCTTCGGCAAGCAGATCCGCTATGCCGAGCGGCGCGGCATCCCGTTCGTGTGGTTCCCGGGCGACGCCCCGACCGAGGGCCACCAGGTGAAGGACATCCGCTCGGGCGACCAGACCGCGGCCGATCCCGCGACCTGGGCCCCGCCCCCCGACGACCTGCGATCGCGGGTCGTCACCCCCACCACAGAGGAGCAGCACCCGTGATCCGCACCCATGACGCCGGCGCCCTGCGCGCCGAGCACGTCGGCCAGACCGTCACCCTCGCCGGGTGGGTGGCGCGGCGGCGCGATCACGGCGGGGTCGCCTTCCTCGACCTGCGCGAGTCCAGCGGCGTCGTCCAGGTGGTGGTGCGCGACGAGGAGGTCGCCCACAGCCTGCGCAGCGAGTTCTGCCTGCGGATCGTGGGCGAGGTGGTCGCCCGCAAGGAGGGCAACGAGAACCCCAACCTGGCCACCGGCGAGGTCGAGGTCGTCGCCACCGAGGTCGAGGTGCTGGCGCCGTCCGCGACGCTGCCCTTCCCGATCGACGACGCCTCGGGTCACAAGGGCGGCGAGGTGGGGGAGGAGGCGCGTCTCAAGCACCGCTACCTCGATCTGCGCCGCTCCGGCCCGAACGCGGCCCTGCGCCTGCGCAGCAAGGTCAACAAGGCGGCCCGCGACGTGCTCGACGGCCGCGACTTCGTGGAGGTCGAGACCCCGACCCTCACCCGCTCCACGCCCGAGGGGGCCCGCGACTTCCTCGTGCCCGCACGCCTCTCGCCGGGCAGCTGGTACGCCCTGCCGCAGAGCCCCCAGCTGTTCAAGCAGCTGCTGATGGTCGGCGGGCTGGAGCGGTACTACCAGATCGCGCGCTGCTACCGCGACGAGGACTTCCGCGCCGACCGCCAGCCGGAGTTCACCCAGCTCGACATCGAGATGAGCTTCTGCGACCAGGAGGACGTCATCGAGCTGATGGAGGACGTCTTGTCGGCCATGTGGGCCCAGGCCGGGCACACCATCGAGCGCCCGCTGCCCCGGATGACCTACGCGGAGGCGATGGAGAAGTACGGCTCCGACAAGCCCGACCTGCGCATGGGCCTGGAGCTGGTGGAGTGCACGGAGTACTTCGCGGGCACCGCCTTCCGCGTCTTCCAGGCGCCCTACGTGGGCGCGGTCGTGATGCCGGGCGGCGGCAGCCAGCCGCGCCGCCAGTTCGACGCCTGGCAGGAGTGGGCCAAGCAGCGCGGGGCCAAGGGCCTGGCCTACGTGACGATCGGCGAGGACGGCGAGCTCGGGGGACCGGTCGCCAAGAACCTGTCCGAGGAGGAGCGCGCCGGACTGGCCGCCCACGTCGGTGCGGCGCCCGGCGACTGCGTCTTCTTCGCGGCCGGCGCCCCCAAGAGCAGCCGCGCGCTGCTCGGCGCCGCACGGCTCGAGATCGGCCGTCGCGGCGACCTGCTCGACGACTCCGTCTTCGCCTTCACCTGGGTGGTCGACGCCCCCCTGTTCGAGCCCAGCTCCGACGCGGTCGCCAGCGGCGACGTCGCCGTGGGTGCCGGCGCCTGGACGGCGGTGCACCACGCCTTCACCAGCCCCAAGCCGGAGTTCCTCGACACCTTCGACACCGACCCCGGCAGCGCGCTGGCCTACGCCTACGACATCGTCTGCAACGGCAACGAGCTCGGCGGCGGGTCGATCCGTATCCACCGCGGCGACGTGCAGCGACGGGTGTTCTCGGTGATGGGCCTGGGCGAGGAGGAGGCCCAGGAGAAGTTCGGCTTCCTGCTCGACGCCTTCGCCTACGGCGCACCCCCGCACGGCGGCATCGCGGTCGGCATGGACCGGATCGTGGCCATGCTGGCCGGCAGCGACTCGATCCGCGACGTCATCGCCTTCCCCAAGTCCGGCGGTGGCTTCGACCCGCTCACCTCCGCCCCCGCGCCCATCACCCCCGAGCAGCGCCGCGAGGCCGGCGTGGACGGTCCGCCCGCCCGCCCCGAGCCCGTCGAGAAGGGCTGACCAGGCCCCGGCTGGTCCGTTCGGATCCCCCCACACCCCCCGGCTGGGCCATGCCGCGGCAGGGGTTGCGCCGTCGTCCGACCCTGGTGCAGGGTGTGGACCCCGCTCGGCGCGACCAGCACGGAATCAGCTGATCTGTCAAGGACCAAATTCGCCAGCCGAGACCGGATCGTTACCGCTCGGTGATCGTCGTGGGGCCGCGGGTCGCCTAATGTCCCTGCGGGGTGCCCGGTTGGGGTCCCCGCAACCGACTCGAGGAGAACGATTTCATGCGACGCGTCCCACGCTCCATGACCGTCGCCGCCGTCTCGTCCCTGGCCGTGGTGCTCGCGGCCTGTGGCGGAGGCGACGGTGACGACGGCGGCAGCAGCAACGGTGGCGGCAGCGCGACCGGTGGCGAGATCATCGTCAACGGCTGCAACCCGGAGAACCCGCTGATCCCGTCGAACACCGCCGAGACCTGTGGCGGCAACATCATCGACGTGTCCACCTCCAAGCTGGTGCACTACAACGTCGAGGACGCCGCGCCGGAGATGGACATCGCGGAGTCGATCGAGACCGAGGACAACCAGAACTTCACGGTCACCCTCAAGTCGGACTACATGTTCTCCGACGGCACCCCCGTCACCGCGAACAGCTTCGTGGACGCGTGGAACTACGCCGCCTACGCCCCCAACGGCTACCAGGGCGGCTACTTCTTCGAGCCGGTCGCCGGCTTCGCGGACCTGCAGTGCGACCCCGAGGGCACCGTCACCGACGAGAACGCGGACCCCTGCGAGGAGGTCCCCCCGGCCGCCGAGGAGATGAGCGGTCTGCAGGTCGTCGACGACCAGACCTTCACCATCCAGACCACCGAGAAGGTCTCGAACCTGCCGGTGCGCCTGGGCTACGCCGCCTTCGCCCCGCTCCCCGAGGTCTTCTTCGAGGACCCCGAGGCCTTCGGCCAGAAGCCCGTCACGGCCGGCCCGTACATGGTCGAGGAGTTCACCCAGAACCAGCAGATCGTGCTGGTCAAGAACCCGGAGTACTCCGGTGAGTTCCCGGGCAACCCCGACCGCATCACCTTCCGCATCTACACCGACGAGGCTGCGGCGTTCGCCGACGCCCAGGCCGGTGAGATCGACGTGATCGACAACATCCCCACCGACAACCTCATCGACGACGCGTGGCTCGACAGCCTCGGCGGCCGCGGCACCGAGCGCGAGGTCGGCGTCATCCAGATGATCGGCATCAACCCCGAGGTCGACGAGTCGCTGGAGAACCCCGACGTCCGCAAGGCCATCTCGATGGCCATCGACCGCGACACCATCACCGAGCAGATCTTCGCCGGTGCCTCCGAGCCCGCCACCGGCTGGGTCTCCCCGGTCGTCGACGGCTACGCGGCCGACCAGTGCGGCGAGGCGTGCGTCTACGACCCCGAGGCTGCCAAGGCCCTGCTCGACGAGGCCGGCGGCTACGACGGCGAGCTGACGCTCACCTACAACGGTGACGCCGACCACGGTCCCTGGACCGAGGCTGCCTGCAACTCCATCCGCGAGGCGCTCGAGATCGAGTGCACCCCGTCCCCGACCGTGGACTTCGCCACCTTCCTCACCGCCCTCGACGGGCGCGAGGTCACCGGCATGTTCCGCCAGGGTTGGCAGATGGACTACCCCTCGATCGAGAACTTCCTGGTGCCGCTGTACTCCGAGGGCGCTGCGTCGAACTACTACGACTACGCCAACCCCGAGTTCCAGCAGCTGACCCGCGACGCTGCGGCCGCCGAGGACCTCGACGAGGCCAACAGCCTCTACCAGCAGGCCGAGGCGCTGCTGGCCGAGGACATGCGGATCATCCCGCTGTGGTACTCCACCGGCCGTGTCGGCTGGTCGGAGCGTGTGGACGGCGTCGAGATCAACGCCTTCGGCGTCCCGGACTACGCGAACATCACCGTCTCGGAGTGACACCTCCGGTGACAGCACGACCTGCGTGACCCAGGGCTAGACCCTGGCCAGCTCATCAGCACGCGGTGGGCCGGCTGCTTCTGCAGCCGGCCCACCGTCGCGAGACCGTCAAGGTCACGCACCGACCACCAGGTCGGCGACTTCTCGGAGCCCGCACCGCCGGCGCCCGGACCAGACCTGCCGCTCCCGGCAGGATCCGTGGCGTGCCATGCTGTGCCGGCTGCGACGAGCGCCGAGACCCGGCCACACCCGCGGGCCGCACCCGGCCCGGACGGATCAGCACCGCGATCCGTGAGCGATCCACGACCGATATGGAGGCACGGTGGGCACCTACACCGTCCGACGTCTGCTGCAGATGATCCCCGTGTTCATCGGCGTGACGTTCTTGATCTACTGGATGGTCTTCTCGCTCCCCGGCGACCCGACCGCCGGCAAGTGCGGCGAGCGACCCTGCTCGGAGGCCTACATCGCGGCCTTCAACGAGAAGTACAACCTCAACGAGCCCCTGCCCGTGCAGTACGGCCTCTACATGGCCAACGTGGTGCAGGGCGACTTCGGTGAGAACCAGTACGGCGTCTCGGTCAGCGAGGAGCTCGTCGAGCGCTTCCAGGTGACCGGCCAGCTGGGCCTGATGGCGCTCGGCATCGAGGCCGTCATCGGCATCGCGGCCGGTGTGCTGGCCGGGCTGCGCAAGGGCGGGTTCATGGACAACCTGGTCCTGATCAGCACCCTGCTGGTGATCTCGCTGCCGGTGTTCGTGACCGGGTCGGTGCTGCAGCTCTACCTCGGTGTCCAGTGGGGGCTCTTCCCGGTCACCGTCTCGGGCGAGGTCTCCTTCTACTCGCTGCTGCTACCAGCCTTCGTGCTGGCCTCCACGTCACTGGCCTACCTGGCCCGGCTGATGCGCACCAACCTGGCCGACAACGTGAAGTCCGACTACGTGCGCACGGCCCGGGCCAAGGGGCTGCCCGAGCGGCGGGTCATCGGCATCCACACGCTGCGCAACTCGATGATCCCGATCATCACCTTCCTGGGCTACGACCTCGGCGCGCTGATGGGCGGCGCGATCATCACCGAGGGCATCTTCAACATCCAAGGTGTCGGCGGGTACATCTTCCGCGGCATCAACGATCGCGACGGCGTCGTGGTGGTGGGGGCGGTGACCGCGCTGGTACTGATCTACCTCGCCGCCAACCTGATCGTCGACCTCCTGTACGGCCTCCTTGACCCGAGGATCTCCCTTGACTGAGCTGCCCGGACCCAAGCCCGCCGCCGAGAGCGCGGTGGAGTCGCAGACCATCGATCCCAGCGGCGAGGAGCCGCGCGAGCAGTCGGTGCGCTCGCTGCGCGGCGACGCGTGGCGCGACCTGCGCAAGAACCCGCTCTTCTGGATCGCCAGCGTGATGATCCTGGTGTTCGTCGCCATGGCGATCGCGCCCGGCCTGTTCACCAACACCGACCCGAGGGACTTCGACCTCGGGGAAGCGCGATCCACGCCGACGGGCGAGAACTGGTTCGGTCGCGACACCCAGGGCTACGACCTCTACGCGCGCTGCATCTACGGCGCGCGCGCCTCGATCCTGGTCGGCCTGTTCTCCACGATCGGCACGATGATCGTCGGCGTGACCCTCGGCCTGCTGGCCGGCTACAAGCGGGGCTGGGTCGACGGACTGACCAGCCGCGTGGCCGAGGTCTTCTTCGGCCTGCCGCTGATCCTCGGCGCGATCATCATCCTCACCAGCCTGCAGGGCGAGGACGACACCTACCTGTGGATCATCTTCCAGGTCGTGCTCGCCCAGGTCGTGCTCGGCTGGCCGAGCATCTTCCGGCTCATGCGCGCCTCGGTGCTGCAGGTGACGCCCAACGACTACGTGGCCTCGGCCCGTGCCCTCGGCGCCTCGCCGCTGCGCGTCGTGCGCTCGCACGTGCTGCCGAACGCCATCGGCCCGGTGATCGTCATCTCCACGATCAACTTCGGCGGCTTCATCGCCGCCGAGGCAGCGCTGTCCTTCCTCGGCATCGGCCTGCGGCCCCCGACGATCTCGTGGGGCGTCATGATCGACGCCGGTCTGGCTGCCCGCTCCTCGGCCCCGCACGTGCTGCTCTTCCCGGCGCTCTTCCTGAGCCTGGCCGTGCTCGCGTTCATCATGCTCGGCGACGCCATCCGCGACGCCTTCGACCCGAAGTCGAGGTGACGACACCCGTGTCCACCCCCACCGACCGCGTCTCCGACGTGCCCGCTCCCGGCCGCCGCGGCTCGCGCCGCTCCTCTGCCCAGCAGCGCCGCGAGGAGGACGCCCGCTACGAGGGCCACCTGCTCGAGGTGCGCGACCTGCACGTGGAGTTCCACACCCGCGACGGCGTCGCCAAGGCCATCAACGGCGTCGACCTGCACCTCAACGAGGGCGAGACGCTCGCCGTGCTCGGCGAGTCCGGCTCGGGCAAGTCCGTGACCGCGCAGGCGATCATGGGCATCCTCGACATGCCGCCGGCCAAGATCCCCCAGGGCGAAGTGCGCTTCCGTGGTCGCGACCTCCTCACGATGAAGCCCGAGGAGCGGCGGCGGATCCGTGGCCCGGAGATCTCGATGATCTTCCAGGACGCGCTCTCCTCGCTGAACCCGGTCTTCCCGGTCGGCTGGCAGATCGGCGAGATGTTCCGCGTGCACCGCGGCACCAACCGCTCCGACGCCAAGGCGCACGCCGTGCGCCTGATGGAGCGCGTCGGCATCCCCGCCGCCAAGCTGCGCGTCAACGACTACCCGCACCAGTTCTCCGGTGGCATGCGCCAGCGCGTGATGATCGCGATGGCGCTCGCGCTGGACCCGGCGGTGCTGATCGCCGACGAGCCCACGACCGCACTCGACGTGACGGTGCAGGCCCAGGTGATGGCGCTGCTCGACGAGCTGCGCGAGGAGCGCAAGATGGGGCTCATCCTGATCACCCACGACCTCGGCGTCGTGGCCGACGTGGCCGACCGGATCAACGTCATGTACGCCGGCTCGATCGTGGAGGCCGCCGACGTGCACGCGCTCTACGCCAATCCCGGCCACCCCTACACCGAGGGGCTGCTGCAGTCGATCCCGCGCCTGGACCGCAAGGGCCAGGAGCTGTACGCCATCTCGGGCCTGCCGCCCAGCCTGCTGAACCTGCCGCAGGGCTGTGCGTTCCACCCGCGGTGCTCGCGTGCGCAGGACCTGTGCCGTCGCGAGGACCCGCCGCTGCTCGAGATCCGCCCCGGCCGCCAGAGCGCGTGCCACTTCGCAGAGGAGGTGCTCGGTGGCTGAGACGATCCTCAAGGCCGAGGGACTCAAGAAGCACTACCCGATCAAGAGCGGCATCCTGCGCCGCACCATCGGCCACGTGCGCGCCGTCGACGGCGTCTCCTTCGAGCTCAAGGCCGGTGAGACGCTCGGCATCGTGGGGGAGTCGGGCTGCGGCAAGTCGACCCTGGGCCGGATGCTGGTGCGCCTGGAGGAGCCGACCGACGGATCGCTGCAGTTCGACGGCGTCGACGTCTACAGCCAGGGCCGCAGCGAGATGCGTCGCATCCGCCGCGACATCCAGATCGTGTTCCAGGACCCCTACACCTCGCTCAACCCGCGGATGACGGTCGGCGACATCATCGGTGAGCCCTTCGACATCCACCCCGACGCCGTGCCCAAGAGCGGCCGGCGCCAGCGCGTGCGCGAGCTGATGGACATGGTGGGCCTCAGCCCCGAGCACGTGAACCGCTACCCCCACCAGTTCTCCGGTGGCCAGCGCCAGCGCATCGGCATCGCCCGCGGCATCGCGCTCAACCCCAAGGTGCTGGTCTGCGACGAGCCCGTCTCGGCCCTCGACGTCAGCGTGCAGGCGCAGGTGGTCAACGTGATGCAGCGGCTGCAGGCCGAGCTCGGCCTGGCCTACGTCTTCATCGCCCACGACCTCTCGGTGGTGCGCCACATCTCCGACCGTGTCGCGGTGATGTACCTGGGCAAGATGGTCGAGCTGGGGTCGGACGCCGAGATCTACGAGCGGCCCACGCACCCCTACACGCGCGCGCTGCTCAGCGCCGTCCCGGTGCCCGACCCCTCCACGCGGGGGACGCGGGAGCAGATCCAGCTCGAGGGCGACGTGCCCTCGCCCGCCAACCCGCCCTCGGGCTGCCGCTTCCACACGCGCTGCTGGATGGCGCAGGACCGGTGCGCGAGCGAGGAGCCCGAGCTGATCGTGCGGCCCGACCTGGGTGGCGCCCACCTCTCCGCCTGCCACTTCGCGGAGGACTCGGCCGCCGCGGTCACCCGGACCACGTCCTGATCCTGGTCGACCACCGGTGGTCCCCCTGCCCTGCGGCCGGGGGAGGATGGTCAGGTGAGTGACCAGCTGTTCGACCTGCCGGGTGCGCCCGCCGACCCCGGCGGGGGCCCCGAGAGCGCGGGTGGAGGGGGCTCGCTGGCCCACAGCGGGCACGCCTCCGCGCCGCTCGCGGTCCGGATGCGGCCCCGCACGCTCGAGGAGCTCGCCGGTCAGTCGCAGCTGCGCGCACCCGGGTCGCCGCTGCGCCAGGTGGTGGAGGGCGACCAGTCGCTCTCGGTGCTGCTCTGGGGTCCGCCCGGCACCGGCAAGACCACGATCGCCTCGATCCTGAGCCGGCAGACCGATCGCGCCTTCGTGGAGGTCTCCGCGGTCTCGGCCGGTGTCAAGGAGGTGCGCGCGGCCATCGACTCCGCCCGGCGTCGGCTGGTCGCAGGGCTCGGCGAGACGGTGCTGTTCGTCGACGAGGTGCACCGCTTCAGCAAGGCGCAGCAGGACGCGCTGCTGCCCGGCGTCGAGAACCGGTGGGTGACGCTCGTGGCCGCGACCACGGAGAACCCGTTCTTCAGCGTCATCTCACCCCTGCTCTCGCGCAGCCTGCTGCTGCGCCTGGAGTCCCTCACCGACGACGACGTGCGCGGGGTGCTCACCAGCGCGCTCGCCGACGAGCGCGGGCTCGGCGGCACCTACGAGATGGAGGAGGCGGCGCTCGACCACCTGGTGCGCCTGGCCGGCGGCGACGCCCGCCGCTCGCTCACCTACCTGGAGGCCGCCGCCGGCGCCGCGGCGTCGCGCGGCTCGACCACCATCGACCTGGAGACCACCGAGACCGCCGTGGACCGGGCGGCCGTGCGCTACGACCGGCAGGGCGACCAGCACTACGACGTCACGAGCGCGTTCATCAAGTCGGTGCGCGGCTCGGACGCCGACGCCGCCATGCACTACCTGGCCCGGATGATCGAGGCCGGGGAGGACCCGCGCTTCATCGCCCGGCGCCTGGTGATCCTGGCCAGCGAGGACGTCGGCCTGGCCGACCCCACCGCGCTCACCACCGCGGTCGCCGCCGCCCAGGCGGTCCAGCTGATCGGCATGCCCGAGGCCCGGCTGAACCTGGCCCAGGCCACCATCGCGCTGGCCGTCGCGCCCAAGTCCAACGCGGTCATCACCGCCATCGACGCCGCGCAGGCCGACGTGCGTGCCGGCAAGGTGGGCCCGGTGCCGCCGCACCTGCGCGACGCGCACTACTCCGGCGCCAAGGACCTCGGGCACGGCAGCACCTACACCTACAGCCACGACGAGCCCTACGGCATCGCCGAGCAGCAGTACGCCCCCGACGTCGTCGCCGACGCCAGCTACTACCGTCCGACGGCGCTCGGCGCCGAGGCCGCCGTCAAGGATCGCTGGGAGCGGGTCCGCCGCATCATCCGTGGCCACTGACAGCGTGGTGGGCCGGCGACACGGCGGCGTTCGGGGCGATGCCCTAGGGTCGGTCAGCGTGCAGCAGTGGTCCGTGCCCGGGTGGGCTGTCGTCGGCGTGGTCGCCGCGGTGGTGGTGGTGGCCGGCGCGTGCCTGCTGCTGACGGTCTCGCTGCGTCGCGAACGGGCACGCACCGCGCAGGCGCTGGCCCGCGCGGAGGCCGACGCCGCCGCGCTGCGCACCCAGCTGAGCGGCATCGAGCAGGAGCTGGCGGCCTCGCAGCAGGTCGGGCGGCAGGTCGAGGACCGCGAGTACGTGATCACCCGCTTGGGCGAGGAGGCCGAGGTGCGCGTGCCGCAGGGCCCTGCGGCTCCGGTCGTCCCGGCTCCCGTCTTCGCCGACCTGGTGCTGCGTGAGACCGCTGTGCAGACCGGTGCGTTCGTCGCGGGTCTGCGGCGCGCGCTCTCACCCGAGGTGCGTCACCGCATCCGGTTCGAGATGCGCCGCGAGGTCAAGCGGGCGCGCAAGCAGCGCAAGACCGAGCGCCGCACCGCCGTGCGCGAGTGGCAGGCCCGCCAGCGCGCCGGGGTCGACCTGGACGAGAGCGCGGCATGAGCCGCGGCCTCTGGTTCGTGGCCGGGGCCGGCGCCGGGGTGTACGCGATGGTGCGTGGGCGCCGCGCCGCCGAGGCGCTGACCGCCGACGGGCTGCGCGACCGCGTCGGTGCCGCCTGGCTCGGAGCGCGCATGCTGCGCGAGGAGGTGGCGCAGGGCCGGGCCGAGGCCGCGCCGGTCCTGCGCGAGCGGCTGCACCGCGCCGGTGCCACCGGCCCGCCGGAGCTCGGCCCCGCCGGGCAGGATGCCCCCACGTCTCCCCCCGGCGAGATCGCCGGTCCCAGCACCACCGACCAGAGAGAAGGCAGCACCTGATGGACACCGCGGAGATCCGCCGCCGCTTCGTGGCGCACTTCGAGCACAGCTCCACCGTGGGTGCCCACCAGCCCGTCGCCTCGGCCTCGCTGCTGCTCGACGACCCGAACCTGCTGTTCGTCAATGCCGGCATGGTGCCCTTCAAGCCCTACTTCCTCGGGCAGGAGACGCCGCCCTACCCGCGCGCGGTGAGCATCCAGAAGTGTGTGCGCACCCCCGACATCGAGGACGTGGGCAAGACCACGCGGCACGGCACGTTCTTCGAGATGTGCGGCAACTTCAGCTTCGGTGACTACTTCAAGCACGGCGCCATCGAGCTGGCCTGGGAGCTGGTCACCAAGCCCGTCGCCGACGGTGGGTTCGGCCTCGAGGAGAGCCGCCTCTACCCGAGCGTCTACGCCGACGACCCCGAGGCGCTGGCGTTGTGGCGCCAGGTCACCGGGCTGCCGGAGGACCGCATCCTGCGCCTGGGCCGCAAGGAGAACTACTGGTCGATGGGCGTGCCCGGGCCGGGGGGCCCGTGCTCGGAGATCCTCTACGACCGCGGGCCCGAGCACGGCCCGGCGTTCGAGGCGCGCGACCTGGGCCCGGACATGCCGACGGCGCTGGAGGACCGGCTGCTGGAGATCTGGAACCTGGTCTTCATGCAGGAGGAGCTCAGCGCGGTCCGCTCCAAGGAGGACTTCGACATCGCGGGGCCGCTGCCCAGCCAGAACATCGACACCGGCATGGGTCTGGAGCGCGTGGCGTTCCTGCTGCAGGGCGTCGACAACATGTACGAGATCGACGTGATGAAGCCCGTCATCGCGCGGGCCGAGGAGCTCACCGGCCGCCGCTACGGCGCCGACCGTGGCGACGACGTCCGCTTCCGCGTGGTCGCCGACCACGTGCGCTCGTCGATGATGCTGATCGGCGACGGCGTCACGCCCGGCAACGACGGTCGCGGCTACGTCCTGCGCCGGCTGCTGCGGCGCGCGGTGCGGTCGATGCGCCTGCTCGGCTACGAGGACCCCGCGCTGCCGGAGCTGATGCCGGTGAGTCGCGAGAAGATGGGCGAGACCTACGCCGACCTCCGCACCGACTGGGAGCGCATCTCGCGCGTGGCCTTCGCCGAGGAGGACGCCTTCCGCAAGACGCTGCAGGCGGGCACCCAGATCTTCGACCTGGCGGCCGGCGAGGTGCGCGAGAGCGGGGGCACCACGCTCTCGGGCGAGCGCGCGTTCGCGCTGCACGACACCTACGGCTTCCCGATCGACCTCACGCTGGAGATGGCCTCCGAGGCCGGGCTCGGCGTCGACGAGGACGGCTTCCGCGGCCTGATGGCCGAGCAGCGCGAGCGCGCCAAGGCCGACGCCCGCGCCAAGCGCGGCCAGCACGCCGACACCGGCGCCTACCGGGCCGTCCTGGACGAGCACGGGCCCACGCAGTGGCTCGCCTACGAGACCCTCGAGACCGAGTCGCGACCGCTGGCCCTGCTGCGCGGCGGCGCGCCCGTCGAGCGTCTCGCGTCCGGCGAGGTGGGCGAGCTCGTGCTCGACCGCACCCCGTTCTACGCCGAGTCCGGCGGCCAGGCCGCGGACGCCGGCACGATCGTCTTCCCGGGCGGCAGCCTGGAGGTGCTCGACGTGCAGCGCCCGGTGCGCGGCCTGGTGGTGCACCAGGTGCGGGTCGTCGACGGCGAGCTGGCGCCGGGGTCCTCCGACGCCGCCACCCTGCACGCCCAGGTCGACCCCGAGTGGCGCACCGGAGCCCGGCAGGCGCACTCGGGCACCCACGTGGTGCACGCCGCGCTCCGCGAGGTGCTCGGCCCCAGCGCGCTCCAGTCGGGCTCCTACAACCGCCCCGGCTACCTGCGCCTCGACTTCGGGTGGCTCTCGGGCCTCACCCCCGAGCAGGTGCGCGACATCGAGCGCGTCTCCAACGAGGCGCTGCGGGCCGACCTGCCGGTGGGCTGGCAGTACATGACGCTCTCGGAGGCCCGCGACTGGGGAGCGCTCGCGCTGTTCGGCGAGACCTACGACGACCAGCAGGTGCGCGTCGTCGAGATCGGCGGCCCGTGGTCGCGCGAGCTGTGCGGCGGCACGCACGTCGACCACGCCTCGCAGATCGGCACCGTCGTGGTCACCGGCGAGTCCTCCGTGGGCTCGGGCAACCGCCGCATCGAGGCGTTCACGGGCGTCGAGGGCTTCGCCTACCTGGCGCGCGAGCGCGACGTCGTGCAGCAGCTCACCGGGCTGCTCAAGACCCAGCAGGACGACCTGGTGCCGCGCGTGGGCGACCTCGTGGAGCGGCTTCGCGCGGCCGAGAAGGAGCTGGAGAGGCTGCGGCTGGGCCAGCTGCTGGCGGCCGGTGCCGACCTGGCGGCCGGCGCCACCCGGGTGGGGCCCGTGCACGTGGTGGCCCACCGCGCCGCGGGCGCCGGTGGCGCCGACGTGCGCCAGCTGGCGCTCGACGTCCGCGGTCGGCTGCCCGCAGGCGAGCCGGGTGTGGTCGTGGTGATCGGCGACGCGGAGGGCAAGGTCTCCGTGGTGGCGGCCACCAACGACGAGGCGCGGGCGCGGGGTCTCTCGGCCAACGCCCTGGTGCGCGCCGTGGGCCCGCTGGTCGGCGGCAAGGGCGGCGGCAAGGACGACGTCGCCCAGGGCGGCGGCAGCGACGCCTCGCGCATCGACGAGGCCCTGGCCCTGGTGGCCACCGAGGTCGGGCGGGTGGCCGCGACCTGATGCGCCGCGGGGTGAGGCTGGGCCTCGACCCGGGCGACGCCCGGATCGGTGTCGCCCGCAGCGACGGCGCCGGCATGCTGGCGACGCCGGTGGAGACCGTGCGCTCCGGCAAGGGCGACGTGCGTCGCATCGGGCAGCTGGCGGCCGAGCACGAGGTCCTCGAGGTGGTCGTCGGGCTGCCCCGCTCGCTCTCGGGTGGCGAGGGCCCGGCCGCGGTGAAGGTGCGCGAGTTCGCGGCCCGCCTGGCGCGCCGGGTGGCACCCGTGCCGGTGCGGCTGGTCGACGAGCGCCTCACGACCGTGAGCGCGGAGGCTATGCTCAGGGATCGAGGACGATCCGGCCAGGACCGCCGCTCGGTCGTCGACATGGCAGCCGCGGTGCTGATCCTGCAACACGCGCTCGACACCGAGCGTGCCACCGGGCAGCCGCCCGGCGAGCTCGTCGAGGAGACCGATGACTGACCAGCACGAGGGCCGCCGCGACGGGTACGCCGAGGCCTACCCCGACATGGTCGAGCCGCCGCCCGCGGCCGGCGACGTCGAGACGCTCGACGACGCCTTCGACGCACAGGCGCGGGCCGGTGGCCGGCGCCGCCGTCGCACCACGGGCTCGCGCCTCAAGGGCTGCCTGCCGGTGCTGATCGTGCTGGCGATCGTGGGCGGCCTGGGCTACGTGGGGGTGAGCCGCGGCGTCGACTTCCTGCGCGACCAGTTCGCCGCCCCCGAGGACTACCCGGGCCCCGGCTCGGGCGAGGTGACCTTCGAGGTGGTGAGCGGCGACAGCATCAGCCAGATGGGCACCAACCTGGCCGAGCAGGACATCGTGGCCTCGGCGCAGGCGTTCGTCGACGCCGCCAGCGGCAACCCCGACGCCAGTGCCATCCAGCCCGGCTTCTACCCGATGATGGAGCAGATGTCGGCGCAGGGCGCGCTCGCGGTGCTGATCGACCCGGCGCAGACGATGACCAACCAGATCGTCGTCCCCGAGGGCTACCGCAACGCCGACGTGGTCGACATCCTGGTGGAGAACACCGACTTCAGGCGCGCGCAGTTCGAGCGGGTGCTGGAGTCCCCGCAGAAGCTGGGCCTGCCCGACTACGCCGAGAGCGCCGAGGGCTACCTCTTCCCGGCCACGTACTCCTTCGCGCCCAACGCGACGCCGGCCACGATGCTGCAGAGCATGGTGGAGCGGTTCAAGCAGGCCGCGGCCGACGTCGACCTGGTGCGGCGCGCCGAGGCGCTCGGCTACACCCCGCACGAGCTGCTGACCGTGGCCAGCCTGGTGGAGGCCGAGGCGCGCGGCGACGACATGCCCAAGGTGGCGCGGGTGATCTACAACCGCCTCGAGAACCCCGGCACCGCCGGCACCGTCGGGCGCCTCGAGATCGACGCCACGGTCGGGTACGCGCTGGGGATCCGACCCGGGGTCGCCCTGACCGCCGACCAGATCGCCACCGAGTCGCCCTACAACACCCGCCAGGTCACCGGTCTGCCCCCGGGACCGATCGACAACCCGGGCGAGGCGGCCATGGAGGCGGCGGCGGCCCCGGCCGAGGGCGACTGGTACTACTACGTGACCGTGAACCTGCGCACCGGCGAGACCAAGTTCGCCACCAGCTACGACGAGTTCCTGGAGTACAAGGCGGAGTACGACGCGTACTGCGACGGCTCCGACGCCTGCTGAGGCAGGCACCCAGAGCTCGAACAGGACAGGAGACCGGCACCCGTGCGCTGCGCCGTCCTCGGCGACCCGATCGCCCACTCGCTCTCGCCCACCCTGCACCGTGCCGGCTACGCGGAGGTCGGGCTCGACTGGCGCTACGACGGCGTCCGGGTCGACGCCGGCGGGCTGGCCGACTTCCTGGCCGGCCTGGGGGAGGAGTGGCGTGGACTCTCGCTCACCATGCCCTTCAAGCGCGAGGCAGTGACGCTGGCCCACGAGGTCTCGGAGCGGGCCGCACGGGCGGGGGTGGTGAACACGCTGGTGCTGGCCGACGGCGTCGTGCGCGGTGACAACACCGACCTGCCGGGCGCCGTGGCCGCGGTGCGCGAGCGCTGGGACGGCGAGGTGCGGGCGGCGACCGTGCTGGGCGCCGGTGCCACGGCCGCCTCCACCGGTCTGGCGCTGTGCGACCTCGGAGCCGAGCGGATCCGGCTGCTGGCGCGCTCGCCCGAGCGCGCGGCCGAGACCGTGGCCGCGCTGCGCCGCCACCCCGCGGGTCCCGAGGTGTCGGTGGCTGGGCTCGACGACGGCGAGCCGATCGGCGAGGTGGTGGTGAGCACGGTGCCGGTGGCCGCGCAGGACGCCGCCCTGGTGGACCGCTGCGCGGGCGTGCCCGTGGTCTTCGAGGTGGTCTACGACCCGTGGCCGACGCCGCTGGCGGCCGCGGCCGCCGCGCACGGGCAGGTGCTCGTCGGGGGGCTGGACCTGCTGGCGCACCAGGCGGCGCTGCAGTTCGAGATCTTCACCGGGCTGCCCGCGCCCCTGGCGGTGATGCGGGCCGCCGCCGAGGCGGAGCTGGCGGCGCGCTGGGCCGGACCGGCGCAGGGTGCCGCTGCGGGAGCAGCGGTGTGATCGACGTCGTCGCCGCGGTGGGCTGCGGGGCGGTGGCGGGAGCCGGGTGCCTGGCGGTGCCCCGGCTGATCGCGGCGGTGCCCGAGCCCGCAGAGCCGCCGGCCCGGCAGGAGGGCGACCCGGTCAAGGTCGCCTACCTCGAGATCGCGGCCGCGCCGCTGCTCGGTACCCGGGCCGCCCTCGTGGGCGCGCTGGTCGGCGGTGTTCTGGGCGCACGGCTGGGCTGGTCGTGGCCGCTGCTGCCGCTCCTGGCGATGGTGCCCGTGCTCGTGGCTCTCGCCGTCGTCGACTGGCGCACGCACCTGCTGCCCGTGCGCCTGGTGTGGCCGGCCACGCTGGTCACCGCGGCGCTGGTGACGGCGGCCGCGCTGCTCGACCCGGCGGGCGGCCTCGACGCCCTGGTGCGGGCCGCGCTCGGCTTCGTCGTCGCCTACGGCAGCTTCTACCTGCTGTGGCTGGTGCACCCCCGCGGGCTGGGCTTCGGCGACGTGCGGCTCGCGGGCCTGCTGGGGCTGCTCCTCGGGCTGCTGGGGTGGGGCGAGCTGCTGGTCGGGCTCTACGCCGGCTTCCTGCTGGGCGGCGTCGTCGGTGGTCTGCTGACCCTGCTGAAGGTGCTCGGACGCCGGGCGTTCCCCTTCGGTCCGTTCATGGTCGCGGGCGCCCTGGTGGGGGTCGTGTGGGGCGAACCGCTGCTGCGAGGTCTCGTGCGGGGGTGACCCCCGTCGCGGCGTCGGAGGGGGATGGGAGACTGGCGCCATGCTGCGTTGGCTCACTGCGGGCGAGTCCCACGGTCCGTCCCTGGTCGCGATCCTCGAGGGTCTGCCGGCCGGGGTCGGCCTCACCACCGACGACGTCGCCGACTCCCTGGCGCGGCGCCGGCTCGGCTACGGCCGCGGCGCCCGGATGAAGTTCGAGCAGGACCAGGTGACGCTGGTCGGCGGGGTGCGCCACGGGATCACCCAGGGCGGTCCGGTCGCCGTCGAGGTGGGCAACACCGAGTGGCCCAAGTGGGAGCGGGTCATGTCCGCGGACCCCGTCGACGCCGAGGAGCTGGCCTCGCTGGCGCGCAACGCGCCGCTGACCCGCCCCCGGCCGGGGCACGCCGACTTGGCCGGCATGCAGAAGTACGCCTTCGACGACGCCCGCCCCGTGCTCGAGCGCGCCTCGGCGCGCGAGACCGCCGCGCGCGTGGCGCTGGGCCGGGTGGCCTCCAACTTCCTCGATCAGGCGGCGGGTGCCCGGATCGTCTCGCACGTCATCGAGCTCGGCGGCGTGCGCGCACCCGACGGGCTGTGGCCCGCCGCGGACGACGTCGAGCGTCTCGACGCCGACCCGGTGCGCTGCCTCGACGAGGCCACCTCGCAGGCGATGGTCGAGCGCATCGACCTCGCCCACAAGGAGGGCGACACGCTCGGCGGCGTCGTGGAGGTCGTGGTGCACGGGCTGCCGCCGGGCCTGGGCTCCCACGTGCACTGGGACCGCCGGCTGGACTCCCGGCTGGCCGGGGCGCTGATGGGCATCCAGGCCATCAAGGGCGTCGAGGTGGGCGACGGGTTCGCGCTCGCCGCCACCCCAGGTTCGCTGGCCCACGACGAGATCGTGCCCACCGAGGACGGCATCCGTCGCGTCTCGGGCCGCTCCGGCGGCACCGAGGGTGGCATGACGACGGGCGAGGTGCTGCGCGTGCGTGCGGCGATGAAGCCCATCGCCACCGTGCCGCGTGCGCTGCGCACCGTCGACGTCGCCACCGGTGAGGAGGCCGTGGCGCACCACCAGCGCTCCGACGTGTGCGCGGTCCCGGCCGCCGGCATCGTCGCCGAGGCGATGGTGGCGCTGGTGCTGGCCGACGCCGTGCTGGAGAAGTTCGGCGGTGACTCGGTGGGCGAGACCCGCCGCAACGTGACCAGCTACCTCGAGACGCTCGTCTACCGCTGAGGCGACGTCGATGACCCTCGTGCTGGTCGGGCCCATGGGTGCCGGCAAGACCACCGTGGCCACGCTGCTGGCGCAGGCAGCCGGGCAGCGGGTCCGCGACACCGATGCCGACGTCGAGGCCGCCGCCGGCCGCAGCGTCTCCGACATCTTCGTCGACTCCGGCGAGCAGGCCTTCCGGGCGCTGGAGCGCGAGGCCGTGGCCGCCGCGCTCGCCGAGCACGAGGGTCCGCTCTCGCTCGGCGGCGGCGCCGTGCTCGACCCCGCGACCCGCGAGCTGCTGGCGGGGGAGCAGCACACCGTCGTGTTCCTCCGCGTCGGGCTCTCCGAGGCCGTCAAGCGGGTGGGCCTGGGCGTCGGTCGTCCGCTGCTGCTCGGCAACGTGCGGGCACGCATCAAGGCGCTGCTCGACGAGCGCACCCCCGTGTACGAGTCGGTGGCCGACCTGGTCGTCGACACCGACGGCCGCACACCCGACGAGGTGGCGGCCGAGATCAGGAAGGCACTGCCATGACCGGTCCCGCCGGCCCCGCCGCTCCCACCACCATCCCGGTGCGCGGCGCGCACCCCTACGACGTCGTCGTCGGCCACCACCTCGGCGACCGGCTCGCCGCGATGCTCGGCGAGGGCGTCGAGCGGGTCGCGGTGATCTGCCCCGAGCGGCTCGAGGCGTTCGTGGACGACCTGGTCGACCACCTCGAGGACCGCGAGGTCGTGGTGCTCGCCGTGCCCGACGGCGAGGAGGGCAAGCAGGCGGCCGTCGCCGAGGCCTGCTGGGAGGCGCTCGGCGAGGCCGGGCTGACCCGCTCCGACGCCGTCGTCACCCTCGGCGGGGGCGCCACCACCGATCTCGGCGGCTTCGTGGCCGCCACCTGGCTGCGCGGCGTGAAGGTCGTGCACGTGCCGACCACCCTGCTCGCCATGGTCGACGCCGCCGTGGGCGGCAAGACCGGCATCAACACCGGTGCGGGCAAGAACCTCGTGGGTGCCTTCCACGAGCCCTCCGGCGTGCTCTGCGACCTCTCCCTGCTCGAGACGCTCCCGCGCGAGGAGCTGGTCAGCGGCCTGGCCGAGGTGGTCAAGTGCGGGTTCATCGCCGACCCCGAGATCCTGCGCCTGGTCGAGGAGACCGACCCCGACGCGCTGGTGCCCTCCTCGCCGGTGCTGCGCGAGCTCGTGGAGCGCGCGATCGCCGTCAAGGTCGAGGTGGTCGTCGCCGACCTGCGCGAGACCGGCGGCTCCGGTGACCACCCGGGCCGCGAGGCGCTCAACTACGGGCACACCCTCGGCCACGCCATCGAGCGGTACGAGGAGTACGGCGTGCGCCACGGCGAGGCCGTCGCCGTCGGGTGCGTCTTCGTGGCCGAGCTGGCCGCCCGCGCCGGCACGCTGCCGGCGTCGGTGGTCGAGCGCCACCGCTCGGTCCTCGGTCGCGTCGGCCTGCCCGTCGGCTACGCCGGGGCGCCGTTCGACGACCTGCTCGCGCACATGCGCGTGGACAAGAAGGCCCGCGGCAGCCAGCTTCGCTTCGTCGTCCTCGACGACGTCGCGCGCCCCCGTGTGCTCGCCGGCCCCTCCGAGGAGGACCTGCGCGCGGCCTACGAGGCGCTCGGCGAGCAGTCGTGAGCACGGCCGGCGGCCGGCCGGCCGAGCGGCCGGTCTGGGTGCTGAACGGACCCAACCTCGGTCGGCTCGGTCGCCGTCAGCCCGAGATCTACGGCACCACCACCTTCGCCGAGCTGGCCGAGCTGTGCCGTGGCTGGGGTGAGGCGCTGGGCCTGGCCGTCGTGGTCGAGCAGACCAACCACGAGGGTGTGCTGCTCGACCGTCTCAACCAGGCCGCCGACGAGCAGGTGCCGGTGGTGCTCAACGCCGGCGCCTGGACGCACTACTCCTACGCGCTCTACGACGCCTGCGCGCAGCTGGAGGCGCCGCTGGTGGAGGTGCACCTCTCCGACCCCGCGCAGCGCCCCGAGGTGTTCCGGCACACCTCGGTGATCACCCCCCACGCCGCCCACGTCGTCGCGGGCCTCGGGGTCGAGGGGTACCGCCGCGCGCTGGAGCACCTCGCCGGCTGAGGGCCGCGCCGAGTCGGCCCGCACGGCGGGCTCCGGCTAGACTCGGCGGCTGCTGCCCGGCGGCGGCGCCGATGCGCCCGCCAGGCACCGACTCCCGGACCCCACGGGTCCACCTCCCGACACGAAGGCTGGCGAACGCGCGCGATGGCAACGACCAACGACCTGAAGAACGGCATGGTGCTCAAGCTCGACGGCCAGCTCTGGCAGGTCATCTGGTTCCAGCACCACAAGCCCGGCAAGGGCGGGGCCGTCGTGCGCTCGAAGCTCAAGAGCGTCGAGAGCGGCAAGACCGTCGACCGCACGTTCAACGCCGACGTCAAGGTCGAGGTCGCCAGCGTCGACAAGCGGACGATGCAGTACCTCTACAACGACGGCACCTCCTACGTCTTCATGGACACCGGCACCTACGACCAGCTGGAGATCGCGCCCGAGGTCGTGGGCGACGCGAGCAACTTCCTGCTCGAGAACCAGGAGGCCATCGTGGCCACCAACGAGGGCCGGGTGCTCTACATCGAGATGCCCGCCTCGGTGGAGCTCGTGATCACCTACACCGAGCCCGGCGTCGTCGGCGACAGCGCGACCGGCCGCACCAAGCCCGCCACCGTCGAGACCGGGCACGAGATCCAGGTGCCGCTCTTCATCAACCAGGGCGAGAAGGTCAAGGTCGACACCCGCGACTCCTCCTACCTGGGTCGCGTCAAGTCCTGACCTGATGGGAGCCCGATCCAAGGCGCGCAAGCGCGCCCTCGACCTGCTGTACGCCGCCGACCTGCGCGGCGAGGACGCCACCACCACCCTGGACCGCTCGGTCGAGGAGGGTGCGGCGCCCACCAACCCCTACACCGCGGTGCTCGTGCGCGGCGTCGTCGAGCACCGCGAGGCCATCGACGAGCTGCTCACCGAGCACGCGCAGGGCTGGACGCTGGCGCGGATGCCGGCGGTCGACCGCAACGTGCTGCGGCTCGGTGTCTTCGAGATGCTCTGGCAGGACGACGTGCCCGACGGCGTCGCGGTGACCGAGGCGATGGCGCTGGTGCGCGAGCTCTCCACCGACGACTCGCCGCCGTTCGTCAACGGCGTCCTGGGCGCCATCCAGCGCACCCGGTAGCGGCGCGGTGCGCCGGCTCCGAGGTCCGTGGGCGGCGCTGAGCTGCGTCGTGACGGCCGGCGCCCTGCTGCTGGGCGGGTGCACCGACGCGGCTCCCGACGCCTCGTCGAGCCAGCCGTCGAGCCAGCCGTCGAGCCAGCCGTCGAGCCGGCCCGCACCCGCCCCGGCGGTGCGACCCTGGCCGCGGGTGCCACCCGCCGAGGCCGGGTTCGACGCCGCCACCCTGCGCGGCGTCGCACGCGAGGCGCGGGCCGCCGGGTCCTCGTGCCTCCTGGTCGCGCGCGCAGGCCGGGTGGTCGGTGAGTGGTACTGGCGCGACGGCGCCCCCGAGGCCCCGCGGGAGGTCTTCTCGGTCACCAAGTCGCTGACCGCGCTGCTGGTCGGGCTGGCGGTCGACGACGGCGTGCTCGCCCCCGGCGACCGGGTGGCGCGGTACGTGCCCGCGTGGCGCGGAACGCCGTCGGCCGGCGTGACGGTGCGCGACCTGCTCAGCGGCGTCTCCGGCCGCGCCTGGACCCAGGACGACGACTACGCCGGGCTGCTGCGGGCCACCGACCGCACGGGCTTCGCGCTCGAGCGCGGCCAGGACGCGCCCCCGGGGGAGCGGTGGGTCTACAGCAACGGCGCGGTGCAGGTGCTCGACGCCGTGCTGCGGGCCGCGACCGGTGAGCCCACCGCCGACTACGCGCAGCGCCGGATGCTCGACCCGCTGGGCATGACGGCCAGCCGGATGACCCCCGACGCCAGCGGCCGCTCCACCAACACCGCGTTCGGGCTGCAGTCCACCTGTCGCGACCTGGCGCGCCTGGGCGACCTCGTGGCGGGGAACGGCGAGACCGACGGCGAGCGGTTGCTGTCGCGGGCGTGGGTGCGCGCCGTCGTGGGCCAGCCCTCGCAACCGCTCAACGCCGCCTACGGGCTGCTGTGGTGGCTCAACCGGCGCGGCACGGTGGCGGGCGCCTTCGACCAGCCCGGCACCGGCTCCCCGGTCCCGGAGCCGGGGCAGCTCGCGCCGTCGGCGCCGCAGGAGGCCGTCGCCGCCCTGGGTTTCGGCGGTCAGGTGCTGCTGGTGGATCCGACCTCGAGCACGGTCGTCGTCCGGCTGGGCGACCCGTTCGTCTCGCGACGCGGCGCCGACTACTCCTTCGCCGACGCCGCCCGCGCGCTGGAGGCCCTCGACGCCGGCTAGATCCGCTCGATGAGCGTGCCGGTGGCCATCGCGCCGCCGGCGCACATCGAGACCAGTGCCGTCGAGGAGTCGCGGCGCTCGAGCTCGTGCAGCGCGGTGGTGATCAGGCGGGTGCCGGTGGAGCCCACGGGGTGCCCGAGCGCGATGGCCCCGCCGTTGACGTTGACCCGGTCGAGGTCCACGTGGTGCTGGCCGGCCCAGGAGAGCACGACCGAGGCGAAGGCCTCGTTGACCTCGAACAGGTCGATGTCGCCGATGGTCATCCCGGTGCGGTCGAGCACCTTCTGCGTGGCCTCGATGGGGCCGTCGAGGTGGTAGTAGGGGTCCGAGCCGACCAGGCAGTGCGTCACGATCCGGGCACGGGGCGTGAGGCCCAGGTCGCGGGCACGCGCCTCGTCCATGATCAGCACGGCCGAGGCGCCGTCGGAGATCTGCGAGGAGGTGCCGGCGGTGTGCAGGCCGTCGGGCAGGACGCTCCGCAGCCCGGCGAGCCCCTCGGCGGTCGTCTCGCGCAGGCCCTGGTCGGTGTCGACGACGCGGGTCGCGCCGGTCGGGGCGCCCTCGTCGTCGAGCACCGGGGCCTCGAGCGGCGCGATCTCGCGCTTGAAGCGGCCCTCGTCGACGGCGACGCGCGCCTTGCGCTGCGAGGCCAGGCCGAAGGCCTCCAGGTCGGCACGGGTCAGCCCCCGGTTGCGGGCGATCCGGTCGGCCGCCTCGAACTGGTTGGGCATGTCGATGGTCCAGTCCTCGGGCCGCGGGTCGCCCATGCCCTGCGGCACGTTGGCACCGAGCGGGATGCGCGACATGGACTCCACGCCGCAGGCGATCCCGACCTCGATGGTGCCGGCGGCGACCATGTCGTGCACCAGGTGCGCGGCCTGCTGGCCCGACCCGCACTGGGCGTCGATGGCGGTGGCGCCGGTGTGCTGGGCGAGGCCCGCGTGCAGCCAGGCCCGGCGCACCATGTCGTTGGACTGCTCGCCGGCCTGGGTGACGCACCCGCCCACGACCTGCTCCACCAGTGCGTCGTCCACACCGGCACGGCGCAGCACCTCGCCCTGCACGAACCCCAGCAGCGTGGCGGGGTGCACGCCGGCGAGCCAGCCGCGGCGCTTGCCGAGGGGGGTGCGGACGGCGTCGACGATCACGGGGGTGCCCATGGCAGCAAACTAGAACACGTTCTCATCCATCACAAGAACTGGGCAGGGCGCGGACACGAAAGTCTTTCCCAAGATTCCGAGAGTATGTAGTGTCCGTGCCTAGAACGTGTTCCAGTACTTCGACCTGTCCCAGGAGCCCCCCGTGACGCTGGCCGCCGAGACCCCCGCCGTACCGACCGTGCCGGAGGGCTTCGACCCCACGGACCCCGACGTGATGGTGGAGCGCTTCCCCCACGAGGAGATGCGGGAGCTGCGGCGCACCGCGCCCGTCTCGTTCTGCCCCCAGGGCGAGGCCGCGCTCGGCGGCTTCCCCGACCACGACGGCCTGTGGGTGGTCAGCCGGCACGCCGACGTCGCCGCCGTCTCCAAGAACTCCGCCGCCTTCTCCACCGCTGCCAACGGCGTGATCATCCGGTTCGCGCCCGAGATGACCAAGGAGGAGCGCGAGCAGACCGGCTTCATGATGATCAACCACGACGGCGCCGACCACACCAAGCTGCGCCAGATCGTCAGCCGCGCGTTCACGCCGCGGGCCGTGGCCGCGCTCGAGGCCAACCTCAAGGCACGCGCGGAGCAGATCGTCGCGAACGCCGTCGAGCACGGCACCGGCAACTTCGTCGAGGACGTCGCCGCCGAGCTGCCCCTGCAGGCCATCGCCGAGCTGCTCGGCATCCCGCAGGAGGACCGCGGCAAGGTCTTCGACTGGTCCAACCAGATGATGGCCTACGACGACCCCACCGTCGACGGCGACCAGGCCACCGCGTTCCTCGAGATCCTGGCCTACTCGATGGCGCTCGCCGAGGAGCGCCGGCGCAACCCGCAGGACGACATCGTCACCAAGCTGGTCAGCGCCGACGTCGAGGGGCGCGGGCTCTCCGACGACGAGTTCGGCTTCTTCATGGTGCTGCTCGCCGTCGCCGGCAACGAGACCAGCCGCAACGCCACCACCTGGGGCATGCACGCCTTCCTGCAGAATCCCGACCAGTGGGAGCTGTTCAAGGCCGAGCGCCCCAACACCACCGTCGACGAGCTGATCCGCTGGGCCACCCCCGTCGCCTCCTTCCAGCGCACGGCGCTGGTCGACGTCGAGGTGGGCGGCGTGACCATCCCCGCGGGTGACCGGGTGGGGCTCTTCTACGCCAGCGCCAACTTCGACGAGGACGTCTTCACCGACCCCTTCCGCTTCGACATCACCCGTGACCACAACCCGCACCAGGCCTTCGGCGGCCACGGCGCGCACTACTGCATCGGCGCCAACCTGGCGCGGCTGCAGGTGCGGCTGATCTTCGACGCGCTCGCCGACAGCGGCGTGCGCATCGAGCAGCGCGGGGAGCCCGACCGGCTGCGCTCGGGCTGGCTCAACGGCGTCAAGGACCTGCAGGTGGCCTACCACCGCTGAGCCGTTCGCACCAGCACCTCCCGGCACCTCCCGGCACCTCCCGGCACCTCCCGGCACCGTCTCGGCCCACCCCACGACCGCCCCGACCTCCTCGAAGGAGAACCACGTGACCGCCGCCGACCTGCTGCCCGAGGGCTTCGCCGACTACACCGACCCGTTCCTGCTGGAGCAGGGGATCCCGCACGAGGCCTTCCGGGCCGCGCGGGAGCAGTCACCGGTGCACTGGGTGGAGCAGGCGCCGGGCAGCTTCGACGGGATGGCGCCCGAGTCCGGCTCCGGCTACTTCGCCGTCACCCGGCACGCCGACGTCGCGGCGGTCTCCAAGAACAGCCGGGACTGGTCGGCGGAGGAGAATGGCGCGATCATCCGGTTCACCGAGGGAATGCTGCGCGAGCAGATCGAGCTGCAGCGCACCATCCTGCTCAACCAGGACCCGCCGCACCACACCCAGCACCGCGCGATCGTCTCCCGCGGGTTCACGCCGCGCTCGATCGCGGAGCTGGAGGCCACCATGGAGAGCCGCGCCCGCGGCATCGTCGCCGCTGCGTCGGAGGCGGGGGAGGGCGACTTCGTGGAGCAGGTGGCCGCCGAGCTGCCGCTGCAGGCGATCGCCGACCTGATCGGCGTCCCGCAGGAGGACCGCTTCAAGCTCTTCGACTGGTCCAACCAGATGCTGGCCTCCGACGACCCCGACATCCAGGGCCAGCCCGACGTCGCCGCGGCCGAGATCCTGGCCTACGCCATGGAGATGGCGGCCGACCGCAAGGCGCACCCGCGCGACGACATCGTCACCAAGCTCGTGCACGCCCACAAGGGCGACCGGGGACTGACCGACGACGAGTTCGGCTTCTTCGTGATCCTGCTGGCCGTGGCCGGCAACGAGACCACCCGCAACGCCATCACCCACGGCATGAACGCCTTCTTCGACCACCCCGACCAGTGGGAGCTGTGGTGCGCCGAGCGCCCCGCGACCATGGTCGACGAGGTCGTGCGCTGGGCCAGCCCCATCAGCGTCTTCCAGCGCACCGCGCTCAACGACACCGAGGTGGGCGGGGTGCCCGTGGCCCGCGGCCAGCGGGTGGGGCTCTTCTACGCCAGCGCGAACTTCGACGAGGAGGTCTTCGCGGACCCGTTCCGCTTCGACATCACCCGCGACCCCAACCCCCAGCTCGGCTTCGGAGGTCACGGCGCGCACTACTGCCTCGGTGCCAACCTCGCGCGCCAGGAGATCCGGCTGATCTTCCACGCCCTCGCCGACGCCGCTCCCGGCATCCGCCGCCTCGAGCAGCCGCGCCGCCTGCGGCACTCCTGGGTCAACGGCATCAAGGCCCTGCGGGTGGCCTACGCCTGAGGCGGCCGCGGCGCTGACCCCTGCCGTCAGTCGCGGGCGGTGAAGACGATCGGGTCGCCGTCGGTGATGGCGATGGTGTGCTCGGAGTGGGCGCCGCGGGAGCCGTCCTTGCTCTTGATCGTCCAGCCGTCGGCGTCGATGTAGATCTCGTCGGTGGTGTGCAGGAACCACGGCTCGATGGCGATCACCAGGCCGGGCTTGAGCTTGAGCCCGCGGCCGGGGCGGCCGTCGTTGGCCACGTGGGGGTCGCCGTGCATGGTGCGGCCGACGCCGTGGCCGCCGAACTGCAGGTTGACGCTCAGACCGGCCTCGTGGGCCACCGATCCGATCGCGTGGGAGATGTCGCCCATCCGGTTGCCGGAGCGGGCCTGCTCGATGCCGGCCGCGAGCGCGACCTCGGTGAGCTCGATGAGCCGCAGGTCCTCCTCGCGCGGGGTGCCGACGACCTTGGAGACCGCGGAGTCCGAGACCCAGCCGTCGACGCTGACCGCGAAGTCGAGGCTCACCAGGTCGCCGTCGGCCAGCACGTAGTCGTGCGGCAGGCCGTGCAGCACGGCGTCGTTGACCGAGGTGCACAGCACCTTGCCGAACGGCGAGGCACCGAAGGAGGGGTGGTAGTCGATGTAGCAGGACTCCGCCCCCTGCTCGCGGATCATCCGGTGCGCCAGCTCGTCGAGCTCGAGCAGGTTGACGCCGACGTCGGCCTTCTCGAGGAGAGCGGTCAGCACCGAGGCGACGAAGCGCCCGGCCGGGCGCATCTCCTCGATCTGGGCGGGCGTGCGGAGCTCGATCACGGGCCCCACGGTAGCCGCCGGCGTGCGATCGGCTCACATCCGGCCACCTCTGCCGGGAGCGGATCCGCTCGCGGCGGAAACGCTGGAGGAGCGGCTCTGCGCGGCCCACGCTGGGGCCATGGAGACCGCATGAGCACCAACGACCACACCCTCACCCGCACCGCCGCCGACCGTCTGCTGCACCAGCGCATCCTCGTGCTGGGGCAGGAGGTCGACGACGCCATCGCCACCAGCCTCTGCGCCGAGCTGCTGCTGCTCTCGGCCGAGGACCCGACCCGCGACATCAGCCTCTACATCAACAGCCCCGGCGGCTCGGTCACGGCCGGTCTGGCCGTCTACGACACGATGCAGCTGATCCCCAACGACGTCGCCACCCTGGCGATGGGGCTGGCCGCCAGCATGGGTCAGTTCCTGCTCACCGCCGGGACACCGGGCAAGCGCTTCGCGCTGCCGCACAGCCGGGTGCTGCTGCACCAGGGCTCGGCCGGCATCGGCGGGAGCGCCGTGGACATCGAGATCCAGGCCGAGAACCTCGAGCACATGAAGGACGTGATGATGGGGCTGACCGCGCAGCACACCGGCCAGCCCGTCGAGCGGGTCGAGCGCGACGCGCTGCGCGACCGCTGGTTCACCGCCGAGCAGGCGCGCGAATACGGGTTCGTCGACCACGTGCTGCACACGGTGACCTCGGTGGCGCCCTCGCGGTCGGGCACGGCCTTCGGCATGGCCGAGCCCGCGACGGCGGGCACCACGGGCACGACCCGCGCGGCGGGGGTGCGCGCATGAGCCAGTACACGATCCCCAGCGTGGTGGAGCGCACGGTCCGGGGTGAGCGGGCGGTCGACGTCTACAGCCGGTTGCTCAGCGACCGCATCGTTTACCTGGGCACCGAGGTCGACGACGGGGTCGCCAACGCGGTCATCGCCCAGTTGCTGCACCTGGAGTCCGAGTCGCCCGACCAGCCGATCAGCCTCTACCTCAACTCACCCGGTGGCGCCGTCACCTCGGTGCTGGCGGTGTACGACACGCTGCGCTTCGTGCGCAGCGAGATCGTGACGACCTGCGTGGGGCAGGTGGGGTCGACGGCCGCCCTGCTGCTCGCGGCCGGCGAGCCCGGCCGCCGCTCGCTGCTGCCCCACGCGCGCGTGGTGCTCGACCAACCCGCCGGCGGCGGCCGCGGCACGCTGCCCGACCTGGCACTGCAGGCCAAGGAGATCGTCCGCCTGCGCGCCGAGGTGGAGTCACTGCTGAGTCACCACACCGGCGTCGACGTCGAGCAGCTGCGCCACGACACCGACCGCGACCTGGTGCTCACCGCCCCGGCCGCCGTCGCCTACGGCATGGCCGACGAGGTGCTGGGCAGCCGCAAGAAGTCAGCCGCCTGAGCGCCGCCGAGCCCCACTCAGACCGCGAGCGCGACCGGTCCCGCGGGGGCGCCGAGCCGCTCGGTGACCCGGGTGGTGAGCTCGACGAGTCGCAGGCCCAGCGCACCGTGCACGGCGCCGAGCACCTCGGAGCTGGGCTCCTTGAGTCCGCGCTCGACCTCGGAGAGGTACTGCACCGAGACGCCCGCCTGCCCGGCGACGTCGGCCAGCGTGCGCTGCTGGCGGCTGCGCTCCTCGCGCAGCTCACGACCCACCACCTCGCGCCACAGCGGCTCCGGCTCGCGGCGTCGGAAGGGCACGACGTTCTCGGCGGTCATGTCCCGACGCTACGACAGGCACGGCCACCCGGGACCGACGTTCGCCACGGGCGTAGCCAGCGAGGTGGACGGGCGAGATCTCGCCCGTCGGCGGCCTGACGGCCGGTCGGACGCGGAACCGCCCCGGAGGGTCGGGTGCCCGAGGACGTCGGGGGTTGCGTCGTCAGGCACCCGACCCCACCGAGGCGGGCTCCGGCGTGTCCGTGCGGCTAGGAGCCGGGCTTGTCGGCACCCACGATCCACATGGCGAAGAACTGCGAGCCGCCGCCGTAGGCGTGGCCGAGCGCGGTGCGGGCGCCGTCGACCTGGTGCTCGCCCGCGGCGCCGCGCACCTGCAGCGCGGCCTCGCCGAAGCGGAGCATGCCGGAGGCGCCGATCGGGTTGGAGGAGAGCACGCCGCCCGAGCAGTTGACCGGCATCCGGCCGTCCATCGCCGTCGCGCCGGACTCGGTGAGCTTCCACCCCTCGCCCTCACCGGCGAAGCCCAGCGACTCCAGCCACATCGGCTCGAACCACGAGAACGGCACGTAGATCTCGGCGACGTCGATGTCGTCGATGGGCGAGGTGATGCCCGCCTGCTTGTACAGGGCGGCCGCGGCGTCGCGGGAGGCCTGCGGGTTGACCTGGTCGCGCTCGGCCGCGGTGGTGGCCTCCGAGCGCATCACGGTGCCGTGGATCCAGGCGGGATTGGGGGATCGGGCGGCGACGTCCTCGGCCGCGATCACCAGGGCGCACGCGCCGTCGGAGGACGGGCAGGTCTCGTCGTAGCGGATGGGGTCCCACAGCATCTGGGAGGCCAGCACCGACTCGACGGTGGTGTCGGGGTTCTTCAGGTGCGCGTAGGGGTTCTTCAGCGCGTTCTGCCGGTCCTTGGCGGCCACGATCGCGCCGACCTCGGTGGGTGCGCCCGAGCGGCGGATGTAGGAGCGCACGTGCGGCGCGAAGTAGCCGCCGGCGCCTGCGTGCACCGGCATGTTGAACGGCACCGGCACCGAGAGCGCCCACATGGCGTTGGACTCCGACTGCTTCTCGTAGGCGACCGTGAGCACCGTGCGGTGCACCCCGGCCTGGACGAGCGAGGAGGCCACGATCGCCGTCGACCCGCCCACCGAGCCCGCGGTGTGCACGCGCAGCAGCGGCTTGCCCGCGGCACCCAGCGACTCGGCCAGGAACAGCTCGGGCATCATCACGCCCTCGAACAGGTCCGGAGCCTTGCCGACGACGATCGCGTCGACGTCGTCGAGGGTCATCCCGGCGTCCTCGAGCGCGCGGTCGATGGCCTCGCGGCACAGGCCCGCCATCGAGACGTCCTCGCGCTTGGCGCGGTGGTGGGTCTGGCCCACGCCGATGACGGCGGCCGGCTGCTTGCCCATCAGGCACGTCCTTCCATGACGCAGAGCAGGTTCTGCATGAGCGCGGGGCCCGAGGTCGCGTGCGCGACGGCCTTGCCGGCGTCGCCGTCCCAGATCCGGCGGGCGGCCTCGCCCACCCGGATGCCGCCGGCGGAGAACATCGGGTTGCTCACCAGCGCGCCGCCCGAGGGATTGACCGCGACGTCGTCGGCCAGCGCGAGCTCACGGCGCAGCACGAGCTCCTGGTGGCTGAACGGGGCGTGCAGCTCGGCCACCTCGACGCCGTCGAGGTCGAGCGCCTGCGCGGCCCGCTGCGCGGACGGCGCCCGGGTGAGGTCACGGGTGCCCATGCTCATGGGGTCCACGTAGTGCGAGAGCCCGCTGATCCACGCAGGACGCTCGCGCACGTCGCGGGCCCGGTCGCCGGCGGCCAGCACGAGCGCGGCAGCCCCGTCGGTGACGGGTGCGCAGTCGTGCTTGCGCAGCGGGTCCGCGTACATCGGGCGCGCCAGCAGGTCCTCGACCGAGGAGCCGCCGCTGCGGACGGCGTACTCGTTCTTCTCGGCGTCGGTGAGCGACCGCTGCGCCACCTCGGCCATCGCGCGCTCGTCCCACAGCCCGGCGTCGATGCCGGCGCGTGCCTGCAGCCCCGCCAGGGAGACGGTGTCGGGCCACAGCGGCGTCATCGTGTACGGCTCGAGCTGCATCGCCAGCGTGCGGCGCAGCACGCCGGCCGAGCTCTTGCCGAAGGCGTAGACCAGGGCGGTGTCGACCTCGCCGGTCTGGATCTTGACCCAGGCCTCGTACATGGCCCACGCCAGGTCCATCTCCACGTGCGACTCGTTGACGGGCGGGATGACGCCGATCGCGTCGACCGCCTGCACGAACGAGAAGGAGCGCCCGGCCAGGTAGTCCGAGGACCCGGAGCACCAGAAGCCCACGTCCTGGCGGGTCCAGCCGGTCTGCTCGTAGCACTCGGCGAAGAGCGGCACGAGCAGCTCGACGCAGGTGGGCGACCCGTCGAACTCGGCCATCTGGCGCTGGGCGAAGCCGACGACGGCGACGTCTCTCATGGAATCGGGTCCCGTTCTCTACAGGTGCTGCTTGTAGGTGTCGTAGTCCGCGTCCGGCTCGCCGGTCGGCGCGAAGTGGCTGATGTTCTCGATCGTGGTGCCCCACTCCTCGCGGGGCTTCCAGACCGCCTTGACCCGCATGCCCATGTGCACCTCGTCGGCGTGCACGTCGAGGATCAGGTGCAGGATCGCGATGTCGGCGCCGTCGAGCAGCACGTACGCCGAGACGTAGGGCGGGGTGATCCGCTGACCCAGGAACGGCACGTTGACTATGCAGAACGTGGTGATCGTGCCGGTCTCGGAGAGCTCGACCTCGTCGGTGGTCGGGGTGCCGTCGGAGGGGCAGGCGCTGCGCGGTGGCACGTAGACCTTGCCGCAGGCGGGGCAGCGCTGGCCGAGGATCCGCCCCTGCTCCAGGCCGCGGTAGAACGCCGACTCCTCGGGGCTGGCGGCGTAGACGTAGTCGAGTGAGACCGGGGTGACGACGCCGGTGACGGGGTCGGCGTTCGTGGGGGACTCGGGGGACCGGGTGGCCGAGGGCGACGCGGAGTCCTCTGCCGGCTCGAAGCACAGGATGTCGGTGATGGCCCCCTGCCGCTCCTCGGCCCAGCGCGCCTGGACGCGCATGCCGGTGCTGACCTGGTCGGGCGAGCCGGCGTCCAGGGCGTGCAGCAGCGGCGCGTCGGCGCCGTCGAGCAGCACGAGCGCGAAGGCGAACGGGCGGTCGAGCGGCTGGCCCTTGACCGGCTCCGGGACCCAGGTCCACGAGGTGACCGTGCCGACGTCGGCGACCTCGACGAAGTCCTCGACGGCGCGGTGGGTCACCGGGTCGAACTCGGGCGGCGGCACGACCACGCGCCCCTCCGAGGTGCGTCCGCCCACCACGACGCCGTCGCGCAGGCCGGTGAGGAAGCGACCCAGCACGGGCCCGGTGGAGCGGGTGTAGTCGAAGGCGACGGTGACCGGCGCCGAGAGCGTGCGGGGCATGAGGCGAAACTAGAACACGTTCTATGTTCTGGGCAACCTTTCTGCCACAGTGTCGCCATGAAACTGGGACTGCAGCTGGGGTACTGGGGCGCGCAGCCCCCGCAGGGGACGGGTGAGCTGGTCGCCGCCGCCGAGGAGTCGGGCTTCGACGCCGTCTTCGCCGCCGAGGCCTGGGGCTCGGACGCCTTCACCCCGCTGGCCTGGTGGGGCCGCGAGACCTCACGGGTGCGCCTGGGCACCTCGATCGTGCAGATGTCGGGGCGCACCCCCGCCTCGATCGCCATGCACACCCTGACCCTGGACCACCTGTCGGGCGGGCGGGTGGTCCTGGGCATGGGGGTGAGCGGGCCCCAGGTGGTGGAGGGCTGGTACGGCCAGCCGTTCAGCAAGCCCCTGGCCCGCACCCGCGAGGTGGTCTCGATCGTGCGCCAGGTGCTGGCCCGCGAGGCGCCGGTGACCAACGACGGGCCGCACCACCCGCTGCCCTACCGGGGCGAGGGCGCCACCGGCCTCGGCAAGCCGCTCAAGCCGATCGTCCACCCGCTGCGCGCCGACGTGCCGATCTGGCTCGGTGCCGAGGGACCCAAGAACGTGGCCCAGACCGCCGAGATCGCCGACGGCTGGATCCCGATCTTCTACACGCCCAGGTCGGCCGCCATGTACCAGCCGTGGCTCGACGAGGGCTTCGCCCGCGAGGGCGCCCGCCGCACTCGCGCCGACTTCGAGATCGCCGCCACCTGCCACCTGCAGGTCGTCCGCGACGCCGCCGAGAAGGCCCAGGTGCTCGACGCGATGCGCCCCTTCGTCTCGCTCTACATGGGCGGCATGGGCGCCAAGGAGGCCAACTTCCACAACCAGGTGTTCGTGCGCATGGGCTACGAGGACCTCGCCCGCGAGGTGCAGGAGCTCTACCTCGGCGGCGAGAAGGACAAGGCCACGGCCCTGATCCCCGACGAGCTGGTCGACGACATGCACATCATCGGCACCGCTGGCGAGGTGCGCGAGCGGGTCGCACAGTGGGAGGAGACCGGCGTGACCACCCTGATGCTCAGCTGCCGCTCGCCCGAGGAGGTCCGCGCCGTCGCCGAGCTGCTCGCCTGACCGCCGACGCGGCGCCTCCCGGTGGCCGTTGGTCAGGAGGCGTCGAGGCGGCGGAGCTCGTCGTCGGTCAGCTGCAGGTCGGCGGCGAGGGCCGAGTCGCGGATGGAGCCCGGGCGCTTGGCGCCGGGGATCGGGATGACGCAGGGGGACTGGGCGAGCTCCCAGGCGAGCGCCAGCTGCTGGGGCGAGACGCCGCGCTCGGTGGCGATCTCGGCGAAGGCGGGGTGGTTCTCGCCCAGCGCCTTGGCGTCCGACAGGCCGCCGAGGGGGCTCCACGGCAGGAATGCCAGGCCCAGCTCGGCGCAGACCTCGATCTCGGGCGCGCTGGAGCGGAAGGCGGGGGAGAACTGGTTCTGCACGCTCACCAGCGCGCTGCCCAGCACCTCGTGGGCCTGACGGATCTGCGCGGGGTCGGCGTTGGAGAGTCCGACCATGCGGACCTTGCCGGAGTCGTGCACCTCCTTGAGCGTGCCGAGCACCTCCTCGTAGGGCACGGCCGGGTCGGGCCGGTGGTGCTGCCACAGGTCGATGGCGTCGACGCCGAGCCGCTCGCGGCTGGCGTCCACCGCGGCGAGCAGGTGCTCGCGGGAGGAGTCGAGTCCCCAACCGCCGTCGTCGGTGCGCACGTGACCGGCCTTGGTGGCCAGCAGCACCTCGTCGCGCAGGCCCGCCTCGTCGAGCAGCGAGGCGATGAGCCGCTCGTTCGCGCCGTTGGCCTCGGTGCCACGGTCACCGAAGCCGTAGGCGTCGGCGGTGTCGAAGAGGGTGACGCCCGCGTCCACGGCCGAGCGCACGGTGCCGAGCAGCTGCTCGCGCGGGTGCTGGCCGTCCTGGTCGAAGGTCATCAGGCCGAGGCCGATGGCGCCCACCGCGACGTGGCCGACGGTGTCGTTGCCGATGCTGCGTGTCTGCATGCCTCTGTTCTACCCGCCGCGGACAACGGACCCGCAGACCGGGCAGCAGGTCAACGCTGCACGAAGGGTGCCAGCGCCTCGAGTCCCTGGGTGGGCACCGTGATCGGCACGCCCCGCCCGACGGCCTCGAGCGTCCACGGGTCGCCGGCGTCGCCCCGCGTGAGCGCCGCCATGACGACGCCGGTCTCGCGCGGGCCCTGGGTGAGGGTGAAGTGGGCGAGCTCGGTGCCGTCCTCGGTGCTGAGGTGGCAGGCGGCGTTGGTGACCCACTCCAGGGCCTGGCCGCGGTAGCTGCTGACCAGGAACAGGATGGTGTCGACCGGCCCGTGCACGGCGCCGAGGTCGACGGCGATCGTCTCGTCGTCGCCCGCGCCGCTGCCGCTGCGGTTGTCGCCGAGGTGCTCGACCGAGCCGTCGCGGGTGCGCAGGTTGTTGTAGAAGGCCAGGTCGAACAACCGACCGCCGGCGAACTGCAGGGCGGTGGCGTCGAGGTCGACGTCGGCCGTGGCGCCGATGACGCCGCCGCCGCGCTCCTTGTCCCACGAGAGACCCATGCGCACGCGGGTGAGGGCGTGGCCGGCCTCGTCGGCCACGGCGAGGCGCTGCTCGGCGATCATCTGCACCATGCCCCGAACCTACCGGGCGACCGGACAGGCCCTGGCACGAAACTGGAACACGTTCTAGTCTCTGCCGCATGACCGATCACTTGCGCCACCTGCGCACGGGCACCCACAACGGCGACCTCATGGTGGCCGCCCTGCGACGCCACCGGGACCGTCCGGTCATGCACCTGGGCGAGACCACGCTCACGGGCGGGCAGGTCGCCGAGCAGATGAGCCGCTACGTGCAGGCCTTCGAGTCGGTGGGCTGCGGCACCGGCTCGGCCGGGGCGCTGCTGGCGCTCAACCGGCCCGAGGTGCTCTACATCCTGGGCGCCGGTCAGACACAGGGCTACCGCCGGACCTCGCTGCACCCCCTGGGGTCGGCCGACGACCACGCCTACGTGATCACCGACGCCGAGATCACCTTCCTGGTGATCGACCCCTACTTCACCGAGCGTGCGCTCGAGCTGCTCGAGAAGTGCCCGGGCCTGACGACGGTGCTCACCATCGGCCCCGTGCCCGAGCCGCTCGCTGCCTCGCGCGCGACCACGCACGACCTGGTGGAGGTGGCCGCCGGCTTCGAGCCGCAGCGGCTGACGGCGGCGCTGCTGCCGCCCGACCACGTCGTCTCGATCACCTACACCGGCGGCACGACCGGCAAGCCCAAGGGCGTCGTCGGCCTGGCCCAGACGATGGCCACGATGACGCAGGTGCAGCTGGCCGAGTGGGAGTGGCCGGAGAACCCGCGCTTCCTGATGTGCACGCCGCTCTCGCACGCGGGCGCGGCGTTCTTCGTGCCGACGGTGATCCAGGGCGGCTCGCTGCACGTGCTGGCGCGCTTCGACCCCGCCGAGGTGCTGCGCGTGATCGAGGAGCAGCGGATCACCGCCACCATGCTGGTGCCCTCGATGCTCTACGCGCTCATGGACCACCCCGACAGCCGCACCCGCGACCTCTCCTCGCTCGAGACCGTCTACTACGGCGCCTCGGCCATCAACCCGGTCCGGCTCCGGGAGGCGATCGACCGCTTCGGCCCGATCTTCGCCCAGTACTACGGGCAGTCCGAGGCGCCGATGGTGATCACCTACCTCGCCAAGGCCGACCACGTCACCGACGACGACCGCCGTCTGGCCTCGTGCGGGCGCCCGTCGGCCTTCCTGCGCACCGCGCTCCTGGGTGAGGACGGCGAGCCGGTGGCCCCGGGTGAGCCGGGGGAGATCTGTGTCGCCGGGCCGCTGCTCGCCGGTGGCTACTGGAACCTGCCGGAGGCCACGGCCGAGACGTTCCGGGACGGCTGGATGCACACCGGCGACGTCGCTCGCGAGGACGAGGACGGCTTCTGGTACATCGTCGACCGGACCAAGGACATGATCGTCACCGGCGGCTTCAACGTCTTCCCGCGCGAGGTCGAGGACGTCGTCGCCGAGCACCCGGCGGTGGCGCAGGTGGGCGTCATCGGCACGCCCGACGAGCGCTGGGGCGAGGCCGTGACGGCGATCGTGGTGCTGCGCGAGGGACACGAGCTCACCGACGACGTCGTCGCCGAGATCCAGGGCATGGTCAAGGAGCGCAAGGGATCGGTGCAGGCCCCCAAGCAGGTGATCGCGACGGACGCGTTGCCGCTCACCGGTCTGGGCAAGCCGGACAAGAAGGCGTTGCGCGCCCGCTACTGGACGGGCGAGCGCGCCGTCGGCTGATCCCGGGCTCGGGGGTCACTCCGGTCGCAGGCGACGCCACAGTGCGGCGGGCGTGGCGTCGAGCAGGGCATCCATCAGGCGCAGCCGCGCGTCGATCTCGGTCGTGCTCCAGGTGCCCCGCCCGATCATGAGCATGGAGTCGCGCTCGAAGCGCCACGCCACGTGGCTGTTGCGCAGCATGAGCGCGGCCGCCTCGGGCGAGAGCAGCTCCGCGGCGAACTGGGGATCGGAGGTCACGATGGTGAACTCGCGGTCGAGGTCCGGATGACCCACCTGCACGTCGCGCTTGCTGACGGCGTTGACCAGGTGCCCCAGCACCCCGGTGGGGGAGATCGACAGGTCGGGCACGACGGCGTCGAGGTGCATCGCGATCACGGAGTAGGTGTGGGAGCTGCTGCCGCGACCGCCGCTGCCGCCGCTGCTGCTGCGCACGCGGAAGTGGTAGTCGAAGGCCACCACCCGTCGGCCGTCGTGCGTGCCGTGGACGACGTTGGTGGCTCGCCGGGCGTAGCCGCGTCCGAACGGGCTGCCGTGGAACCGGTCGACCAGCGAGGGGTCGCGCGCCTCGAAGGTGAGCTCGCGCTCGGCCGCGAACGTCGTCATGGCGCGCGTGCGTCGCTCCGCCAGCACGCGGTTGACGATCGTCATGACGACGAGCACGCCGATGATGACCAGGATCAGGCTGGGCGTGGACAGCTGCACCCGCTCACCCTAGGAGCACGGAGGGGTCAGCGACCGGTGAACTGCGGCGCGCGCTTCTCGGCGAACGCGCGCGGCCCCTCCTTGGCGTCGTCGCTGGCGAAGACGGTGCGCCCGACCGCGGCGTCGTCGGCCCAGGCGTCGTCCTCGTGCTTGCCCTCGGAGTCGCGGATGGTGCGCAGGATGGCCTGGACGGCGACCGGCCCGTTGGCGGCGACCATGTCGGCCAGCTCGCGGGCCTTGGTGAGTGCCTGGCCGTCGGGGACGACGTGACCGATCAGGCCGAGCTCCTTGGCCTCGGGGGCAGGCACCTGACGGCCGGTGAGCAGCAGCTCGGCGGCCACGGTGTAGGGGATCTGGCGGGGGAGTCGCACGGCCGAGCCGCCCATCGGGTAGAGCGACCAGCGCGCCTCGGAGATGCCGAAGCGGGCGGACTCGCCGGCAACCCGGATGTCGGTGCCCTGCAGGATCTCGGTGCCGCCGGCGATGGCCGGCCCCTCGACGGCGGCGACGAGCGGCTTGGTGAGCCGGAAGCCCTTGAGCAGGCCCTTGATCCGCGAGGGGTCGTACTCGCCGGACTCGAAGCTCTCGCTCGGGGCCTTGCGCGACATCGACTTCAGGTCGGCGCCGGCGCAGAAGTAGCCGCCCGCCCCGGTGAGGATGCAGACGCGGATCTCCGGATCCTCGTTCACCCTGTCCCAGGCGCCCTCCATGATCTCGAGCATCTCGCCGGAGAGGGCGTTGCGGGCCCGCGGGCGGTTCATGGTCACCACCAGCACGTGCCCCTCCTGCTCGACCAGGCAGTGCGGCGATCCGTCGTCGTTGGCCATGGGCGGCAACCTAGCGAAAAACGAGAACGTGTTCTAGTCTCGCGACGTGGCCCTCAACATCGCTGACCTCTTCGAGCACGCCGTCGACGCCGCGCCGGACAACCCCGCCGTGAAGGTCCTCGACCGCACCGTGACCTACGCCGAGCTGGAGGCCGAGGCCAACCGGCTGGCCCACTTCCTGGCCTCGCGCGGCATCGGCACGGGCGACCACGTGGGCATCTACGCCAAGAACAGCGTCGAGCACGTCGTGGCCGTGCTCGCCGTCGTCAAGGTGCGCGCGGTGTGCATCAACGTCAACTACCGCTACACCGAGGGGGAGCTCAACTACCTCTTCGACAACGCCGACGTGAAGGCGCTGCTGCACGAGCGTCCCTACGCGCCACTGGTCGCCGCCTGCGCACCTCGCCACGAGCAGCTGCAGACCGTCGTCGCGCTCCCGGACCCCACGGCACCGGACGACGCCTCCGACGTCGGCTCCTACGGGGGCGTGCTCTACGCCGACGCCGTCGCCGGCCAGAGCGCCGAGCGCGACTTCGGGGAGCGCAGCCCCGACGACCTGCACATCATCTACACCGGAGGCACCACCGGCTTCCCCAAGGGCGTGATGTGGCGCCACGAGGACTTCTGGCGGGTGCTGGGCGGCGGGATCGACTTCATGACCGGCGAGCCGCTGGAGGAGCACGACCAGTCCCGCCAGGCCACCGATCCCCGGCTGGTCACCTTCCCGTTCAGCCCGCTCATGCACGGCGGCGCGCAGGCCGGCCTGCTCATGCACCTGTTCGCGGGGCACCTGACGATCCTGGAGCCCAAGTTCGACGCGCAGCGCACCTGGGAGGTCATCGACCGCGAGAAGGTGCAGCTGGTGTTCATGACCGGCGACGCCATGGCGCGTCCGCTGATCGAGGAGTACGAGCGGGCCCAGGAGGCCGGCACCCCCTACGACGGGTCGAACCTCATCTCCATCGCCAGCAGTGCCGCGATCTTCAGCCCGCCCGTCAAGGAGCGCTGGATGAAGGCGTTCCCCAACGCGTTCTTCACCGACTCCATCGGCGCCTCGGAGACCGGCTTCCAGGGCACGGGGCTCCAGGACCCCAACGCGCTCAGCAAGGACGGCCCCGTCGTCACGCCGGGCCCGCACGTGATCGTGATCGACGACGACAACCGCGTGCTCGCCGTCACCGACGAGAACGCCGGCAAGGTCGGGCGGATCGGCCGCGGAGGCCACGTGCCGCTCGGCTACTACAAGGACGAGAAGAAGTCGGCCGAGACCTTCCTGGTCATCGAGGGCCAGCGCTACGCCGTGCCCGGCGACTTCGCGCGGGTCGAGGAGGGCGGGCGCATCACGATGCTCGGCCGCGGCTCCAACTGCGTGAACACCGGCGGCGAGAAGGTCTACCCCGAGGAGGTGGAGATGGCGATCAAGGGCCACCCCGCCGTCTACGACGTGCTCGTCGTCGGCCTCCCGGACGAGCGCTACGGCCAGGCCGTGGCCGCCGTCGTCGAGCTCCGCGAGGGCCACACGCTCGAGCTCGAGGAGCTGCGCTCCTACCTGCGTCGCGACCTCTCGGGCTACAAGCTTCCCCGGGCGCTCACCATCGTCGAGCAGGTGCCGCGCAACGCCACCGGCAAGGCGCAGTACCCCAAGGCCAAGGAGATGGCCCTGACCAGCACCCAGGAGGTGACCGCCTGATGCGCAGTCCGCTGTGCGACCGCTTCGGGATCGAGTACCCGATCTTCGCCTTCACCCCCAGCGAGCACGTCGCCGCCGCCGTCTCGCGCGCGGGTGGGCTCGGTGTGCTCGGCTGCGTGCGGTTCAACGAGACCGACGAGCTCGAGCGCACGCTCACCTGGCTCGACGAGAACACCGACGGCAAGCCGTACGGCGTCGACATCGTGATGCCGATGAAGATCCCCACCGAGGGCACCTCCCTCGACCTCGGCGCGATGATCCCCGAGGAGCACAAGCAGTTCGTCGACAAGACGCTGCTCGCGCTCGGCGTGCCGCCGCTGCCCGAGGGCGAGGGTCGCGAGGGCGTGCTCGGCTGGCTGCACTCGGTGGCGCGCTCGCACCTCGACGTCGCGCTCCAGCACCGCCCGGTGCTGATCGCCAACGCCCTCGGCTCGCCGCCCGCCGACGTCGTCGAGAAGTGCCACGAGCACGGCATCGCTGTGGCCGCCCTGGCCGGAGCCGCCAAGCACGCGCTCAGCCAGGTGGCCAACGGTGTCGACATCATCGTCGCCCAGGGCCACGAGGCCGGTGGCCACACCGGCGAGATCGCCAGCATGGTGCTCACCCCCGAGGTGGTCGACGCCGTCGGGCCGGACGTGCCGGTGCTCGGCGCGGGCGGCATCGGCTCCGGTCGCCAGGTGGCGGCCTCCATGGCGCTCGGCGCTCAGGGCGTGTGGACCGGGTCGATCTGGCTCGGCACCGAGGAGTACCAGAACCTCGTGAGCAACAAGGGCTGGTCGACGGCGTTCACCCGCGCCAGCTCCGCCGACACCGTGCGCACCCGGGTCTACACCGGCAAGCCCGCGCGGCTGCTCAAGACCCGCTGGACCCAGGCGTGGGCCGAGGAGGGTGCTCCGGAGCCGCTGCCCATGCCGCTGCAGAACCTGCTGGTCGCCGAGGCCCACAACCGGATCAACGCCTCCGACAACCCCGACGTGATCTCCATGCCGATCGGTCAGATCGTGGGGCGGATGAACGAGGTGCGTCCCGTGGCCGACGTGATGGCCGACCTGGTGAGCGAGTTCGAGGAGACGGTGGCGCGGCTCGACAAGCTGCGTGCCTGACGACGCCCCGGGCGGCGCCGCGCCCGCGGAGGGGCGACGTCGGGCGCTGGTCGTCGGCGCCAGCGGCGGCATCGGCGCGGCGGTCGCGCGGCGGCTCGCCGTCGACCACGCGGTGGCCGGCACGTACCGCAGCGCTCCCACCGGGTCGGAGCACCTGCTCCGCGAGGAGTCGCTGGACCTGGCCGCCCCGGACGCAGCCGCGGCCGTGACGGCACTCGTCGACGACGTCGAGTCCGCATGGGGTGGGCTCGACGTCGTCGTGCACGCCGCCGGCCCGCACGTGCCGATGCGGCACCTCTCGCAGGTGACGCCGGCGCAGATGTCGTCGCAGCTCGCCGACGACGCCGGCGCGTTCTTCGCCGTGGCCCACGCGGTGCTGCCGGCCCTGCGCCGCTCCGGTGGTGTGCTCGTCGCCGTCACGACCGCCGCGACCAGCCGGTTCCCGGTGCGCGACGGGCTCTCCTCGGCCCCCAAGGCCGCCGTCGAGGCGCTCGTGCGTGCGCTGGCCAAGGAGGAGGGGCGCTTCGGGGTGCGGGTGAACTGCGTGGGCCCCGGCATGCTGACCGACGGGATGGCCGAGCGACTGATGGCCGGGGGAGACCTCGACGAGCGGGCGCTCGAGGCGGCCCGCGCCGCCATCCCGCTGCGGCGCTTCGGCGGGGCGGTCGACGTCGCCGAGGCCGTGGCGTTCCTGGTCTCGGACCGCGCGGGGTTCGTCACCGGCCAGAAGCTCGACGTCGACGGTGGCTACGGTGTGTGAGTGAGCCGAACCGCCGAGACCGACGCCCGCCCCCTCCCCACCGGCGCGGTGCTCGTGGCCGGTGCCGGTCCGGGCGTGAGTGGCCACCTGGCCCGACTGCTCGCCGCCGAGGGCCACGACCTGGCGCTGCTCGGCATCGACCCGCGGGAGCTCGAGCAGCTGGCCGCCGACGGGCGTGACGCCGGCGTCCGCGTGGAGACCGCGCAGGTCGACCTCACCGACGACGACGCGGTCCGCTCGACCGTGGCGGAGCTCGGTCTGCGGCTCGGACGGTTCGCCCTGGTGCACTTCAACCCCAGCGCCTTCCGCGAGGAGGACCCCCTCACGCTGACCCCCGCAGCCCTCGCCGAGGACGTGGCGCTCGGTGTGGGCGCCCTGCTGAGCGTCGTCCAGGCCGCCCGCCCGTTCCTGGCCGTCGACGCACGGGTCTCGGTGACCGGATCGATGGCCGCCGACCAGCCCTGGAACAAGGCCGCCTCGCTCGGTGTGCAGAAGGCCGCGGTGCGCAACCTCGTGCACAGCCTCGACACCACGCTGGAGCCCCACGGCGTCCGCGCCGTCTCGGTGACCGTCCGCGGCACCCTCTCCACCGACCCCGACAGCCCCTTCTCCCACGCCGCCGTCGCCCGTGCCCTCCGCGCCGCCCTCGACCAGCCTGCCGATGCCTGGCGCTCCGAGGTCCCCTACGAGGGCTGAGCATCCACCGCTCTCGCCACCGGGCTACTCGACCAGCGGTGGTGGCCACTCGGCCGCAGGCGCGACGCGCGTGTACGCGGTGCCGCGCTCGGGTCGCGTCCAGAGCTCGCCGTCACCAGCGACGGCACCCTGGGCGGCGAGCTCGCGCTTGAGGACCTTGGTGGTGGCGGTGCGGGGGAGGGTCGGGGTGATCCGGACCCAGCGAGGGCGGCCCTTGGTGTGCAGGTCGGTCTGCTGGTCGAGGAACTCCGTGAGCTCATCGGGCGAGAGCGGTGCTCTCAGCGCCAGTGCAGCCACGACCTGGTCGCCGGAGGAGGGGTCGGGGATGGCGTAGACAGCGGCCTCCGAGACGGCCGGGTGGCGCAGCAGCACCCGTTCGACCGGTGCGGCGCCGAGGTTCTCGCCGTCGACCCGCAGCCAGTCGGCGCTGCGGCCGGCGAAGTAGACGAAGCCGTCGGCATCGCGGTAGGCGAGGTCGCCCGACCAGTACATGCCGCCGCGCATCCGCTCGGCGTCGGCGGCCTCGTCGCGGTAGTAGCCGGCGAAGGCGCCCGCGCCGCGGGTGTTCACCAGCTCGCCCGTCGCGGCGTCCGCGTTCAGCAAGCGTCCCGCGGCGTCGAGCTCGGCGTCGGGCGTAGGCATTCCGGTGACGGGATCGAGCACCTCGACCCCGTCGAGCGGCCGGCCGAGCGCGCCGGCCGGCATCCCGGGCACCCGCTGGACGATCACGGCGTTCTCGGTGGAGGAATAGGAGTCCACCACCGTGCAGCCGAAGCGGCGTCCGAACTCGGCGATGTCGCGCTCGTTGGCCTCGTTGCCGAACACCAGGCGCAGCGGGTTGGCGGTGTCGTCGGGGCGCTCGGGCGTGGCCAGCACGTGCGCCAGCGGCTTGCCCACGTAGCTGGCGTAGGTGGCGCCGTAGCGCCGGACGTCGTCGAGGAAGCCCGAGGCGCTGAACCGCGGTGCCAGCGCGACGGCGGCACCGGTGGCCAGCGCGGGCGCCCACCCGGCCATGACGGCGTTGGAGTGGAACAGCGGCATCGACACGTAGGCCACCTCGCCCGGCCCGAGACCGAACCGCTCGCCGAGCATCGCACCCGGACCGGCCACCTTGCCGTGGGTGACCCGCACGGCCTTGGGGTCGCCGGAGGTGCCCGAGGTGAAGATCAGCATCAGCAGCGTGTCGGCGTCGGCCTGCACGTAGGCCGGAGCGGTGCCGTCGGCCTCCGGGTCCGGTGCCAGGTCCTCGACCGTGAGCACCGGGACACCGAGCCCCGGCGCGTCGTCGAGCAGGTGGCGGTGCGCCTCGTCCACGAGCACCCACTGGCAGTCGCTGCGTGCGACGTCGGCAGCCAGCGCGGCGCCGCGTCGGGTCGGGTTGAGCCCCACGACCACGTGCCCCCAGAGCGCTGCGCCGCCGATGGCGTGCAGGAACGCGGGCGTGTTCTGCATGAGCACCCCCACGTGCGGCGGGCGTGCAGGGTCCAGGCGTCGGTGGACGGCGGCGCCCACCGCGGCCGAGTCGGCCACCACCTCGCGCCACGACCAGCGGTGGTCTGAGCTCAGCAGCCCGGGGGAGTCGTCCGCTGCTCGCGCGAGCAGCTGGGCCCGGACGTCGGGACCCGTCGCAGTCACACCTCAGGCGGGGTCGTCGGCCAGGGCACGGCCGATCAGCAGCGCCTGGTCGGTGGCGCCGCCGAAGAGCAGCTCGAAGCGCTTGGCGCTGGTGAAGTAGCGGTGCGCCTCGCCGTCGAGGTCGATGCCCACCCCGCCGTGCACGTGCACGGCCGTGTGCGCGAGGCGGTGCCCGGCGTCGGCGGCCCAGAGCTTGGCCGTGGCCACCTCGACCTCGGCGGGCAACCCCTCGGCGAGCCGCCACGCGGCCTGCCACAGCGTCAGTCGCTGCCCGAGCACGTCGATGTACCCGTCGGCCAACCGCTGCGAGACGGCCTGGAACGTGCCGATGGGCCGGCCGAACTGCTCCCGGGTCTTGGCGTAGGCGGCGGTCAGGTGCAGCGCACCCTCGGTGACCCCGAGCTGCTCGGCGGCCGCCGTGACGACGAGCAGCTGACCCAGCCGGGTCGCGGTGCCGTCGCCGGGCGTGCCGACCGCCTGAGCCGCGGCGCCGTCGAGCTCGAGGCGGGCGACCGCGTCGCCGTCGCTGGTGCGCTGCGCGACGACGCGCACGCGGTCCGTGCCCGGGTCGAGCGCGAAGACGCCCACGCCGTCGGGCGTGCTGGCGGTGACGAGCACGAGGTCGGCCGCGGTGCCCGCCCGCACCACGGTCTTGACGCCGTGCAGCTCCCAGATGCCCCCGCCCTCAGGCGCGGGGGAGGCGGTGGTGACCGGCCGCGCGGGCAGGGCGACGCGCTCCTCGGAGACGGCGGCGGTGACCACCACCTCGCCGGCGGCGAGACCGGGCAGCCAGCGTGCGGCCTGGTCGGCGTCGCCGCACTCGGCCAGCAGCAGCCCGGCCGCGCCGTGCACGGCCAGCGGCACCGGTGCGACCCGGCGGCCGACCTCGACGAGCACCCGGCACAGCTCCAGCAGGCCCAGCCCGGCGCCGCCGTGGTCGTCGGGCAGGTGCAGCCCGAGGAGGCCGGAGGTGCCCAGCTCGCGCCACAGGTCGCGGTCGAACCGGTCGCCGGCCTGCTCGACGGCGGTGAGCCGGTCGGTGCCGGTGCGGTCGCCCAGGATCGTGGCGGCCAGGGAGGCCGCCTCGTCCTGCTCGGGGGTGAAGGTGAAGTCCACGGGTGCTGCTCCCTTACCGCTTGGCCGCGGGCAGCCCGAGGCCCACGTAGCCGATGATGTCGCGCTGGATCTCGTTGGTGCCGCCGCCGAAGGTCATCACGAGCGAGCTGCGGTGGAATCGCTCGAGGCGGCCCGCGAGCACCGCTCCCTCGGAGTCGCCGGTGATGCCGGCCTCGGGCCCGACGACCTCCATGAGCGAGCGGTACACCTCGGTGGCCAGCTCGGAGCCGTAGATCTTGGTGGCCGAGGCCTCCGCGGGGGAGAGGTCCACCCCGGCGTCGGCGTCGGAGGCCAGCTTCCAGTTGATCAGCTTCAGCGCCTCGACGCGAGCGTGCGCGCGACCCAGCGCCAGCTGCACCCACTCGGAGTCGATGACGCGCTGGCCGTCGGCGTTCTTGGTCTGCTGGGCCCACTGGCGCACCTGCCCCAGCGACTGGATCAGCGGTGCGGCGCTGGTGAGCGCCACGCGCTCGTGGTTGAGCTGGTTGGTCATCAGCGACCAGCCGCCGTTGAGCTCGCCGACGAGGTTGCCCGCGGGCACGCGGACGTCCTCGTAGTAGGTGGCGCTGGTGCCGACGCCGGCGACGGTGTGCACGGGCGTGTAGGAGACGCCGGGGGCGTCGGCGGGCACCAGGATCATCGAGAGCCCCTTGTGCCGCGGGAGCTCGGCGTCGGTGCGGCAGGCCAGCCAGATCCAGTCGGCGTACTGGATGAGCGAGGTCCACATCTTCTGGCCGTCGATCACCCACTCGTCGCTCTCGCGGATCGCGCGCGTGCGCAGCGAGGCGAGGTCGGTGCCCGAGCCGGGCTCGGAGTAGCCGATGGAGAAGTGCAGCTCGCCGGCCAGGATCCGGGGCAGGAAGTAGTCCTTCTGCTCCTGGGTGCCGTAGCGCATGATCGTGGGCCCGACCGTGTTGAGCGTCAGGTAGGGGATGGGGACGCCGGCGACCGCCGCGGCGTCGGTGAAGATCAGCTGCTCCACCATGCTGCGCGCCTGGCCGCCGTACTCGGCCGGCCACCCGATGCCGAGCCATCCGTCGCTGCCGATCTGGCGGATGACCTCCTTGTAGACGCCCGCCTCCCCGAACTCTCCGGTGGCCGAGGCCAGCCCGGCCCTACGCTCGGGGGTGACCAGCTGGTCGAAGTACTCGCGCAGCTCGGCGCGCAGGGCGAGGTGCTCGGGTTCGAGGGCTACACGCATGACCCCAGACTAGAACGTGTTCTCGTTTTCGGCTAGCCTGCAGCGGTCGTCCGATCGACGCCGGAGGAGGCACGCATGAGCGCGACCAGGATGCTCGACCACGGGCAGCAGCCGATGCGGTTCGCGCGGGGCTGGCACTGCCTCGGGCTCGCCAGCACGTTCGCCGACGGCGAGCCGCACGGCATCGAGACCTTCGGCACCAAGCTCGTGGTCTGGCAGGACACCCAGGGCGAGATCCAGGTGCTCGACGGCTACTGCCGCCACATGGGCGGAGACCTCACCCAGGGCGAGGTCAAGGGCGACCAGATCGCCTGCCCCTTCCACGACTGGCGGTGGGGAGGCGACGGGCGGTGCAAGCAGATCCCCTACGCGCGCCGCGTGCCGCTGCGCGCCCGCACCCAGCGCTACCCCGTGGCCATCCGCAACGGGCAGGTGCTGGTGTGGCACGACCCCGAGGGGTCCGAGCCCGACCACGCCATCCTGCCGCCGGAGCTGCCCGGGCTCGACGAGGGCCTCTACACCGACTGGTCGTGGGAGGTCGTGCCGATCCAGGGGTCGCACTGTCGCGAGCTGATCGACAACGTCGTCGACATGGCGCACTTCTACTACGTGCACTTCTCGTTCCCGACGAGCTTCCGCAACGTCTTCGAGGGCACCGAGGCCACCCAGTACATGGAGTCCAAGGGTCGGCCCGACAAGGCCGGCGGCTACGGCAGCGCCGAGCTCTTCCTCAAGTCCGAGGCCACCTACTTCGGCCCCGCGTACATGATCAACTGGCTCGAGGTCGACTACAAGGGCTTCGAGACCGAGGTCGTGCTCATCAACTGCCACCTGCCCACGGGCCCCGACTCCTTCACCCTGCAGTACGGCATCACCGTCAAGAAGCCCGAGGGCCTCGACGACGACACCGCGCGCTACATCGCGAAGAAGTACGCGCAGATGTTCGGCGAGGGGTTCCTGCAGGACGTGCACATCTGGCAGAACAAGGTGCCGGTGCAGAACCCGCTGCTGTGCGAGGAGGACGGGCCCGTCTACCAGCTGCGCCGCTGGTACGAGCAGTTCTACGTCGACGTCGCCGACATCGCCCCCGAGATGACCGACCGCTTCGAGTTCGAGGTCGACACCACCCAGGCCAACGAGTTCTGGCAGGAGGAGGTCGCCGAGAACCTCGCCCGCCGTGACGCGGCCGGGGAGCCTGACGGGTCCGACGAGACCCAGCCCCAGCTCATGTCGGGCACCTGAGCCGTGGCGTCGTTCGTCCCCACCAGCGCCGAGACCGTCGAGGACCAGCGCCTCTACACCCAGGCGCGGCTCACCGAGGTGGCCTGCCTGGACTGCCTGGCGCGGGTCGGCGTCAAGAAGAACAGCGAGCACCAGACCTCCATCCAGTGGAGCGCCGAGGCCCGTCACCAGTGCCCCGAGCTGACTCGCCGGTCCGGTCGGCGCGAGACCCACCGCGGCTGCCCGCGGCTCCTGGCCAGCATCGAGGCGGCCACCCGGGGGGGAGAGGTGCCGGTCGGCGCCGAGGACGGGTACTGATCGGTACCGACGGGTAACCTTGCCGGGCACCGCGCGCCGCGCGGCCGCCCACGGGCCCACCCCGAGCCCATCCGAGCCACCACACCGCCGCGGGCGCCGCCCCGGCCCACCCGAGGAGAGCGCGCGCAGAGCATGGACACCTCGTTCGAGCTGAAGGTCGTCGACGTCGTCGAGGAGACCGCGGAGGCGCACTCGATCTCCTTCGAGGTGCCCGCGGGCGTCGAGGAGCAGTTCCGCTACAAGCCCGGCCAGTTCCTCACCCTCGCGGTGCCGAGCGAGCAGACCGGCGTCGCCGCCCGCTGCTACTCCCTCTCCAGCAGCCCGCACGAGCAGCCCGAGCGGCTCACGGTCACGGTCAAGCGCACCGAGGGCGGCTACGCGTCCAACTGGATCTGCGACCACGTCCGCCCCGGTTCCACGCTGCGCGTGCTGCCGCCCAGCGGCATCTTCACGCCCGCCAGCCTCGACGCCGACCTGCTGCTCCTGGCCGGGGGGAGCGGCATCACGCCCATCATGTCGATCACCCGCACCGCGCTGGCCGCCGGGAGCGGACGCATCGTGCTGGTGTTCGCCAACCGCGACGAGTCCTCGGTGATCTTCGCGCGCGAGCTGGCAGAGCTCGCCGCGGCGCACCCCGACCGGCTGCGCGTGGTGCACTGGCTGGAGAGCCTCCAGGGCCTGCCGACGCCCGAGCAGCTGCGCGCCCTCGTGGCCGACCACCTGGAGCACGACCTGTTCACCTGCGGACCGGCGCCGTTCATGAGGGCGGTGATCGCCGCGGCCAAGGAGCTGGGCCTGCCGCGCGAGCGTCGTCACCAGGAGAAGTTCGTCTCGCTGGGCGGCAACCCGTTCGGCGACGCCGTCCCGGGGCCGGTCGACGCCGAGGGGGAGGACGCCGCCGCGGCTGCGCCCACCGCCGAGGAGCCGGCCGCCGAGGAGCCGGGCGTCAGGGGCCCCGTGCGCCTGGAGGTCGAGCTCGACGGCGAGACGCACCGCTTCGACGACTGGGACCCCCGCCAGCGGCTGCTGGACTTCCTGGAGTCGCGCGGGGTCAAGGCGCCCTACTCCTGCCGCGAGGGGGAGTGCTCGGCGTGCGCGGTGCGACTGCTCGAGGGCGAGGTGTCGATGCAGCGCAACGACGTGCTCGACGACGAGGACCTGGCCGACGGCATCCGGCTGGGCTGCCAGTCGCTGCCGGCCGCCGAGGTCGTCCGGGTCACCTACAGCTGACCCCGGCGGTCCTCGGACATCCACAGCCGGGTAACAGTCCGGGCGTCCCGTCGGCCGGCGCTGTTTCCACAGACCTTCCACAACCTGTGGATGTGCGTCGCCCCCACCCCGCGGCACCGCGGCTCCGGGGAGTCGGTCATCGGGGTATGCGGTGGTCTGGACCAGTTTCCTGTATTGTGGATCACAGGTCACCATGGTGCCTACGCACGGCTCGGACCCCTGCGGACCGCACACCCCCCACCCGCCATCGACGTCCTCCCCCACGGTCGGTACCCGCCGACCAGGACCCGGTGCGGTTCCCCCGAGAGGAGGGGCCATGTTCGCCACGCTCACCCGCATCCAGCGTCGACTGGTCTCGTCATCCACCTCCCCGCTCTCCTGGAGCGAGGACCGCCGCCTGCGCGCGGTGGACCAGAACCCCGAGTCGGCCACCTGGGACGACGTCCAGCTGCTCCTCGTCGCCCACGGCGTCGCCGGCGAGCGACTGCGCCACACCCTGCTCGCCGTCGAGCAGCTGCCCGTGACCCCGGCCGTGTGCTGGGCCTGGGCCATGGAGCACGACGGCGTCTCGTTCGCCGACCTGCTCGCCGCCGGCCTGCCCTGCTACGAGCTCGTCGAGCACCTCGAGCTGCTCAGCCTGCCCCAGGACCTGCCCCGCACGGTGGTCCTCGCGTCCTAGGACGCCCTCGATCGACCCGGCGCACCCCCCAGCGTCCGGGTCCCCAGCTCCGGCGCGTCGCCCTCGGGTGGCGCGCCGGAGCTGTCTCCGGTGCCGCACGGGCGGGGGCCCGACGGCGTCCGGGGCGGGGGTGGGCGGGGCGGCTCACGTGTCCGGTGGTGTGCCGGAGTGCGCGGGCGCCGCGTGGGTGCCGGTGCTCGTGCCCGGGCCGCCCCGCCTGCCGACGTCAGCAGTGGTCCGCCGAGGTCGCCTGTCGAACGCCCTGCTACCAGCCGCGCTCGCGCCACTCGGCCAGGTGGGGGCGCTCGGCACCGATCGTCGAGTCCCCGCCGTGGCCGGGGTAGAACCACGTCTGGTCGGGGAGCCGGTCGAAGACCTTGTGCTCCACCTCGCCGACCAGCTGGGTGAAGGCGTCGGCGTCGCCGAAGGTGTTGCCGACCCCGCCGGGGAAGAGCGAGTCCCCGGTGAACAGGTGCGGGACGCCGGTGTCGCCGTCGGTGTGCAGCAGCGCGATGGAGCCCGGCGTGTGACCGGCGAGTGCGATCACCTCCAGGCTGCACCCGCCCACGGCCACGGTGTCGCCGTGCTGCACCCGGCGGGTCACGGTCACGCCGGTCTGCTCGGTGATGGCGTCGGCGTCGGGGGCCCCGGCGACGATCTCGGCGCCGGTGGCCCGGGCGACGGCCGCGAGCGCGCGGTGGTGGTCCCAGTGCTGGTGGGTGGTGACGACGGCGGTCAGCCCGCCGCCGCCGATCAGCTCGAGCAGCCGCTCGGCGTCGTCGGCGGCGTCGATCAGCACCTGCTCGCCGGTGGCAGTGCAGCGCAGCAGGTAGGCGTTGTTGGACATCTTCTCGTCGACGGCCACCTTGGTGATGCTGAGGTGAGCCAGCTCGCGGGTCTCGGGCGCGCCGCCCACGGTCACGTCTCCGGTGTAGGTCATGGGGTCATCCTCGCAGGTGTCGGGGTACCGGCCGGCGAGGCGGAGACCACCCCGGTCGCATCCCGTGGCAACGCTGAGGCGTGGGCTGTCGGTGGTGCGTGAGACATTGGGTGAGCGTGTCGGGAGGGCAGCGTGGCCCGCCCCGCCGCACTCCTGCAGCACCCCCGCAGACCAGCTCCGAACCGACCCGCACCGAACGACCACACCACGACGCAGAAGGCGGCCCAGACCACCGTGGCGGACCAGCTCATCATCCGAGGCGCGCGCGAGCACAACCTCAAGGACGTCTCCCTCGACCTCCCGCGAGACGCGCTCATCGTCTTCACCGGGCTCTCGGGCTCGGGCAAGTCCTCCCTGGCCTTCGACACCATCTTCGCCGAGGGTCAGCGACGCTACGTGGAGTCGTTGAGCGCCTACGCGCGCCAGTTCCTCGGCCAGATGGACAAGCCCGACGTCGACTTCATCGAGGGGCTCTCGCCCGCGGTCTCGATCGACCAGAAGTCCACGTCGAAGAACCCGCGCTCCACGGTCGGCACCATCACCGAGGTCTACGACTACCTGCGCCTGCTCTTCGCGCGCGCCGGTCGCCCGCACTGCCCCACCTGCGGCGCCCCGATCGAGCGGCAGACCCCCCAGCAGATCGTCGACAAGGTGCTCACCCTCGAGGAGGGTCAGCGCTTCCAGGTGCTGGCACCTGTGGTGCGGGGTCGCAAGGGGGAGTACGTCGAGCTGTTCAAGCAGCTCCAGGCGCAGGGCTTCTCCCGGGCCCGCGTGAACGGCGAGACCCACCTGCTCGACGACCCGCCCACCCTCGACAAGCAGAAGAAGCACACCATCGAGGTGGTCGTCGACCGGCTCGCGGTCAAGGGCTCGGCCAAGCGCCGGCTCACCGACTCCGTCGAGACCGCCCTCAACCTGGCGAGCGGCCTGGTGCTCCTCGACTTCGTCGACCTGCCCGAGAAGGACCCCCAGCGCGAGCTGCGCTTCTCGGAGAAGATGGCCTGCCCCAACGAGCACCCCATCGACACCGACGAGCTCGAGCCGCGCTCGTTCTCGTTCAACTCGCCCTTCGGTGCCTGCCCGGTCTGCAGCGGTCTCGGCACCCGGATGGAGGTCGACCCCGAGCTGGTGGTGCCCGACCCCACCGCCTCGCTCGCCGAGGGCGCGCTGCAGCCGTGGAGCACCGCACACGTCGCCGACTACTTCCTCAAGCTGATGGAGGCGCTGGGCCGCGAGCTGGGTTTCGACGTCCACATGCCCTGGGAGGACATCCCGACCACCGCGCAGCGGGCGCTGCTCGACGGCCACCGCACCAAGGTGCACGTGGTCACCCGCAACCGCTACGGCCGCGAGCGGGCCTACTACGCCGCGTTCGAGGGCGTGCGGCCCTGGGTCGAGCGCAAGCACCGCGAGTCGGAGTCCGACACCACGCGCGAGCGCTTCGAGGGCTACATGCGCGAGGTGCCCTGCCCCACCTGCCGTGGCAGCCGGCTCAAGCCGGTCTCGATGGCCGTCACGCTCGGGGGTCGCAACATCGCCGAGATCTGCTCGCTGCCCATCAACGAGACCGCCGACTTCCTCCAGGGCCTGCAGCTCACCGCCCGTGAGCGCCAGATCGGCGAGCGGGTGCTCAAGGAGATCCAGGAGCGGCTGCGCTTCCTGCTCGACGTCGGCCTGGACTACCTCTCGCTCGACCGTCCCTCGGGGTCGCTCTCCGGCGGCGAGGCCCAGCGGATCCGGCTGGCCACGCAGATCGGAGCCGGTCTGGTCGGCGTGCTGTACGTGCTCGACGAGCCCTCCATCGGGCTGCACCAGCGCGACAACCAGCGCCTGATCGAGACCCTGGTGCGGCTGCGCGACCTCGGCAACACCCTGATCGTCGTCGAGCACGACGAGGACACCATCCGCACCGCCGACTGGGTGGTCGACATCGGCCCCGGCGCCGGCGAGCACGGCGGCCAGGTGGTGCACTCCGGCTCGGTCAAGGGGCTCTACGAGCACCCCGACTCGATGACCGGCCAGTACCTCTCGGGCCGACGCGAGATCGCCCTGCCCGAGGTCCGGCGTCCGCGCACCGTGGGCCGTGAGCTGGTGGTCAAGGGGGCGCGCGAGCACAACCTGCGCGACATCGACGTCGCCTTCCCGCTCGGCGTCTTCTGCGCGGTCACGGGGGTCTCGGGCTCGGGCAAGTCCACCCTGGTCAACGACATCCTCTACACCTCGCTGGCCAAGCAGATCTACCGCGCCCGCACGGTGCCGGGCCGCCACCGCCGCATCACCGGCCTCGAGCACGTCGACAAGGTGATCCACGTCGACCAGTCGCCGATCGGTCGCACGCCGCGCTCCAACCCGGCCACCTACACCGGGGTCTTCGACCACGTGCGCAAGCTCTTCGCCTCCACGCCGGAGGCCAAGATGCGCGGCTACCTGCAGGGGCGCTTCTCGTTCAACGTCAAGGGCGGCCGCTGCGAGGCGTGCGCCGGCGACGGCACGATCAAGATCGAGATGAACTTCCTCCCCGACGTCTACGTGCCGTGCGAGGTCTGCCACGGCGCCCGCTACAACCGCGAGACGCTCGAGGTGCACTACAAGGGCAAGACCATCGCCGAGGTCCTCGACATGCCGATCGAGGAGGCCCTGGAGTTCTTCGCCGCCGTCCCCGCGATCGCGCGACACATGAAGACCCTGGTCGAGGTGGGGCTGGGCTACGTGCGCCTGGGCCAGCCGGCCACCACGCTCTCGGGCGGCGAGGCGCAGCGCGTCAAGCTCTCCACCGAGCTGCAGAAGCGCTCCACCGGTCGCACCGTGTACGTGCTCGACGAGCCCACCACCGGCCTGCACTTCGAGGACATCCGCAAGCTGCTCCTCGTGCTCGGCCGCCTGGTCGACCAGGGCAACACGGTGCTGGTGATCGAGCACAACCTCGACGTCATCAAGACCGCCGACTGGATCGTCGACATGGGCCCCGAGGGCGGGTCGCGCGGCGGGCTCGTCGTCGCCGAGGGGACGCCCGAGGAGGTGGCAGCGCACACCGAGTCCTTCACCGGGCAGTTCCTCGCGCCGTTGCTCGCGGACAGCACGGTGACCGCCTCGCGCCCTCGCAAGGCGCCGGTGGACGTCGACCCGCGCGCGGCCACCAAGGCCCCGGCACGGAAGGCCGCGAAGAAGACCACCGCGAAGAAGGCCAGCGCGAAGAAGGCCACGGCGAAGAAGGCCCCGGCCACGAAGGCGGGAGCGACACGGGCCACCGGGTCCGCCCGCGCCCGCAAGGCCGGCTGAACCGGGGCCGCCCGGTGGTCGGACCGGCCGGTCTCACAGGGTTTTCTCACACCGCCTGGCTACTGTCCTGCTCGTGACCCCCCGCGAGACCCCCTCCCTCAGCCGTCGCGGCGCGCTCGGCGGCCTCACCGCCGCCGGGCTGGGCCTCCCGGTGCTGGCCGCCTGCAGCGGTGGCGGTGGCTCGGACGACGTCGCCGCCGACCCGGCCACCGGCAGCCCGACGCCGTCGTCCAGCCCGACGGCCTCCGCGAGCGCCGAGCCCGCACCCACGGAGGGCAACGCCACAGCGGCCCCCGCTGACGGGCTCGTGCCACTGGCCGACGTCGAGGTCGGCGGCGGCGTGATCCTCCCCGACGAGGCGGTCGTGGTGACCCAGCCCGTCGCCGGCGAGGTGCGCGCCTTCTCGACCACCTGCACCCACCAGGGCTGCCCCGTCACGGAGGTCACCGACGGCGCCATCGTGTGCCCCTGCCACCGCAGCCTGTTCTCGATCGACACCGGCGAGCCCGTCTCGGGTCCGGCCACCTCACCGCTCGACCCCGTCGCCGTCACCCTGCGCGGCGGCACCGTCCAGCGCGCCTGAGCACCCCGCGGCGTTCCACGCACCTGCTCCGCACGTCCCACGGCACCCCCACCAGGAGAGACCCATGGCACAGATCCAGACCTCGCGACGCATCGTCTTCCAGGGCATGGGCGCGCTCGGCGTCGCCGCAGTCCTCGCCGCCTGCGGCGGAGGCGGCGGCGAGGAGGAGACCGATGGCGGCGCGGCGCCGGCGGCCGGTGCGGTGCTGACGCCCACCGCGGACGTGCCGGTGGGCGGTGGCATCGTGCTGGGCGACCAGGGCGTCGTCGTCACCCAGCCCACCGAGGGCGACTTCAAGGCGTTCACCGCCACCTGCCCGCACCAGGGCAACACCGTCACCGGCGTCGAGGGCGGCACGATCGAGTGCAGCTTCCACGGCAGCTCGTTCTCGGCCGAGACCGGCGAGCGGGAGGGCGGCCCGGCCACCACGGGCCTGACCGAGGTCGAGATCACCGTCGAGAACGGCGAGGTCCGCACGGTCTGACGCGGGTTCGGGCACGCGGGTCAGGCCGCGGCGCTGGCCCTCGCCGTGGCCCAGGCACGCCACCGGCGATCGCGGGGCGACTCACGGCGGTCCAGCCGTGCGTCCAGCACGGCGCGCGCCTCGGTGAGCCGCCCGGCGCGCAGCAGCGCGGCGATCCGGCACTCCTCGACCACCTCGCGCTGGGCGTCGGACCCTCCGAGCCGGCGGCACAGCGGGGCGATCCTCGCCAGCGTGTCGGCCGCGGGTCCGGCGGCGCCGCGGGCCAGCAGCCCCAGCGCCTCGGCCAGGGGCGCGACGACCTCGCGCTGCGTGGGGTGGGGGTGGTGCTGCGCCCACGCCGCGAGCTCGGCCAGGCCGCAGGTGTCCTCCAGCGCCAGCAGCACGACGGCGGCGTGCATCGCCAGGAACGGCGTGGCCGGACGCTGCAGCTGGTGCGGAGGAGTGGCGCGCACGACCTCCTCGAGGCCCCGCGCGGCCCCGGCGCCCGGGGTCAGGGCCCACCGCACGAGCAGCGACCCGGAGTCCACCAGGGCTCGGCAGCCCAGGCCCGGGTCGGGCCGCAGGTCGGCGTCGTAGCGGCGCGCCACGCCGTCGAGGTCGCCCAGCGAGAGCTCGTGCAGCGCCGCGTGCCACACGAAGTGGCTGCGGCCCTCGGCGCTGTGGCCCTGGGTGCGCACCCACGCGTCCATCCAGGCGAGCCCGGCCGCGTGGTCGCCGGTCTCGTAGTGCGCGTGGGCGCGGGCGTGGGCGGCGTGCCCCGCCGTCGGGATGGCGGCCAGGGAGGTGGTGGCGAGGTCCATCGCCTCGTCGAAACGGCGCTGCTCCGTGCGCACGAAAGCCAGCAGTCCCGCGAACCAGGGGTCGTTGCCGTAGGCGGGGGCGGCGCCCTCGACGATCGCCCACGCCTCCTCGGGCACCTCGGTGGCGCCGGAGAAGGCGATGGTGGGGACCGCGGCTGCCAGCAGGACGGCGTCGCGCGGGTGCGCGGCGAGGTGGCGACGCAGGGGAGCCGGGTCGCCGCGCAGGTGGGCGGCCACCGCGTGCACGTGGCTGCGTTCGCGCTCCGTGGCCCGCGGGGCGAGCACCTCGGCGTCGCGCAGCCGCGCCTCCACGTCGATGGGCAGGCACATCTCGCGACCGAGCAGGGCCAGCGTGGCGTGACCCAGGGCGAAGGTGGGGTCGTGCGCCAGCGAGGCGGCGACCGACTCCGCAGCGCCCTGCTCGAGCCGCAGCAGCCGACCGACGCCACGCTCGTAGGCGGTGGCCGCCGCCCGGTTGGTGGTGAGGCCGAGCCCGTAGGTGTCGCGACATCGCATGAAACAACACTAAACCGATGTAGATAAATAGTCAGCACCCGGCTGGTGTGTCGCGAGGCGTGTCGGCGCACCCCCGTAGGGTGGTCCGGTGGCCCGCAGCCAGACCTTGAGCTACCGACCCGAGCCGGGCTCCATCCCCACCCAACCGGGTGTCTACCGGTTCCGCGACTCCCGCGGCCGGGTCATCTACGTCGGCAAGGCCAAGAGCCTGCGGGCGCGTCTGTCCTCCTACTTCCAGGACGTCGGCAACCTCCACCAGCGCACCGCCACCATGGTCACCACGGCGGCCAGCGTGGAGTGGACGGTGGTCAAGACCGAGGTCGAGGCGCTGCAGCTGGAGTACTCCTGGATCAAGGAGTTCGACCCGCGCTTCAACGTCAAGTACCGCGACGACAAGTCCTACCCGTGGCTCGCCGTCACCCTCTCCGACGAGTTCCCGCGGGTCATGGTCGGCCGCGGCGCCAAGCGCAAGGGCACCCGCTACTTCGGCCCCTACAGCCACGCCTGGGCGATCCGCGAGACCGTCGACGTGCTGCTGCGCGTCTTCCCCATGCGCTCGTGCACCAACGGCGTGTTCAAGCGCAGCGCCCAGATCGGCCGTCCGTGCCTGCTCGGCTACATCGGCAAGTGCGCGGCCCCCTGCGTCGGCACCGTCAGCGCCGAGGAGCACCGCGCGATCGTCGAGGACTTCTGCGACTTCATGGCGGGGCGCACCCGCCCCTTCACCAAGCGCATCGAGAAGGAGATGTACGCCGCCTCGGACGCGATGGACTTCGAGCGGGCCGCCCGCCTGCGCGACGACCTCGGCGCGCTGCGCAAGGCGCTGGAGAAGCAGTCGGTGGTGCTGCCCGACGGCGCCGACGCCGACGTGATCGCGCTCGCCGAGGACCCGCTCGAGGTCGCCGTCCAGATCTTCCACGTGCGCGGGGGGCGGGTGCGCGGCCAGCGCGGCTGGGTGGCCGACCGGGTCGAGGACGGCGAGGTGGGTGACCTCGTCGAGGACTTCCTGCTCCAGCTCTACGCCGGCACCGACCCCGAGTCGGCCGCCGACAGCATCCCGCGCGAGATCCTCGTCCCCGCCGAGCCACCCGACTCCGCCACCTTCGAGCAGCTGCTCTCCGACCTGCGCGGAAGCCGCGTCCAGGTGCGCGTGCCGCAGCGCGGCGACAAGAAGAGCCTGCAGGAGACGGTGGCCCGCAACGCCCAGCAGGCGCTGGCGCTGCACAAGACCAAGCGCGCCAGCGACCTCACCACCCGCAACCGCGCCCTCGAGGAGATCCAGAACGCCCTCGAGCTCGAGGAGGCACCGCTGCGCATCGAGTGCTACGACGTCTCCAACCTGCAGGGCACCGAGGTGGTGGCCTCGATGGTGGTCTTCGAGGACGGCCTGGCCCGCAAGGGCGAGTACCGCCGCTTCGTCATCCGCGGCGTCGACGGCCAGAACGACGTCGCCTCCATGCACGAGGTGATCACCCGGCGGTTCCGCCGGCTGCTCGACGAGCAGGCCAGCTCCGAGCTCAAGCCCGGCGACGAGCAGTCCGGCCCGATGCTGGTCGACCCCGAGACGGGTCGCGCCCGCAAGTTCGCCTACGCGCCCGGTCTCGTCGTCGTCGACGGCGGCCCACCCCAGGTGGCCGCCGCCCAGCAGGCGCTCACCGAGCTCGGCATCGACGACGTGCCCGTCGTTGGCCTGGCCAAGCGGCTGGAGGAGGTGTGGGTGCCGGGGGAGGAGGACCCGGTCATCCTGCCGCGCAGCTCCGAGGGGCTCTACCTGCTCCAGCGCATCCGCGACGAGGCGCACCGCTTCGCCATCAACCACCACCGCTCGCGGCGCTCCAAGTCGATGGTCGAGAGCGTGCTCGACGACGTCCCCGGCCTCGGGGAGGTGCGCCGCAAGACGCTGCTCAAGCACTTCGGCTCGCTGCGCAAGCTGCGGGCGGCCGAGGTCGAGGAGATCGCGCAGGTGCCCGGCATCGGGCCGCGGACCGCGCAGGCCATCAAGGACGCCGTCGCCCCCGCCGCGGCCGAGGGGTCCGACCAGGACGCCGGCTCCGCGGGCCGCGCCGAGGAGCCCGCCTACACCGTCAACACCGCCACCGGCGAGATCGAGGAAGCATGAGCGACCAGGCACCCCCGGGCAGCGGCACCCCCGAGGCACCCGCGCCGCTGCCCGCCGCGGCCGGCAGCGGGCAGCTCGTCGTCGTGACCGGCATGACCGGCGCCGGTCGCAGCACCGCGGCCAAGGAGCTCGAGGACCTCGGCTTCTACGTGGTCGACAACCTGCCGCCGAGCCTGGTGCCCGACGTCGTCCGGCTCGTCGACCAGAGCCTCGGCCCGCGCCAGCCGATCGCCGTCGTCGTCGACGTGCGCTCGGGCTCGTTCTTCCACACCCTGCACGCCACGCTGGCCCAGGGCACGCTCGGCCGCACGGCCACGCTGGTCTTCCTCGACGCCACCGACGAGGTGCTGGTGCGCCGCCAGGAGGCCGCGCGCCGCCCCCACCCGCTCCAGGGCGGCGGACGGCTGCTCGACGGGCTGCAGCGCGAGCGCAGCGTGCTGGCCGACCTGCGCAGCGACGCCGACCTCGTCATCGACACCACGGCGCTCAACGTCCATCAGCTCACCGACCGGATCGCCGCGGCCTTCGGCACCAGCGAGACCGTGCGGCTCAAGGTCACGGTGGTGAGCTTCGGCTTCAAGTACGGCATCCCCGTCGACGCCGACATGCTCGCCGACATGCGCTTCCTGCCCAACCCCCACTGGGTGCCGGAGCTGCGCCCCTACACCGGCCGTGACGCCGCGGTCGCGGACTACGTGACGGCGCAGCCGGGCGCCGCGGAGTTCCTCGAGGCCTACCTGCCGGTGCTGCAGCTGGTGGCGCAGGGCTACCTGCGCGAGGGGAAGCGCTTCATGCGGGTCGCCATCGGCTGCACCGGTGGCAAGCACCGCAGCGTCGCGATGTCGGAGGAGATCGCCGCCCGGCTCAGCGGCGCCGGCCTCACCGCACGCGTCATGCACCGCGACCTCGGCCGGGAGTGAGCATGACGCCCGTACGCAGCTCCGCGGGCCTGCGCGCCCAGTCCGCGGTGGCGCTGGGCGGCGGGCACGGCCTGCACGCCTCGCTCTCGGCGCTGCGCCTCCTCGTCGACGACCTCACCCTCGACGAGCTCACCGCCATCGTCACGGTCGCCGACAACGGCGGCTCCTCCGGCCGGTTGCGCGGCGAGTTCGGCGTGCTGCCGCCCGGTGACCTGCGGATGGCCCTCGCCGCGCTGTGCGGCGAGGACGACTGGGGCGACACCTGGGCGCGGCTGCTGCAGCACCGCTTCGCCGGCGAGGGCGAGATGCGCGGCCACGTGGTGGGCAACCTGCTCATCGTCGGGCTCTGGGAGCTGCTGGGCGACCACGTCGACGCCCTGGACTGGGTGGGGCGACTGCTCGGTGCCAAGGGCCGGGTGCTGCCGATGGCACTCACCCCCATGGACATCTGGGCCGACGTGCGTGGACTCGACCCGACCGACCCCGAGGCCCTCACGGTGGTCCGCGGGCAGGTCGAGGTGGCCACCACGGAGGGCGTGATCGCCAGCGTCCGACTCGAGCCGCCCGACCCGCCCGTCAGCCCGGCCGCGCTCGCCGCCGTCGAGGAGGCCGACTGGGTGGTGCTCGGACCTGGGTCGTGGTTCTCCTCCGTGCTCCCGCACCTGCTGGTGCCGGCGCTGCGCGAGGCACTGGTGCGCACCACGGGCCGGGTGGTGGTCGTGCTCAACCTCGAGGAGCAGGAGGGCGAGACCGGCGGCTTCGGGGCTGCCGACCACCTCGCGGTGCTCGCCGAGCACGCGCCCGAGCTGCGCCTGCACACCGTGCTGGCCGACGAGCGACGCGTCGGCGGCGAGCTGGCCGAGCTGCGCGAGCAGGCCGCTGCCTGCGGGGCCGCGCTGGTGCTCGCCGACCTCGGCGCCGACGACGGATCCCCCCGACACGACCCCCACAAGCTGGCCGCCGCCTACGCCACGCTCTTCGAGGGCGACCACGCCTGACCCGGCGTGACCGACCCGACGGGCACCCCCGACGCCGGATCCCCACCGGCGCCGGGTGATTGACGCGCGTGGCAGGATCAGCGCCATGGCGATGACGGCTCAGGTGAAGGCGGAGCTGGCGAACACGCAGATCACCAAGACCTGCTGCCGCAAGGCGGAGGTGGCCTCCCTGCTCCGCTTCGCCGGCGGCCTGCACATCGTCAGCGGCCGCATCGTCGTCGAGGCCGAGCTCGACACCGGCGCCGCCGCGCGCCGGCTGCGCAAGGACATCGCCGAGGTCTACGGCCACCAGTCCGACGTCGTCATGGTGCAGGGCAACGGCCTGCGCAAGGGCAGCCGCTACATCGTGCGCGTCGTGCGCGACGGCGAGTCGCTGGCGCGGCAGACCGGCCTGCTCGACCAGCGCGGTCGCCCCGTGCGGGGGCTGCCGCCGGCCGTCGTCGCGGGCTCCGGGTGCGACGCCGTCGCCGCCTGGCGCGGCGCCTTCCTGGCCCACGGCTCGCTCACCGAGCCCGGCCGCTCCTCCTCCATGGAGGTCACCTGCCCCGGGCCCGAGGCCGCGCTCGCCCTGGTGGGCGTCGCGCGGCGGCTCGGCATCCAGGCCAAGGCGCGCGAGGTGCGCGGCGTGGACCGCGTGGTGCTCCGTGACGGCGACGCGATCGGCCAGCTGCTCACCCGGCTCGGCGCCCACGAGTCGCTGATGGCCTGGGAGGAGCGCCGGATGCGGCGCGAGGTGCGCGCCACGGCCAACCGCCTGGCCAACTTCGACGACGCCAACCTGCGCCGCTCCGCCCGTGCCGCCGTGGCCGCCGGCGCGCGCGTCGAGCGGGCGATGGAGATCCTGGCCGACGAGGTGCCCGACCACCTGCGGATGGCCGGCGAGCTGCGCCTGGAGCACAAGCAGGCCTCGCTGGAGGAGCTCGGCCAGCTCCACGACCCCGTGCTCACCAAGGACGCGATCGCCGGTCGCATCCGGCGCCTGCTGGCCATGGCCGACAAGCGTGCCGAGGAGCTCGGCATCCCCGACACCGAGGCCTCCCTCACCGCCGACATGCTCGCCGAGGACGCCTGACCCCGGACCGGTGCCGACGCCTCGCCCCCCGTGACGTCGGTTACCCGCACGTACCTCGGACCGTGGCGTTGCGCTGTCCGTGGGCGGCGATAGGGTCGGGGCTCGCCCCTGACCGGGGCCCTCGGACCACCTCGCTCGTCGACGACAGGGAGCAGCACCAGTGACCGTTCGTGTAGGCATCAACGGGTTCGGCCGGATCGGCCGCAACTTCTTCAGGGCCGTGCGCGCCTCCGGGGCGGACATCGAGATCGTCGGGGTCAACGACCTGACCGACAACGCCTCGCTCGCCCACCTGCTCAAGTTCGACTCGATCCTGGGCCGGCTCGACGCCGACGTCTCGAGCACCGACGACGCCATCGTCGTCGGCGGCCAGGAGATCAAGGCCTTCGCCGAGCGCGACCCCGCCGCCCTCGGCTGGGGCGACCTCGGCGTCGACGTGGTCGTGGAGTCCACCGGCTTCTTCACCGACGCCACCAAGGCCCGTGCCCACGTGGAGGCCGGCGCGAAGAAGGTGATCATCTCGGCGCCCGCCAGCAACGAGGACATCACCGTGGTGATGGGTGTCAACCACGAGCTCTACGACCCCGCGCAGCACACGGTCATCTCCAACGCCTCCTGCACCACCAACTGCCTGGCGCCGATGGCCAAGGCGCTGCACGAGGAGTTCGGCATCGTCAAGGGCCTGATGACCACGGTCCACGCCTACACCGCCGACCAGAACCTCCAGGACAACATCCACAAGGACCCGCGCCGCGCCCGCGCCGCGGCCCTCAACGTGGTGCCCACCTCCACCGGTGCCGCCAAGGCCATCGGCCTGGTCATGCCCGAGCTCAAGGGCAAGCTGGACGGCTACGCCCTGCGGGTCCCCGTGCCCACCGGCTCGGCCACCGACCTCACCTTCGAGGCCGGTCGCGAGACCAGCGTCGAGGAGGTCAACGCCGCGGTCGAGAAGGCCGCCGACGGCCGATTCCTGCGCTACTCCACCGACCCGATCGTCTCCTCCGACATCGTCACCGACCCGGCGTCGTGCATCTTCGACGCGCCGCTCACCAAGGTGATCGGCAACCAGGTCAAGGTCGTCGGCTGGTACGACAACGAGTGGGGCTACTCCAACCGCCTCGCCGACCTGATCACCCACGTCGGCCAGAGCCTCTGACGGTGGGGGAGTACGCCGGGCTCGGCGAGGTGGGCGGCCGGCGGGTGCTGGTCCGCTCCGACCTCAACGTCCCCCTCGACGGCAGCACGATCACCGACGACGGGCGCATCCGCGCCAGCGTGCCCACCATCGCCGAGCTGGCCGCGGCCGGTGCCCGGGTGGTGGTCACCGCGCACCTCGGCCGCCCGAAGGGTGCCCCCGAGGAGCGGTACTCGCTGCGCCCGGTGGCCGCCCGCCTGGGCGAGCTGCTCGGCGCCGAGGTGGCCTTCGCCTCCGACACCGTCGGTGACTCCGCGCAGCAGACGGTCGCCGGTCTCGCGGACGGCCAGGTCGCGTTGCTCGAGAACGTGCGCTTCAACGCGGGCGAGACCAGCAAGGACGACGCCGAGCGCGGCGCGTTCGCCGATCAGCTGGCCTCCCTGGCCGACGCGTTCGTCTCCGACGGCTTCGGCGTCGTGCACCGCAAGCAGGCCTCGGTGTACGACGTGGCCCAGCGGCTGCCGCACGCGATGGGCGGGCTGGTGAGCACCGAGATCGAGGTGCTGCGCCGGCTGACCGAGAGCCCGGAGCGGCCCTACGCCGTGGTGCTCGGCGGTTCGAAGGTCTCCGACAAGCTCGGCGTCATCGACAACCTGCTCGGCAAGGCCGACACGCTGCTGATCGGTGGCGGGATGGTCTTCACCTTCCTCAAGGCGCAGGGCCACGAGGTCGGCAAGAGCCTGCTGGAGGACGACCAGCTCGAGGTCTGCCGCGAGTACCTCGCCCGTGCCGAGAGCTCGGGGGTCAGCATCGTGCTCCCCACCGACGTCGTCGTCGACACGACGTTCCCGAGCGGCGACGCCACCCCGCAGCCGCGGGTGGTGGCCGCCGACGCCATCCCCGACGACGCGCTCGGTCTCGACATCGGCCCCGACTCCGCGGCGGCCTTCGCCGAGGCGCTCTCCGGTGCCCGGACGGTGTTCTGGAACGGTCCGATGGGCGTCTTCGAGGTCGAGGAGTTCGCGGCCGGCACCCGGGCGGTGGCCCAGGCGCTGACCGGCATCGAGGGCCTCTCGGTCGTCGGCGGCGGCGACTCCGCCGCCGCGGTGCGCACGCTGGGCTTCGACGAGGCCGCGTTCGGCCACATCTCCACGGGCGGCGGCGCCTCGCTGGAGTACCTGGAGGGCAAGGAGCTCCCCGGGATCACCGTCCTGGAGGACTGAGCAGATGAGCAGTGCGCGCACCCCGCTGATGGCGGGCAACTGGAAGATGAACCTCAACCACCAGGAAGCGGTGGTGCTGGTCCAGAAGCTGGCGTGGACCCTCAGCGACAAGCGCCACGACTACGCCAAGGCCGAGGTCGTCGTCGTCCCGCCCTTCACCGACCTCCGGTCGGTGCAGACGCTCGTCGACGGCGACCGGCTCTCCGTGCGCTACGGCGCGCAGGACGTGTCGGTGCACGAGTCCGGTGCCTACACCGGTGAGATCTCCGCGGGCATGCTCGCCAAGCTGGGCTGCTCCTACGTCGTCGTGGGGCACTCCGAGCGGCGCGAGCACCACGGCGAGACCGACGAGCTCGTCAGCGCCAAGGCGCACGCCGCCCACCGGGCCGGGATGACCCCCATCGTGTGCGTCGGCGAGGGCCTCGAGGTGCGCCAGGCGGGCGAGCACGTCGCGCACACCACCGCCCAGGTGGCAGGCTCGCTGGCCGGCTTCACCGCCGAGCAGGTGGCCGGGCTCGTCGTCGCCTACGAGCCCGTCTGGGCGATCGGCACCGGCGAGGTTGCCACGCCCGAGGACGCGCAGGAGGTGTGCGCCGCCATCCGCGCGCACGTGCGCGAGACCTTCGACGACGCGGCCGCCGAGGGAGTGCGGGTGCTCTACGGAGGGTCGGTCAAGGCGGCCAACGTCGCCGGCATCATGGCGCAGACCGACGTCGACGGAGCTCTGGTGGGCGGGGCCAGCCTGCAGGCCGACGAGTTCGGTGGCATCTGCCGCTTCTACGAGATGCCCACCCTGTGACGGCGGCTGTGACGACCCTCTCGCGGACCGGTCGGCTCGTCGCGTGTGCCGGCTGCGCCGCCGTCCGTCGCCTGACGTAGGATCACGGCCGTGGAACTGCTCTTCACCGTCCTGCTCATCATCTCGAGCGCGATCATGATCCTGCTGGTGCTGCTCCACAAGGGCCGCGGCGGGGGACTCTCGGACATGTTCGGCGGTGGTGTCTCCAGCTCGCTCGGCGGCTCATCGGTGGCCGAGCGCAACCTGGACCGCTTCACCGTGGGCATCGGCATCGTCTGGTTCGCGTGCGTCTTCGCGCTCGGCCTGATGCTCGCCTACCAGTAGACGCGCGCACCCCCTACCTCGATCGGCCCCGGCCGATCGCTCGAACCGCACAGGAGACGACGCAGCATGGCTGGTGGAGGAAATGCGATCCGGGGCAGCCGGGTCGGGGCTGGCCCGATGGGTGAGGCGGAGCGCGGTGACGCCGCACCCCGCCAGGCCGTCACCTACTTCTGCTCCCACGAGCACCGCTCGGTCATCACGCTGGCCATCGAGGCGACGCCCCCCGACTCCTGGGACTGCCCCAAGTGCGGGTTGCCGGCCTCGCTGGACAGCGACAACCCGCCGCCGGCGCCCAAGATCGAGCCCTACAAGACCCACCTGGCCTACGTGAAGGAGCGCCGCTCCGACCAGGAGGCCCAGGTCATCCTCGACGAGGCCCTGCAGCTGCTGCGCTCACGCCGCAAGTCCGGCGACATCATCTTCTGAGCCCTGCCGCTCGAGGGTGACTGCCGAGTCGGCGCTTCCGCGCGCCCGGTGAGGCGCGAGTCGGCGCTTCCGCGCGTCGGGTGGGGCGCGAGTCGGCGCTTCCGCGTCCTCGGGTCAGGTGCCCCACACGTTGAGCCCGCGGCGACGGCGTGCCTCGCGGCGGGCCTCGGCGAGGACGCTGTCGACGACGCGCTGTGGACCGAACACGTCGGCGCTGGTGAAGGCCTTCACGATCCAGCCGAGGTCCTGGACCGCTTCCCGCCGCCGGCGGTCGCGCTCCAGCTGCGTGGCTGTCGAGTGCCACTCGAGTCCGTCGTACTCGGCCGCCAGCATCTGTGCCTGGTCCGCGAGGTCCAAGCGCGCGACGAAGACGTCACCGTCGTACACCGACACCTGAGGCGTCATGCTGCGCAGGTGGCTCTCGTGGCACCGGAGTCGGAGCACGGACTCACCGGGGGACTCGGATCGACCGTCGACCAGCAGAGCGACGGCGCGAGCCGTGGTGACGAACCGGTGCCCCCTGAAGCGCTCGATCTCCTGGATGAGCTCGTTGCGTGAGAAGGTCCCGAGCCGTGCCAGTGCGTCCATGCCAGCGATCGCCTGGTCCGTCCACCGCACGCGACCGAGGTCGCACGCCGTGCGCAGTGCTGTGGTGACACGCAATCCGTGGAGCTCGACGACGTCGCGGTCCGACAGCATGCGCTCGCCGCTCGCGCAGATCTGGTTGCGCAGGCGTCCGTGACCGGACGGCCGGTAGAGCGACAGCGGTCTGAGGGCGAGGTGCTCACCAGGAGCCAGCACCATGTCCGCACCGAGCAGCCATCCTGCGTGACGGTCGACCACCACGGCATCGGGAGGCGCCACCAACCGGAGGCACGCCGCCCGCAACGCCAGCGAGTCACCGGCCTGCGTCAGGACGTAGATACCGCGGATCGGTCGACGCAGGATGCCCTCGCGCGCGAGGTCGGTGAGGTTGCGGCGCGTGAGTCCGGCGTCGAGTGCCGTGGCGAGGGTGAAGGGCCCGTCGTCCGGCACGGGGTCGTGGGCGTCGAGGACGCCGCGCTCCAGGATGTGGGTGATCTTCATGCCCGGCACTCTGCGGACTCGCGGTGCTCCCGCGAGCCGTCGTGACGTCGCCTGTGGAGGAGCCTGGTCTGTTCCTCCCCTGTGGACGCACGGCGGGTCGGTCGTCCCCACGATTCATCGGCCGGAGACCGGAGTGTCGATGCTGCTGCCTCCTCGCGCGCGCACGCGCCGGTTCATGCCTGCCACGACGCGCGCAAGCGCCGAGTCGGCTCTGCGTGGGCGCGCGCCAGCGCCGGCTCGGCCTCGCCTGGGCGCGCGCTAGCGCCGACTCGCGCCTTCCACGACGCGCGCTGGCGCCGACTCGGCGCTGGTGTCGCGGTGGGTCAGAGGTGGGACGCGGAGGCGCGGTCGAGGAACCAGACAGTCTCCTGCTGACCGGCCACGCCGCGGGCCGGGGTGTCGCGGCGCAGGGCGTCGCGGGCCTCGGCGTCGTCGGGCTCGGGGGCGAGTGCGGCAGCCACGGCGTCGGCCTTGCCCTCACCGGAGACCAGCAGCCAGGTGGCGCGGGTGCGGTTGAGGCGCCCGAAGGTCAGGCTGACCCGCTCCGGCGGCGGCTTGGGGGAGTCGGTGACGGCGACCGTGATGCCGTCGGCGTCGAGCTGCGGGAAGCCGGGGAAGAGCGAGGCCACGTGGCCGTCCGGCCCCACGCCGAGCATCACGACCTCGAACTCGTCCGCGCCGTGCTCGCGCAGGGCGGCATCGTAGGCGGCTGCGGCGGCCGCGACGTCGGGGGCGTCGGTGGTAGAGGCCACCTCGTGCACCTGGGTGGCCCCGACGGCGTCGAGCAGGTCGGCGCGCGCACCGAGCGCGTTGCGGTCCTCGGAGCCGGGGGCCACGAAGCGCTCGTCGCCCCACCAGACGACGACACGCGTCCAGTCGACGCCCGAGTCCGGGCTCAGTCGGGCGATCTCGCGGTGCACGTGGACGGCGATCGTCCCGCCGGTGAGGACGACGTGCGGCTCGCGGCCCGCGTCCTGGGCGTCGGCGAGCCGCGAGAGCAGCTCGCCGGCGACGGCCGTGGCGAGGGCGTCGGGGCCGTCGTGGACCTCGACGCGGGGGGCGGGGGAGTCGGTCATGGTGGAGCCTTCCCGAGGTGCAGGTGTGGATGGGTGGTGCGGGCGCTCAGGACCGACGGTGCTCGCGGTAGTACGCGATGAGCGCCCGGGTGGAGGCGTCCTGGGCGGCCAGCGCGTCGGCGTCGCCGTCGATCGCCGGGCCGACCTCCTGGGCCAGCTTCTTGCCCAGCTCGACGCCCCACTGGTCGAAGCTGTCGATGCCCCAGACGACGCCCTGGGTGAAGGTGATGTGCTCGTAGAGCGCGACCAGCTGTCCCAGCACGGACGGCGTCAGCGCCGGCGCCATGATCGAGGTCGTTGGCCGGTTGCCCGTGAAGACCCGCGCGGGGACGACGGACTCCTCGGTGCCCTCGGCCCGCACCTCCTCGGCGGTCTTGCCGAACGCCAGCGCGCGGGTCTGGGCCAGGAAGTTGGCCAGGAACAGCTCGTGCACGTCCTGGTCGCCGTCGCTGAGCGCGAACGAGGGATTGGCGAAGGCGATGAAGTCGGCCGGGATCAGCCGGGTGCCCTGGTGGATGAGCTGGTAGAAGGCGTGCTGCCCGTTGGTGCCGGGCTCACCCCAGAAGATCTCGCCGGTGCCGGCGGTGACGGCGGTGCCGTCCCAGCGCACGCCCTTGCCGTTGCTCTCCATGGTGAGCTGCTGCAGGTAGGCGGGAAAGCGGTGCAGCAGCTGGGCGTAGGGCAGGACGGCGTGGGTCTGCGCGCCGTGGAAGTCGGCGTACCAGACGTTGAGCAGACCCATCAGCACGGGCACGTTGCGCTCCAGCGGCGCCGTGCGGAAGTGCTCGTCCATCGCGTGCATGCCGGCGAGCAGCTCGGCGAAGCGCTCGGGCCCGACGGCGACGACGAGCGAGGTGCCGATGGCGGAGTCGAGGGAGTAGCGCCCGCCGACCCAGTCCCAGAAGCCGAACGCGTTGTCGGGGTCGATGCCGAAGTCGGCCACCTTGTCGAGCGCGGTGGAGACGGCGACGAAGTGTCGAGCCACGGCGGCGTCACCGTCGACCTCGTCGCCGAGCCGCTCGAGCAGCCACGCGCGGCACAGTCGCGCGTTGGTGAGCGTCTCGAGGGTGCCGAAGGTCTTGCTGGAGACGATGAACAGCGTCGTCGCCGGGTCGAGGCCCTCCAAGGTGGTGGCCGCGTCGGTGGGGTCGATGTTGCTGATGAAGCGGCACTCGATCTCGGGGTGACGGAACTCGGCGAGCGCCTCGTAGGCCATCACCGGGCCCAGGTCGGACCCGCCGATGCCGATGTTGACCACCGTGCGGATCCGCTCGCCGGTGACGCCGCGCCACTCGCCGGAGCGCACCTGCTCGGCGAAGGCGTAGACGCGGTCGAGCACCTCGTGCACCTCGGCGACCACGTCGGTGCCCTCCACCTCGAGCGAGGCGTCGCGCGGCAGTCGCAGCGCGGTGTGCAGCACGGCGCGGTCCTCGGTGACGTTGATCCGCTCTCCGCGCAGCATCGCGTCGCGGCGCTCGGCCACGCCGGTCTGCTCGGCGAGCGTGACCAGCGCGGCCAGGACGTCGTCGTCGGCAAGGTGCTTGGAGAGGTCGACGTGCAGGTCCGCGGCGCTCAACGAGAGCCGCTCGACGCGGCCCGGGTCCGCCTCGAACCACGCGCGCAGGTCGGGGGCGAGCCCCGCGGCCAGGCGGTCGAGCTCGGCCCAGGCCGCGGTACCGGTGGCGTCGACCGGGGCATCCACTAGCGGACCGCCTCCATCTGGCCCTTCACGGTCTCGACGAGCTCGTCCCAGGAGCCGACGAACTTCTCGACGCCCTCCTGCTCGAGCGCGAGGAACACCTCGGTCATGTCGACGCCGAGGGCGGAGATCGCGTCCATCGTGCGCTGTGCCTCCTCGCCGCGCCCGGTGACCGTGTCGCCCTCCACCTCACCGTGGTCGGCGAACGCCTCGAGGGTCTTCTCGGGCATGGTGTTGACCGTGCCGGCCACCACCAGCTGGGTCACGTAGAGGGTGTCGGGGTAGTCGGGGTTCTTGACGCCGGTGGAGGCCCACAGCGGACGCTGCGGCTGCGCACCGGCCTCGGCGAGCTGCTTCCAGCGGTCGCTCGCCATCACCTCCTGGAAGGCGGCATAGGCCAGGTGCGCGTTGGCGACGGCGGCCTTGCCGCGCAGAGCCATCGCCTCGTCGCTGCCGATCGCCTCGAGGCGCTTGTCGATCTCGGCGTCGACGCGGGAGATGAAGAACGACGCGACGGAGACGATCTTGGTGAGGTCCAGGCCGGCGTCGCGCGCCTGCTCCAGACCCGCGAGGTAGGCGTCCATGACGGCGCGGTAGCGCTCGATGCTGAAGATGAGCGTCACGTTGACGCTGATGCCTTGGGCGATGGCGGCCGTGATGGCGGGGATGCCCTCGTGGGTGGCGGGGATCTTGATCAGCGCGTTCGGCCGGTCGACGGCGGCCCAGAGCCGCTGCGCCGAGGCGATGGTGCCCTCGGTGTCCTCGGCGAGGGAGGGCTCGACCTCGATCGAGACCCGGCCGTCGGCGTCGGTGCGCTCGGCCACCGGCGCGAGCACGTCGCAGGCGTTGCGCACGTCGTCGGTGGTCAGCGCGAAGATGACCTCGTCGACGTCCTTGCCGGCCTGCACGAGGCTGCGGACCTGGTCGTCGTAGCGCTCCCCGTCGCTGACGGCGCCGGCGAAGATGGTGGGGTTCGTGGTGACGCCGACCACGGAGCGCTCCTTGACGAGCTCGGCGAGGTTGCCGCTCTCGATGCGCTCGCGGGAGAGGTCGTCGAGCCAGATGGACACGCCTGCGTCGGACAGCTGCTGGAGCCGGTCGTTCATGGGTCCTCCTCGTGGGATGGGTGCGTGCGGGCCGGGTGTGGCCGGTGGATCGGGTGGGGCGGGATGGCGCCGGTAGGCAGTCTCAGCCCGCCAGCGAGCTGACGCTGTCGCGCGCGGCGTCGGCGACGGCCTGCGCGGTGATGCCGTACTCGGTGTAGAGCCGCTGGTAGTCCGCCGAGCCGCCGTAGTGCTCGATGGAGATGCTGCGGCCGTGGTCGCCGACGAGCTCGCGCCAGCCCAGCGCGACGCCGGCCTCGACCGAGACGCGCGCCTTCACCGTCGGCGGCAGCACGCTGTCGCGGTAGGAGGTGTCCTGCGCGTCGAACCACTCACGGCAGGGCATCGAGACCACGCGCGCCGCGATGCCGTCGGCCGCGAGCATCTCGCGCGCCTCGACGGCGAGCTGCACCTCGGAGCCGGTGCCGATGAGCACCACGTCGGGGGCACCGTCGGTGTCGAGCAGCACGTAGCCGCCCTTCGCGACGTCGTCGGTGGTGGCGTAGCCCTGCTCACCCCGCGGGACCACGGGCAGGTCCTGGCGCGAGAGGACCAGCCCGGCCGGCCGGGTCGTGTTCTCGATCACGGCCTTCCAGGCCGCCGCCGTCTCGTTGGCGTCGGCGGGGCGGACGACGTCGAGCCCGGGGATGGCGCGCAGCGCCGCCAGGTGCTCGATCGGCTGGTGGGTGGGGCCGTCCTCGCCGAGACCGATGGAGTCGTGGGTCCACACGTAGGTGACCGGCAGGCCCATGAGCGCGGCCAGCCGCACCGAGGGACGCATGTAGTCGGAGAAGGTGAGGAAGGTGCCGCCGAACACGCGGGTACCGCTGTGCAGGGCGATGCCGTTCATCACCGAGCCCATGGCGTGCTCGCGGATGCCGAAGTGCAGCACCCGGCCGGTCTGCGGGTCGCCCTGGAACTTCTTCGTCGACCGGTCGGCCGGGATGAAGGAGAGGGCGTCCTCGATCGTGGTGTTGTTGGAGCCGGCGAGGTCGGCCGAGCCGCCCCACAGCTCGGGCAGCGTGGCCGCGAGCGCGTTGATGACGGCGCCCGACGCCTTGCGCGTGGCGACCGGCTTCTCGGGGCCCCAGGTGGGCAGGTCGTCGGCCCAGCCGGCGGGCAGGTGCCGGCCCTTGAGCCGGTGCAGCAGCTCGAAGGACTCGGGATTGGCCTCGCGCCAGCTCTGCAGCGCCGGGTCCCAGGCGTCGCCGGCGGCGGAGCCGCGCTGCAGCAGCTCGCGGGTGTGCTCGAGCACGCCGGGCTTGATCTCGAAGGTCTGGTCGGGGTCGAAGCCGAGCACCTTCTTGGTGGCCGCGACCTCCTCCTCGCCCAGCGCGGAGCCGTGGGAGGCGCCGGTGTTCTGCGCGTTCGGTGCGGGCCAGGCGATGACGGTGCGCAGCTCGATGAAGCTGGGGCGGTCGGTGACCTCGCGGGCGGCCTGGAGGGCCTCCCACAGGGCCGGCACGTCCTCGCGGTACTCGGTGCCGCCCTGGGTCCAGTCGACGGTCTGGACGTGCCAGCCGTAGGCCTCGTAGCGGGCGGCGACGTCCTCGCTGAGCGCGATGTCGGTGTGGTCCTCGATGGAGATCTTGTTGGCGTCGTAGATGACGGTGAGGTTGCCCAGCCGCTGGGTGCCGGCCAGCGAGGAGGCCTCGCCGCTGACGCCCTCCTCCATGTCGCCGTCGGAGGCGATGCAGTAGACGTGGTGGTCGAACGGCGACTCGTGCTCGCCGGGGTCGAGCAGGCCGCGCAGGCGCCGGCCGGCCATCGCCATGCCCACGGCGTTGCCCACGCCCTGACCGAGCGGGCCGGTGGTGGTCTCGACGCCCGTGGTGTGGCCGTGCTCGGGGTGCCCGGGGGTCTTGCTGCCCCAGGTGCGCAGGGCCTTGATGTCGTCGAGCTCGAGCCCGAAGCCGCCGAGGTAGAGCTGCAGGTAGAGGGTCAGCGAGGAGTGGCCGGCCGAGAGCACGAAGCGGTCACGCGCGATCCAGTCGGGGTCCGCGGGGTCGTGCCGCATCACCTTCTGGAAGAGCAGGTACGCGACCGGGGCCAGGCTCATCGCGGTGCCGGGGTGGCCGCTGCCCACCTTCTGCACGGCGTCCATCGCCAGCACTCGGACGGTGTCGACCGCCGTGTCGTCGAGCTCGTTCCAGTCCAGGGATGTGCTCACCAGGGTCCTCTCGTGACGGGGGTCTCGGCCGACCCCGGGGTGGGGGGCTGGCCGTTCTGAGCCTACTCAGGGTGGCCGCTAGACTCACAGCGCTGTCCACCCACGTTCTGCCCCCTGTACCCGCGTCCGTCTGCGAGGACTCTGTGACCCACGTCGGCCATCCGACCGCCGCCTTCGGGCAGCCGGATCCCGACGACTCCTCCGACGCCGGCGACGGGCAGCCCGGCCGACCCGGGCTGCCGCCCGGGCCGTTGGCGCACCCGCCCGCGGCCGGTGACGAGCCGGCTCCGGGCCGGCCGGCCAAGGCGGGGTGGCGCGACGTCGTCGCGGCCTACGTGGGGCTCACCAAGCCGCGCGTGATCGAGCTGCTGCTGCTCACCACGGTCCCGGTCATGTTCTTCGCGGCCCGCGGCGTCCCGCCGCTGGGACTGGTGCTCGCCACCGTCGTCGGCGGTGCCCTCTCCGCCGGGTCGGCGTCGGCCTACAACTGCGTCTACGACCGCGACATCGACGAGCAGATGCGGCGCACGCGTCGCCGGGCCCTGCCGCGCCACATCGTGACGCCGCTCTCGGCGCTCGTGTTCGCCACCGTGCTCGCGGTGCTCTCCACCGTGGTGCTCCTGGTGTGGGTCAACCCGCTCTCGGCCGCGCTCTCGCTGGGCGCCAACGCGTTCTACGTGCTGGGCTACACGATGGTGCTCAAGCGGCGGACCACCCAGAACATCGTCTGGGGCGGCATCGCCGGCTGCTTCCCGGCGCTCATCGGCTGGACCGCTGTCACCGGTGAGCTCTCCTGGGTGCCGATCGTGCTCTTCATGGTGGTCTTCTTCTGGACGCCCCCGCACACGTGGGCGCTCGCGCTGCGCTACCGCGAGGACTACGCCAACGTCGACGTGCCGATGCTGCCCGTGGTCGCGCCCGCACCCGTGGTCGGGCGGCAGATCGTGCTCTACAGCTACGTCATGGTGGCGACCTCGCTGCTGCTGTGGCCGGTGGCGGGCACGGGCCCGGTCTACCCGGTCGCCGCAGCCGTCCTGGGTGTGGTGTTCCTGGTCGAGGCGCACCGCATGTGGGCGCGCACGCGGCGCAGCGAGGACCTCAGCGTCATCGCCCCGATGCGCCTGTTCCACACGAGCAACCTCTACCTCTCGCTGCTCTTCGTGGCCGTGGCGCTCGACCCGATCCTCTTCTGACCTCGCCCCGGGATCCGGGGACGCTCACACGACGGAGGGCACGTCCTGGTCCTGGGCGGGCCGCGGGGGCGTGAGGCCCGGTGTCGTGGTGCCGGCGGCCTCGCGGACGGCGAGCAGCGCCCAGGTCATGGCCGCGGAGACCAGACCGGCACCGAGCATGTGGATGCCGACGAGCACCTCGGGCAGGTCGGTGGCGTACTGCACGAAGCCCACCAGACCTTGCGCCAGCAGGACCCCGAGCAGCACCCCGGCGGCGCGCCGCGCGTCGCCGGGCAGGTTCCAGGCGACGGCGAGCAGGCCGAGGGTCAGGCCGACGAGCAGGAACACGGCGTCGGCGTGCAGCTGGCTCAGCTGCAACGGGTCGAGCCCGTTGCGCGGGGCGTCGACGTCGCCGGCGTGCGGACCGGAGCCCGTGACCATCGTGCCGACGTAGAGGGTCAGCCACCCGGCGGCGAAGGTGCCCCAGGCGAGCGTGACCGCGGGCCCGGTGGCGAGCACGGGGTCAGGGTGGTCGACGCGGCGCACGAACAGCACGGCGACGCCGATGATCGCCATCGAGCACAGCAGGTGGAAGGCCACGACCCACGGGTTGAGGTCGGTCAGCACCGTGATGCCGCCGATGATCGCCTGGGCGGGGATGCCGAGGGCCATCACGAGGGCCAGGCGGCGCAGGTCGCGCCGCGCGGTGGCCCAGGCGGCCACGAAGGTGGCGACGGCGACGGCCACCAGCACGAAGGTCAGCAGCCGGTTGCCGAACTCGATGGCCGAGTGCAGGTCGAGCTCGCCGTGGGGCGTGAAGGAGTCCTCGGTGCACCGCGGCCACGTGGGGCAGCCCAGGCCCGACCCGGTCAACCGCACCGCACCGCCGGTGACGACGATGCCGATGTTCGCCACGATGCTCGCGATGCCCAGGGGGCGCACCCAGCCGGCCCAGCGGGCGCGGCTGCGCAGCGTCTGGAGGTCGAGGCTCACCGGTTCACTCACTCCCACTTGAAGGTCTTGGAGGTCAGGGCGGCGCCGAGCACCGCCCAGGCGGCCAGGACGCCGAGCTCGACCCAGGCGACCGAGGCCTGGGTGAGGGCTTCGCGCATGGCCTGGCCGAGTGCTCCCGAGGGCAGCAGCCGCAGCGCCTCGCCGAACCCACCGTAGGCCGAGAGGGGAAGCACCACGCCGCCCCCGGCGAGCAGCAGCAGGTACACCAGGTTGGCGGCGGCCAGCGTGGCCTCGGCACGCAGGGCACCCGCCAGGGCGAGCCCGAGCGCCGCGAAGGCCGCGGTGCCCAGCACGACGGCGAGGACCACGCCCACCGCGGAGACCGAGGGCGACCAGCCGAGCGCCAGCGCGACCCCGCTGATGACGACGGCCTGCATCAGCTCGACGAGCAGCAGCGCCAGGATCTTGCCGACCAACAGGCCGGTGCGCGAGAGGGGCGAGGCCCCGAGGCGCTTGATGACGCCGTAGCGGCGCTCGAAGCCGGTGGCGATGGCGAGCGAGGTGAAGGCGGTCGACATGACGGCGAGCGCGAGCACCCCGGGCGCCAGCACGTCGACGGCGGGTCCGTCGAGCTCGAGCCCGACCCGCTCGGCGCCGAGCACGCCGCCGACGAGCACCACGACCGGGATCACGACGGCGAGCAGCAGCTGCTCGCCGTTGCGCACCATCAGCCGGGCCTCCATCGAGGCCTGGGCGCGCACCTGGGTGAGGAAGGGGGCCGCACCCGGACGTGGCGCGAAGGCGCCCGCTCCGCGAGGGGTGGGGCGGCCGGGCCGGGCCGGTGCGCTCACGGCCGCAGCCCCCGTCCGGTCAGCTCGAGGAACACGTCCTCGAGGTTGCGCTGGCCCAGCGTCAGCGACTCGGGGACGACGCCGTGCTCGTCGCACCAGCGCGAGACCTTGCCCAGCGTGGAGGCGTCGGCCGGGCCGGTGACCAGGAGACTGAGGCTGTCGAGCTGGCTGACCTCGGTGTCGGGGCCGAGCGCGGCGCGCAGCGAGTCGCCGGCACCGGGCGGGAACGGCTCGGTCACGACCAGGCGGATGGTGGAGACGGTGCCGCCGCGCATCAGCTCCAGCGGCGACCCGCTGGCCACCAGCCTCCCGCGGTCGATGATGTGCACGTGGTCGGCCAGTCGCTCGGCCTCGTCCATGTAGTGCGTGGTGAGCACCACGGTGACGCCGTCGGCCCGCACCTCCTCGAGCAGCTCCCACGTGGTGCGCCGCACCGCGGGGTCCATGCCGGCGGTCGGCTCGTCGACGAAGGCGACCTCGGGGCGCCCGACCAGCGCCATCGCCAACCCGAGCCGCTGCTGCTGGCCGCCGGAGAGGCGACGGTAGGGGGTGCGACCGCACTCGTGCAGGCCCAGGCGCTCGGCCAGGGGGCCGACCTCCAGCGGGTGCGCGTGCAACCGCGCCACGTGCTCGAGCATCTCCAGGGCCCGCACGCCCGACCACGCCCCGCCGGCCTGCAGCATGACGCCGATGCGGGGGAGCAGTGCCCGGCGGTCGCGCACGGGGTCCAGCCCCAGCACGCTCACCCGGCCGTGGTGCGGCTTGCGGTAGCCCTCGCAGGTCTCGAGCGTGGTGGTCTTGCCGGCGCCGTTGGGGCCGAGCACGGCCGTGATGGTCTGCGCCTCGACGGCCAGGTGCAGGCCGTCCACGGCGATCGTCTCGCCGTACCTCATCACCAGGCCGTCGACGAGGACGGCGGGCGAGGGGGGCACGACCCCAGAGTAATCTCGGGGTCGTGAACGTCTGGCTGCAGGTGCTGGTCTACGCCGTGGCCGCGGCCGGCCTGGTGGCGTGCGTGGTGCTGCTGGTGCGCGACGAGGCGGTCGGTGACCGGGTCTACCTCACCCTCGCGGTGGCCGAGGTCCTGCTCCTGGTGCAGGTGGTCACCGGCTCGGTGGCGCTGGCCGGCACCGGCCGCGAGGTCTCCGGCGTGCTGTTCGTCAGCTACCTGGTCGGCGTCGCGCTGGTGCTGCCGATCGGCGCGTTCTGGTCGCTGGCCGAACGCAGCCGCGCGGGCACCGCCGTCCTGGCCCTGGCCCTGGCCACCGTGCTGGCGCTCGAACTGCGCCTGGTCGCGATCTGGAACGGCGCCGGTGCCTGAGACCGCGCCGCGCGTCACCACGCGCACCGAGCTCGCCTCCGGGTGGGGCAGGGCGCTGGTCTTCGTGTACGGCGTCTTCGCGGTGGCAGCCACGGGCCGCTCGCTGGTGCAGCTGGGCACCGACGCCGACCGCGCGCCGCTGGCGTACGCGCTCTCCCTGCTGGCCGCCGTGCTCTACCTGGTCGCCACGACCTGCCTGGTCCTCGGCGGTCCCCGGGCCCGGAGCGTGGCCCTGGCAGCGGTGAGCGTCGAGCTCGTGGGCGTGCTCGGCGTCGGGGCGCTGAGCTACGCCGCGCCCGAGCTGTTCCCCGACCGCACGGTGTGGTCGCACTTCGGGCAGGGCTACGGCTTCCTGCCGCTCGTGCTGCCGTTCGCCGGACTCGCGTGGCTGCGCTCGCGGTCGTCGGCACGGGCCAGGCGCAGCCGCTGAGGCCCGGTAAGGCTGCCCTTGCTTGAACGGCCGGAAGCAATATCGGCACACTGGTGTTGTGGAATTCGTGGAGAACCGTGCCCGGGAGGACCAGCCGACGCGTCAGCGCGTCGTGCGGTCGATCCTGGTCGAGGGTCCCTCCACGGCCGCGGCGCTCGCCGAGCGCCTCGACCTGACGCCCGCCGCGGTGCGGCGCCACCTCGACCAGCTGGTCGAGGAGGGGGCCGTGGTGGCCGGCGAGCCCCGCACCCCGGTGCGCCGGGGCCGGGGCCGACCCGCCAAGGTCTTCTCGCTCACCGAGACCGGCCGCGACGGCTTCGACCAGGCCTACGACGACCTGGCCGCGCAGGCGCTGCGGTTCCTGGCCGAGACCGGGGGGGACGACGCCGTCCGCGCCTTCGCCGAGCGCCGCGTGGCGTTCGTCGAGGAGCGGTTCGGGCAGGTCGAGCAGGAGCACCCCGAGCTCAGCCCCGCGCAGGTGCTGGCCCGGATCTTCACCGAGGAGGGCTACGCCGCCGCGGTGCGGGAGCTGCCGATCGGTGAGCAGCTGTGCCAGCAGCACTGCCCGGTGGCCCACGTGGCCCACGAGTTCCCGCAGCTGTGCGAGGCCGAGACCGCGGCGATCAGCCGCGTGCTCGACACCCACGTGCAGCGGTTGGCCACCATCGCCCACGGCGACGGCGTCTGCACCACGTGCATCCCCGAGACCTCCGGTGCGCCGCGCGCCGGCAGCACCTCCATCAGCACCTCCAGGAACCACCCCCATCCCACGACGAAGGAGACGGTCACCTCATGACCTCCATCGAAGAGCTCAACCCCGGGCTGCAGGGCATCGGTCGCTACGAGTTCGGCTGGTCCGACAGCGACGACGCCGGCGCCACGGCCACGCGCGGGCTCAACGAGACCGTCGTGCGCGACATCTCCTCGAAGAAGAGCGAGCCGCAGTGGATGCTCGACCAGCGTCTGAAGGGCCTCAAGCTCTTCGGCCGCAAGCCCATGCCCACCTGGGGCTCGGACCTCTCGGGCATCGACTTCGACAACATCAAGTACTTCGTGCGCTCCTCGGAGAAGCAGGCCCAGACCTGGGACGACCTGCCCGAGGACATCAAGAACACCTACGACAAGCTGGGCATCCCCGAGGCCGAGAAGCAGCGTCTGGTCTCCGGTGTCGCGGCCCAGTACGAGTCCGAGGTCGTCTACCACTCGATCCGCGAGGACCTCGAGGAGCAGGGCGTCATCTTCGTCGACACCGACACCGCGCTGAAGGAGCACGAGGAGCTCTTCAAGGAGTACTTCGGCACCGTCATCCCGGTCGGTGACAACAAGTTCTCCGCGCTCAACACCTCCGTGTGGTCCGGTGGCTCGTTCATCTACGTGCCGAAGGGTGTGCACGTCGACATCCCGCTGCAGGCCTACTTCCGGATCAACACCGAGAACATGGGTCAGTTCGAGCGCACGCTGATCATCGTCGACGAGGACGCCTACGTGCACTACGTCGAGGGCTGCACCGCGCCGATCTACTCCTCGGACTCGCTGCACAGCGCCGTCGTGGAGATCATCGTCAAGAAGGGCGGCCGCTGCCGCTACACGACCATCCAGAACTGGTCGAACAACGTGTACAACCTGGTCACCAAGCGCGCCACCTGCGAGGCCGGCGCCACCATGGAGTGGGTCGACGGCAACATCGGCTCCAAGGTGACGATGAAGTACCCCGCCATCTACCTGATGGGCGAGCACGCCAAGGGCGAGACGCTCTCGATCGCCTTCGCGGGCGAGGGCCAGCACCAGGACGCCGGCGCCAAGATGGTGCACGCGGCGCCGCACACCTCCAGCTCGATCCTCAGCAAGTCGGTGGCCCGCGGCGGTGGCCGCACCTCCTACCGCGGCCTGATCCAGGTCAACGAGGGGGCGCACGGCTCGAAGTCCAACGTGCTGTGCGACGCGCTGCTGGTCGACCAGGTCAGCCGCTCCGACACCTACCCCTACGTCGACATCCGCGAGGACGACGTCTCGATGGGTCACGAGGCCAGCGTGTCCAAGGTCTCCGAGGACCAGCTGTTCTACCTCATGTCGCGCGGCATGGAGGAGGACGAGGCGATGGCGATGATCGTGCGCGGCTTCGTCGAGCCGATCGCCAAGGAGCTCCCGATGGAGTACGCCCTGGAGCTGAACCGCCTCATCGAGCTGCAGATGGAGGGCGCGGTCGGCTGACCGACCGCCCCCAGCACAGCCACCCCCGAACGTCGACGAAAGCAGAGCGCGTGACCGTGACCGATGCTGCCCGCGAGAGCGTCCAGGCGAGCCTGGAGCAGGAGCGGGTCGTGAGCCACCTCAACCCGCCGGGCTCCTACGACCTGGCCGACCACCCCGTGCCCACGGGCCGCGAGGAGGTGTGGCGCTTCACCCCCCTGAAGCGACTGCGCGGCATCCTCGACGGCGAGGCCTCGCAGGGCCACCTCACCTGGGACTCCACGGTCCCCGAGGGTGTGAGCCTGACCGAGATCTCCGCGGAGCAGGCGCGCGAGCTCGGGGAGGTGGCACCCAGCGAGCGGCCCGCGGCCCTCGCGGCCGCCAACGCCGCAGGAGCGATGCTGCTCGACGTCCCGGCAGACACGCGCATCGAGGAGCCGGTCGTGCTCCGCCTGCACGGCGAGTCGATCGACGACCTGGTTTGGGGCCGCCTGCTGTTCCGCATCGGCACGCACGCCGAGGTGACGCTCGTGCTGGTGCACACCGGCACGGCGCGCTACTCCGCCATCCAGACCTTCCTGGTGGGCGACGGCGCCAAGGTGACCGTGCTGAGCCTGCAGGACTGGGACGACGACGCGGTCCACCTGGGTCGCGACGCCATCAGTGTCGGCCGTGACGCCTACGTGCGGCACACCTCGATCTCCTTCGGCGGCGACCTGGTGCGCATGCACGCCAACGTCGAGTACGCCGGGCCCGGCGGCGAGGCCGAGCTCTTCGGCCTGTACTTCGCCGATGCCGGCCAGCACCTCGAGCACCGGCTCTTCGCCGACCACAACGCGCCCAAGACCAAGAGCAACGTGCTCTACAAGGGCGCGCTGCAGGGGCAGGGTGCCCACACCGTGTGGATCGGCAACGTGCTGATCCGCAAGGAGGCCGAGGGCATCGAGACCTACGAGGAGAACCGCAACCTGGTGCTCACCGAGGGCTGCCAGGCCGACTCCGTGCCGAACCTCGAGATCGAGACCGGCGAGATCGCCGGCGCCGGCCACGCCTCGGCCACCGCGCGGTTCGACGACGAGCAGCTGTTCTACCTGCGCTCGCGCGGCATCTCCGAGAAGGAGGCGCAGCGCCTGGTCGTGCACGGCTTCTTCAACGACCTGATCCGCAAGGTCGGCATCCCCGCCGTCGAGGAGAAGCTGCTGGCCACCGTGGAGGCGGAGCTCGCCAAGAACGTCCTCAAGGGGGCCTGATGTCCTTCGAGCTGGCTTGCGCCCCTACCGACGTCCCGGCCGACGAGGCCCTGGGCGTCACCATCGGCGCCCTCGACGTCGCGATCGCCAAGTGCGTCTCCGACGACGGCACCGAGGAGTTCTTCGCGCTGCAGGACCTCTGCAGCCACGCCGCTGTCAACCTCAGCGAGGGCGAGGTGGCCGACTGCGCCGTCGAGTGCTGGCTGCACGGCTCCCGCTTCGACCTGCGCAGCGGCAAGCCCACCGGCCTGCCGGCCACCGAGCCGGTCGCCACCTTCCCCGTCGAGGTGCGTGCCGACGGCCTGTACGTCGACACCACCACCACCCTGAACGGAGTCACCCCCGCATGAGCAAGCTCGAGATCATCGACCTGCACGTCTCGGTCAGCACCGAGGACGGCCCCAAGGAGATCCTCAAGGGCGTCACCCTCACGATCGACGCCGACGAGACCCACGCGATCATGGGTCCGAACGGATCCGGCAAGTCCACGCTCGCCTACTCGGTCGCGGGCCACCCCAAGTACACCGTCACCGGCGGCCAGGTGCTGCTCGACGGCGAGGACGTCCTCGAGATGTCGGTCGACGAGCGGGCGCGCGCCGGGCTCTTCCTGGCCATGCAGTACCCCGTCGAGGTCCCCGGCGTCTCGGTGTCGAACTTCCTGCGCACCGCCAAGACCGCCATCGACGGCGAGGCCCCGAAGCTGCGCACCTGGGTCAAGGACGTCAACGGAGCGCTCGACCGGCTGAACCTGGACCCGACGTTCGGCCAGCGCTCGGTCAACGAGGGCTTCTCCGGTGGCGAGAAGAAGCGCCACGAGATCGCCCAGCTCGAGCTGCTCGACCCCAAGGTCGCGATCCTCGACGAGACCGACTCGGGCCTCGACATCGACGCCCTGAAGATCGTCTCCGACGGCGTCAACCGGTTCCGTGAGCGCGAGGGTCGCGGCGTCCTGCTGATCACCCACTACACGCGGATCCTGCGCTACATCAAGCCCGACCGCGTGCACGTGTTCGTCGACGGCAAGGTCGCCGAGTCCGGCGGCCCCGAGCTGGCCGACGCGCTCGAGGCCGAGGGCTACGACAAGTACCTGAAGAGCGCGGTCTGACCATGACCACCCCTGCCGTCCACGCGGGCCTCTCCGGGCTCCTGCCCGAGCTGGAGGTCATCCGCAAGGACTTCCCGATCCTCGAGCGCACGCTCGCGGACGGCCGCCCCCTGGTCTACCTCGACAGCGCCAACACCTCGCAGAAGCCGCAGGTGGTGATCGACACGATGGTCGACCACCTCGAGCGGCACAACGCGAACATCTCGCGGGCGATGCACCAGCTGGGCGCGGAGTCCACGGAGGCCTTCGAGGCGGCGCGCGACAAGGTGACCTCGTTCATCGGTGCGCCAAGCCGCGACGAGGTGATCTTCACCAAGAACGCCACGGAGGCGCTCAACCTGGTGGCCAACACCCTCGCCTGGGCCCGCGGTGACCTCGCCGTCGGCGAGGGCGACGAGGTGGTCATCACCGAGATGGAGCACCACTCCAACATCGTGCCGTGGCAGCTGCTCACCGAGCGCACCGGCGCGACGCTGCGGTGGTTCGGGCTCACCGACGACGGCCGGCTCGACCTCTCCGAGATCGACTCGCTGATCACCGAGCGCACCAAGGTCGTCGCGCTCACCTGGGTCTCCAACATGCTGGGCACGATCAACCCGGTGGCGCAGATCGCGGCGCGCGCCCACGAGGTCGGCGCGCTCGTCGTCGTCGACGCCTCGCAGGCCGTGCCGCAGATGCCGGTCGACGTCACCGAGTGCGGCGCCGACCTGTTCGTGTTCACGGGCCACAAGGTGGTCGGGCCCACCGGCATCGGCGTCCTGTGGGGCCGGCGCGAGGTGCTCGAGGCGCTGCCGCCCTTCCACGGCGGAGGCGAGATGATCGAGACCGTCGCGATGGAGCGCTCCACCTACGCGGGCATCCCGCACAAGTTCGAGGCGGGCACGCCGCCGATCATCGAGGCGATCGGGCTCGGCGCTGCGGTCGACTACCTGCGCGACGTGGGCATGGAGGCGATCCGCGCGCACGAGCACGCGATCACCGCCTACGCGCTCGAGGGGCTGCTCTCGGTGCCAGGGCTGCGCGTGCTCGGGCCCACCGACGCCGACTCCCGCGGTGGCGCGGTCTCCTTCGAGCTCGAGGGCGTGCACCCGCACGACATCGCCCAGGTGCTCGACTCACGTGGGGTCGCGGTCCGCGCCGGTCACCACTGCGCCAAGCCTGCGCACGCGCGCTTCGGGGTGCAGAGCTCGACCCGGATGTCGTCGTACCTGTACACCACGCCCGGCGAGATCGATGCTCTCGTCGAGGCGCTCGAGTACACCCGTTCCTACTTCAAGGTGGGTTGAGCATGGTTGCCGACAACTCCGCGGCCAACATGGACGCGCTGTACCAGGAGATCATCCTGGACCACTACAAGAACCCGCACCACGCGGGACTGCGCGAGCCGTTCGAGGCCGAGGTCCACCACGTCAACCCCACCTGCGGCGACGAGGTGACCCTGCGGGTCCACCTCGAGGAGGTCGACGGCGCCCAGCGTGTCGCCGACGTCAGCTACGACGCCGTGGGCTGCTCGATCTCCCAGGCCTCCACCTCGGTGCTGGCCGACCTGCTCATCGGCAAGACCGTCGAGCAGGCCATGTCGGTGCACGCCGACTTCCAGGCCCTCATGCAGGGCAAGGGAGCCGTCGAGCCCGACGAGGAGGTGCTCGAGGACGGCATCGCGTTCGCGGGCGTCGCCAAGTTCCCCGCACGCGTGAAGTGCGCGCTGCTCTCGTGGATGGCATGGAAGGACGCCACCGCCCGATCCCTGGAGGCCCAGTCATGACCGACACCAACCAGACCGACGCTCCCGCCGTCGCGACCCCCGACCACAGCGACCTCCCCGAGGTGCCCGAGGCCACCGGCGCGACCGCGCCGGCCGGCTCGGCCACCAGCGTCGAGGACGTGACCGAGGCGATGAAGGACGTCGTCGATCCCGAGCTCGGCATCAACGTCGTCGACCTCGGCCTGGTCTACGGCGTGCACGTCGACGAGGGATCCAACTGCGTCATCGACATGACGCTCACCTCGGCGGCCTGCCCGCTGACCGACGTCATCCAGGACCAGACCCACGCCGCGCTCGAGGGCCTGGTCAACGACGTCGCCATCAACTGGGTCTGGATGCCGCCGTGGGGTCCCGACAAGATCACCGACGACGGTCGCGAGCAGCTGCGAGCCCTCGGCTTCAACGTCTGAGCCGCAGGTCTGCGAGGAACGAGCAGACCTGCGACGCGGCCGTGACGGGCGGCTCGAGACCCGCTGACCGCTGGACCGCGCACCGAGCGAGCCCGGTGAGCTGACGCGGGCTCCGAGGGGATAATGTCGGTACGCGTCGCCCGTCGGGACGCCGCTGCTCGACCAGCGGTAGCCGCTACCGTGACGCCGTGACCACCGCCTCCCGCGTCGACGTCCCCACCACCGCGGGCGACATGCCCGCCCACCTGTGGCTGCCCGAGGCCGGCAGCGGCCCGGGGATCCTGCTGCTGCAGGAGATCTTCGGCATCAGCCGCTACGTCGAGCAGCGGGCCTCCGACCTGGCCGGTCTGGGCTACGTGGTGCTGGCGCCGGAGATCTTCTGGCGCCTGGGTGTCTCGAAGGTGCCCGAGGGGCCGGACATGCTGGAGGAGGCGATGGGTCTGCTGCCGCGCCTGGACTGGGACGCCGCCGTCGACGACGCTGCCGCAGCGCTGGGTCATCTGCGCGGTCTCGGGTCGGTGACGGGGCCGGTGGGTGCGCTGGGCTTCTGCTTCGGGGGCGGGCTGGGATTCGCGCTGGCGGCCCGGGAACCGGTGGACGCGCTGGTCTCCTACTACGGCTCCGCCCTGCCGGACCTGCTCGGGCTGTCACCGCAGGTGACGGCACCCTCGCTGCACCAGTTCGGGTTGGCGGACTCCTACATCCCCGCCGACACGGTGGCCCGGATCGAGGACGCCGTGGCCGGTCCCGAGGTGGAGTTCTGCACCTACGAGGGCGCCGACCACGCCTTCGACAACCCCGACCTGCCCATGCACCACCCCGAGGCGTCCGAGCAGGCGTGGGCCGCCACGGAGCGGTTCCTCGCAACCCGCCTTCCTGTCGGACCGGCCGGCGGCTGATCGGAGGAGGACCGGTAGCGTCGCGGCGATGGAGACCACGCGCGGACCCGTCGACGGCGAGATCGAGCAGTTCTGGAACCTCGCCAAGCGGCACGCTCGGCTCGAGACGCTGCCCGGCTACTTCGGCCCCGACGCGCTGACCTCGGTGCCTCCGCCCGCGTGGGCGTTCGGTGCCGATGCCGAGCAGTCCGACCGGTTGCTGCGGCTGGTGCTGGACGGCACCAAGACGGCGACGGCGAGCGCGCGCGAGGACTACGGCGACGACGAGCCGCTGCCCGAGCCCGGCACCCTCGGCATCGTGCTCGACGGTGCCGGCCGCCCGCGGGCGCTGGTGGCCACCACCGCGGTGCGGGTGGTGCCCTTCGACGAGGTCGACGCCGAGCACGCGCACGCCGAGGGCGAGGGGGATCGCAGCCTCGAGCAGTGGCGAGCCGAGCACGAGCACTTCTTCAGCGAGAACGACCCGCTCGGTCGCGGCTTCCGCCCCGACATGCCCGTGGTGCTCGAACAGCTCCGGGTGCTCTACCAGGCGTGAAGGACCCCAGGTGACCTCCGCAACCCAGGTGGTGCTCGTGCCGCGGGAGCGGATCGCCCGCTGGGTCGAGAACTTCGAGGCCCGGCACGGAGCGACCCGGGCACGGGTGGACCAGGGCGCCCTGGTGGTGGAGGCCGACGACGGCTCGCACGCGCGACTGCGCCTGCCGTTCGACGCCGGCCACGACGGGCCGGCCGACGTCGAGGCGTTCCGGGCCGCCGCGCGCGTCCCCGACGACTGGGGCGTGCTGCTGGTGCGCAAGGGCGGGTTCGCGGTCGCGCGTCTGAGCGGTGAGCAGGTCGTCGAGTCCAAGGTGGGGCAGCGGCACGTGCAGGGTCGCACCAAGGCCGGTGGGCAGTCGCAGCAGCGCTTCGCCCGTCGTCGCGACAACCAGGCGCGCGACGCCTACCGCGCAGCCGCCGACCACGCCGCCCGGCTCCTGGGGCCGGGGCCGCTGGTGGTGGGCGGTGACCAGGAGGCGCTGAGCGCGGTGCTGGCCGACCCGCGCCTGACCGGCCTGCAGCCGGTTGGGCAGACGCTCGCCGTCCCCGACCCCCGACGTGCGGTGCTGCTGGGCGCGGTCCGGGACGCCGTGAGCGTGCGCGTGGAGGTCGTCAACGCCTGACCCCTCCGCGCCGTCCGCGGCGGTCTCCGGCAGGTTCAGTCCTGCGCGCGCGGCGTCCGACGGGGAGCGAACGGCGGAATCTCCTCGGGCTGCGTCCCACCACCGCGGTCGCCCTCGGCGGCTCGCTCCCGGCGGAGGTCCTGCAGGTCCTCGCGGGCCGCCTCGGCGCGGGTTCTCGGCCTCCCGGATGGTGCCGTCGACCCTGGAGCAGGAGGCGCCCGCGCGGCTCCTGCGCGAGGGCGGGCGCGTGCTGCTGGGGGTGGGGGTGTGGGTGCTCGGCATGGCGATCAGCTACGTGCCCGCGCTCTAGACGACTCGCGACTGCGCCCGCGACACCGGGGCCCCTGCGGGTCGGCTCCCGGGCTCCGGCGCGCGGATGCACTAGCGTCCAGCGCATGTGGCAGCCCGAGCCGGACTGGCATCCGCTGCCCGGTGGGGCCGGACCCAGCACCCTCGGCGTGTGGCGCACCGCGCTGGGTGGCCGCCCCGTCGTCGTCAAGCGCCTGCTGCGGCCCGACCCGCGCGAGGACGCCGCGCTGCTCGCGCCCCACAGCCACGCCTACTGGCGCCGCGAGGCCGACGTGCTGCTCACCGGGCTGGTGCTGCACACCCGGGGGCTGCGCACCACCGCAGCCGCCGTCGAGGAGGACGAGGAGGGCATCACCCTCACCCAGGACTGGGTGGAGGACGACGCCCTGCCGGGGCTGTTCGTCGCGATGGCCCTGGGCCGCTTCGCCGGCTCCGAGCTGCCGCGACCGCGCTTCTTGGCACGCGACCTGCTGCGCGACCGGCTGGCCCTGGCCGAGCGCCGCGGCGGGTGGTCGACCCTGGCGCGCACCACGCTGGCCGACGTGGCGGCGCACCTGTGGAGCCGCCGGGGTGTGCTGCTCGACCTCGTGGACGCGCTGCCCCAGGTGCCCGCGCACGGCGATCCGACCCGTGCCAACCTGCGGGGGCGCCACGGTGACGACGTGGTGGCGCTGGACTGGGCCGTGCTCGGCACCGCCGGCGTGGGCACCGACCTGGGGCTCTACGCCCTCGGGGCCCGGGAGGACCTCGAGCCCCTCGTGGAGGCGTACCGGATGGGGCTGCCGCCGGGGCTGGCCGACCTCGACCAGGTGCTGCTCGGTGCGCGCGTGGCCGCCGTCGTGACGGCGCTGGGTCGCGCGGACTGGGCGCTCTCCCGCGTCGCCGGCGGCGAGGGCGCCCTGGCCGGCAAGTTCCGTCACCCCGCCGTGGCCCCGCACCTGCGGGCGCTGCAGCGCCAGCACGACGCGCTTGAGGCGCTCCTCGAGGTGTAGCCCGGCCTCGAAGGGGTCAGACCCGCTCGACCGCGAAGGTGTCGCAGGCCTGCAGCGACCCCTCCTCGTAGCCACGCAGGAACCAGGCCTCGCGCTGGTCGGAGGAGCCGTGTGTCCAGGTCTCGGTGGTCACCTGCCCCTGGGTGCGCTCCTGGATCCGGTCGTCACCCACCGTCTCGGCGGCGGCCAACGCCAGCGTGATGTCCTCGCGCGTCAGCTCGCTGATCAGCACCTGGCCGGAGGCGTCCTCGGTGGTGGTGGCGGCGCGGGTCCACATCCCGGCGTAGCAGTCGGCCTGCAGCTCCAGGCGCACGGCGTCGCTCTGCGGCCCCTGCTGGGTGCGCACCCTGCCCATCTGGCCGGTGAGGTTCTGGATGTGGTGGCCGTACTCGTGGGCCAGCACGTAGTACTCCACGAACCCGCCGTCGGGACCGCCGAGCCGCCGCTCCAGCACCTCGTCGAAGAACCGCGTGTCGAGGTAGATGCTGGCGTCGGTGGGGCAGTAGAACGGCCCGACGGCGGAGGTGGCCGGGCCGCAGCCGGTCTGCACGTCGTCGGTGAACGTCACGAGGGCCTGCTCGGGCTCGAAGTCGCGGCCCAGCTCGCCGTCCCAGTAGTCGGTCAACGAGTTCTCCACTGCCACCCGGGCGCAGTCCGGGCTGCGGTTGGCGTCGGCGCCGGTGCGGCAGTCGTCGTAGCGGCCGGTGTCGGTCGCGTCGGAGAACCGTGCGGTGTCGTAGGCCGCGCCTCCGGTGGCGCCGGTGCCGCCGCCATCCCCACCCACACCGGGCAGGCCCCCGGTCGCGAACAGCGCGACCGCGACGACGACCAGGAGCAGCACCCCGCCGATGCCGCCGGCACCGACGCCGGAGGGGATCGGCAGGCGCGTCCCGCCACCGGGGCGCCCACCGGAGCCCCGTCCCGAGCCCCGTCCGGCGTCGCGCACACGTCCTCGGTCGAGCCGGGCCTTGGGGTTGAAGCGCATGGGGGGACCCTAGTGTCGTCCGCGGTGTCCTGCCCGCGTGACGTGTGACGTGCGTCGCTGCGCGTTTCCGGGAGGGGCGCGAGTTATGTGGCGACTCCCGAGTGCGGGACACTGGGCGCCTCATGATCACTGCCCACCAGGTCGAGGTGCGGGCCGGCGCACGACTCCTGATGGAGGACGTGACGTTCCGGGTCGCCGCCGGCGACAAGATAGGTCTCGTCGGCCGCAACGGCGCCGGCAAGACGACCCTCACCAAGATCCTCGCCGGGGAGGGGCTGCCCGCCTCCGGCACGGTCCAGGCGACCGGCGAGGTCGGCTATTTGCCCCAGGACCCGCGCACCGGCGACCCCGAGCAGCTGGTCCGCGAGCGGATCCTCTCCGCCCGCGGGCTCGACGACGTCGTCCGCCGGCTGCGCCAGGCCGAGGAGGCCATGGGCAGCGACGACCCCCGTGAGCGCGAGCGTGCCATGAAGCGCTACACCCGTGCCGAGACCGACCTGCACGCGGGTGGCGGCTACGCCGCGGAGTCCGAGGCGGCGCAGATCGCGCACAGCCTGGGCATCGCCGACCGCCTGATGGGCCAGCCGCTGCGCACGCTCTCCGGTGGCCAGCGACGCCGCGTCGAGCTCGCCAGGATCCTGTTCTCCGGCGCCGAGACACTGCTGCTCGACGAGCCCACCAACCACCTCGACGCCGACTCGATCCTGTGGTTGCGCGACTTCCTGGTGGCCCACAAGGGCGGCCTCGTGGTCATCAGCCACGACACCGGGCTGCTGGAGCGCTGCGTCAACAAGGTGCTGCACCTCGACGCCAACCGCGAGACGATCGACGTCTACAACATGGGCTGGAACAACTACCTCCAGCAGCGTGAGACCGACGAGAAGCGCCGCAAGCGCGAGCGCATGAACGCCGAGAACAAGGCGCGCACGCTCACCGACCAGGCCAACAAGATGCGCGCGAAGGCCACCAAGGCCCAGGCGGCGCAGTCGATGCTCAAGCGGGCCGAGAAGCTGATGGCCGGCGTCGAGGGTGAGCGGCGTGCCGACAAGGTCGCCAACATCGCCTTCCCCAAGCCGGCGCCCTGCGGCAAGACCCCGCTGACGGCGGCCGAGCTCTCCAAGTCCTACGGGTCGCTGGAGGTGTTCACCGACGTCGACCTGGCGATCGACCGCGGCTCGCGCGTGGTGATTCTGGGTCTGAACGGCGCGGGCAAGACCACCCTGCTGCGGATCCTCGCGGGGGTCGACGAGACCGACACGGGCCGGGTCCTGCCGGGTCACGGGCTCAAGCTCGGCTACTACGCGCAGGAGCACGAGACGCTCGACACCGAGCGCACGGTGCTGGAGAACATGCAGAGCGCCGCGCCCCAGCTCACCGACACCGAGGCGCGCTCGGTGCTGGGCTCCTTCCTGTTCTCCGGCGAGGACGCGCACAAGCCCGCCGCGGTGCTCTCGGGCGGCGAGAAGACCCGCCTGGCCCTGGCCTCGCTCGTGGTCTCCAGCGCCAACGTGCTGCTGCTCGACGAGCCGACCAACAACCTCGACCCCGCCTCGCGCGAGGAGGTGCTGGCCGCGATCCGCAGCTACGAGGGCGCGATCGTGCTGGTGACCCACGACGAGGGCGCGGTGCACGCGCTGGAGCCCGACCGGGTGCTGATCCTGCCCGACGGCGTCGAGGACCTCTGGACGCCGGACTACGCCGACCTGGTCAGCCTGGCCTGACGGCGGGCGCCGGCGCTCACCGTCGGTGCGCGCTCCTATGATCCGCAGCATGCCCCTGATCACGCCCGAGACCCCGCTCACCCCCGACCTGCTGAGTGCCGCGGGGCTCCGGCTGGAGGTCGAGGGCGCGCTGGCCACCCTCACGATCGCCCGGCCCGAGCGACGCAACAGCCAGACGCCCACGATGTGGCGCACGCTGAGCGCCGTCGGGGCCCAGCTGCCCGAGGAGGTGCGCGTCGTGGTGGTGCGCGGCGAGGGTCCGGCCTTCTCCGCCGGGCTGGACCGCAGCATGCTCGACCCCGCCGGCGGCGACGGGGAAGAGACGGTCAGCGCGCTGCTGGCCCTGCCCGACGACCAGGTGAGCGCCACCATCGACGCCTACCAGCGCGGCTTCACCTGGCTGCGCGACCCGCGGTTCGTCTCGATCGCCGCGGTGCAGGGGCACGCGGTGGGTGCGGGCTTCCAGCTGGCCCTGGCCTGCGACCTGCGGGTGGTCGCCGAGGACGTCAGCTTCTGCATGAAGGAGTCGGCGCTGGGGCTCGTGCCCGACCTCGCGGGAACACAACCGCTGGTCGAGTGTGTTGGGTACATGAGAGCGCTCGAGATCTGCGCCACGGCGCGGCGCGTGGGCGCGGCCGAGGCAGCCGAGATCGGGCTCGCGCTTGCGGTGGTTCCGGCAGCCGAGCTGGACCAGGCGGTCGCCGACCTCGTGGCCGCTCTCACCGCCCCGCTGGCCGGGGCGGTCCGTGAGACCAAGGCCCTCCTGCTGGGGGCGGGTGAGCGGAGCCTGGAGGAGCAGCGCCGCCTCGAGCGGGAGGCGCAGACCCGCCGGTTCCGCGAGCTGGCCCAGCTGATGGGCGGGTGAGACCCGGGCGGCCGCGTGGCCGCCCGGCCGGGACAGGCCACTAGAGCCGGTAGAGCCGGTAGAGCCAGTTGAGCGAGGAGAGGGGGTGGGCCCGTGCAAGGCATGAGCCCCAACGCCGCCGCGTGGCGCAGCCTGCGCACCGACCGCAGCGTCGTCGACAACCGCATCGAGCGGCAGACCGTGCGCCGGGTGATCCGCTTCGCGCGCCCGCACCGTCGCCTGATCGCGGTCTTCCTCGCCCTCACCGTCCTCGAGGCCGGGATGGTCGTCGTGCTGCCGCTGCTGGTGCAGCGCATCGTCGACGACGGCATCCTGGCCGACGACCGCGGCCTGGTCACCCTGCTCGCCCTCGCCATGGCGGGGGTCGCCGTCCTCAACGCCGTCCTGTCGGTGCTGATCGGCTGGCTCTCCTCGCGCATCGGCGAGGGGCTCATCTACGACCTGCGGACCCAGGTGTTCGGCCACGTGCAGCGCCAGTCGCTGGCGTTCTTCACCCGCACCCAGACCGGGGCGCTGGTCTCCCGGCTCAACAACGACGTGATCGGCGCCCAGCGGGCCTTCACCTCCACGCTCGCCGGGGTCGTCTCCAACGGCGTCGCCGTCGTGGTGGTCGGCATCGCCATGCTGGCGCTGAGCTGGCAGGTCACGCTGCTGTGCGTGGCGCTCTTCCCGCTGCTGTTCGTCATCTCGCGCTGGGTCGGTGCCCGGCTCGCGGGTCTGACCCGGCGCCAGATGGACGGCAACGCCGACCTGGGCAACACCATGACCGAGCGCTTCAACGTCGGTGGTGCGATGCTGCTCAAGCTGTTCGGTCGCCGCGGCGAGGAGGACGAGAACTTCGGCACCAAGGCAGCGGTGGTGCGCGACCTCGGGGTGCGGATCTCGCTGCTGACGCGCATCTTCGGCGCCGCCATGCTGCTCGTGCCCGCCCTGGCGACCGCGCTCGTCTACGGCGTCGGTGGCCAGCTGGCGGTGAGCGGCACACTGACGGTCGGCACGCTGCTGGCGCTCGCGACGCTGCTCATGCGGCTGCTGGGGCCGCTCCAAGGGCTCTCCAACGTCCGGGTCGACGTGATGACCGCGCTGGTCAGCTTCGAGCGGGTCTTCGAGGTGCTCGACCTGCCCTCGTTGGTCCAGGAGCGCCACGGCGCGCACCGGCTGCCCCGCGACGCGGGCCGGCTGGAGTTCGAGCACGTCGGATTCGCCTACCCGCGCGCCGACGACGTCTCGATCGGCTCGCTCGAGGTGCTGGCGCGCGGGGACTCCACCGACTCCGGGCCGGTGCTGCGCGACGTCAGCTTCGTCGCCGAGCCCGGGCAGATGGTGGCCCTGGTGGGCCCCTCCGGCGCGGGCAAGACCACCGTGACCAACCTGGTGGCGCGGCTCTACGACGTGCAGCAGGGCGCGGTGCGTGTGGGCGGCCACGACGTGCGCGAGGTGACGCTGCAGTCGCTCGAGGACGCCGTCGGGTACGTGACCCAGGACGCCCACATGTTCCACGACACCATCGGCGCCAACCTGCTCTACGCCCGGCCCGAGGCCCAGGAGCAGGAGATCTGGCACGCGCTCGAGGCGGCCCAGGTGGCCGACCTGGTGCGCAGCCTGCCCGACCGGCTCGACACGGTCGTCGGCGACCGCGGCTACCGGCTCTCCGGCGGGGAGCGGCAGCGGCTGGCGATCGCCAGGCTGCTGCTCAAGGCGCCGTCGATCGTGGTGCTCGACGAGGCCACCGCGCACCTCGACAGCGGCTCGGAGGCCGCGGTCCAGCGCGCCCTCGACGCGGCGCTCGAGGGCCGCACCTCGCTGGTGATCGCGCACCGGCTGAGCACGGTGCGCCACGCCGACCAGATCCTGGTGCTCGACCAGGGCAGCATCGTGGAGTCCGGCACGCACGAGCAGCTGCTCTCGCGCGACGGGCTCTACGCCGAGCTGTACCGCACGCAGTTCGCCTCCGACCCGCTCACGCCGACGGCCGGCTGATCCGCGCCGTCAGCGCGGGCTCCACCCCAGGGCACGGTTGACGGCGTCGGACCAGTTGGCCGCCTCCCGGGCACGGTGCTCGGGGTCGATGGTCGGGGTCCAGCGCGCCGCCCGGTGCCAGTTGCGGCGCAGGCCCTCCAGGTCGGCCCAGAAGCCGATCCCGAGGCCGGCGGCGTAGGCGGCGCCGAGCGAGACCGTCTCGGAGACCAGCGGACGCTCCACCGGCACGTCGAGCACGTCGGCGACGAACTGCATCAGCAGGTGGTTGGCGGTCATGCCGCCGTCGACCTTCAGCGCGGCCAGCGGGATGCCGGAGTCGGCGTCCATGGCGCGCACCACCTCCCAGGTCTGCCAGCCGGTGGCCTCCAGCACCGCACGGGCCAGGTGGCCGCGGCGCACGTAGGAGGTGAGCCCGACGACGATGCCGCGGGCGTCGGCGCGCCAGCGCGGCGCGTAGAGGCCGGAGAACGCCGGCACGATGTAGCAGCCGCCGTTGTCCTCCACCGTGCGGGCCAGGGTCTCGATCTGCGGGGCGGTGGGGATCATCTCCAGCGCGTCGCGGAACCACTGCACGAGCGAGCCGGTCACCGCGATCGAGCCCTCCAGCGCGTACACCGGCTGCTGGTCGCGCAGGTGGTAGGCGACGGTGGGGATCAGGCCGTGGTGGGAGTCGACGATGCGCTCGCCGGTGTTGAGGAGCACGAAGGCCCCGGTGCCGTAGGTGCACTTGGCCTCGCCCGGCGCGAAGCAGGTCTGGCCCACCAGAGCCGCCTGCTGGTCGCCGATGGCGCCGCCGATCGCCACGCCGGGCAGCACCGTGCGGCACGCCCCGAAGGGCCCGGTGGTCGGCACGATCTCGGGCAGCACCGCCGGCGGCACCTCCAGCAGGTCCAGCAGGACCGGGTCCCAGGTGTGGGTGCGCAGGTCCATCATCATCGTGCGGCTGGCGTTGGTGACGTCGGTGACGTGGCGCCCGCCCTCGGGTCCGCCGGTGAGCTGCCAGATCAGCCAGGACTCCATGGTGCCGAACAGCGCCCGGCCCTGACCGGCGCGTTCCCGCAGGCCCGGCACGTGGTCCAGCAGCCAGCGCAGCCGCGGGCCGGCGAAGTAGCCGGCGGGGGTGAGTCCGGAGCGACGCCGGAACTCCTCGGCGTGCCCGTCGGCCACCAACCCGGCCACCAGCTCGTCCGCGCGGGTGTCCTGCCACGTGATCGCCGGGGCCAGCACCCGACCGGTGGCCGGGTCCCACACCACGGTGGTCTCGCGCTGGTTGGCGATGCCCAGCCCGGCCACCTGCGCCGGCTCGAGACCAGCCTGGCGCACCGCCTCGGGGACGATCCGCTCCACGACTCGCCAGATCTCCTCGGCGTCGTGCTCCACCCACCCCGGCCGGGGGTAGTGCTGGCGGTGCTCGCGCTGGGTGAGCGAGACCATCTGGCCGTCGTGGTCGAAGAGCAGGCAGCGCGTCGAGGTGGTGCCCTGGTCGATGGCGGCCACCACCGAGCGCCCCGGCGTCCCGGTCATCCGACGCTCACCGGGGTGTCACCAGGGCGCGGCTGATCGCGGCGGCGGTCGCCGTCACCGCCTGCGCCACCTCGGGGCGGGCGACGCCGTCGGGCCCGAAGAGCGTGTCCACGTGCCCGGCGCAGGCGACCGCACCCACCGGGAGACCGCCGACGCCGCGCAGCGCGGCGCCGACGTCGCCGACCTCGGGGACGTGCTCGCCCGGGGCGGCCGCGAAGCCGGCGGCGCGGGCCCGGTCGAGCAGCCCGGCCAACCGCGTGCTCGCGGTGGGGGTGCGCGCGGTGTAGGCGGTGAGCGGCCCGGTGAGCGCACGGTGCCCCGTCGTCGAGGCGGCCAGCAGCGCCCGGCCCACGCCGGTGGCGTGCAGCGGCAGCAGCTCGCCGACGCGCAGGCGCTGCTCGCTCCCGTCGGGGCGGAAGACGTGGTGCACGACCTCGGCGGCGTCACCGGTGCGCACGCACACCAGCACCTCGGCCCGGGTGCGCGCGGCCAGCGAGTCGCACCAGCTCGTGGCCGTGGAGCGCAGGTCGTGACGGTCGACGCCGTGCTGCTGCAGGGAGGTCAGCCCGGCGCCGAGCCGGTAGCGGCGACTGCGCCCGTCCTGCTGCACGAAGCCCACGTGCACGAGGGTGGCGAGCAGGCCGTGCGTGGTCGGGCGGGGGAGCCCGAGGGCGTCGGCGACCTCGGCCAGGGAGAGGTCGGGCGAGGCGCCGCCCAGGAGCGAGAGCACCGCCGCGCCGCGCTCGAGACTCTGGATCCGACCGGGCACCGGACCAGCGTCGCACTGCCGTTCGCCATTGTCGAACGGTGCTCGTTGACCCACGTCACACACGTGCCTAGCGTCACGTCTCGCGCGCCGCAACGGGGCGGCGCGCGACCTCGGGAGGAGTCACCGCATGGCCGACCACACCGTCGAGAGCACCACCACGGCCCGCGAGCCGGCCGCGCACGAGCCCACGCTGTGGGGCGAGCTGTGCGCGGAGTTCGCGGGCACCCTGATCCTGATCCTCTTCGGCTGCGGCGTCGTGGCCTCCGTCGTGGCCGCCGGCCGCGGGGACGTCGACTCCATCAGCTGGGCCTGGGGCCTGGGCGTGGTGCTCGGCATCTACACGGCCGGCAAGATCACCGGCGCACACCTCAACCCCGCCGTCACGGTGGCGCTCGCCGTCTTCCGCGGCTTCCCCTGGCGCAAGGTCGGGCCGTACGCGCTCGCCCAGCTGGCCGGAGCCTTCGTCGCGGCGCTGCTCGTGCGACTGCTCTACGCCGACTTCATCAGCGGCTTCGACCCCGAGGTGGGCAAGGCCTCGATGGGCATCTTCGTCACCTCACCCGGTGTCGACATGGCCGGCGACCCTGTCTCGACCTTCACCGCGCTGGGCGACCAGGTGCTCGGCACCGCCGTCCTGGTCTTCCTCGTCCTCGCCCTCACCACGGCCCACAACAACCCCCCGCTGGCCAACCTGACGCCCTGGTTCGTGGGCATGGTCGTCGTCGGCATCGGGATGGCCTGGGGCGCCAACGCCGGCTACGCCATCAACCCCGCGCGCGACCTCGGTCCGCGCCTGGCCGGCTGGCTGACCGGCTACGGCAGCGACATCTGGCAGTCGGCCAACGACGGATCCCTGTACTTCTGGGTGCCGATCGTCGGCCCGCTCGTGGGCGCCCTCATCGGTGGCTTCGCCTTCGTGCACCTCATCGAGCGCCACCTGGGCCCCGCCGAGCCCGAGACCGCCGCCGAGAAGGGGGTCCAGACCCCCGCCGGCTGACTAGCGGCCCACCTGGCCGCACCACGGATCCCCGACCACCCGCACGTCCCGACCACATCACCGACCACACCACCGACCACCAGGAGTGACCATGGCCGACTTCGTCGGTGCCATCGACCAGGGCACCACCAGCACCCGCTTCATGATCTTCGACCACAGCGGCTCGGAGGTCGCCAAGCACCAGCTCGAGCACGAGCAGGTGCTGCCGCAGGCGGGGTGGGTGGAGCACAACCCCGTCGAGATCTGGGAGCGCACCTCCGCCGTCATCCAGACCGCCCTCGGCAAGGCACGGCTGCAGCCCTCGGACCTCGCCGCGATCGGCATCACCAACCAGCGCGAGACGACCGTGGTGTGGGACCGCAACACCGGGCGCCCCTACTACAACGCCATCGTGTGGCAGGACACCCGCACCGACCGGATCGCCTCCAAGCTCGAGCGTGACGGCAAGGGCGACACGATCCGCCAGCGGGCCGGCCTGCCGCCCGCCCCGTACTTCTCCGGCGGCAAGATCCAGTGGATCCTCGAGAACGTCGACGGCGTGCGCGAGGCGGCCGAGCGCGGCGACGCGATCTTCGGCAACACCGACACCTGGCTGATGTGGCACCTGACCGGCGGCACCGACGGCGGGCTCCACCTCACCGACGTCACCAACGCCAGCCGCACCATGCTGATGGACCTCGAGACCCTCGCGTGGGACGACGAGCTGCTCTCCTTCTTCGACATCCCGCGGCAGATGCTGCCCGAGATCCGCTCCTCCTCCGAGACCTACGGGCACACCCGCGCCAACGGTCCCGCCGGCGGGGAGGTGGCGCTCACCGGCATCCTCGGCGACCAGCAGGCCGCTACGGTGGGTCAGGTCTGCTTCGCCCCCGGAGAGGCCAAGAACACCTACGGCACCGGCAACTTCATGCTCATCAACACCGGGACCGAGATCGTCAGGTCCAAGGCGGGCCTGCTCACCACGCCGGCCTACAAGTTCGGCGACGCCGACTGCGTCTACGCGCTCGAGGGCTCCATCGCCGTCACGGGCTCGGCGGTGCAGTGGCTGCGCGACCAGCTCGGCATCATCAGCGGAGCCTCGCAGTCCGAGAGCCTGGCGCGGCAGGTGGAGGACAACGGCGGCGTCTACTTCGTGCCCGCGTTCTCGGGGCTCTTCGCCCCCTACTGGCGCAGCGACGCGCGCGGCGCCATCGTCGGCCTCTCGCGCTTCAACACCAACGCCCACCTGGCACGCGCCACCCTGGAGGCGATCTGCTACCAGAGCCGCGACGTGACCGAGGCGATGGAGAAGGACTCCGGCGTGAAGCTGGAGGTGCTCAAGGTCGACGGCGGCGTGACCGCCAACGAGCTGTGCATGCAGATCCAGGCCGACGTGCTCGGCGTGCCGGTGAGCCGGCCGGTGGTGGCGGAGACCACGGCGCTCGGCGCGGCCTACGCCGCGGGCCTGGCCGTAGGCTTCTGGAAGGACACCGACGAGCTGCGGCGCAACTGGAACGAGGACAAGCGCTGGGAGCCGACCTGGTCCGAGGAGCAGCGCAGCGAGGGCTTCGGGCAGTGGAAGAAGGCCGTCGAGCGCACGCTCGACTGGGTCGACGTCGACTGATCCGGACGCACCCGCACGGCACCTGCCACACCCGGCACGCACCCGGCACACCCGCCACCGCCCCACCACCCACCGGGAGGACCCCCGATGACCCCCGTACCTCTCTCGCCCGCCACCCGCACCCAGGCCATCGGCCGGATGCGCGAGGAACGCCTCGACGTCCTGGTCGTGGGCGGGGGAGTCGTGGGCACCGGAGCGGCGCTCGACGCCGCGACCCGAGGCCTCTCGGTGGGGTTGGTGGAGGCGCGCGACTTCGCCTCGGGCACCTCGAGCCGCTCCTCCAAGCTCGTGCACGGGGGGCTGCGCTACCTCGAGATGCTCGACTTCCGGCTGGTCGCCGAGGCGCTCAAGGAGCGCGGGCTGCTGATGCAGCGGCTCTGCCCCCACCTGGTGCGGCCGGTGCCGTTCCTCTACCCCTTGAAGCACCGCGGGTGGGAGCGGCTCTACGCAGGCTCCGGCGTCGCGCTCTACGACACGCTCTCGCGCGCCAGCGGGCACGGGTCGGGCATGCCGCTGCACCGCCACCTCACCCGCCGCGGCGCCCGGCGGATCTTCCCCTCGCTCCGCAAGGACGCGCTCGTGGGGGCGCTGCAGTACTACGACGCCCAGGTCGACGACGCCCGGCACACGATGTTCCTGGCGCGCACCGCGGCCGCCTACGGCGCCTCGATCGCCAGTCGCTGCCGTGTCGTGGGCCTGCTCAAGGAGGGCGAGCGCGTCACCGGCGCCGAGGTCGTCGACCTCGAGACCGGGGAGCAGTTCGCGGTCCGCGCGGCACAGGTGATCAACGCGACCGGCGTCTGGACCGACGAGACCCAGGGCCTGGCGCACGAGCGCGGCCAGTTCCGCGTGCGGGCGAGCAAGGGCATCCACCTCGTGGTGCCCCGCGACCGGATCCGCGGCGACTCCGGGCTGATCCTGCGCACCGAGAAGTCGGTGCTGTTCGTGATCCCGTGGAAGCGGCACTGGATCATCGGCACCACCGACACCGACTGGGAGCTCTCCAAGGACCACCCGGCCGCCAGCGCCAGCGACATCGACTACGTGCTCGAGCACGTCAACACCGTGCTCGAGACCCCGCTGACCCACGCCGACGTCGAGGGTGTCTACGCCGGGCTGCGCCCGCTGCTCGCCGGCGAGAGCGAGGCCACCTCCAAGCTCTCGCGCGAGCACGCCGTCGCCCACGTCGTGCCCGGCCTCGTCGTGGTCGCGGGCGGCAAGTACACGACCTACCGCGTGATGGCCGCCGACGCCGTCGACGAGGCCGTGCACGGCCTGGAGGGCGTGCTGGGCCGCCGGGTCGGCCCGTGCGTCACCGAGGACGTGCCCCTTCTGGGCGCCGAGGGCTACGCGGCGCTGTGGAACCGTCGCCGTGCCCTGGCCCAGGACTCCGGCCTGCACGTGGCGCGGGTGGAGCACCTGCTCGAGCGCTACGGCACGCTGGTCACCGAGCTCCTCGACCTCGTGACCGAGGACCCCTCGCTGGGCGAGCCGCTCGAGGGGGCCGAGGACTACCTGCGTGCCGAGGTCGTCTACGCCGCCTCGCACGAGGGGGCGCGGCACCTCGACGACGTGCTCACCCGTCGCACGCACGTCTCCATCGAGACCTTCGACCGCGGCGTCGCCGCCGCACCGCACGTGGCGGACCTGCTCGCGCCCGTGCTCGGCTGGGACGAGACCCAGCGCGACCGCGAGGTGGAGCACTACGTCAAGCGGGTCGAGGCCGAGCGGGAGAGCCAGACGATGCCCGACGACGAGACCGCCGACGCTGCCCGCAAGGGCGCTCCCGACGTCGTCCCGGTCAGCCAGGCCTGACACGACGAGGGGTCGAACAGGGGTTCGGACCTCACTTGTCGGCCCGTTGTGCTGCTTGTCGGCCAATATTCAGGCCGACAAGCGGGGGGGGTACCCGGTCGACCGGGTAAAGCTGAGGCTGGGGTGACGCGTGGGACTCGCGACGGGCCCGGACGACCTAGCGCCTCGAGGACTGCTCCTGCCGCTCGATCTCCGCCCGCACCGCCTCGCGGCGCGCGGCGTCGCGCACCTTGCGCGCACTGGGCTGCTTGGGGGGCTTGGCCGGCCTGCGTGGCTTCTGCTCGCGCCGGGGTCGCTGGCCCGACGGCCCGCGCTTGCGCTCGTCGTAGGCGAGGTAGCCGAAGCCCACGAGGGCGAGCAGCGCGAAGAACCACCACTGCAGCCCGTAGAAGAAGTGCGGGCCGTTGTCGAGCTCGGGCAGCTCGACCGGCTCCAGCGAGACGGCCGGCTCGGGGCTCTCGCTCTGCAGGTCGGCGAAGCCGCCGTAGACGTCGCGGTCGAGGGCATCGCCGATGGTGACGCTGGAGACGGCGCGGGTCGAGAGGTCGGAGACGGCGGTGCTGTCGCCCGTGCCGTCGGCGCGCACCCAGCCGGTCACGGTGACCTCGCCCGAGGGCGGCGCCGGCACGTCGTCGGGCGTGGTGGTGCCCTGGGCCTCGGTGGCCAGCCACCCCCGGTCGACCAGCAGAGCGGGCCCCTGCTCGGTGACCAGCGGCACCACGACGTCGACGCCGGAGGCGCCCTCGCGGGTGCGGTAGCGCACGATGATCGTCTCGTCGACGGCGTAGGTGCCGGTGGCCTCCACCAGCCGCCACTCGTCCTGGCTGGAGACGGGTCGCCCGACGGCGAGCACCTCGTCGACGGCCGCCGGTGCCTTGGCCTCGTTGGCGCGGACCACGGCGTTGCTTGCCTGGCGGTCCTCGAGGCGGTCGAACTGCCACTGGCCCAGCCACCACGCCCCGGCGGCCAGGAGCACCACCGCGAGCGCGAAGAGCAGCCAGCGACGGCTGAGCAGGAAGGCGAACGAGCGCACGCCTCCAGAGTAGGTGCACACCGTAGGGTGGAGGTATGCAGGTGCTCCCGCTCGCCGACCGTTACGGCCGCGTGGCCACGGATCTCCGTGTCTCGCTGACCGACCGCTGCAACCTGCGGTGCTCCTACTGCATGCCGCCGGAGGGCCTGGACTGGATGCCCACCGAGCAGGTGCTCACCGACGACGAGGTCGTGCGCCTGGTGCTGGTGGCCACCGAGCGGCTCGGCGTGCAAGAGGTGCGCTTCACCGGCGGCGAGCCGCTGGTGCGTCGCGGACTGGTCGACATCGTCGGACGCGTCCACGCTGCTGCGCCCGAGGTCGAGATGTCGATCACCACCAACGCACTGGGCCTGGCCCGCACGGCCGGTGCGCTCGCCGAGGCGGGCCTGGCCCGCGTGAACGTGAGCCTGGACAGCGTCCGTCGCGAGACGTTCCACGAGATCACCCGGCGCGACCGGCTCGAAGACGTCGTCGCCGGCCTCGCGGCCGCCGAGGCGGCCGGGCTGGGGCCGGTCAAGGTCAACGCCGTGCTGCTGCGCGGCCAGAACGACGACCAGGCGTGCGAGCTGCTGCGCTGGTGCGTGGAGCGCGGCTACGAGCTGCGCTTCATCGAGCAGATGCCGCTCGACGCCCAGCACGGGTGGAGCCGCGAGGGCATGATCACCGCCGACGAGATCCTGACGGGGCTGCAGGCCGAGTTCGCGCTCACCCCGGCGTCCGAGCCGCGGGGGAGCGCGCCGGCCGAGCTGTTCACCGTCGACGGCGGCCCGGCCACGGTCGGCGTCATCGCCTCGGTCACCCGCCCCTTCTGCGGCGACTGCGACCGGGTCCGGCTCACCGCCGACGGCCAGGTGCGCAACTGCCTGTTCGCGCGCAGCGAGTCCGACCTGCGCGCCGCGCTGCGCGGCGGGGCCTCCGACGAGGAGATCGCCCAGCGCTGGGTCGTGGCCATGCACGGCAAGGCGGCCGGCCACGGCATCGACGACCCGACCTTCCTGCAGCCCGACCGCCCGATGTCGGCCATCGGCGGCTGAGCGCGACCCCTGACCGGTAACACCATCGGTCCGCTTGACTTTGCCCGAGGGCAGCCACGACGCTGACGCCGTGCAGCGTCGTGGGGTGACAGCGTGAGCGATCCTCGCCCGGAGCCACCCGACGGTGCGAGGCCTGGAGACGTCATCGCGCTGCGCCAGGCCGCGCGCACCTGGTTCGCGATCTCGCTGCAGACCTTCGGCGGACCCGCCGGGCAGATCGCGGTGATGCAGCGGACCCTGGTCGACGAGAAGCGCTGGATCGGGCAGCAGCGCTTCCTCTTCGCGCTCTCCTACTGCACCCTGCTGCCGGGGCCGGAGGCCCAGCAGCTGGCCACCTACGTGGGCTGGCTGCTCAACGGCGTCCGGGGCGCGCTGGTGGCCGGCATCCTGTTCATCCTGCCCGGGGTGGTGGCCCTGCTGGCCCTCTCGGGCATCTACGTCGCCTTCGGCGACACCACGCTGGTCGAGTCGCTGTTCCTGGGTCTCGCGCCGGCCGTGATCGCCATCGTCCTGCAGGCCGTCGTCAAGGTCGCCTCCCGGGGTCTCACCCACCCGGCGCTCGTCGCCATGGCCGTGGCGGCGTTCGTGGCGCTGACCTTCTTCGGCGTCCCGTTCCCCGTCGTCATCGCGCTCGTGGCGCCGCTGGGCTGGTGGCTGGGACGGGCCGTCCCCACCCTGACGACCCCGAAGGCGGCCCCCGTCGACGACGGACCTGCGCCGCTGATCAGCGACGACGCCCTGCACGCCGAGCGGCCCTCGGGCAGGCGGGCTGCGCTCACCCTGGGCGTGGGGCTACTGCTCTGGGGCGCTCCCGTCGCGCTGGCGGCGCTCGTCCTGGGCCGCTCGTCGGTCTACGTCGACCAGGGCCTCTTCTTCGCCGGCACGGCACTGGTGACCTTCGGTGGCGCCTACGCGGTGCTGGCCTTCGTGGCGCAGCAGGCGGTCGCCGTCTACGGCTGGCTGGCGCCGGGGGAGATGGTGCGTGGTCTCGCGCTGGCGGAGTCCACACCCGGTCCGCTGGTCATGGTCGTGCAGTTCGTGGCCTTCCTGGGCGCCTACCGGGCGCCGGGCGTGCTCGACCCCTGGGTGGCCGCCGTGGTGGCCTCGCTGCTGGTCACCTGGGTCACGTTCGTGCCGTGCTTCCTGTTCATCCTGCTCGGGGCCCCCTACGTGGAGCGACTGCGCGGCAACCGGGCGATCTCGTCGGCCCTGACCGGCATCACCGCCGCGGTCGTGGGCGTCATCGGGAGCCTGGCGGTCTACTTCGCGCTGCACACGCTGTTCGCCGAGAGGGTCCGGGTGACCGACGGTCCGCTCGACCTGGAGCTGCCCGTGCTCGGCTCGGTCCAGTGGGTGGCGCTGGGCATCACGCTGGTCGGCGCCGGGCTGGTGTTCGGCCGCGGCTGGTCGGTGCTGCGCACGCTGGGCGCCTGTGCGCTGCTGGGCGTCGTCGTCGGGCTGCTGCGCGCCGCCGTCTAGCGCCCCCGGTCCAGGGAGGGGGTCGTCAGACGGCGACGACGTCGCGCAGGAAGCTGCGCGCACCGAGGAAGTCGCCCAGCGACGCCCGGTGCTGGTCGCAGGCCAGCCACTCCTTGCGCCGCTCGGGCGTGTGCAGCTTGGGGTTGTTCCAGAGCAGGCGCCACGTGGCGTCGTCGGTGCAGCCCTTGGCCGAGCACACGAGGCGCTCGGGTGCGTCGTCGGCCGCCGCCGGTCCGTCGTGGCGCTCCGGCACGGGTCCTCCTGGGGCGGGCGGGCACCGAGGCGGTGCCGGGTGGTCTCGGGATTGCTCCACCCGGCACCGCGCGGGCCCCGATCGGGGGGAGTGGAGCACCGCGCGCCCAAGTCTGACAGATGGCGTGCGGTGGGACGCTATGACCCCGGGGGTATGGACTGGCGACCCGTGCCGCCCTCGAGCTGGGGGCGGGCGACGGTCGGCGCGCGCAGGTCGAAGGCGTCGTTGCGCGTGGTGACCGCGTTGGCCATCACGACGGCCACGTAGGGCAGGAAGATGGCGCCGAAGATCAGCAGCCACATGGCCAGACCCTCGCCGACGATGACCGCGCCCACGAAGCAGATGGTGCGCAGGCTCATCGACGCCAGGTAGCGCCGCTGCCGCCGTCGGATGTCCTCGTGACGGCTGGCGGAGGCGGTGGTGATGCGGACGGCGTCGTCGTCGTTGCGTGCCCTGGCCATGCTCCCGAGCCTACGTCGCTACCATCAGCCGACCCAGCCGGATGCATCACACCCGCTCCCGGCGCAGATACGTCCACAGATCCGCTCCCAGCCCGTTCGTCGCACCCAGCAGCCCGGAGGCCTCCATGTCCGACCGCACCTACCGCATCACCGAGATCGTCGGCACCTCGCCCGACGGCATCGACGCCGCCATCCGCAACGGCGTCGAGCGGGCGGCCCGCACGCTGCGCCACCTCGACTGGTTCGAGGTCACCCAGGTGCGCGGCCAGGTCAAGGACGGCGGCGTCCAGCACTTCCAGGTGGGCATGAAGCTGGGCTTCCGCCTCGAGGACGACTGACCGCGCCCCGGGGTGCCCGGTTCGGAGTACCCCGGAGTAATCACTAGCGTCGTCGAGCGTGAGCCAGAACCCCACCGACGACGCCCGTGACGACGCTGCCGCCGGCACCACGACGCAGGCCCCGGAGCCCCGGTCGGTGCTGGTCACCGGCGGCAACCGCGGGATCGGCCGCGCCATCGCCGAGGCCTTCCTCGCCCAGGGTGACAAGGTCGCCGTCACGACCCGCAGCGGCGGGGCGCCCGACGGCGCGCTCGACGTCCGCTGCGACATCACCGACCCCGCTGCCGTCGACGCGGCCTTCGCCGAGGTGGAGGCCGCCCACGGCCCGGTCGAGGTGCTGGTGGCGAACGCGGGCATCACCGCCGACACCCTGGTGCTGCGGATGAGCGAGGAGGACTGGTCCTCGGTCATCGACACCAACCTGACCGGCTCCTTCCGGCTCGCCAAGCGCGCCAGCAAGGGCATGCTGCGCCTGCGCCGGGGCCGCATCGTCTTCATCTCCTCGGTCGTCGGCCTGCTCGGCTCGCCCGGGCAGGTCAACTACGCCGCCTCCAAGGCTGGCCTGGTCGGCATGGCGCGCTCGCTGGCCCGCGAGCTCGGCTCCCGCGGCATCACCGCCAACGTCGTGGCGCCCGGCTTCGTCGACACCGACATGACCGCGGTGCTGAGCGACGAGCAGCGCGCCAGCATCAAGACGCAGGTGCCGCTGGGTCGCTACGCCGACCCCGTCGAGGTGGCCTCCGCCGTCACCTGGCTGGCCGGCGAGGGTGCCGCCTACGTGACCGGTGCCGTGATCCCGGTCGACGGCGGCCTCGGCATGGGTCACTGACCCGCCCCGCCCCAGATCCCGCACGCACCGCACGCACCGCACGCACGCACCGAACGAGAGGCACATCCCATGTCAGGCATCCTCGAGGGCAAGACCATCCTGGTCGCAGGCGTGACCATGGACTCCTCCATCGGCTTCGCGACGGCCAAGGTGGCCCAGGAGCAGGGCGCCACCGTGCTCATCTCCAACTTCGGTCGCGCGCTGGGCATCACCCGTCGCATCGCCAAGCGGCTGCCCACCGAGCCGCCCGTGCTCGAGCTCGACGTCACCGACGCCGACCACCTGGCGGGCCTGGCCGACCAGGTCCGCGAGCACACCGACCACCTCGACGGCGTCGTCCACTCCATCGCCTACGGCAACCCCGAGACCCTGCTCGGTGGCCGCTTCCTCGAGGGTCCCTGGGAGGACGTCGCGCAGGCGGTGCAGGTCTCGGCCTACTCGCTGAAGTCGCTGGCGATGGCCTGCAAGCCGCTGATGGGCGCCGGCGGCTCCGTCGTCGGCCTGACCTTCGACGCCACCGTCGCCTGGCCGGCCTACGACTGGATGGGCGTGGCCAAGGCCGGCCTGGAGTCGACCTCGCGCTACCTGGCCCGCGACCTGGGCCCCGAGGGCATCCGCGTCAACCTGGTCTCCGCCGGGCCGCTCAAGACCCTGGCGGCCAAGGCCATCCCTGGCTTCTCCGACCTCGAGGACCTGTGGAGCAGCCGGGCGCCGCTCGGCTGGGACAACACCGACCACGTGCCGACCGCGAAGGCCGTCTGCGCCCTCCTCTCCGACCTCTTCCCGGCCACCTCCGGCGAGATCGTGCACGTCGACGGCGGCTTCCACGCGATGGGCGCCTGACCCCGCCACGGCCCGGCTGGGTCGTGCCCCGCCGGTTCGCTACGGTCGCCCGATGACCTCCCTCGTCGAGCTCCGGGTCCTGGAGGGCCCCAACCTCTACTTCCCCCGCGCCGCCATCAAGCTGACGCTGGACCTCAGCGGGTTGGCCGCCGTCTCCGAGGAGCGCGCCGGGCGCCTGGCGCGGCGCATCGGGCTGGAGAACGCGCGGCCCGGGGCTCCGGAGACCGGCTTCCGCCAGCGGTTCGCGCTGCGCGCCGTAGGTCGGCTCGTGCGGGCCGTCGCACAGGAGGCCGGCACCGCGCGGCTCGCAGTCCGGGTGCGCAGCACCGCCGACCCGCACCTGATCGTCGTCGCCTACCCCTGGAAGCACCGCACCCGGGCCACCGCGATGGGTGAGGCCGTGGCGCAGGCGCTCGACGCCGTCCAGGAGGGCCGCGCGGGCGCCGCCGAGATCGAGGAGGCGGTGAGCCAGGCGGCGGAGCTGGTGGCCGCCAGCGAGCCGGGCGAGCGGCCGCGCACGATCACGCCGGCGGTGCCGGTCGTCGCCGTCACGGGCACCAACGGCAAGACCACCACCTCGCGCATGGTCGCCCACATCGGCCGGGTCGCGGGGCGCGTGGTGGGCTGGTCGAACACCGACGGCGTGTACATCGACGGCGAGATGGTGGACTCCGGTGACTACTCCGGCCCCAGCGGGGCCGGGCGGGTGCTGGCGCACCCCGAGGTTGAGCTCGCCGTCACCGAGACCGCCCGTGGCGGCATCCTGCTCAAGGGTATCGGCCTCACGCGCAACGACGTCTCGGTGGTCACCAACGTGACCGCCGACCACCTCGGGCTGCAGGGCATCGACACCGTCGACCAGCTCGCCGAGGTCAAGGCGGTCGTCCCGCGGATCACCCGGCGCAGCGGCTGGGCCGTGCTCAACGCCGACGACCCGCGGGTGTACGCGATGCGCAGCGTCGTCAAGGCGCAGCCGTGGGTCTTCAGCCGTGACGTCGACTCGCCCGGCGTCCGCGACACGCTCAGCGACGGCGGGCGCGCCACCACCGTGATCGACGGGTGGATCTGCGTGCTGACCGCCGACGCCGACCCGGACCCGCTGGTGGAGCTGGTGGAGGTGCCGATGACGCTCGCCGGCCTCTCGCGGTTCAACGTGGAGAACACCCTGGCCGCCGCCTCGGCGGCGCTCGCGATCGGGATCGAGCGGGAGAAGGTCGTCGAGGGACTCACCTCGTTCCTGCCGGACGCCGCGCACAACCCCGGCCGGATGAACTTCTTCACGATGCCGGGGCCGGGCGGCGAGGTGTCGGTGGTCATGGACCTCGCCCACAACGAGGCCGGCCTCGAGGCGATGGTCGAGATCATGAACGGCGTGCGTGCCGAGGGCGGCCGGCTGCTCCTGGGGCTCGGTGTCGTCGGCGACCGCACCGACGAGCTGATCGAGAAGCTGGCCGAGATCGCCGCGCGCGACGCCGACGTCGTCGCGATCGGGCACAAGGAGAAGTACCTGCGCGGGCGCACCACCGAGGAGCTCGACGCCCTGCTCTCGGCGGGTGCGGCGCGGGTCGGGCTGACCGGCATCCCCTCCTACCCCACGGAGCTGGCCAGCCTGTCCGCGCTCGTCGGGCAGGCACTGCCCGGCGACGTGGTCGGGCTGATGTGCCACGCCGAGCGGCAGGAGGTCTACGACTGGATCGCCGAGAACGGCGGCACGCCCGACACCCCCGCGGTGCTGGCGGCCAAGGTGCGCGCCGCGAGCACGCCGTCCGCGCCTGTGTGAGTCCCCGGGGCCCGGGTGCGGGCCGCGGGGCGCACCCCGGGCCCGCCTGGGTTCACTCGGCGGGCGCCACGTAGTCCGGGTCGGCGGCGGGGGAGTCGGGGTTGACGCCGGAGCCGGCCTGCGCCTGGGAGGACCAGGTCTCGAGCTCGGTCATCACCGCGGCGTGCTTGTCGACGCAGATCACCACGAGGTCGCCGCGGTTGGCCCGCGACATGGCGTGCCGCACGGCGTCGATCTCCTCGTGCACCTGCTCCACCTGCTTGCAGCGCGCGCCGGCGTCGATGGCGCGGCGCACGCCCTCGTGCACCAGCTCGGCCACCTCGCCGCGGGCACGGCCACGCAGTGCGGCGTCCTCGCGCACGATGACGACGTCGAAGTGCTGCGCGGCGATCTCGCCGAGCTCGCGCATGTCCTCGTCGCGCCGGTCGCCGGCGGTGGCGATGACGCCGATCCGCGAGGGGCGCGCCAGCTCGTGGGAGGACTCCAGGGACTCGCCGACCCGGTCCACGAAGTCGCCGAGCATCTTCATGCCGGGCGCGTTGTGGCAGTAGTCGACGATGACGTTGACGCCGTTGACCTCCACCTCGTTGAGGCGGCCGGGGGAGAGGTAGTAGCTGGTCGAGAAGGTGCGCAGGCCCTGCCGGATGTCGTGCAGCGGGGCACCGGCGGCGAAGGCGGCGGCCGCGGCGGCGAGCGCGTTCTGGACGTTCATCCGCGCCCGGCCACCGAAGGTGGCGGGCAGGAGGTGGGTCCAGGCCAGCTGCATCTCGCGCGGGCCGTGCTTGACGACGATCATCTCGCCGCGCTCGCTGGGGTTGAGCACCAGCGCCTTGCCGCCGCGGCGGCAGTGCGCCTCGATCATGTCGCGGGTCTCGGAGCCGGGCTCCTCCATCGAGAACCACACCACCTGGCCCGAGCAGCGGCGCCGCATCTCGCGCACCAGCGGGTCGTCGGCGTTGAGCACGGCGTGGCCGTCGCGCGGCACCGCCTCCACGAGGACGGCCTTGACGTCGGCGAGCTGCTCCACGGTGTCGATGCCGCGCAGGCCGAGGTGGTCGGGCTGCACGTTGAGCACCACGGCGACGTCGTTGCGCTCGTAGCCCAGGCCCTCGCGCAGGATCCCGCCGCGCGCGACCTCGAAGACGGCGAAGTCCACGCGGGGGTTCTGCAGCACCATCCGCGCCGAGCGCGGCCCGGAGGCGTCGGAGCGGATCAGCAGCCGCTCGTCGATGACGACGCCGTCGGTGGAGGTCATGCCCACCTTGCGGCCCATGCCCTTGAAGACGTGGCTGATCATTCGCGAGGTCGTGGTCTTGCCGTTGGTGCCGGTGACGGCCACGATCGGGATCCGCGACGTCGCGCCCGGCGGGAAGAGCATGTCGACCACCGGCTTGGCGATGAACTGCGGCTCGCCGATCGTCGGGTGGGTGTGCATCCGGAAGCCGGGGGCCGCGTTGACCTCGCAGATCGCGCCACCGGTCTCGCGGACGGGCTCGGTGATGTCGGGGCAGATGAAGTCGATGCCGGCGATGTCGAGGCCCACCATGCGGGCGGCCTCCTCGGCGATCTCGATGTTCTCGGGGTGCGCCTCGAAGGTGCGGTCGATCGAGATGCCGCCGGTGGACATGTTGCCGGTGAGCGCGAGCTTGACGGTGGCGCCCTCCGCCGGGACGTCGTCGATGCCGTCGAGTCCCTGGTTGCGGACGAGCGCCTCGGCGGCGTCGTCGAGCTTGATCCGGGTCAGCACCTTCTCGTGACCCACACCGCGGCGCGGGTCGGCGTTGGCGAGGTCGACCAGGTCGCGCACGCTCGAGGTGCCGTCGCCGGTGACCGAGGCCGGTACGCGCTCGGCGATCGCCGCCATCCGGCCGTCGATGATCAGGCAGCGGTAGTCCTTGCCGGTGATCTGGCTCTCGACCACGATGTAGCCGCGCCGGGACTGCTCGCGAGCGATCGCGAACGCCTCGCGCACGTCGTCGGGGCTCATCAGGTCCAGGCAGACGCCGCGGCCGTGGTTGCCGTCGAGCGGCTTGACGACGACGGGGTAGCCGATCCGCTCGCCGGCGCGCACGGCGCCGTCCTCGGTGCGCACGACCTCCTGCTTGGGCACGGGGAGGCCGGCGGCGCCGAGCAGGCGGGTGGTGAGGTCCTTGTCGGAGGCGACGTCGACGGCGATCGCGCTCGTCTCGGAGGTCATGGTGGCGCGGATCCGCTGGGCGTGGACGCCCTGGCCCAGCTGCACCAGCGAGTGCTGGTTGAGCCGGATCCACGGGATGTCGCGGCTGACGGCCTCGTCGAGGATCGCCTGCGTGGAGGGACCGAACGCGGTGCGCTGGGCGCGGCGGATGAAGTCCTCGAGCTCGGTCTCCCAGTCGAAGCCGGGGTCGGCCTCGACGAGGTGGTTGACCAGCTGGACGGCCAGCCGGCCGGCGGCCAGGCCGACGTGCTCGTCGGCGTAGCCGAAGATGACGTTGTAGTGGCCCTTCTGGCCCTTGACGCCACGGGTCTTGCCGCGGCGGATGTCGTGACCCACGACCTGCTGCAGCGCCAGCGCGCAGTGCTCGGCGACGTGGCCGAGCCAGGTGCCCTCGACGAGCCGCTCGGCGAAGCCGCCGCGCTTGCCGCGCGAGCAGGAGTGCTCGCGCAGCCCGGGCAGCATCTCCAGCAGCAGGTCGGTGAAGCCGGGCAGGGTGTTGGTGGGGAACTCCTCGAGCCGGCCGAGGTCGACCACGAGGTGGATGGCCTTGTCGTAGGACCAGACGTTGCCGCCGCGGTAGACCCGCGTCTCGAGGATCTGCAGGTCCGGGGTGGGGCGCTCGCTCATCGGGTGGGTCCTTCCTGCTCGGGCGCGGTGCCGGCCGGGTCGTCGTCAGGGGTAGGGGCGGGATCGTCGCCGCGGGAACGGATGCGTCGGGCCAGGCGACGGCGCAGCGCCCCGGGGGAGGCGTCGGCGGCGGCGATGTCGCGCGCCATCGCGCGCAGGTCGCGGCCGGCCTCGCTCAGCTCGGCCGCGTCCTCCTCGCTCACCTGCGCCTCGGGGGGCACCAGGGTGCGGGTGGTCAGGTCGAAGCACGAGCCCTCGGGCAGCATGTGCAGCACCACCCCGCTGGCCAGGATGGGGGCGGAGCGCTTGGCCTCGAAGGCGTTGGTGGTGATCCTGGCCGGGTCCAGCACGGTCACCGCGCCCCGGCCGATGACGCGCAGCACCTGGTGGCCCTCGTCGTCGCGCTCGACGATCGCGGCGGTGTCCTCGTCGACGCCGATGCCCAGCAGCTGGGGCGACTGCGCCACGATCATCAGCAGTCGCCCGTAGCGGTTGCGCTGGTCGAAGTGCTGGTCGATGACGGCGGCGTCGACGAGCCCGAGGCCGGCCGCCATCTGGGTCATCCGCTGCTTGGGGGTCGAGCCCGGACCACCGAAGGCCAGCATGTGGCTGGACTGGATGCTGGCGCCCGCGGAGGTGCCGCCCACGACGGCGCCGCGCTCGTGCGCGGCCACGATGGCGTCCCCGACCGGGGTGCCGCACACGATGGAGGAGAGCTTGAGCTGGTTGCCGCCGGTCATGAAGACGCCGGTGGCGGCCTCGATCTGGGCGACGCGCTCGGGGTCGTGCGCCTCCTCGCGGCTCTCGGGCCGCACCGCGACCACCTCGGTGGCTCCCTCGCGACGGAACAGCGCGTCGTAGACCCCCGAGACCTCCGGGCCGAGGGAGGACGCGGTGGGCACCACGGCGATCCGGGACTGCGGGCCGCCGGCCGCGGCCACGAACTCCTTGAGGATGGTCCGCTTGCGCAGCTTGTCCTCCGCTCCGCCGATGATCATCAGGGGTCCGTGGGGCATGGGGCACACCCTAGGGGTGTGCCGGGCTCCTAGACTGGCCCGGTGCCCGAGACCACCCCGCCCCCGAGCCCGACCGAGCGGACGCTCGTCGTCATGCGGCACGCGAAGGCGGAGCAGGCAGCGCCCACCGACGCCGAGCGGCCGCTGGCCGAGCGGGGCCACGTGGACGCAGAGGCCGCCGGTCGCTGGCTGGCCGAGCAGGGTGTGCACCCCGACGCCGCCCTGGTCTCCGCGGCGCGGCGCACGGAGGAGACCTACGCCGCCGTGGCCCGCGGCGCCGGCTGGGACCTCGCGCCCACGCTCGAGCCGGGTCTCTACGCCGCCGGCCCCGAGGCCGCCGTCGACCTGGTGCGCCTGGTCGACGACGAGGTGCGGACCCTGGTGGTGATCGGGCACAACCCGACGATGGGCTCGCTGGCCCTGCTGCTCGACGACGGCACGGGTGACGCCGACGCGTCTGCCGTCGCCGCCCAGGGCTTCCCCACCAGCGCGCTCGTGGTGTTCGCCTACGACGGCTCGTGGGCCGACCTCGCCCCCGGCACCGCCTCGCTCACCGCCTCGCACGTGGGGCGCGGCTGATCCTGGTGCCGGGCAGCCCGGTTCCGGGCAGCGCCGCTCAGACCGGCGGTGACGGCGTCACGATGCCGGCCTCGGCGTCGGCGGCCTCGATCTCCTCGCGGGAGATGCCGAGCAGGTAGAGGATCGTGTCGAGGTAGGGGACGTTGACGGAGGTGTCGGCCGCCTCCTGCACCACGGGGCGGGCGTTGTAGGCGATGCCGAGCCCGGCCGCGTTGAGCATGTCGAGGTCGTTGGCGCCGTCGCCGATGGCGATCGTGGAGGCGACGCCGACCCCGACCTCGGCCGCGAACTCGCGCAGCGCCTCGGCCTTGGCGGCCCGGTCGACCACCCGGCCCACGATCCGCCCCGTCAGGCGGCCGGCGTCGATCTCGAGCTCGTTGGCGCGGGCGAAGTGGATGCCGAGGTCGGCGGCGAGACGGTCGGTGATCTGGCTGAACCCACCCGAGACGATGGCGAACCGGTAACCCAGGCGGCGCAGGGTGCGCACGAGCGTCCGCGCGCCGGGGTTGACGACGATCTGCCCGTAGACGTCGTCGAGCACCTCGACCGGGAGCCCCTCGAGCAGCGCCACCCGGGCGCGCAGCGACTCCTCGAAGTCCAGCTCGCCCTGCATCGCCCGCTCCGTCACCTCGGCCACCTCGGCCTCGTGGCCGGCGTGCGCGGCGAGCATCTCGATCACCTCGCCCTGGATGAGCGTGGAGTCGACGTCGAGCACGATCAGCCGCATGCCGCGGCGCAGCAGCGTGGCGGGCTGCACGGCGACGTCGAGCCGCTGCTGGGCGGCCTCGCGGGCCAGCCGTGCGCGCAGCACCTCGGGCTCGACGCCGGAGACGTGCAGGTCGATCGCGGTCACGGGGTAGCGCGCCATCCGCTCGATGCGGTCGATGTTGCCGCCGCAGTCGGCGATCCGGCCGGCGATGGCGGCCATCGCGGTGGCCTTGAGCGGTGTCCCGATGACGGTCACGTGCGAGCGGCCGAGGCCGCGGGTGCGGTTGTCGCCGGACCCGCGTTCGATCTCGACGGTCATCTCGAGCGCCGCCGCGGTCTCCTCGACCGCCGACTGCAGCCGCTGCCAGTCGCGCGGCACCGTGACGAGCACGCCCAGGATCAGTCGGCGGCGCAGCAGGATCTGCTCGACGTCGAGCACCTCGACGCCGGCGCGCGCGAGCGTGTCGAAGATCGAGGAGGTGACGCCGGGCCGGTCCTTGCCGGTGAGCGTGATCAGCAGGGTCTCCGGCTTGGCCGGCGCGCGGTCGGGGGTCATCTCGGTGCCGAGGCTAACGGCTCCGCCGGCCGCCACGGGCGCGGCGTCCACCGGTACCGGTGTCGGTGGTCGGGGTCATGCTGGTCGCCGGTGCGGTCCCGCGCACCACCGACGCCAGGAGACCCGACGGACCACACCCACCACGCCCTCGACTTCGTCGAGCTCGGCGCCACGGACCTCGCCGCGACGCGCACCTTCTACGAGCGCGCCTCGGGTGGCGCTTCACCGAGTACGGGCCGGGCTACGCCGGCTTCCACGACCCGGCCCGCCCCGGGGAGGCGGGCGGCATCACCACCGCGAGCGCACCGGGGCCGGGCGGGCCGCTGGTGCTGCTCTTCTCGCGCGACCTCGACGCGAGCCTCGAGGCCTGCGGGGGACGGGTGGTGGAGGAGCCGGAGGCGTTTCCTGGTGGACGCCGGTTCACCTTCGCCGACCCCGGCGGCAACGTGCTGGGTGTCTGGGCCGAGCAGTAGGCGTGCGGCGGGTCAGGCGGGCGGCCACACCTCGGGGGAGCAGGCCGCGGTGAGTGCCCGACGCCCGGTGCGGTGCAGCGGCACCAGCGCCTCGCGCCGCTCGGCGGCCTCGGCGGCGGTGATCGCGCCGCCGTCGTCCTCCAGCGCCAGCTCGACGACGGCGAGGGCCTGCAGCGCGCGGCCGGCCAGCTCCACGCAGCGCGGTGGGACCCCGGGGGGCGCCGCGAGCGGGCCGCGGCGACGCAGGTCCATCAGCTCGTCGGCCACCTCGGGCCGCCAGCGTGCCACCTCGAGGCCGGCGAGCCGCTCGGCGGCGCTGACCAGCACCAGCCGCAGCTCGCGGTCGGCCTCGCCGACGTCGGGCAGCTGACGCCGTCGGCACGGGTGCGCGCTCCACTGCACCCCCGCGCCCACGCGCAGCGGCACGAGCGCGAGGTCGGCCTCCCAGGAGCAGACCGCCTCACCCACCTCGACGGCGGCGAGGTTGAGGTCGGCGGGTCCGCCGAGTCCCACCAGGTCCCCCTCGGCCGGGAAGGCGGCCCCGACACCGGTGGCGCCGCGCGCCCGCATCTGCGCCAGGGCGGCGAGCAGCCCGACCGGCTCGGCCTCGAGGCCCCCCACGGTGTGCGCGGCGTCGTCACCGAGGACGGCGTCGAGCAGGTCGTCCGCGGCCGCGGCGCCCTGCAGCCACGAGGTGCCCCACCAGGCGAGGACGGCGCTCACGGGCAGGGTGCTCACGAGCCCGGAGCCTACGAGGGCGGTCCGAGCGACAGCGACGGCGCCGGACTAGGGTGGCGGCCATGCCCGCCGTGCTCGAGCTCGCCGACGTCGTGGTCCGCAAGGGTCAGGCAACCCTGCTGGACCGCGTGACCTGGGTGGTCAAGGACGGCGAGCGGTGGGTGATCCTGGGCCCGAACGGTGCCGGCAAGACCACGCTGATGCAGGTGGCGGCCACCCAGGTGCACCCCACCTCCGGGGCGGTGGGCGTGCTCGGTGAGCTGATCGGCACCGTCGACGTCTTCGAGCTGCGCCCGCGCATCGGGCTGACCAGCGCCGCCCTGGCCGAGCGCGTGCCGCGCGGCGAGGCGGTGCGCGACGTCGTCGTCTCGGCCTCCTACGGCGTGCTGGGTCGCTGGCGCGAGGACTACGACGAGCTCGACCACGGCCGCGCCGAGGCGCTGCTGCGCGAGGTGGGCGTGCCGCACCTGGCGGACCGCACCTTCGGCACCCTCAGCGAGGGCGAGCGCAAGCGGGTGCTGGTGGCGCGCGCGCTGATGAGCGACCCCGAGCTGCTGCTGCTCGACGAGCCGGCGGCGGGGCTGGACCTCGGCGGCCGCGAGGACCTCGTCTCCACGCTCTCGGTGCTGGCCTACGACCCCGACTCGCCGGCCACCGTGCTGGTCTCCCATCACGTGGAGGAGATCCCGCCCGGCTTCACCCACGCCCTGCTGCTGCGCGAGGGACGCGTCGTGGAGGCCGGTCCCATCGACGACGTCCTCACGCCCGAGGCGCTCTCGGCCACCTTCGGCATGCCCCTGGTGCTGCGGCACGAGGCCGGCCGCTGGTCGGCGCGGCGCCGGGTCCGCTCCCGCTGAACCGCGCCGGCCGGCGCTGGCTGGCACTGACCCGCGCCGGCCCCGCGCTGACCGACCCGCTGTCGGGGGCGAGCGTTAGGGTGGAGGCATGGACTGGCTGCGCGACAACCTGTGGGCCACGTGGCTCGGGCTGGCCGCGCTGCTCTCGGTCGCGGAGATGTTCAGCCTCGACCTGGTCCTGATCATGCTGGCCGTCGGTGCGCTCGCCGGCATGACGGCGGCGCTGATCGGGCTCGGCATCCCCGTGCAGGTCCTCGCCGCTGCAGCGGCCTCGGTCGCCATGCTCGCGCTGGTGCGGCCCTCGCTGGCCAAGCGCTTCCACGGCGGCCCCGAGCTCAACCTGGGTCACGGCAAGCTCGTCGGTCAGCGCGCCGAGGTCACCGCCGAGATCACCGGTCTGAGCACGGGCCGGATCAAGATCGGCGGCGAGATCTGGTCCGCCTCGCCCTACGACGAGCACCTGGTGATCGCCCCCGGCGAGACCGTGGAGGTGCTGCAGATCAAGGGCGCCACCGCCTACGTCCACCCCGTCGCACGCCTGGACGGCTGAGAACACCCCAAGAACACCCGAGAACACCCGAGAACGACTCGTCCCCGCACCGGCTCGCGCCGGCCCGAGAAGGAGATCCCCGTGTCCGTCGTCCTGGTGCTCCTGGCGCTGCTGCTGGTCTTCGTGATCACGCTGCTGGCCAAGACCGTCCGCATCGTCCCGCAGGCACGCGCGGGCATCGTGGAACGGTTCGGCAAGTACAAGCAGACCCTGCCCGCAGGTCTGAACATCGTGGTGCCGTTCATCGACAAGGTGCGCTACCTGATCGACCTGCGCGAGCAGGTGGTCAGCTTCCCGCCGCAGCCGGTGATCACCGAGGACAACCTGGTCGTCGAGATCGACACCGTCATCTACTTCCAGGTCACCGACCCGATCGCGGCCACCTACGAGATCGCCAACTACATCCAGGCCGTCGAGCAGCTGACCATGACCACGCTGCGCAACATCGTCGGCGGCATGGACCTCGAGCAGACGCTCACCAGCCGCGACGAGATCAACCACGGGCTGCGCGGGGTGCTCGACGAGGCCACCGGCAAGTGGGGCATCCGCGTCAACCGCGTCGAGATCAAGGGCATCGACCCGCCGCCCTCGATCAAGGACGCGATGGAGAAGCAGATGCGCGCCGACCGCGACAAGCGTGCGCTCATCCTCACCGCCGAGGGTCAGCGCCAGTCGGCCATCCTCACCGCCGAGGGCAACAAGCAGTCCAACATCCTCAACGCCCAGGGTGAGCGCGAGTCGCAGATCCTGCGTGCCCAGGCCGACCGGGAAGCCGCGATCCTGCGTGCCCAGGGTGAGGGCCAGGCCATCCAGACGGTGTTCCAGGCCATCCACGACGGCCGCCCCGACCAGTCGCTGCTGGCCTACCAGTACCTGCAGATGATGCCGAAGATCGCCGAGGGCGACGCCAACAAGGTGTGGATCGTCCCCAGCGAGATCGGCAAGGCGCTCGAGGGCCTCGGATCGACGATGAACTCCCTGCAGGGCATCCCGCAGGAGGTCGACGGTCCGCGCACCCGAGTCGACATGGGCACCAGCGAGCCCGCGTCGTTGAGCGACGACGACGGTGTCTCGAAGGCCAACGAGGCCGTCGAGCAGGCCATCGCCGAGGCCACCCAGGCCGCGCACCCCGGACGCTCGCCCGAGGCGGCCCAGGCTGCCGAGTCGGGTGCCGGCATGCCCGCACCCGCCCAGCCGGCCCCGCCCGCGGACGACGCGCCGCCGGCCACCTCCTGACGCGAGGGTGTCGCTCTTCGAGGCGGCGGCCATCCTGCTGGCAGGCGTGGGGGCCGGGACCATCAACACCGTGGTGGGCTCCGGCACGCTGATCACCTTCCCCACCCTGCTGGCCTTCGGCGTGCCGCCGGTGGTCGCCAACGTCTCCAACAACATCGGCCTGGTGCCGGGTTCGGTCACCGGCGCGATCGGCTACCGCCGCGAGCTCGCGGGGCAGCGCAGCCGGGTGCTGCGCCTGGCCTCGGCGTCGTTGCTCGGCGCGGTGGTCGGGGCGGTGCTCCTGCTGGTGCTCCCGCCGGGGGCCTTCGAGGCGATCGTGCCCGCGCTGATCCTGCTGGGCGTGGTCCTGGTGGTCGTGCAGCCGCGACTCTCGGCGTGGGTGGCCCGGCGGCACGCCGAGCGCGGCGCCCCTGCCCGCGACCTCGCCTGGTGGGTGTGGCCCGCGGTGCTGCTCACCGGCGTGTACGGCGGCTACTTCGGCGCCGCCCAGGGCGTGCTGCTGATGGCGGTGCTGGGCATCGGGGTCCAGGAGACGCTGCAGCGGCTCAACGGCGTCAAGAACGTGCTCGCGGCCATCGTCAACGGCGTCGCGGGCCTGATCTTCGCCGTGGTGGCCGAGGTCGACTGGACGATCGTGCTGCTCATCGGCATCGGCGCGGTGATCGGCGGGCTGATCGGAGCCAGCGTCGGTCGCCGGCTCTCGCCGTTGGCCCTGCGCATGGTCATCGTCGTCGTCGGCCTGGTGGCCTTCACGGCCTTCCTGTTGCCCTGAGGGTGGCTGCGGGCGGGGGAATCAGCCGACCTTCAGCACCTGGGTGCCGCCGGCGAACGTGTCGTGCCAGCCCTGACGACGCACCGTGTCGTTGTTGATGGTGACGGCGATGAAGATGACCGCAGCCAGGCCGGCCAGGGCGCCCAGCAGTTGGCCGATGATCGGGACGATGCCGGCCAGGCTGAGCGCCAGGAAGGCGTTGCGGCGCAGCGCCTGCTCGAGCGTGGGGTGGCCGCCGGCGGGCCCCACCACCTGCAGCTTCATCACCTGCTTGCCCAGGGTGCGGCCCTGCGTGGACTCCAGGTAGGCGTAGTAGCCGAGGGAGAGGGCGACGCTGAGCGGGACCAGGACGAGGTTGTAGATGAACAGCTCACCGGTCGAGAGGAAGCGGCCGAAGGGCAGGATCGCTCCGATCACCAGGCTCACCACGAAGTACGCGACGCCCAGGATCAGCCCGTCGAGGAAGCGTGCGACGAAGCGCTCGAGCAGGCCGGCCGGCGCCCCCGCCCCGGGCGTGGGCGGCATGCCGCCGTAGCCGGGGCCGGGCTGCCCGAAGGGCGGCTGGCCGGGCTGCCCCGGGTGCGGCTGCTCGGGCGGGAACGGGGGCTGCTGGTCGCTCATGCCCTCAGCGTCCCGCTACCGCGCCGGAGCGGCAATCGGTGGACTGGTCCGGTGCCCGGGTGCTCTCAGTCCTTGAGGACCCGTGTGCCGGCGAACTTGTCGTGCCAGCCGCGGCGGGTGGCCTGGTCCTGCCCGATCGTGACGATGATGCTCACGGCGATGATCAGCGAGAGGCTGGGCGTCAGCGGCTGGTTCTCGGTCGGCATGATGCCGAGCGGGTAGAAGACCAGGAAGATGTTGCGTTTCACCGACTCGGCGAACGTGGGGAAGCTGTGCCCGTCGGGCCCGACGACGCGCAACCGCATGGCGCGCTTGCCCAGCGTGGCGCCCGTGCCGGACTCGAGCACCGCGTAGTAGCCGAGCACGATGACCGCGCCCACGACGAACAGGGCGGTGGAGACCGCGAGCCGACCGGCCGTCGAGCCGGTGACGACGAAGGCCAGCACGAACCCGGTCACGCCGCCGACCACGACGCTGGCCACCGAGATGATCATCGCGTCCAGCACGCGGGCCAGGATCCGCTCGCCGATCTCGCCCGCGCGCGGGGTGCCCGGCGTCGGAGGCGCCGGTGGGAACGGGCCCGGCGCCTGCCCCGGGAAGGTCGGGCCGCTGGGTGGAGGCGGCGGCTCCGCGCGTCGCTCGTGGACGTCGGGCGCCTCGTAGACCGGGTAGCCGTCCGGGCCGGGCCGGGCGTCGGCCCGGGAGTCGCGGGGACCCGGCGCGGGCGAGTCCTGGTCCCGCGGGTCGGGCGGGGGAGGAGGGAAGCTGCTCACGCCGTGACGGTGCCCGGTTTGCGCACGCGCAACCCGGCCAGGCCCTGCACGACCGCGAAGCAGGCCACGGCCGTGAGCCCCATGCCGATCTTCTGGTCCAGTGCCTTGGCCTGCACGCCCGCGTAGGCGGTGGCGGCGTCGGCGGCGTCGACGGCGACGCCGATCAGCACCAGGTTGCGGCGGGCGGGGTGCCCGGCCACCAGCGTGGCCAGCCCCAGTGCCACCTCGCGCGAGCCGAACCACTGCGTCATCAGCGGGGCCTCGGTGCCCTGGCCCATGCGCGGGGACACGAGGGCGGGGCGAGCGAGAGCGGCGGCGCCGATGGCGATACGACCGAGGGAGAGGCCGGTGACGGGATTCATGGACCGGAGGCTAGCGCGCCGCACGCACCCGCGGGCCGAGAACCGGCCGCCACCACGGGGTGTCGTCGGCGGCAGCGGGGGCCCAGCGATCGCTCGTCCACTCCTCGTCCGGCAGCTCGGTCTGCACCTCGGCGCCGGCCCGCACCCAGCGCGGGTGACCCAGGCAGGACCGCGGAATCGTCGCCGTGACCGCATGCGCGGCGGCCCGCACCCGCAGCGCCTCGCACGACACTCCGAAGGAGATCCACCCGTACCCGCCGCACTCGTCGAGCTCGGGGCGTGTCGGCTTGCCGGGGTCGGACAGCGATCCCTCGACGCCGTCGGCTTCGGGGCCGGTGGGGAGGTCGATGTCGAGGTCGATGTGGCGTCTCTCGGTCTGCAGCGGCACTGACACGCGCGCCGGGCCGGCGTCCAGATCGCTGATGACGACAGTCACGCGCACAGACGAGCGCGTGTGCCGCACCCCCAGCCGTCGGATGTCTCCCCGCGGCGCGGTCCGCTCGCTGACACTGCCACAGGGAGGCGGCTCGGGCGAGAACGTGAAGGCGACGGCATCACCGGCGGCGTCGTCGCCCCGCCAGGCGCCCTCGGCCGCCCGAGCGTGCGTCGGCGCGGCGAGCAGGAGGATCGCGGCACAGAGCAGCGCGGAGAGGGCACGAGATCGTGTCACCCGAGCATCCTCGTCGACGGAGTGCGATCGCGTCGTCGATTCCGGCGACCGCGTCGACGCTCGTTCTCGCCGGGGCGGCGGGCGGGGTCAGAGCAGCGTGCGAGGGGGCGGGGCGACGTAGGCGCCGAGCCAGCGACCGAGCTCGGCGTAGACCCGGGCGCGCGGCTCGGCACGCGAGAGGACGACGTCGTGCCGGGCGCCGGGCACGGCCACGTAGGTGACGTGCGGACCGACGGCGGTGGCCCACTGCCGGATCTGCCGCACGTCGAGCACGATGTCGGTGCTGTGCACGTCCTCGCCCATCTGCGCCGGGTAGGCGGTCGCTCCCGAGCTGAGCACGAGCACCGGGCAGGCGACCTCGAGCCCGGCGTGCAGCTCGGCGTGCGCGCGCCGGACGGCGTGCAGCCAGCCGGCGCGCACCGGGAAGGAGTCGATCGGCTTCCACCGCAGGTCGAAGTCGTACTCGCCCTCGTGGTCGCGGTGCAGGCTGCGTGCGTAGAAGCCGGGCACGGCGCGCTTGATCTCGCGCAGCGGGGTGCGGGCCGCCATCCGGGCCAGCACCTGGGTGGCGGGCAGCGAGCGCAGCCAGGCGGCACCCTGCAGGTCGAACCACGGGGAGTTGAGCACCAGCCCGGCCAGCTCGGCGGGTCGTCGGGCGTTCGCCCACAGCGGCGTCGTCAGCCCGCCGGTGGAGTGCGCGGAGACCACCACGTGGTCGTGGCCGTCGCGTCGCACGATCCGGTCCCACGCCAGGTCGAGCTCCGCGTAGTAGTCGTGCAGGTCGTCGACGTAGGTGGGCGTCTGGTGCGGCCGCCAGGACCGGCCGTACTTGCGCAGGTCCACGGCGTAGACGTCGTAGCCGCGGTCGAGCCACCAGGTGGCGTACTCGGTGTGGAAGAAGTAGTCGGCGAAGCCGTGCACGTGCAGGACCGCCCGACCGGTGGGCCGCGCGCAGCGGCGTCGCACCAGCGTGAAGCCGAGCGGGCCCTCCTCGTCGGGTGGCAGCCCGATGGTCTCGGCCTCCCAGGGCTCTCCCAGCACGTCGACGGTGAACTCGGACGGCATGGGCACAGCATGGCAAATGCGCCTGGGTTACGTTGCCGGGGTGCCGATCCCGGACTTCGTCGTCGAGCTGCGCCGCCACGTGGGCCAGTCGAGGCTGTGGCTGCCCGCCGTCACCGCCGTCGTGGTGCACGAGCGGCGGCTGCTGATGGTGCGCCGCGCCGACAACGGCGCCTGGACGCCGATCACCGGCATCATGGAGCCCGGCGAGGAGCCAGCGGTGGCTGCCGTGCGCGAGGCCCTCGAGGAGACCGGGGTCCAGGTGCGGGCCGATCGCCTGGCGCAGGTCAGCTCCGGCCACGAGGTCACCCACGCCAACGGCGACCTGGCGGTCTACCTCGACCTCACCTTCGCCTGCTCCTACGTCTCCGGCGAGGCCCACGTGGCCGACGACGAGTCCAGCGACGTGCACTGGTGGCCGCTGGACGACCTGCCGCGGATGACACCGGTGCTCACCGGCCGCGTGGAGGCGGCGATCTCCGGGGAGAGCGCTGCTCGCTACGTGGGGTGAGCGGCGGCGCGCACCAGGCCGGCCAGCAGGCCGACGTCCTCGGCGGTCTCCGGGTGCCACTGGACGGCGAGGCAGAACCGGTCGCCGGGCAGCTCCATGGCCTCCACCGTGCCGTCGTCCGCACGCGCCGTCGCGACGTAACCGGGGTGGGTGCGCACCGACTGGTGGTGGTGGCAGGCCACGGTGAGCGCCTCGCCGACGAGGGACGCCGTGCGGGTGCCGGGCACCGTCGCGACCTCGACGCGCCCGAAGGCGTCGCCGCCGGGCGAGTGCTGCTCGTGGCCGACGAGCTCGGGGGTGTGCTGGTCGAGCACGCCACCGGCGTGCACGGCCATCAGCTGCATGCCGCGGCAGACGCCGAGCACCGGCAGGCCCCGCGCCTCGGCGGCGTCGAGCAACGCCAGCTCCCACGCGTCGCGGTCGGGGCGCCACCCGGCGGTGCGGGCGTGCGGCGTCTCCCCGTAGCGCGCCGGGTCCACGTCGGCACCCCCGCTGACGACGAGCGCGTCGAGGCGGGCGACGACGGCCTCGGCCGCGCCCACCTGGGCCACCGGCGGTAGCAGCACGGGCAGGCCGCCCACCGCCTCGACGGCCCGCGCGTACTGCGCAGGCAGCACGTCGGCGGCCTGGCGCCACACACCCCAGGCCGCCTGCTCGCGGTAGGCCGTCAGCCCGACGAGCGGCGTGCTCACAGCGGCGTGACGTACGCGCCCGAGATGCCGCCGTCGACCAGGAAGGTGTTGGCGGTGATGAACGAGGACTCGTCGGAGGCGAGGAACAGCACGGCGTTGGCCATCTCCTCCGGCTCGCCGAAGCGGCCCATGGGCACGTGCACCAGGCGTCGGGCGGCCCGCTCGGCGTCCTTCGCGAACAGCTCCTTGAGCAGCGGGGTGTTGACCGGGCCCGGGCACAGTGCGTTGACGCGCACCCCCTGCCGCGCGAACTGCACACCGAGCTCGCGGGTCATCGAGAGCACGCCCCCCTTGGAGGCGGAGTAGGAGATCTGCGAGGTCGCAGCACCCATGACGGCGACGAACGAGGCGGTGTTGATGATCGAGCCCCGCTCCTGCTCGAGCATGTGGGGGAGCGCTGCCTTGCAGCACAGGTACACCGACGTCAGGTTGACCTCCTGCACCTTGCGCCAGGCGTCGAGGTCGGTTTCGAGGATGGAGTCGTCCTCGGGCGGGCTGATGCCGGCGTTGTTGAACGCGATGTCGACCGACCCGTAGGTGTCCTTCGCGGTCTGGAAGAGCGCGTCGACCTCCTCCTTGCTGGTCACGTCGACGTGCACGTAGGTGGCGACGGACTCCCCACCCAGCTGCCCGACGAGCTGGTGCCCGCGCTCGTCGTCGATGTCGCCGACCGCGACCTTGGCCCCCTCCTCGACGAAGCGCTGGACGGTGGCGAGGCCGATGCCGGAGCACCCGCCGGTGACGACCGCGACGCGGTCCTGGATACGTCCTGCCATGGGGTGGGGCCTCCTCGAGGTCGGTGGTGCACGGGATCGGGGAGCGCCGCTCTCGTGTCGGAGCGGTGCTCAGGTTTGATGGCCGGTTGCTGGTGGTCGGCGGCTAGTGGCCGATGAAGACGTTCTTCTCCTCGGTGAACGACATCGGTGCGTCGGGGCCGAGCTCGCGACCCAGCCCGGACTGCTTGTAGCCGCCGAAGGGCGTCCAGTACCGCACGGCGGAGTGCGAGTTGACCGAGAGGTTGCCCGCCTCGACGGCGCGCGCCACCCGCAGGCCGCGGCCGAGGTCGCGGGTGAAGATCGAGCCGGACAGTCCGTACTCGGTGTCGTTGGCGAGGGCGACGGCGTGCGCCTCGTCGTCGAAGGGCATGACGGCGACCACGGGTCCGAAGACCTCCTCGCGCCAGATGCGGGCGGCCGGGTCCTCGACGGCGACCACGGACGGCGCGACCCACCACCCGGCGCCCCCGGGGGCCGGCGCGGCGAAGGCCACCTCGGCGTCGTCGAGGTAGCCGCGAACCCGGTCGCGCTGCTGGGCGGAGACGAGGGGCCCCATCTCGCTGGTCTCGTCGCTGGGATCGAGCACCCGCATGCCCTCGACGGCGGGCTGCAGGTGGGTGAGGAACTCGTCGTAGGCGGAGCGCTCCACCAGGATGCGCGAGCGCGCGCAGCAGTCCTGCCCCGCGTTGTCGAACACCGCCCCCGGGGCCGCAGCGGCCGCGGCGGCCAGGTCGGTGTCGGCGAAGACGATGTTGCTGCTCTTGCCGCCGAGCTCGAGGGTGACCCGCTTGACCTGCTCCGCGCAGCCGGCCATGACGCGCTTGCCCACCGCGGTGGATCCGGTGAAGCACACCTTGCGCACCAGCGGGTGGGTCACGAACCGCTCGCCCACCACGGGCCCGCGCCCCGGCAGCACCGTGAGCACGTGCTCGGGCAGGCCGGCCACGAGCGCCAGCTCACCGAGGCGGATCGCCGTGAGCGGCGTCAGCTCGGCGGGCTTGAGCACCACCGTGTTGCCGGCGGCCAGCGCGGGGGCGAGCCCCCAGCCCGCGACCGGCATCGGGAAGTTCCACGGCACGATGATGCCGACGACGCCGAGCGGCTCGTGGAAGGTGAGGTCGGTGCCGCCGGGGACCGGGATCTGGCGGCCGAAGAGTCGCTCGGGCGCGCCGGCGTAGTAGTTGAGGCAGTCGCGGACGTTGCCGGCCTCCCAGCGGGCGTTGCCCCAGGTGTGCCCGGCGTTGCGCACCTCGATCTCGGCGAGCTCCTCCACGTGGGCGTCGACGACGGCCGCGAACCGGCGCAGCAGTGCCGCCCGCTCGCCCGGCGCGACGGCGCGCCACGCGGGGAAGGCCTCGTGCGCGGCGGCGATGGCGGCGTCGGTCTGCTCCAGGCTCGCCATCGCCACCTCGGCGATGAGCTGCTCGGTGGCCGGGTTGAGCACGGTGAACGTGTCGGTCATGGGGGACTCTCGCTCGACGGGACAGGGGAGGAGGCGCCGGCACGACCCGGTGCCGCCGCGACGGGGGCGGGGTTCAGAGGCGCTCGAAGCCCCGGCGCAGCTCCCAGTCGGTGACGGCGGCGCCGTAGGCGGCCAGCTCCACGTCGGCCATGTTGACGTAGTGGTCGACGACGTCGCCACCCAGGGCCGACCGGACGACCTCGGAGGTGGCGAACCTCTCCCGGGCCGCCGCCAGCGTGCGGGGCACGTGGGGGTGGTCGGAGGCGTAGGCGTTGCCCACCAGCTCGTCCTCGAGCGGCAGCTCCTGCTCGATGCCGTGCAGGCCGCCGGCGATCATGGCGGCCAGCGCCAGGTAGGGGTTGACGTCGGCGCCGGGCAGCCGGTTCTCCATCCGGGCCGAGGGCCCGCGCCCGACCAGCCGCACCGCGCAGGTGCGGTTGTCCAGACCCCAGCCGATCGTCGTCGGGGCGAAGGAGCCGTCGGCGTAGCGCTTGTAGGAGTTGATGTTGGGTGCGTAGAGCAGGGTGAAGTCGGCGGCGGTGGCGAGCACACCTGCGACGAAGTGGTCGTAGAGCGCGCTGCGCTCGCCCTTCTCCTCGTCCCAGAACACCAGGCTGCCGTCGGTGCCGCGCAGTGAGAGGTGGATGTGGCAGGAGCTGCCCTCGCGCTGGTCGTACTTGGCCATGAACGTGATCGCCTTGCCCTGCTGGGCGGCGATCTCCTTGGCGGCGTTCTTGTAGACGGCGTGGTTGTCGGCGGAGGTGAGCGCCTCGGCGTAGAGGAAGCCGATCTCGTGCTGCCCCAGGTTGCACTCACCCTTGGCGCCCTCGACGTCGAGCCCCGCGGCGTACATGTGGTTGCGGATGGCGCGCAGCAACGGCTCCACCCGCGTCGTGCCGAGGATGGAGTAGTCGATGTTGTACTGGTTGGAGGGCACCAGGTCGCGGTAGCCCGAGCTCCAGGCCTGCTCGTAGGTGGTGTCGAAGGAGATGAACTCCAGCTCGGTGCCCGCCAGCGCCTCCCAGCCCTGCTCGCGGCAGCGCGCCAGCTGGGTCTTGAGGATGGTGCGGGGGTCCTGCAGCACCGGCGTGTGGTCGGGCCAGGCGAGGTCGCACTGCACCATCGCGGTCGCGGGCAGGTGGGTGAGCAGGCGCAGGGTGCCCCAGTCGGGCACGAACTCCATGTCGCCGTAGCCCTTCTCCCACGACGTGATGGCGTAGCCGTCGACGGTGTTCATGTCGACGTCGACGGCCAGCAGGTAGTTGCACCCCTCGGTCCCGGCCGACAGGGCGACGTCGAGGAAGTACGCGGCGTGCAGGCGCTTGCCCTGCAGCCGACCCTGCATGTCGGTGAACGCCATGACGACGGTGTCGACGCTGCCCTCGGCGATGAGGTGCCTCAGCCGGTCGAGGGTGAGCATCCGGTCGTTGGTGGGCCGGTCGGTGCCCTCGGTCAGGTCGGCCATGGTCAGCTGAGCCCCTTCTCGGCGTCCTCGATGGCGGCGAACTCCTCCTCGGGGGCTCCCGTCACGATGTGGTGGCGGCTGTAGAAGTAGAAGTAGGCGATGGCGAGCGCGAACACGCCGGCGGTCACGAGGATGACCCGCTGGTCCACGAGGTACCCCGCGACGACGGCGACCAGCGCGAGCACCAGCGCGATGCCGGTGGTGACGACGCCGCCGGGGGTCCGGTAGGGGCGCTCGAGGTCGGGCTCGCGGACCCGCAGGACGATGTGGGAGAGCATCATCAGCACGTAGGAGATGGTGGCGCCGAAGACCGCCACCAGGATGAGCAGGTCGCCCTGGTTGAGCACCGCCATCGCGAAGCCGATGATGCCGGGCACGATCAGCGCCAGGTAGGGCGTCTTGCGGCGTCCGGTCTTGGAGAGCACCGTGGGCAGGTAGCCGGCGCGCGAGAGCGCGAAGGTCTGGCGCGAGTAGGCGTAGATGATCGAGAAGAAGCTGGCGATCAGGCCGAGCAGCCCGACGATGTTGACGAAGGTGCTCACGGCGGTCGAGCCGCCGTAGGCCACCTCCAGGGTGTCGACCAGCGGGTTGCCGGAGTCGGCGATGGTGCCGGCCCCGGCGGCGCCCGGGGCGACGACGAGGATCAGCGCCGCGAACGCCAGCAGCGTGAGCATCGCCGCGATGATGCCGCGTGGCATCGAGCGCGCGGGGTCCTTGGTCTCCTCGGCGGCCAGCGGCACCCCCTCGACGGCGAGGAAGAACCAGATGGCGTAGGGCAGCGCGGCCCAGACGCCGATCAGCCCGAACGGCAGCAGCTCGCTGGCCCCGGCGGCGTCGGTGACCGGGATGTCGGTGAGGTTGGACGCGTCGAACTTGAGCGCGGCGGCCACCACGAAGACGAGCAGCGCGACGACCGCGATGGCGGTGATCACGAACATCAGCTTCAGCGCCTCGCCGACGCCGTAGATGTGCAGCCCGATGAAGGCGATGTAGAAGACCAGGAACACCAGCGGCCCGGAGACGCCGATCAGCGAGTCGACGTAGGCGCTGATGAAGTTGGCGATGGCCGCCGGAGCGATGGCGTACTCCACGAGGATCGCCGTGCCGGTGAGGAAGCCGCCCCAGGGTCCGAGCGCCCGGCGGGCGAAGGCGTAGCCGCCGCCGGCGGTGGAGATGGTGGAGGAGAGCTCGGCCAGGCCGAGCACCATGCACAGGTACATGACGGCCATGACCACCACGGCGATCGCGAACCCGCCCCAGCCGCCCTCGGCCAGGCCGAAGTTCCAGCCGGCGAAGTCACCGGAGATGACGTACGCGACGCCGAGCCCGGCCAGCAGCACCCAGCCCGCCACGCCGCCCTGGAGCTGGCGCTCCTGGAAGTAGGCGTCGTCCTGACCGGTGCCGGTGGGCTGCCCCGGGCTCGTGCCGGCGCGCGGTGTCGATGGCTCTGCGGTCATGGTGGTCCCCGTCCCCGTCGTCCCCGCGCTCTGCGGTTCTCGGAGGCTAGGCCCACGCGGAGGCGCCCACAAGGACATGGGCGTATCGGAACCGTGTCGGTCCAGCAACGCGGACCGCCCGCCCCCCCGGTGGGGGACGGCGGGCGGCCAGCGGTTGCTGCGGGTGTCAGACGGAGGTGGGGTCCTCGATGACGCCCTCGGCCTCGGCGTCGTGGGGGGCGGGCAGGGTGGCCTTGCCCTCCTCGACCTTGGCCTGGATGCGCTTGCCGATCTCCTCGTCCACGTTCTTCCAGTACTCGAAGACGCGGGGGAGGACCTCGTCGCTGACGCCGCCGAGCACGTGGCCGGCCACGTTGCCGACGAAGCGCTCGCGCTGGGCGTCGTCCCAGACGTCGTTGACCAGCGCGCGGGCCTGGCCGAAGTCGTCGTCGTCCTCGCGCAGCCGGTAGGCCTCGCGGGTCATCTCGCCGTCGAGCTCCCAGGAGTCCTCCGGCGGGCCGGTGAGGTCGCTGTAGCCGCGGCCGTAGGAGTTGGCGGCGTAGACCGGCGCGTCCCCGCTGTGCTCGTAGGCCATGGGGCCGTCGAAGTGGTAGGTCTGCGCACCCTCGACCCGGTGCTTGTTGACGGGCAGCTGGTGGTAGTTCGGGCCGATCCGGTAGCGGTGGGTGTCGGCGTAGGCGAACACCCGACCCAGCAGCATCTTGTCGGGGCTGAACCCGATGCCCGGGACGATCGCCGACGGCTCGAAGGCTGCCTGCTCGATCTGGGCGAAGAAGTTGTCCGGGTTCTTGTTGAGGGTCATCTTCCCGACCGTGTGCAGCGGGTAGTCGCTGTGCGGCCACACCTTGGTGAGGTCGAAGGGGTTGAACCGGTAGGTCTTGGCCTCCTCGTAGGGCATCAGCTGCACCTTGAGCGTCCACGACGGGAAGTCGCCGCGGCCGATGGCCTCCTGCAGGTCGCGGCGGTGGAAGTCGGAGTCCTCGCCGGCCAGCTTGTTGCCCGCCTCCTGGGTGAGGTTCTTGACGCCCTGGTCGGAGTGGAAGTGGAACTTGACCCACGTCTTCTCGCCGGCCTCGTTGATCCACAGGTAGGTGTGCGAGCCGTAGCCCTGCATGTTGCGCCACGAGGCGGGCAGCCCGCGGTCGCCCATCAGCCAGGTGACCTGGTGCGCCGACTCGGGGTTGAGGGTCCAGAAGTCCCACTGCATGTCGTTGTCGCGCAGGCCGGTGCCGCCGCGGCGCTTCTGGCTGCGGATGAAGTGGGGGAACTTCATCGTGTCGCGGATGAAGAACACCGGGGTGTTGTTGCCGACGAGGTCCCAGTTGCCCTCGGAGGTGTAGAACTTCAGCGAGAAGCCGCGGGGGTCGCGCCAGGTGTCGGGGGAGCCCTGCTCACCGGCGACGGTCGAGAACCGGGCGAGCATGTCGGTGCTGGTGCCGGCCTGGAACATGGCGGCCTTGGTGTAGGCGCTCATGTCCTCGGTGCACTCGAAGACGCCGAAGGCGCCGCTGCCCTTGGCGTGCACGTTGCGCTCGGGCACGCGCTCGCGGTTGAAGTGCGCCATCTGGTCGATGAAGTGGTGGTCGTGCAGCAGGAGCGGGCCGGTGTCGCCGGCGGTGAGCGAGCTGCGGTCCGAGGGCGCGGGCGCGCCCGTGGGCGTGAACGAGCCGCCCTGCGGGCGGTCCTGGGTGTGGGTCATGGGTGGTGCGACTCCGTTCGTCGTCGTGCTGCGGTGCGCGGTCGGTCCTGGCTCCCCACCGGTGCCCCTCCGGGGCGCAGGGCATGAGCGCTCAGCGACGACGGGTCACGGCCCACACGAACGCGGCCACGTTGGCCAGCCCGATCGGCTGCAGGAGCAGGAGCCCCCAGCCCGCGCCACCCGGCACCAGGCAGCACACGAGGGCCGCGATCGTCATCGAGGCGGTCAGCACCACGTTGAGCAGCAGGAAGCGGTCGCGCAGCAACCGGCCGGACACGTAGCGGCGGATTCCCACCGGGATGCTGCGCGCCAGCGCGAGGGTGTAGCCGCCTCCACCGAGCACCAGCGCCGCCGCCACCAGCACCGACAGGAGCGTGGGGCCGCCGTCGGGTCCACCCGCCAGCGCGACCGCCAGGCCGACGACGAAGGCCAGCAGCGCCGCGAAGTACAGGCGCCGCACGAACCGGGCGGCCAGCACGTCGACGTTGCCGCGCATCAGCTCGTCGTCCGGGGCCAGCCGCAGCGCCGCACCGAGCCCCTGCGCCGAGCGCCCCAGCCGCAGGCCGCTCTCGAGCATGGTCAGGTTGTGCAGCGCGGTGGCGTGCTGCGGGTCGATCTGGAGCGCGCGCCGGTACGCCGCGACGGCGGTCTGGTCGTCGGAGAGCCGGTGCGCCACCAGCCCCATCACGAAGTGCGCGTCGGCCTCGGTGGGTGCCAGCTGGACGGCACGCTGCGCGGCCGCCCGCGCGTCGCGACCCATGCTGCGGGCGTCGATCGCCACCTGGGCGTACACCTTGTGGGTCTGCCAGCTCAGCGGCGCACGCCGCACCGCCTCGGCGGCCGCGTGCGTGGCCTCGAGGTGCTGACCCATGCGGTCGAGCGTGACGGCGGCGATCCGGTGCCCCCACTCGTCGTCGGGAGCCAGCGCGACCACGCGGTTGGCCGCCGCGAGAGCCCCGGCGTGGTCGCCCTCGCCCAGCAGCGCCTGCGCCAGCAGGCCGTGCAGACCGGGGTCGTCCGGCCGCTCGGCGAGCAGCGGCTGCAGCACCGCCCGTGCCTCGGCGTGGCGGCGCAGCTCGAGCAGGTCGCCGACCCGCTGGAGGCGCGGGTCGCTCACAGCTTGCGGTGCTTGCGCAGGTACGTCAGGAGCTCGTCGTAGCTGCCGTCGTCGTTGGCGAAGAGCGCCACGTTGCGCGCGGTCTCGAACCACGGGCCGACCGAGGGGCGCAGCTCCCGCAGGGCGGCCTCGATGTCGGCCTGCCCGATCATCCGCACGGTCCCGCTCTCGGCCGCCTCGAGCAGGGCGATCTCGGCCGCACTCTCCACCAGGTGCGCGATGTCCGCGCCGGTGTAGCCGTCGGTGGCCTTGGCCAGCTTCTTGACGTCGATGCCCGCCACCGGGCGCTCGCGCAGGTGCGACTCCCAGATCGCCAGCCGCGCCTCGAGGTCGGGCGGGAGCACCAGCAGCGTGCGGTCCAGGCGACCCGGCCGCCGCAGCGCCGCGTCGACGTCCCAGGGGTGGTTGGTGGCGGCCAGCACGAAGACGCCCTCGTTGTCGGAGGCGACGCTGTCGAGCTCGAGGAGCAGCTGGTTGACGGTGCTGCGCATGTGGTCGGAGTGCATCCGGCTGCGCTTGTGACCGATGGAGTCGACCTCGTCGAGGAACAGCACCACCGGGGCGCTGGCCCGAGCGGTCTCGAAGAGCTCGTGGACGTTCTTCTCGCTGTTGCCCACGTACATGTCGAGCACGTCGGCCATCGAGACCGTCATGAAGCCGGCGCCCAGCTCTCCGGCCAGGGCTCGCGCGATGAAGGTCTTGCCCACCCCGGGGGGCCCGTAGAGCAACAGCCCGCCGCGCAGGCTCTTGCGGTACATCTGGCGCAGCTCGGCGTTGCGCATCGGGGCCAGGAACGCGGCGTTCAGGCGCTTCTTGACCTCCTTCATCCCTCCCACGTCGGCCAGGGTGATCCGGCTGCCCTCGACGTCGTAGGCCGCGACCTCGGACTCCTGGGCGCTGGACTCGGCGAACATCGGTGCCACCACCTCGCCCAGGTCGGACTCCGCCGCCTGCCAGTCGAAGCCGGAGGGCCGGGCGGTCGGGTCGGGCTCTGCGGGGGCGGCCGGTGCCGGGGGAGCCAGCGCGGTCGCCATCAGCTCCCGGGCCCGCGAGCTGCCGGGGTCGCGCTGCAGCACCGCCGCCAGGTGCGCGACGGCCTCGCCCCCGCGGGCGGCCTCCACGAGCAGGTCGGCCAGGTGCAGCCGCAGCGCGACGTCGTCGGGTGTCGCCTCGACGGCGCGCTGCAGGCTGGCGAGCAGCGGGTTCGCGGCGTCGTCCGGGGCGTCCGGCGGGTCGGTTGGCACGTTCCCCAGCCTACGCGCGCCGCGGGTCCTAGTCTGGGTCGGTGAGTGCCATCCGGGACAGCCTCCGCGCCTGTGGCGAGTTCGCCGCCGCCGGCGCGAACAGCTGGCGCACGGGCTCTCGACGCGGTCAGGTGCTCATGCTGACGGTGCTCCTCGCGGGCGTGCTCGTCTCGTTCGGTGTCTCGCTGGCCAGGTACGACTGGATGCCGCTCACCGCCTACTTCGTGTGGCTGCTGCTGGGGGTGCTCCTGCTGCGGCTGTGGCCCCTGGTGGCGCTGTCGGCGGTCACCACGGCCGCCGCGTTCACCGCGGTGCTGTGGGCAGGCGGCGGTGCGCTGGAGGTGCGCCAGATGACCGCGATGGTGGCGTTCGTCATCGCCGTCGCGCTGATCCTCTACCAAGCCGCCCACCAGCGCAGCGGGCTGCCGGTCACGCTGGGCGAGGCGATGCTCTCCGAGCTGCGCGACCGCCTGCAGGCCCAGGGGGTGATGCCCCCGCTGCCGCAGGAGTGGGAGGCGCAGTCGGCGGTGCGCTCATCGCAGGGCCTCAGCTACGCCGGCGACTTCTTCGTCGCCGACCTGGCGGAGGGGCCGCACGGCCCGCGCCTGGAGATGGTGCTCGTCGACGTGTGCGGCAAGGGCGTCGCCGTGGGTCCGCAGGCGCTCCAGTTCGCCGGGGCCCTGGGTGGACTCCTCGGCTCCCTGCCACCGCACGAGCTCTTCGACGCCGCCAACCGGTTCCTGCTGCGCCAGCACTCCGACGAGTCCTTCGCCACGGCGGTGCACCTGGTGGTCGACCTCGACCCGGGCACCTACACGGTCACCAGCGCCGGACACCCCCCGGCGCTGCGCTGGGCCTCGCTCGACCGGCGCTGGGAAGTCGACAACGCCCGCGGGATGGCGCTCGGGATCCTCCCCGACCCCGAGCTGCACAGCAGCGAGGGCGTGCTCGGGCCCGGCGACGCGCTGATGTTCTACACCGACGGCGTGATCGAGACCCGCGACGCCGACCTCGACGCCGGCATCTCCTGGTTGCAGGGCACGGCCCGGCGCGCGGTGCGCACCGGCTTCGACGGCGCCGCGCGCCGCATCATCCGTCAGGTCCCCGGCGGTGACGACGACCGCGCCGTGCTCATCCTCAGCCGCGGTCTGCCCGCGGCGGTGGCCTCGCCCGTCGTCATCGATGCACCCGGCGCCCGTGCGGCCCAGGCTCCCGCGGTCGCGGGCGAGGCTCCGCGCGGGGAATAGGGGCCGCGGGGGAGCGGTTCGGGTTGGTGGAAACTTCAACCACCTTCGAAGGAGTGCCCGTGCAGATCGGCATCTTCAGCGTCGGCGACGTCACCCCCGACCCGACGACCGGCCGCACCCCGACCGAGCACGAGCGGATCAAGGCCACCGTCGCGATCGCGCGCAAGGCCGAGGAGGTCGGCCTCGACGTCCTGGCCCTCGGCCAGCACCACAACCCGCCGTTCGTCGCCTCCTCGCCGACGACGACGCTCGCCTACATCGGCGCGCAGACCGAGCGCCTGCTGCTGAGCACCGCGACGACGCTGATCACCACCACGGACCCGGTGCGGCTCGCCGAGGACTACGGGACCCTGCAGCACCTCGTCGACGGCCGGATGGACCTGATGCTCGGGCGCGGCAACACCGGACCGGTCTACCCGTGGTTCGGGAAGGACATCCGGGAGGGCATCAACCTCGCGGTCGAGAACTACGCGCTGCTGCACCGGCTCTGGCGCGAGGACGTCGTGGACTGGGAGGGCCGGTTCCGCACGCCGCTGCAGGGCTTCACCGCCACCCCGCGCCCGCTCGACGGCCTGCCGCCCTTCGTGTGGCACGGGTCGATCCGCACCCCGGAGATCGCCGAGCAGGCCGCCTACTACGGCGACGGCTTCTTCTCCAACCACATCTTCTGGCCCGCCACGCACACGGCGCGGATGGTCGCGTTCTACCGGCAGCGCTTCGAGCACTACGGCCACGGCACCGCGGCGCAGGCGATCGTCGGCCTCGGCGGACAGTTCTTCATGCGTCGCAACAGCCAGGACGCCGTTCGGGAGTTCCGGCCCTACTTCGACAACGCGCCGGTCTACGGCCACGGCCCCTCGCTGGAGGACTTCACCACGCAGACTCCGCTGACCGTCGGGTCGCCGCAGCAGGTGCTCGAGCGCACGCTGGGCTTCCGCGAGTACGTCGGCGACTACCAGCGCCAGCTCTTCCTGGTCGACCACGCCGGGCTGCCGCTGCGCACCGTGCTCGAGCAGCTGGACCTGCTCGGCGAGATCCTGCCCGACCTGCGCGCCGGCTTCGCCGAGGGCCGCCCGGCCGGGGTGCCCGACGCGCCGACGCACGCCTCCCGCCTCGCGGCCGCCTCGCCCGCCGACGTCCTCGGGGTGCGGCCGCTGGCGACGCCGACCGGGGTGACGGCATGACCAGGATGGCGGTGCTCAGCGCCGGTCTCGGAGTGCCCTCCTCGACCCGGCTCCTGGCCGACCGGCTCGCCGAGGCCACCGTGCAGGGACTCGCCGCTCGGGGCGTGACGCGGGCGGAGGTCGGGGTCGACGTCGTCGAGCTGCGGGCACTGGCCCACCCGTTGGCCGACCGCCTGGTGACGGGCTTCCCCGACGCCACGCTGGAGGCGGCGATCGCGGCGGTAACGGGAGCCGACGCGCTGGTCGCCGTCACCCCGGTCTTCTCGGCGTCGTACTCGGGGCTTTTCAAGACGTTCTTCGACGTCCTGGAGCCCGGGGCGATCGCAGGTCTGCCGGTGCTGATGGGCGCCACCGCTGGCACCGCGAGGCACTCGCTGGTGCTGGAGCACGCGGTGCGGCCCCTGTTCTCCTACCTGCGGGCCACCCCCGTGCCCACCGGGGTCTTCGCGGCCACCGAGGACTTCGGTGACGGCGCGCTGCAGGAGCGGGTGGAGCGGGCCGGTGGTGAGCTGGCCGCCGCGGTTCTCGCGCGCCGGGCTGCGGCTCGGCCGGAGGCCGTGGTCCGCCCCGGTGGTCTGCACGCCGTGCCGTCGTCGGTTGCCGACGACGCGCACGCGGCCACGTCGCTGCCGTTCGAGGAGCTGCTGCGCCGCGCTGGCGGGTGACGAGGCGCCGGGCCGCCGGGGACGCTGGTCCCCGGCGACCCGGCTCCGCTTCGCAGGCTCGGTTGCGATCAGTGCTGGTAGGTGCCGTGCACGATGGCGCGCCCGGCGGTCTTGAAGGCCAGGTTGAAGGAGACGACGGCGGGGGAGGCGTCGGCGTCGACGCCGAGGGTCTCCTCCTTGACCGCGTGGACGACGAAGAAGTAGCGGTGCACCTGGTCGCCCTGCGGCGGGGCGGCACCCATGAAGCCGTGGCCGCCGCCGTCGTTGCGACACATGAACGCGTTGCCGGGCAGCGAGGCGCCTTCGGCACCGGCGCCGGTGTCCAGCGAGGTGACGTCGGCCGGCAGGTCGACGAGCACCCAGTGCCAGAAGCCGCTCGGCGTGGGGGCGTCGGGGTCGAAGCAGGTCACCGTGAACGACTTGGTGCCCTCGGGCGCTCCCTCCCAGGAGAGCTGCGGGGAGGTGTTGCCGGCGTCGGCCACCTGGTCGTCCTTGAGGGGCTGGCCCTCGGTGACGTCGGCGCTCGTGACCGTGAACGAGGGCACGGCGGGCAGCAGGTCGTAGGGGTTCGGGCTGACGGGTCGGTCGAGGCTCATGCCCTCCAGGTAACCAGGTGGCACGCGACCGAGCATCCCATGGCGCCCCCCGGGGGGATGGTCGACCGCGCACTCGCGGGAGGATGGTGGCGTGGCGGAGCACCTGACCTATCCCGTGGGACTGCGACTGGGCGGACGCCGGGTGGTGGTGGTCGGCGGAGGTCACGTGGCCCAGCGCCGGGTGCCCCAGCTGATCGCGGCCGGCGCCCTGGTGCACGTGATCGCACCGGAGGTGACACCGGCCATCGACGGCCTGGCCGCCGCGCGCGAGGTCACCTGGCACCCGCGGCCCTTCGTCCCCGAGGACCTCGACGAGGCCTGGTACGCCGTCGCCGCCACCGACGACGCCGCCGTCAACGAGCAGGTCTCGACGGCGGCCGAGGAGCGGCGCGTCTTCTGCGTGCGTGCCGACGACGCCGCGCGGGCCTCCGCCTGGACCCCCGCAGTGGGCCGCGCCGCCGGTGTCACCGTGGCCGTGCTCGGCGAGCGGGACCCGCGCCGCTCGGCCCAGGTGCGCGACGACGTGCTCACAGGCCTGCGCGACGGCACGCTCAACCCGCCGTCGGGGCGGCCGCCGACGCCCGGCGTCGTGCTGGTGGGTGGTGGCCCGGGGGACCCCGACCTGATCTCGCTGGCCGGGCGCAAGGCGCTGATGGAGGCCGACGTGGTCGTCGCCGACCGGCTGGCGCCCCGTGAGCTGCTGGGTGACCTGCGCCCCGAGGTCGAGCTGGTCGACGTCGCCAAGCTGCCGCGTGGTCGCTCGGCGCAGCAGGCCGAGATCAACCGGGTCATCGTCGAGCACGCGCTGGCCGGCAAGCGCGTGGTCCGGTTCAAGGGCGGCGACAACTTCGTGTTCGGGCGCGGCTACGAGGAGGTCATCGCCTGCCGCGCCGCCGGCGTCCCGGTCACCGTGGTCCCCGGGCTGACCAGCCCGGTCGCGGTGCCCGCCATCGCAGGCATCCCGGTGACGCACCGCGGCGTCACCCACGAGTTCACCGTGGTCTCCGGCCACCTGCCGCCCGGGCACCCGGAGTCGCTCACCGACTGGCCCTCCCTGGCCGGGCTGCAGGGCACCGTCGTGGTGATGATGGGCGTCGAGAACGCCCCGCACATCGCGACAGCGCTGACCGAGCACGGGCGCGACCCCGGCACGCCGGTCGCGGTGGTCTGCGACGGCACCATGCCCACCCAGCGCACCGTGCTGGCCACCCTGGGCACGCTGGCCGAGGTGATGAGCGCCGAGGGTGTGCGGCCGCCGGCGATCGTCGTCATCGGCGACGTCGTGGCCGTGGCGCACCCCGAGCACTTCCCCGAGGTCGCCGCCCGCCTGCCGGGGGAGCCGGTGGGGGAGCCGGCACCCCGTGGCTGAGCTGGTCGAGGTCACCGACCCCGACGACCCACGCCTGCGCGACTACCGCGACCTGCGCGACGTCGAGCTGCGCAAGAACCTTGAGGCCGAGCACGGGTTGTTCCTGGCCGAGGGCGAGAAGGTGGTGCGGCGCGCCGTCGAGGGCGGTCACGTCCCGCGCTCCTTCCTGATGGCGCCGCGCTGGCTCGACGGGCTCGCCGACGTGCTGGCCACCTCCGAGGCGCCCTGCTTCGTGGTGGAGGAGTCGCTCGCCGAGCAGGTCACCGGATTCCACGTGCACCGCGGGGCACTCGCCTCCCTGGAGCGAGCACCCCTGCCGAGCGTCGAGGCGGTGCTCGACGGCGCCCGGTCGTTGCTGGTGCTCGAGGACGTCGTGGACCACACCAACGTGGGCGCGATCTTCCGCTGCGGCGCGGCGCTGGGCTTCGACGCCGTGCTGCTGGCCCCGCGCTGCGCCGACCCGCTCTACCGGCGAGCGGTCAAGGTGGGGATGGGTGCGGTCTTCGCGCTGCCCTGGACCCGTCTGCCCGACTGGGCCACGGCGCTGACCGACCTGGGGGAGCGCGGCTTCACCACCGTCGCCCTCACGCTCGCCGACGACGCCGTGCCGGTGGAGGAGGCGGTGGCCGGGGTCGACCGGATCGCCCTGGTGCTCGGCTCGGAGGGGCACGGCCTCTCGCGGCGCTGGGAGACCACAGCCGCGCGCCGCGCGATCATCCCGATGGCGCCCGGCACCGACTCCCTCAACGTGGCGGCCGCGACGGCCGTCGCCTGCTACGTGGCGGCTCGCCGGTGACGGGCCGGTGACGGGGAACCGGCGCGGCATGGGTCGAGGCACGCGGTACCGCTTCGCCGGCGAGATCGCCGGCGTCGGCAGCACCAGCGGGGTCCGGGTCGTCGTCGGCCACTGGCGCGACACGCCGCTGGGCTCCTTCGCCGACGCCATGGTCGAGCGACCCGACGGTCACCGGGTCCTGCTGGCCCCCAGTGCGGACGTGCGCGACTTCATCGCCGCCACCTACGTCTTCGACGAGGTGCGGCTCGAGCCGTGCCGGGTGCGCGAGTCCCCCGGGAGGCGGGAGTTCCGGTCACCCTCGCTGCAGCTCGACCTGGCCCTCGGTGGCCGGACGGCGCTCGGCCGGCTGCTGCGCGTCGTGCCCGCACGCGTCGGCACCGCGCCCGCCTGGTGCGCGCTCACCGATCCCGTCGCCCGGGTGGTGCTGCGCGGTGTCCGGACACGCGGCTCGGCCGCGGGTGGTCGTCGGGAGTGGTACGGCGCCACCGACGTGCAGCGCGTGGCGCGGCTGGCCGGCGCCCTCGACGGATCCGACCTGGGCCGCCTCGCGCCGGTGGACCCACCGTGCCGGTTCGGCTTCTCCTCCACGCCGCGCACCCCTTCGCTGACCCAGGTGGTGACGACCGTCGAGGTGCCCGGGGACGGCGGTGGTGCGATCTACTCCTCGCCGACGGGCCAGTCGGGCGGGTAGTCCTCGACCGCCTTGTCGTGCGCCTTGGCCAGCCGCTTGCGCGCCTTGGTGGGCAGCCGGTCGCCGAAGACGGTGCCGCGGGTGTGGTCGGTCTCGTGCTGCAGGCAGCGGGCGAGCAGGCCGTCGCCGGAGAAGGTCACCGGCTCGCCGTCCAGGCCGGTGCCGGTGACCGTGGCGGTGTCGGGCCGGGCGAGCTCGGTGAACGCGCCGGGATAGGAGAGGCACCCCTCCGCGTCCTCCTCGAGCCGCCGCTCGCCCGCCTCGGGCAGGCTCAGCTCGGGATTGCAGACCACGCCCACGGTCCGCTCGCCGGACTCGTCGGGGCAGTCGAAGACGAAGACCGCGACGTCCTCGCCGATCTGGCAGGCCGCGAGGCCGACGCCGTCGGCGGCGTACATGGTGGCCACCATGTCGGCGACCAGGCTGCGCAGCGCCTCGTCATAGGTCTCGACCGGCGCCTGCGCGCGGTGCATGACGGGGGTGCCCCAGCGGGTGATCGGGCGCACCGTGCCGCCGGTGGGCAGGGCGCCGTGCGGGGCGTGCTCGGGGGGCTGGGCGGGCGCGGGCATGCGCGCGAGCATACGGCGCAGCCCGGCGCGTGCCGCACGTGGTGGGCGGAGTCGAGCGTGGTGTGACCCGCCCCACGGAACGGGCGGGAGCCCAGGTGTAGCCGTGAGTGTAACTGCGAGTTACATTGGAGCCATGTCCCTCCTCAACTCCTTGCTTCCCGGCGGGAAGAACGGCCTGCCGGAGACCGCGCGCCGCGACCCGATCGGCTACCTCGTCGCGGGCCTGAACAAGCTGGCCCAGAGCGACCTGATCGACAGGGTCGGCCTGCGCAAGCCCACCGAGCAGGCCGTCTTCACCGTCACCCGCAACGGCTTCAAGACGATGACCACGGCCAGCCGCACCTTCTCCAAGGCGGGGTCTGCCACGAAGCCCGGCACCCGCCCGGCCACCACCCGCGCCTCGGGCGTCTTCGACCTCACGCCCACCGAGGACGAGCAGATGCTCGTCGACGTGGTCACCGAGTTCGCCGACGAGGTCGTGCGGCCCGCCGCCGTCGAGGCCGACGAGGCCTGCGAGGCACCCGAGGCCGTGCTCAAGGCCAGCCTCGAGATCGGCCTGCCCATCCTGGGTGTGCCCGAGGCGCTCGGCGGGATCTCCGAGGAGCGCTCGGCCATGGCCGGCACCCTGGTCGCCGAGGCGCTCGCCCGGGGCGACATGGGCCTGGCCGTCGCCACCCTCGCGCCCGGGTCGGTGGCCACCGCCATCGGCCTGTGGGGCACCGAGGCCCAGCAGCAGACCTACCTGCCGGCGTTCACCGCCGACGAGGTGCCCGCCGCCGCGCTCGCGCTGACCGAGCCGAGCGTGCTCTTCGACGTCATGTCGCCGGCCACGACCGCCACCCGCACGCCCGAGGGCGGCTACCGCCTCGACGGCGTCAAGAGCCTGGTGGCCCGCGGTGCCCAGGCCGAGCTGTTCGTGGTGGGGGCCACCCTCGAGGGCAAGCCCGTGATGTTCCTGGTCGAGTCCTCCACCCACGGCCTCACCGTCGAGGGCGACCCCTCGATGGGGGTGCGTGCCGCCTCGCTGACCAAGCTCAGCCTCGAGAACGTCGTGGTGCCGGCCGAGGCCGTCCTGGGCCAGACCGACGGCTCCACCTACGCCGAGTGCGTGCGGCTCTCGCGCCTGGCCTGGTGCGCGCTCGCCGTCGGCACCGGCCAGGCCGTGCTCGACTACGTGACGCCCTACGTCAAGGAGCGCAAGGCGTTCGGGGAGCCCGTGGCCCACCGCCAGTCGGTGGCGTTCATGGTGGCCAACATCGCCATCGAGCTGCAGGCCATGCGCCTGCTCACCTACAAGGCGGCCTCCCGGGCCGCCGCCGGCAAGGACTTCACCCGCGAGGTGGCCCTGGCCCGCAACCTGTGCGCCAGCAAGGGCATGCAGATCGGCCTCGACGGCGTCCAGCTGCTCGGGGGTCACGGCTACGTCAAGGAGCACCCGGTGGAGCGGTGGTACCGCGACCTGCGTGCGATCGGCGTCATGGAAGGAGCAGTCCTCGTCTGAGGACGGACCACATCATGATCAATCTCGAAAACCCCAAGAAGTTCGCGCCGCTGGTCAGCCAGGCCAACCAGGTGGCCATGAACATGCTGCGCCCCATCTCCCGCAAGTACGACCGCGCCGAGCACGAGTACCCCAAGGAGCTCGACATGCTCGCAGCGATGATCGACGGGCTCTCGGAGTCCGGCGCCAGCGAGGGTGCCGGCGCCGCCGGCGTCCGTCGCGAGGAGAAGGACGACGACAAGACCGTCAAGAACGGCGCCAACCTGGCCTCGGTGATGTCGATCGCCGAGATGTGCTGGGGCGACGTGGGCCTGCTGCTCTCGATGCCGCGCCAGGGGCTGGGCAACTCCGCCATCGCCTCGGTGGCCAACGCCGAGCAGCTCGAGCGCTTCGCGGGCGTGTGGGCCGGCATGGCCATCACCGAGCCCGGTGTGGGCTCGGACTCGGCCAACATCACGACCACCGCGGTGCTCGACGGCGACGAGTACGTGCTCAACGGCGAGAAGATCTACGTCACCTCCGGTGACCGGGCCGACCACATCGTGGTGTGGGCGACGCTCGACAAGTCGCTCGGCCGGGCCGCCATCAAGTCCTTCGTCGTGCCCAAGGGCACGCCGGGCATGCGGGTCGACCGGCTGGAGCACAAGCTCGGGATCCGGGCCTCCGACACCGCCACGATCATCTTCGAGGACTGCCGGGTCCCCGCGGAGAACCTGCTCGGCTCGGCCGAGGTCGACACCAAGCAGGGCTTCGCCGGCGCGATGGCGACCTTCGACAACACCCGCCCGCTGGTGGCAGCGATGGCGGTGGGCTGCGCCCGCGCCGCGCTCGACCTGACCCGCGACCTGCTGGCCCGCGCCGGCGTCGAGGTCGACTACGACCGGCCCGCTCAGCTGCAGCACGCCGCCGCGGCGCGCTTCCTGCAGATGGAGGCCGACTGGGAGGCCACCCACCTGCTCACGCTGCAGGCCGCGTGGATGGCCGACAACCGTGAGCCCAACTCGCTGGAGGCCTCGATGGCCAAGGCGAAGGCCGGCCGCGTGGGCTCCGACATCACGCTCGGCTGCGTCGAGCTGTGCGGCGCCGTGGGCTACTCCGAGGCCGAGCTGCTCGAGAAGTGGGCCCGCGACTCCAAGATCCTCGACATCTTCGAGGGCACCCAGCAGATCCAGCAGCTGATCGTGGCCCGCCGCGTGCTGGGGCTCTCCAGCGCCCAGCTGAAGTAGCCCACCGGTCCAGCAGCTCCCGGCGGCCGGACATGGGGCCGGCCGCCGGGACCCTGCGCTACTCCTGCGTGGTGGTCGCCGAGGACGTCGGGGACGGCGAGGACGACGACGCCGCGTCGTCGACGTCGGGCGCCTGCAGCAGCGCCGGCGTCTCGACCGACGGGTCGGCCTCGGCCTTCTTGGCCGCGGCGACGGCGGGTCCCGCAGTAGCTGCCTGCGCGGAGGGCGCCTTCTTAGCCGTCTTCTTGGCCGTCTTCTTGGCGGTCTTCGCGGCGGGGGACTTCTTCGCCGCGGCCTTCGTCGCGGGCGCCTTCGTCGCGGGGGCTTCCGACGCAGGGGCCTTCGCAGGGGTCGTCGTTGCGGGGCTCTTCGTCGCCGGGGCCTCCGAGGCAGGAGCCTTCTTCGCAGGGGCCTTCTTCGCGGGAGACTTCGTGGCGGGGACCTTCTTCGCCAGCTGCTTCTCGGCCGGCGCCTTCGTGGCGGCCGCCTTCGTCGCGGCGGACTTCTTCGCCACCGGGGCGGTCGGGGCGGCGGGGCTGACAGGGTCGCCGTGCGCCTTGCGGGGGGCGGCGGGCTCGGCCACGGGATCCGGGTCGACGGGCGTCGCGGCGCTGTCGTCGCGAGCGCCGGATTCCTTGTCACCGCCCAGCCCGACGAGCGCGCCCACCGTGCCGGCGACCGAGCCGACGGTGCCGGCGACGGTACCCGCCGCCGAACGGCCGACCTCCACGGGCAGCTTGACCGTCTTCTCGGCGGCGTCCTTGATCTTGCCGAGCGTCTTCTTGGGCACGTGGTCGTCCTTCGCGTCGTGGGTGGGAGCCCGACGGGGTCGGGCTGCGACCGGTGCCCGCGGGAGCGAATGTCACACGTGTTGGCACACTCGGGCGCGTGAACGCCGCACGCACCCCACCTGGCTCGGACCGCTCCGAGGTCATCATCGGCGTGCTCGCCGACGCCTTCGCCCCGCTGATGAAGGCCGACCCCGCGGCCTTCCGCACCAAGTACCGCAAGATGGCGGCCGACCCGCACGCCTTCTACCGCGGCACCGCCTGCCTGTTCTTCTCCGACCTCACCGGCACCCAGGGCCCCGGGGACCCGCGCTGGGCTGACGACTTCTGCGACGAGCAGAGCGGCCGGATCTGGGTGCACGGCGACCTGCACGTGGAGAACTTCGGCACCTACCTCAACTCCGACGGCCGGCTGGTCTTCGACGTCAACGACTTCGACGAGGCCTACCTGGGCCGCTTCACCTGGGACCTGCAGCGCTTCGCGGCGTCGATGGCGCTGATGGGGTGGCAGAAGGCGCTGCCGGAGGCCGACGTGCGACGCCTGGTCGGTGCGTACGTGCGGGCCTACCTGGCGCAGGTCGACGACTACCGGCGCAGCGAGCAGGACGAGGACTTCGCCCTGCACCTGGAGAACACCTCGGGCCCCGTGCACGCCGCGCTGGTGGCGGCCCGCTGCAACCGCCGCGCCGACCTCCTCGACGGCATGACGGTGCTCGAGGGCGGCGAGCGCACCTTCCGCGAGGACAGCTCCGTCAGGCGGTTGGGCAAGGTCGAGCGGGCGCGGGTGGTCAGCGCGTTCGAGGGCTACCTGGAGACCATCCCGGAGGACAAGCGCTTCGACCGCGAGCTCTTCTACGAGCTGCGCGACGTGGTGGGCAAGTCCGGGTTCGGCATCGGCAGCGCGGGCCTGCCCGCCTACAACCTGCTCGTCGAGGGTCAGAGCCAGGCGCTCGACAACGACGTGGTGCTGAGCATGAAGCAGGCCAACGTGCCGGCGATCAGCCGCTTCGTCGACGCCGGCGAGGTGGAGCGCTACTTCCGGCACGAGGGCCACCGCACCGTGGTCAGCCAGCGCGCCCTGCAGGTGCACACCGACCCGCTGCTCGGGCACACCGCCATCGACGGCGTGGGCTTCGTCGTCGCCGAGGTCTCGCCCTACGAGGTCGACCTGGACTGGTCGGGTCTCACCGAGCCCGACGACATCAGGGCCGTCGTCGACCTGCTGGGCCGGGCCACGGCCAAGATCCACTGCGCCTCCGACGAGGACAGCGAGCAGGATCTCGTGGACTTCCAGGTGGAGGAGGCGGTGGCCGCGAGCGTGCACCGGCGCCGCAAGGAGTTCACCGAGTGGATCACCGAGTTCGGGCTCGCCTACGCCGAGCAGGTGCGCGAGGACCACGCCCTGTTCGTGCACGCGTTCCGCGAGGGGCGGATCGGCGTCTCGGCGACCTGACTGCGCACCGATCGAAGTTCTGCCCGAGAGGTTGTGCGACCGGCGCCCCGCGCGGTCGGCGACCTGCGAGCCCCGTGGGGCCCGTGACCCGTGAGGCGGCAGCGCTCAGACGAGGTCGGCCGCCGCTGACGGGGTCGCCATCAGGTGCAGGGGTGCGCGGTGTCCGGCGTCGGCGAAGGCACGCTGCACCGCGGCCACCACCGCCTCCACCCGGTCGGCGGGCACCAGCGCCACGCTCGAGCCGCCGAAGCCGCCGCCCGTCATCCGTGCCCCCAGCGCGCCGGCCTCGACAGCGGTCGCGACCGCCAGGTCCAGCTCGGCGCAGGAGATCTCGAAGTCGTCGCGCATCGAGGCGTGCGAGGCGACGAACGCGCGGCCCACGGTGCCCCAGTCACCGGCCGTCACCGCCTCGACGACGCCCGAGACGCGCTGCACCTCGCCGACGACGTGCCGCGCTCGACGTCGCAGCAACGGGTCGGGCAGGGCCTCGACGCCTGCGAGGTCGGCGCGGCGCAGGGAGTCGACGCCGAGCGCCTCGGCGGCCCGGCCGCACTCGGCGCGGCGGTCGCCGTAGCCGCCGTCGACGAGCGCGTGCGAGACCCGCGTGTCGGTGACGAGCAGCGCCAGGCCGGCGCGTTCGAGCCCGAGCTCCACGTGGCGGAGGTCGCCGACCGAGCCGTCGGCGGTGTCGAAGTCCAGCAGCAGCGCTGCGCCGGGCTCGGCGAGCAGCGAGACCGCCTGGTCCATGCCGCCCGTGGGCGCGCCGGCCACCTCGGACTCCGCGCGCACGCAGGCCGCGGCGAGACGCCTACGGCCGGCGGGGGAGAGGTCGCCGCCCACGAGTGCGGTCACCGCCACGGCCACCGCGCACTCCAGCGCCGCCGAGGAGGAGAGCCCGGCGCCCAGCGGCACCGTGGAGTCCACGAGCAGGTCCACGCCGGGCACGGTGACGCCCTGCTCGTCCAGGGCCCACAGCACACCGGCCGCGTACGCGGCCCAGCCGTCGACCGTGCCGGGGCCGACGTCGTCCAGCTGCGCCTCGAAGACGCCCTCGGCCTGCAGGCTCGCGACCCGCACACGCCCGTCGTCACGCGGCGAGAGGCTCACCAGCGTGCTGTGCGGCAGCGCCACGGGCAGCACCAGCCCGCCGTTGTAGTCGGTGTGCTCGCCGATCAGGTTGACCCGCCCGGGGGCGCGGCCGACGAGAGCCGGGTCCGCGCCCCAGCGGGCACGGTGCTCGGCGCGCAGCCGGACCGCACGGTCGGTCGTCGTGCCGGGTTCCAGGAGGCTCGTCACGCCGGCGAGCCTACGAAGCGTGCGGTGCGGCATCATCGCCGGTGTGAGTGACGCCCAGCCCGAACCCGACCCTGCGCTGGTGGACCTCGCGCACCAGGTGCTCGACTGGGCGCGCGCGGGCGAGACCGACCGGCTCGCGGCCTACGTGGACGCCGGTGTGCCGGTCGACCTCGCCGATGCCCGGGGCAACTCGCTGCTGATGCTCGCCGCCTACCACGGCCACGCCGCGACGGTGCGGGCGCTGGCCTCGCGGGGCGCCGACGTCGACCGGCTCAACGACCGTGGTCAGAGCCCGCTGGCCGGCGCGCTGTTCAAGGCCGAGGAGGAGGTGGCGGCCGCGCTGGTCGCGCTGGGAGCCGACCCCGACCACGGCGAGCCCTCGGCCCGCGCCACGGCGGCGTTCTTCGAGCGCTCGCTGCCCGAGCCGCCCGGCTGATCGGCGAGCGGGCCGGGCGCGGGTATCGTGCCCGCACGTGCAGTTCCTCCAGCAGACCCAGCCCTCGCACGACCTCACCTACGACGACGTCTTCATGGTGCCGCGCCACTCGGCGGTGGCCAGCCGCTACGACGTCGACCTGAGCACCAGCGACGGCACCGGCGCGACGCTGCCTCTGGTGGTCGCCAACATGACGGCGATCGCGGGCAAGCGCATGGCCGAGACGGTGGCCCGGCGCGGCGGGCTCGTGGTGATCCCGCAGGACATCCCGACCTCGGTGGTGGCCGAGGTGGTGCGCTTCGTGAAGTCGCGCCACCTGGTGATGGACACCCCCATCGAGCTGCACCCGCACCAGACGGTCGCCGAGGCGCTCTCGCTGATCCCCAAGCGGGCGCACCGCGCGGCCGTCGTCGTCGAGGACGGGCGACCGGTGGGCGTCGTCAGCGAGGCCGACTGCGCCGAGGTGGACCGTTTCGCCCAGGTGGGGCAGGTCAAGAGCGGCGCCGCCGTGACCATCGCCGCCGACAGCGACCCGCGCGAGGCGTTCGACGCGATCGAGCGGGCCAAGACGCCGCTGGCGGTCGCGGTCCACCCCGACGGCACGCTGGCGGGCGTGCTGACCCGCACCGGCGCGTTGCGCGCCACCCTCTACCAGCCCGCCGTCGACGAGCGCGGCGGGCTGCGGATCGCCGCCGCCGTCGGCGTCAACGGCGAGGTCGCGGTCAAGGCCGCCGAGCTGCTCGAGGCCGGCGTCGACACGCTTGTGGTCGACACCGCGCACGGTCACCAGGACCGGATGCTCGAGGCGCTGCGCGCCGTCCGTGACCTGGACCCGGGCGTGCCCGTGGTGGCCGGCAACGTGGTCTCCGCCGAGGGCACCCGGGCGTTGGTCGAGGCGGGCGCGGACGTCGTCAAGGTGGGCGTGGGGCCGGGTGCCATGTGCACCACCCGGATGATGACCGGGGTCGGGCGACCACAGTTCTCGGCGGTCCTCGAGTGCGCGGCCGCGGCGCGCGAGCTCGGCGCGCACGTCTGGGCCGACGGGGGTGTGCGGCACCCGCGCGACGTCGCGCTGGCGCTGGCCGCCGGGGCGTCGTCGGTCATGGTGGGCTCGTGGTTCGCCGGTACGCACGAGTCGCCGGGCGACCTGACGCAGGACTCGGACGGGCGCTCCTACAAGGTCTCCTTCGGCATGGCCTCGGCCCGCGCCGTCGCGCACCGCACCGCGGGGGAGTCCTCCTTCGACCGTGCCCGCAAGGGCCTCTACGAGGAGGGCATCAGCTCCTCGCGGATGTACCTGGACCCGGCGCGCCCCGGGGTCGAGGACCTGATCGACCAGATCTGCTCCGGCGTGCGCTCCGCGTGCACCTACGCCGGTGCCACCTCGCTGGAGGAGCTGCACGAGCGCGCCGTCGTGGGCGTGCAGTCCGCGGCCGGCTACCACGAGGGGCGCCCGCTGGCCACCAGCTGGTGACCTGCGGGCGCCCCTGGGCGCGGTGCCGCGGCGTGCGGCGCCGTCAGCGGCTCTCGGGCGCCGCCGGGGTCGTGGACGTCCCGGAGGACTCCTCGACGGCGATGACGAAGTCGTCGCCGTGCTGGGTGACGCCCGTGACGACGGCGGCCTCGACGGCCTCCGCCGCGTACTCGCGGCGGACCATCAACGGGTCGCGTCGCAGGTCCTTCATGAGCGAGACCGCCAGGCCGATCATCACCAGCACGAACGGGATGGCCGCGACGATGGTGATCGTCTGCAAGCCGCTCAGGGCGTCGGACCCGCCGATCACCAGCATGGTGGCGGCGACCGCGCCCATCAGCGTGCCCCAGAAGATCACCGTGCGCCGCGACGGCTCGGTGGTGCCGCGCTCGGAGAGCGAGCCCATGACGATGGAGGCGGCGTCAGCGCCGGAGACGAAGAAGATCGCCACGAGTGCCATGACGAGGACGATCGCGATGGTCGACCACGGCAGCTGCTCGAGGGTGTTGAACAGCTGGGACTCCGCGACGCCGTCGCCGTAGACGTCGGTGCCGCCCTGCTGGAGGTTGATCGCCGTGCCGCCGAAGATGGCGAACCAGACCAGGCTGACGACGCTGGGCACGAGCAGCACCCCCGCGACGAACTGCCGGATCGTGCGCCCCCGGGAGATGCGGGCGATGAACATGCCCACGAAGGGGGTCCACGAGATCCACCAGGCCCAGTAGAAGACGGTCCACGAGGCCAGCCACTCGCTGGTCTCGGCGCCCTCGGCGCCGGTGCGGGCGGCCATGTCGGGCAGATCGCCCAGGTAGCTGCCGATGGCGGTGGGCAGCATGTTGAGGATGAAGACGGTCGGGCCGACCACGAACACGAACAGGGCCAGCAGCAGCGCCAGCACCATGTTGATGTTCGAGAGCCACTGGATGCCCTTGGCCACGCCCGAGACGGCGGAGAGCACGAACGCGACCGTGAGGGCCGCGATGATGCCCACGAGCACGGCGTTGCCGACCGTGCCGATGCCGCCGACGATCTGCAGCCCGCTGCGGATCTGCAGCGCACCCAGGCCCAGCGAGGCGGCGGAGCCGAAGAGCGTGGCGAAGATGGCCAGCATGTCGATCACCCGGCCACCGGGACCGTGGGCGCGGCTGCCCAGCAGCGGCTCGAAGGCGGCGGAGATCAGCTGTGCGCGGCCCTTGCGGAACACGCCGTAGGCGATCGCGAGACCGACCAGCGCGTAGATCGCCCACGGGTGCAGGGTCCAGTGGAAGAGCGTGGTGGCCATCGCGTGCTGGGCGGCCTCGGGGTTGCCCTCGCCACCGGTGCCCGGGGGCGGGTCGACGAAGAAGGTGAGCGGCTCGCTGACGCCGTAGAACATCAGCCCGATGCCCATGCCGGCGCTGAACATCATCGCGATCCACGAGGAGGTGCGGAACTCCGGCTCCTCGTCGTCACGACCGAGCGGGATGCGTCCGTAACGGCTCACCGCCAGCCAGACGACGAAGACCACGAAGCCGCTCGCGCTGAGCACGAAGAACCACCCGAGGTTCTCCAGCGCCCAGGCGCTGGCGCTGTCGGCCGCGTCGCCCAGCGAGTCGGTGGAGACGATGCCCCACACCACGAAGCCGACGGCGAGCACGGCCGGCACCAGGAAGGCCCACAGGTCGATGCCCGAGCGCTTGCCGGGCTCGTCGGCGTCGCTGTGCAGGGCGGTGTCGAGCGCGGGGTGCGGGATCACGTCGCGTGTGTGCGCGGTGCGGTGCCGCGGGTCGCGGGGGTCGGAGGTCTTCGGAGGACGTTCGGGAGCAGTGGTCATCGGGTCCAGCCCTATCGCAGGTGGTTGCCCGCGGCAAGTTGTCCGAGCGGGCGACCCCTCCAGTACCCCGCGGCTGCAGGGAAGATGAGGGCTCGGTGAGAGCGGACTCACCCGCGGGTGGAGCGCACCGTCCGTCCGCGCACGATGCCGATGAAGGTCTGCACCCGCTCGTCGTCGTCGAGGTCGATGCGCCAGACCAGGCCCACCCCGGTGGAGGGCAGGTCGGCGACGACGCGACGCACGACGTCACGCCGCGCGTGCAGCCGCGCCACCGACATGGGCAGGAGCACGACCCCCGTGCCCGCGGCGACGGTCTCGACGGCGTCGGAGGCACTCATGGCCGGCCAGTCCAGCTGAGGTGCCTCCGGTCGCCACCCGGAGCGGTGGGGGAGGACCAGCTGCTCCTCGGCGAGGTCGGCGAGGGTCACCTCCTCGTCGTCGCCCGTGGCGGCCAGCACGTGCTCGGCCGAGGCGACCACCACCGGGAGCTCCTCGTAGAGCGGGATGCAGTGCAACCCGTCGCGGTCCACCGGCAGGCGTGCGAGCACCATCCGCACCCGGTCCTCGCGGACGGCCGGCTCCTGCTCCTCCTCGCCGAGCGGCACCAGCTCCAGCGGGTCCCGGCGTCGTTCGCGCCAGGTGCGGGCCCACTTGTCGGGCGTCGCGCCGGTCACGAAACCCACGCGGAACGGCTCATCCATGCCCCCACCCTAGGGTGGCTCCATGGCCGTCCACCGCGCGCCGATGCGCTCACGCGACGACGCCGTCGACCCCGAGCTCGCGCTCGAGCGGGCGTTCGCGCTCGGCGTGGTGGGGATGGGCGGCAGGTTGGCGGTGCCGCCTGCGTCGCTCGCGGAGGCCCTGGCCGAGCTGTCCGAGTCCGACGAGCGTGCGGCGCGGCGCCTGGAGCGGTTCGCCGCGCTGCCGGTGGGCGACCAGGTGTGGACCCGCGACGCCGACGGGCGGTACCGCAGCGGGGTCCTCACGGGGGAGTGGCGCTACGACGTCGATCCCCGGGCCCATGAGGCGGACCTGGTGCACGTGCGCGCCACGCGCTGGGACCCGGAGTCGCTCGACGAGGCGGGCGTGCCGCCGGCCGTCGTCGCGACGTTCGCCCGGGGAGGGCGCAACCTCCAGCGGATCCGCGCCCTGGACTGACGTGGGTGGGGCGGTCACACCTCGGTGAGGTGGCGCTCGACGGCGGCCGCCGCCAGGCGACGGGTGCGCCCGTGGTCGGGGCGCGACGCACCGGCGCGGACGGCCTCTCGCGACCGCGCTGCCAGCTCGCCGTCGTAGAGCAGCAGCAGCTCCGCAGCCAGTGCCTGCGGATCGGCGGCACCGGCCTGCTCCGCCAGGTGGAGCAGCCGTTCCCGCAACAGGTCGGTGTCGGCCAGCAGCCAGGCGTGGGCGGGGTGACCGGCGTCGGTCACCTCGACGGCGGCGGCCAGGAAGGCGCAGCCGCGGTCGCCGACGGCGTCCGCGCGGAAGTGCTCGAGAGCGTCGAAGACCGACAGCAGTCGTGCCGCGGGGTCCTCGCCCGTCCGCGCCAGGGCTGCGTCCCAGGCGGCGCGCCACCGGGCGTGCCGCCGCTCGAGGTAGGCGGCCACCAGGTGGTCCTTGCCGGCGAAGTGCGCGTAGAGCGTGGCCGGTGCGACGCCCGCGCGCTGCAGCACCGCGTCCACCCCCGTGGCGGCGATGCCGCGCTCGTAGAAGAGCTGCTCGGCGGCGTCGAGGAGCCGGTCCTTGGCGGCGGGGCGTGCGGAGCGGGCCATGTCCCGTACTGTAACGATCACTATGTTGAAACGATCGTTACGTGCTGGTCCGGCCGCTGCTGGAGCCGATGCGGCGGTCCTGCCCGTCGTCGCCGCGGGCGCGGGACTGGTGGCCACGACCTACGGCGTCGTGCGGTACGGCTTCGGCCTGCAGCTCCCGCAGCTCTCGGCCGAGCTGGGCATCGACGCCGCGACGGCGGGTCTCGTCGCCGCCGGAGCCTTCGCCTCCTACTGCCTGGTGGCCCTGCTGGCGGGCCGCCTCGTCCTGCGGCGCGGAGCGCGGCCGGTGCTCTGGCTGGCCGCGACCCTGGGCGCGACCGGAGCCGCGCTCGTGGCGACCGCCCCGTCGGTGCCGGCCCTCGCCGTGGGCGTCGTCGTCGGTGGCGGTGCGGCCGGTGCGGCGTCGCCGGCTCTGGTGGTGGCCGTCGGGGCGACAGTCTCCCCGGGTGTCCACGCCGACCGGGCCCAGGCGGTCGTCAACGCGGGCACGGGCGTCGGGGTGCTGCTGGCCGGCTCCGTGGTGCTGGCGGCGCCCCTGGCGTGGCGGCCGATGTGGTGGGCCGCCGCCGTGGCCAGCGTGGTGACGGCGACCGTCGTCGACCGGGCCGTCCGGTGGCCGTCCGTGGTCGAGCGGGTGGCGCGGGGCCCCGACGCCGCGACGAGCGAGGTGTCGGTGGCGGTCCCGGTGGGTCTGGCGCTCCTGGCCGGGGCCGGCTCCGCGGCGGTGTGGACGTTCGGTCGCGACCTGGTCGTGGGCGTCGGCGGGCTCGGCGAGCGGACCGGAGCCCTGCTGTGGGTGCTGCTGGGCGTCGCTGCCGTGCTGGGGGCCCTCAGCGGCGACGCCGTCCGACTCCTGGGGCTGCGGGGCGCCTGGGCGGTCACCGCCACCGGGAGCGCCGCAGGCACGTGGCTGCTCGCCGCGGCACCCGGTCACGTCCCGGTCGCGGCTCTCGGGTGCGTGCTGTTCGGGGGCTCCTACACGGCCCTCAGTGGTGTGCTCATCGCCTGGGCCGCCGCGCTCCGGCCCGAGAACGCGGGCGCGACCACGGCGCGCCTCTTCGTCGCCCTGACCGCCGGCCAGGCGCTGGGGGCCGCCGCCGTCGGGGCCCTGGTGGCCGTGACCGGTCAGCGGATGACGTTCCTCGTGGCCGGGGCGCTGCTGCTGCTCGCGGGCGGGCTCGCTCTGGGGTTGACGTCCGCGGCTGCCAGGCCGCGACCCGACGCGCCTGAGACCCCCGGGGCGACGGGGACCCTCGCCGGGTAGAACGAGTTCCAGTACGGTCCGGAACATGGACGGTGCGCAGGGCAGGGTCTCCGGCAAGGTCGCGCTCATCACGGGCGGAGCCCGCGGCATGGGCGAGGCCCACGCCCGCGCCCTGGTCGCCGAGGGAGCACGGGTGGTGCTGGGCGACGTGCTCGACGCCGAGGGCGAGGCGCTGGCCGCCGAGCTGGGCGAGGCGGCCCGCTACGTGCGCCTCGACGTCACCGACGAGCGGCAGTGGGCCGACGCCGTCGCGGCCACGACGACGGCGTTCGGGCGGCTCGACGTGCTGGTCAACAACGCCGGCATCGTCAACGGCGGCGCCATCGGCGACTTCGACCTGGGGGAGTGGCAGCGCATCCTCGACGTCAACCTCACCGGCACCTTCCTCGGCATCCGGGCCTGCTCCGACGCGCTCGTGGCCGCGGCGGGGACCGCAGGCGACGCCTCGATCATCAACATCTCCTCGGTCGAGGGGTTGCGCGGCAGCCCGTGGGCGCACGGCTACGTGGTCACCAAGTGGGCGGTCCGCGGGCTGACCAAGTCGGTGGCGCTCGAGCTCGCGGGCCAGGGGGTCCGCTGCAACTCGATCCACCCCGGGCTCATCCGCACCCCGATGACCGAAGGCTTCCCCGACGACGTCATCACGGTGCCGCTGGGTCGCCCCGGACAGCCCGAGGAGGTGGCGTCGTTCGTGGTGTTCCTGGCCAGCCGGGACTCCTCCTACGCCACGGGCGCGGAGTTCGTCGTCGACGGCGGCACGGTGCAGGGCGTGCCGCACGGCTGACGCACCCGCGCGCCGCGGCCTCAGTGCCGGGCGAGCCTGCGGTTGACCTGCCGGGTCAGCCACGCCGGTGAGAAGCGGGAGCCGAGGCTCAGCAGGGTGGCCTGGCGGCCCACCGGGTAGTGCACCTGGTGCAGGGCGCGACGGGCGCGACCGGGGTGGACGGCGCGCCACACCTGCTCGGCGACGTCGTCAGGCTGCAGGCGCACGCCCAGGGTGCTGGTGGTGCCGATGTCGACGCCGTCGACCATCGCGGTGCCCACGAAGAGCGGCCACATGTCGACCACCCGGATGCCGTGGCGCGCCCACTCGATCTCGAGCGCCTCGGTGAGGCCCCGCACGTAGAACTTGGTGGCGCTGTAGCTGGCGAGCTCGGCCTGGCCGTAGATCGCCGAGGCGGAGCCCAGGCTGACGGCGACGCTCCCCGGGGTGGCACGCAGGTGCGGGAAGGCGGCGTGCAGGCCGTGCAGCACCCCGCCGACGTTGACGGCGAGCTCGCGGTCCAGCTGCTCGGGGGTGAGCTCGTGGAAGGGGCCGCTGTTGAGCAGGCCGGCGTTGTTGACCATGACGTCGAGCCGGCCGGTTCGGCCGGTCAGCTCGGTCAGGCACTCCTCCAGGCGAGCCCGGTCGCGGACGTCGAGGCGGCCGGTGACCACGGTGCCGGGCAGCGGCGCCGCCTCCTGCTCGAGCGAGGCCAACCCGGACTCGTCGAGGTCGTAGGCACCGACCGTCCACCCCTCGCGGAGGAACCGCAGGGCGATCGACCTGCCGATGCCGGCGGCCGCGCCGGTGACCATGAGTGCACGCGTGTTCACAGGGCTGTTCTACCCGAGCCCTGCGACCGGCGGGGCGACCTGTGTCGAGACTCGCACCCAGGCCGGGCCGCAGGCGTGCGAGCATCCCCGCATGCATCGCCGTGTCGACGAGCCCAGCGCGGGCTCGCTGGTGCGCTGGGCCCTGCTGCTCGGAGCCCTTCCCGCCTCGCTGGCGTTGGCCCTGGGCGTGGTGATCGCCGCCTCGGTGGAGGAGACGTTCGGTGACCTGACCCGCGACCTGACCGTCACAACCGCCTCGCCGCTGTACGTCGGCGCGCTCTCGGCCCTGACCGTCATGGTCTGGACGGCGGGCGCGGCCGTGGCGCTCGCGACCGCCTGGCCGGCGCGCCACGAGGGACCCCTGGCCCGGCTGCTGCTGATGCTCGGCGTCCTCACCCTGGCCCTCGCCCTCGACGACCAGTTCATGGTCCACGACGGCACGCTGCAGAAGGCCGGCATCCCGGGTGAGACGGCCCTGGTGGGCTACGTCGTCTGGCTCGGCCTGACGGTGGCCCTGCACCGGGACCTGCTGCGGGCACGGCCCGAGACGTCGGTGCTCCTGCTGGGGGCGGGGCTGCTGGGCGCCTCGCTCGTCGTCGACCTGGTGGTGGAGATCGGCGGCATCACCGCGTTCGACTCGCTGCGCATCCTGGTCGAGGACGGCCTCAAGCTGCTGGGGGCCGCGGTGTGGGGCGTCGGCGTGGGCGCGCTGGCGCGCGCCGTCCAGCGGGAGGTGCTCGGTGTTTCGCGATCCACCGACCGGGGCATCCCCACCGGGTGACCCAGCGACTCGTCGTCCACGCCCTCACCACGCTGGCCCTGCTCGTCACCCCGGTGCTCGCGGGGTGCGGCGAGTCCGGCTCCGAGGGTGGCAGCGCCCCCTCCTACACCTCGGAGCGAGTCGCTCCGCTGCCCTCCGAGCTGTCGGACGCGAGCAGCGACACCACACCGTCTCCCGACGACGCCCTGGTGGAGATCGAGATGGACTCTGGCGGCACTGCGGCGGTCTGGATCGACCCGCAGGACATCCGCAGGGTCTACGTGCAGGCGTCCGACCCCGCGGACCCCGATGCCTGGACCGAGCCCGTGCTGGCGCACGAGGCCGGCGACGGCTGCCTCACCCTCGACGTCGACACCGCCGGAGAGACCCTGGCGATCGGTGCCGGGTGCTATGCCGACGACGCGTTCATCCAGCAGGCGCCGGAGTCGAGCGTCGCGCTGGTGAGCACCGATCTCGTCTCGTGGGAGAGCGACGAGGTGGGCGAGTCGATCCCGGTGCCCGAGGTGGTCGACGACGGCGACCGGGTGCTGTTCCGCAACCAGGTCTACGACGACCGGCTCGACACCGAGTGGGAGCGCGGCGAGGGCTTCTGACCTCCGGTGGCGCTCACGGGCGGCCCCCGCGGCGCAACCCGACCGCGAGAGCGCCGCTGAGCGTCATCAGGGCCGCGGCCATCGCGACCACGCCACCCCACCCGGCCGCGCTCCACACGAGGCCGGCCAGGCTGCCGAACACGGAGGCGCCGGCGTAGTAGGCCACCAGGTAGAGCGAGGCGGCCTGGCCGGCGCTCACGCCGGCTTCCTGCGCGCGCACCGGCACCCACCCGCTGGCGGTGCCGTGCACCGCGAAGAAGCCGATCACCAGCAGCGCGAGGCCCAGCACGACGGCGTCCAGTCGCGCCGCCAGGGTGACGACGACGCCGGCGACGGCCACCAGCGCCGCCACCGGGGGCACCACGTGCCGGCCCACGGCGTCGGCGGCCCGCCCCGCGAGCGCGGAGCTGATGCTGCCCAGCGGGTAGACGAGGAACACCAGGCTGGCGGCGCCGAGCCCCAGCCCGAACGGGGGTGCCTCGAGCCGGAAGCCCACGGTGTTGAGGCTCGCCACGAGTGCGCCCATCGAGAGAGCGCCGATCGCGTAGAGGGAGAGCAGCGCCGGGTCGGCGAGTGCCCTGGCGGTCATCCGCACGGCGGGGCGGACCCCGGCCGGTGCCGGCACGAACCCGCGCGAGGGCGGCAGCAGCAACCGCACGGCCACGGCGCACGCCAGGGCCAGCAGTCCCGTGGTGGCGAGCGCCCACCGCCAGCCGGCGAGGTCGGCGGCGCCCGCCGTCACCAGGCGCCCGGCCATGCCGCCGAGCGCCGTGCCCCCGATGTAGAGGCCCGCGGCGCGTGCCTGCGTGCCCGGGTGCAGCTCCTCGCGCAGGTACGCGGTGGCCACGGCGGGCAGGCCCGCCAGCGCGACCCCGAGCAGGGCCCGCAGCACGAGCAGCGTCGTGAACGTGGGTGCGACGGCGCACAGCAGCCCGATCGCGGCGGCCAGACCCAGGGAGAGGTGCACCAGCCGGGTGCGCCCGACGACGTCGGAGAGCGGCCCGACCAGGAGCAGGGTGCAGGCGAGCGCGATCGTCGTCAGCGAGACCGTGAGGGTGCTCGCACCCTCGGTGACGCCGAAGTCACGCGCCAGCTGGGGGAGCAGCGCCTGGGTGGAGTACAGCAGGGCGAACGTGGCCAGACCGGCGAGGAAGAGGGCGGCCACGACGCGGCGGTACGCGGCGGAGCCGGCGCGGTGACCGGCCTCCGGCGCGGCGTCCGACGCGAGGTGCTCGGAGTGGTCGGCCACAGTCATGGATCCCAGCCTGCGCCGCTGCACGCGATGCGTCCAATGCGTCCTGAGGTCCCTACCCATACATGATCCGTATGGTGGGGGCATGAACATCCGTGACCTGGAGTGGCTGAGGCAGCTCGTCGACGTCGGTCACGTGACCGAGGCGGCGGCACTGCTGGGCACCACCCAGCCGACCCTCTCCAGGGCCGTGGCCCGGATGGAGGCCGAGCTGGGTGTCGAGCTGCTGGTGCGCACGGCCACCGGCGTGCACGCGACGCCCGCGGGTCGGCTGGCCGCGGAGGCCGCCGAGGAGCTGGTCGAGCGCTACCGGCGCCTCACCGACGACCTCGCCGCCCTGCTCGACCCCGAGACCGGGACGGTGCGGTTGGCCTTCCTGGACTCGCTCGCCACCTCGCTCGTGCCGGGGCTGCTGCGCGAGGTGCACGCGCGCGCCCCGCGCCTGCGGGTGCTGCTGCGCCAGGAGCCGGCCCACGTCATCCTCGCCGACCTCGAGGCGGGGGCGGTCGACGTCGCCATCACCTCCTTCGGTGTCGGTGCTCCCCTCGTGTGGCACCCGCTGCAGCGCGAGCGCCTGGTGGTGGTCGTCCCGCCGCGGCACCCCTTGGCCGGGCGCGCGCGTGTGCGGCTCGCCGAGCTGGCGGACGAGGAGCTGGTGACCACGCCCCGGGGCTACGGTCATCGCCACCTGGTCGACGACCTGCTCACCGCTGCCGGGGTCCGCCCTCCGGTCTCCTTCGAGAGCCAGGACCTCGCCACCATCGAGGGGCTGGTCGCAGCAGGTCTCGGCGTCGCCGTGGTGCCCGAGGCCTTCGCCGGCCAGTCCGGCAGCGTCGGCCTCGCCATCGGTGACCGCGGTGCCTCGCGCAGCGTCGGCCTGGCCTGGCACGGCGGGCGAAGCCTCAGCCCGGCCGCCACGCGATTCCTCGCCGTGGCTCGCCGGGAGACGCCCACCGTGGGCGGCTGAGGGTCAGGTGCCCAGGGCGGCCAGTGCCTCCTGGAGCCGCATCAGGGCCACCGGCCCGACACCGTGCAGGGCAGCCAACCGCTCGGGCGACCATCCCGCGAGCTGCTCGAGGGTCTCGACGCCCTCCGCGCGCAGGGTTCTCGTGGCAGGAGCACCGATCGTGCGGGGCAGCGGGTGCCCGGTGGGCCGCGGCGCCCTCCTCCGCGGTGGCGCGTCGGCGTCGCGCTCGGCGTCGACGACGGCCTCGCCTCGCGGCGAGAGGCGGTAGCCGATGGCCAGGGACTCGGTCAGTCCCTTCTCCTTGAGCTTGCGCACGTCGGCCTTCCAGGGCTGCGTCTCACGGCCCAGCTCGGCGGCCAGCTCCGGGGCACGGACTCCCGGCGAGCGGTCGATGATCGCCAGGGTGGCGCGCGTCCAGGGTCCGGCGGGCGAGGCGGCGTCGAGGCGGTCCATCCAGGCCAGCAGCTGCTCGGTCTCGGCGGCGTCGGGCACCTGCTCGCGCAGCGCCTCGCGCGGGTCGGCTCCCGCGTGCCGCAGCCCGACGCGGAAGATTGCGCGTGCCGCATGGTCCTCGCGCGCGGTGAGCGCCGCCCGCAGCGCGGCCAGGCTGGCGGCGCCGGCGCGACGGGCGTCCTCGGCGCGGAGCGCGGAGAGCGCCACCTGCTCCACCGAGGTCACCTCGACCAGACCGACGGCGGTGCGCAGCGCCGTGCCGACCTTGACCCGCGGACGGTCCCAGCGCCGGAACGCCAGGTCGATCTCGCCCGCCCTGATGGCGGTCAGCTCCGCCGGCCTGATCATCACCGGCCCATCATGACCCGGGTCTGCCGCGCCGTCGCGCCGAGGCGCGCAGGCGCCCGTCCGGAGACCGGTCCGGGCGCCTGCGACGCCGTCAGCGGGCGCGGACGACCCGTGCCCGGCTCAGCCGCACCTCGGTGCGGTAGCCGGGCTTGCTGCCGACGACGCGGACGACGACCCGGTCGCCCCGCATGCCGGGCCGCAGGCGGAGCGCGGCACCCTGCGCGCCCGGCACGGCACGCCCGCCGACGATCCAGCGGTAGCGCAGCCGCACCGGTGCGGGCGACCAGCGGCCCGTCACGACCCGGACCGTGCGACCCACCCGCGCTGCTCCGCGGATGACGGGGCGGCGCGCCTGGAGCACGCCGGGCCGCGCGATGACCGGCGCGGAGGTGGCCGCGGCCGGCTCGCTGCCGGCGCGCTCGCCGCTGACCCGGACGGTGAGTCGTGAGCGCAGGTCACGCCGGGTGACCTCGTAGGTGCGACCGGTGGCCCGGACCACCGGGACTCCGTCGCGCAGCCACTGGAAGGAGAGTGCCACGCCGGGCGACCAGCTGCCCGGCTCGACCCGCAACCGCTCGCCGACCCGGGCCGTGCCCCGCACGCGGGGCGTGCCCGGCTCGAGCGCGGCACCAGCCACCGGTGCGGTGGGCGCGGAGGTGCGCGTCTCGCTCTCGTAGCCCGCCAGGGTGCCGGTGACGCGCACCGAGATCTCGCGACCGAGCGTCTGGGGACCCAGCGCCAGGCTCGGGCCGTCGGCCCCCTCGATCTCCTCGCCGTCGGCGAGCCAGGCGTAGCTGAGCTCCGCACCCGGGGTCCAGGTGCCGCTCTCGGCGCTCAGCGTCGCCCCCACCACGGGCGTGCCCGTCACGACCGGGTCCGTGCCCTCCAGCGCGCCGGCGGCCACCGGCGCGGTCGGCTGCGAGGTGCGCGTCGTCGTCGCGTAGCCCGCCTGGGTGCCGGTCACCTGGACCGCGATCTCGGCGCCGAGCAGGTCCGCTCCCAGCGTCAGCGTCGTGCCGTCGGCGTCCTCGATCGGGACGCCGTCGGCGGTCCAGCGGTAGGTGAGCAGGACCTCGGGGTCGGCCGGGGCCCAGAGGCCGGGCTCGGCGACCAGGGTCTGGCCGACGGCGGTCTCGCCGGACAGGGATGGCGTCGGCGCGGAATGGAACGGCGCCGGGCCGGCGGGAGCCACGGCGGTGAAGGTGCGCACCTCGGAGAGCGCACGGCCACCGAAGGGGCCGCCCACCTCGACGTACCAGCCGTGCTCGCCCTCGGCGACGTCGCGCCACGTCGCCTCGACCAGGGTGCCCGAGGCGACGGCGTCGGTGACGGCGATGTCGCGCGAGGTCAGCACGTCGGCGCGGAACGAGTCGGTGGCCAGCGTCTTGACCGCCGGGTCGATCCCGACCGCCGCGTAGGGGATCTCGAACTCCTGGTGGATGAGGTCCAGCGACGGGTCGTCGGAGTTGAACTGCCTCTTCGACGGCGAGTAGGTCCGCATGACGATCCGCTCGCCCTCGTTGTCGAAGTGCGCCAGGCGCAGGTAGCCCTGACCGCCCTCCGGGAGCCCCTGGTAGTCGAAGAGCATGGAGTAGACGGTCCGGTCGGCGACGCCGTCGCCGTCGTCGTCGAAGTCGTCGGTGCGGGTGAAGGCGTCGTGGTAGTGCCCCGAGGAGACCGCGAAGACGTTCGGGTTCGTGGCCACCACCTCGTCCATGATCCGCTGGGGGATCGGTCCGAGCCCGCCCGTGGTCAGCATGAACTCGTGGACGTTGATCCACACCTTGCGCTCGGGGTGGGCGCGGATCACCTCGTTCATCCAGGCGATCTGCTCGTCGCCGGGTGCCCAGCTCATGTAGAGCATCAGGAAGTCGATGCCGCCGGCACTGACCAGGTCGTAGTGACCCCGGTTGTCCTGGTGCGAGCCCCCGTACCAGGGGTTGCCAGCGAAGCGGGACTCACCGAACCAGCGGCTGTAGTCGCTGAAGTCGTTGCTCTGCTGACCCACGTCGTGGTTGCCGGCCAGGACCCCGTACGGCAGGCGCGCCTCATCGAACATCCGGTACGCCGGGTCGGCGTTGAGCCACTGGCGCTCCTCGCTGGCGACGTTGACGATGTCGCCGGTGTGGATGACGTACTGCAGGTCCAGCTCCTCGCGCTGGTCGAGCAGGAACTCGTTGATCGCCAGCTGGTGCTTGTACCAGTCCTGGGTCTCGTTGTAGTACTGCGTGTCCGACTCCCAACCGATCGTGAAGTCGTACTGCGAGCGCGGCGTCGCGCCGGGGTGGAACGGCTCGGGGGTGTCGGCCCGGGTCGACTGCACCGCGCCGGCGAAGCCCTCCGAGTGCTGCACCAGCACGGTGATCTCGCCGTCCACGACGTGGTCCGCGGTCGGGACGAGTGCCCCGAGGGTGAACATCTCCGGGCCGTCGGTGACGCGACGCGCCACCTCCTGCCAGGCCCCGCCGTCGGCCCGCCGCACGTAGAGCAGGACCTTGGCACCGGCGTTGGCCGACCCCGTCCAGCTCAGCCGCGCGCGGGCGTCGGCGCCGGCGTCGGCGGGGACCTCGACGGTGAACAGCTGGTAGGGGAGCGCCGTCGCGGACGACACCTCGTGCGCGACGCCGTCGGTGCCGGCCATCTGCGCGAGTGCCTCCTCACCGAGGGTCACCCGGTCGGAGCGGTCGGTGCCGCGGGCGACGCCGGTGCTGCCCTCGAACGCGCCGACCTCGGTGTCGGCGGGGGAGAAGGTGTGCCCCTCGCGGAAGCGCACCTCCAGGTCGTCACCCTCCGGCGAGTCCACGACGGCGCTGAGCGGCACGTCGCCACGGGTCACCGTGCTGTGGTCCTCGGGGCTGACGAGGCCCGCCGTCGGCTCCTCGTCGGGGGTCGTGAAGGTGATCCGCGTCTGGGACCGGTTGCCCACGCGGTCGAGGGCGACCAGCTCCAGCACGTGCTCACCCGGCGTCAGCGTGGCCGAGCTGGTCTCGTGGGGCAGCGTCACCGGCTGGCCGTCCAGGGTGGCCTGCAGGTCGCCCTCCGCGAGTCCGGAGCCCGTGTCGCTCGCGGCCGCCTCGAGGGTGATCGGACCGCGCAGCGAGGCGCCGTCGTCGACGGTGGAGACGATCACCGGGGGGGTGTTGTCCACCCGCACCGCGCGCTCGACGCTCGCCTCCCCGGCGCTCGCCGACACCCGGTGCTCGCCGTCCTCGACGACGGTGGTGTCCCACTCGTGGGCGAGGGAGTCGAAGGCGTCGTCCGGGATCTCGAAGGTCGCGTCCAGGTAGACGAGGTTGGCGTCGTTGAAGCCGACCCGGGTGGTCGGGTCGGGGCACTGGACCGCACGCTCCTCCTGACCCTCACCGGAGCCCGCGCAGCTGACCGGGCGCAGCACCCGGCCGTCGGGAAGTGCCAGGCGCAGGTTGAGCGCCGAGAAGTCGTCGTTGTTCTCGTTCGGGTCGGGCTCCGGCCACGCCTTGGTGCCGGCGTAGATGCCGACCGTGACCGGCTCACCGCGGCGCACGGCCCGGATCGGGACCTGTGCGGTGACGGTCTCGACGCGGTCGTAGTAGCCCTCGTCGAAGACCGTCAGCACCTCCTCGCCCATCCGTACGCCGTTGCGGAAGAACGCGTCGGTGGCGGTCGCCTCGAAGGCGAAGACCGGCTCGTCCTCCAGGCTCGGGACGGTCGGGGCGACCGGCTCGCCGTCGACGGCGAGAGCCAGGCCTGCGGCGTCGGCGTCGGAGGTGGCGGCCAGTCGGGTGGTGCCGCCGACGAACTCGCCCTCCTCGACGTTGAGCCGCAGCGGGTCGGGCTGCTCGGCTGCCAGCTGCACCCGGACCGGACCGAGGGAGCCCTGGTTGGTGCCGTCGGAGGCGCGGACGGTGTACTCGACCCAGCGCTTGCCGTAGAGGTCCACGGCCGGGACAGCGTAGGAGTAGCGGCCCGGTGCACCGAAGCGCAGGTAGCGGCTGCTGGGGGCGTCCTGGTCGGTCTCGAGGGTCAGCTCGACGGTCCGCACGAGCTGCACGTCGTCCTCGACCTGCAGCTCGATCGCGAGGCCGTCGGTGCTGGGCGCGTCGTCGGTGCCGCTGAGGTCGGTGACGACGGGCGCCTGCTCGTCGGCCGGCGTGGCGACGAGTCCGGTCGGCACCTGCTCGGGAGCGGCGTAGCCGGGGGTCGCCGTGCCGACGCCGACCTTGGTCTGGCGCGCCGTGCCGGGGGTCCAGCGGTACTGCAGCGGCTGGTCGGCCACGGTGTCGGCGTCGTCGAGGTAGTAGGCGGTGCTGGTCTCGTGGCCCGTGTTGGTCATCACCTGGAGTCCGCGCAGCCCGCCGTTGGACATGCCGGCGACCTGCATCTCGACCAGGTCGACGCCCGCCGTCAGGCGCGAGCCGAAGTGGCTGTTGAAGTCGGCAGCGGTCAGCCCGGCGTTCGCGGCGGTCTTCACCCACAGCACCAGCGTGCGACCGGGCGCGAGCACCGGGTCGGCGGGCGTGGCCGGCCACAGGAGCGAGTTGGTGACCAGCTCGCTGGCGTCGGTGTAGAGGTAGTTGATCGTGTAGTCGTCGAAGGAGACCGGCGCGTCGGAGGCGTTGTAGACCTCGATGAACTCGTAGGCGTCGCCGCCGCCGACGTTGGCGGTGTCGGGGGCCACCTCGGTGACCTGGAGGACGGCCGCGTCCAGCGTCGGATCCGTGGCGGGGGCCGGCCCCTGCTCCGGGACGCGAGGACCGGCGGGGTCCTCGGTGGGGTCCTCGGTGGGCTCCTCGGTGGGCTCCTCGGTGGGGGGCGCCTCGTCGAGGTCGACCTGCTCGGCGCTGGTCGTGCCCGGGGTCGGCTCGCCGTCGGCCAGGACCGGTGCGGCGAACCGGTCGGTGGCCGTGCTGTCGGGCGCGGTCACGGGCGGGACGCGGAAGTGGGTCGAGATCGAGGGCCTCGCGGGGGAGCGGGCCGGCAGGTAGGACCAGCTGACCACGCCGAGCGCCGCCGGGTCGCTGGCGTCGACGAGGCCGAGGCCGCGCAAGCCACCGTTGGCGATGCCCCCCTGGCCCTCCACCCGCACGACCTGGGTGGAGGCGGGGAGCGCCGGGAAGAAGGCACGGAAGTCGGCCTCGGTGCGGGCGTAGGTGTCGACGCCGGTGGCGGTGTAGTCGAGCCACAGCACCGTGCTGCCACCGGCCCGCACGACGACGTCGAGCGGGCCCGGGGTGACCGGGGTGGCCGGGTTGCCGTCGGAGACGGCGAACCGCAGGGCTGCCGCGAGGTTGGCGTCGGTGGGCGTGCCCGAGGTCGTGTACGACATGCCGATGCCGAGCGCGCCCAGGTCCAGGTCGGCGTCGGTCGTGTTGGTCACCTCCACGAACTCGAAGTCGTCCGGGGTGTTGCCCGGGGTGCCGTTGTCCGGGTGGATCTCGGAGATGAAGAGGTCCTGGGCACTCGGCCGCAGGACCGGCTCCTCGGTGGGCTCCTCGGTGGGCTGCTCGGTGGGCTGCTCGGTGGGCTGCTCGGTGGGCTGTTCGGTGGGCTGCTCGGTGGGCTCCTCCGAGGGGACGTCGGTCGGTTCCTCCGTCGGGGTCCCGGTCGGCTCCTCGTCCGGGGCCGTCTCCAGCTGCCCGGCGTCGACCGTGCCGGGCGTGACGAGCACGGTCGGCTCGGCGGCGCTGTCGTACCAGACCGGTGCCGGCGCACCGGTCTGCCCGGGCGCCCGGAAGTGGACGGCGCCGTTGGCCACGGCCGTGGCGCGCGGCGGTACCTCGGAGCGGGTGAGCTCGGTGCCGTCGGCGGCCATGACGCGGATGCTGCGGCTCCCTGAGTTGGCGAAGCCGTCCTGACCGCTGGCGTGCACCAGTGGCACCTCGTCGCCGAGGTCGTAGAAGTCGCGGAACTCGGCCTCGGTCTTGGCCAGGTGGGTGCTGTTGCGCAGCCACACGAGCAGCGTGCCGCCCGCGGGGACGACGGCCTGGGTCTGCGGGAGCGGCAGCGAGGCTGCGGGACCACCCACGGCCAGGCGGGTGTCGCGGTCCTTGCCGGTGCTGTCGACCCAGAAGTAGGAGAGCTCGATCCCGGCGGCACCCAGGTCGATCGCCTCGTCCGTAGGGTTGTGCAGCTCGACGTACTCGAACCAGTCGGTGCCGGTGTTGTCGCCGTTGATCTCGGAGACGAACAGGCCCGGTGCGGGTGGTTCGCCAGGGGCGACGGCTTTGGCGGGCGCCGTGCCGGCCAGGCTCAGCGTGGCGGAGACGAGCAGGGCAGCCAGCGAACCGGCGGTGGCGCGCGACAGGGGCGACCAGGGCATGGGCGAGTACCTCGTGAATCTCTCGGGGGCGCCCGCACCGTCGCAAGGTAAAGATGAACACCGGCGAACAGCCGGTGGCCTGCAGGCGGCCTGGGGCGGTCCACCTGTCTGCCCGCACGCTCGAGCCGACCTCGCCCGTGCGGAGCACTCCGGGACGCACACGAGCCCCGGGTCGAGGGACCCGGGGCTCGTGGTGCTGCTTGCAGATGGTGTCCGAGGGGGGACTTGAACCCCCACGCCCTAATACGGGCACTAGCACCTCAAGCTAGCGCGTCTGCCAATTCCGCCACCCGGACGAGTGCGACCGGAACGCTAGCAGAGCAGACACCTGGAGTTCACATCGGGACGGCGCCCGGCACGATGCTTGGATGGCCCCATGAGCGACGCGGCGAGCACCCCCGAGACCGACGCCCGCACGACCGACGCAGCGGGGTACGACCCCGGCTACGACCCGGCGGCCGAGGTGGTCGAGCTGTGCCGCGACCTGATCCGCATCGACACCACCAACTACGGCGACCGCGAGGGGCCGGGGGAGCGGAAGGCCGCCGAGCACGTGGCCGCCCTGCTCGACGAGGTCGGCATCGAGAGCAGGCTCTACGAGGGCACGCCCGGTCGCACCTCGGTGGTGGCCCACTGGGGCGGTGCGGACTCCTCGCGCACCGACCGCCTGCTGCTGCACGGGCACCTCGACGTCGTCCCGGCCGCCGCCGAGGACTGGTCCGTGCACCCGTTCTCGGGCGAGGTGCAGGACGGCTACGTGTGGGGTCGCGGCGCCGTCGACATGAAGGACTTCGACGCGATGCTGCTCTCCTCGGTGCGCGCGCGGGCGCGCGCGGGTGCCGTGCCGGACCGCCCCGTGGTGCTCTGCTTCACCGCCGACGAGGAGGCCGGTGGGCACCACGGCGCCGAGGTGCTGGTGCGCGACCACCGTGACGAGCTCGAGGGCTGCACCGACGCCGTCGGCGAGGTGGGCGGGTTCTCCACCACGGTCCGCGGTCGCCGGCTGTACCTCGTCGAGGCGGCCGAGAAGGGCATGGCCTGGATGAAGCTGACGGCGCGCGGCCGTGCCGGCCACGGCTCGATGATCAACCACGAGAACGCCATCACCCGGCTCTCTGCCGCCGTCGCGCGGATCGGCGCCTACGAGTGGCCGGTGCGGCTGACGCCCACGATGGAGGCGCTGCTGGCCACCGTCGGCGACCTCGCGGGCACCGAGGCCACGCCCGAGAACGCCCAGGAGCTCGTCGAGGAGTTCGGGGGAGCGGTGCGGATGCTGGGCGCGGTGATCCGCAACTCGGTCAATCCCACCCAGCTGGGCGCCGGGTACAAGGTCAACGTCATCCCCACCGAGGCCACCGCCCACGTCGACGGTCGCTTCCTGCCCGGCTACGAGGACGAGTTCTTCCAGACCCTGCGCGAGCTGTGCGGCGAGGGCATCGAGTGGGAGTTCCTCAGCCACCAGCAGCCCTGGGAGACCCCCTACGACGGCGACCTGGTGGCCGCGATGACTCGCTCGATCCTCGCCGAGGACCCCGAGGGTCTCGTCGCGCCGTACACGATGAGCGGCGGCACCGACGCCAAGCACTTCCGCAGGCTCGGCCTGCGCTCCTACGGGTTCGCCCCGCTGCGCCTGCCCGCCGACCTGGACTTCACCGCGCTCTTTCACGGCGTCGACGAGCGGGTGCCCGTGGACGCCCTCGAGTTCGGCGCCCGCGTCTTCGACCGGTTCCTCGACCAGGTGTGAGCTCGCGAACACCTGGTCATCGGTGGTCGAGCAAGCGACCGCGGGTGAGCTCGCGAACCCGCGCGGAGCGCGTCGAGACCCCCTGACTCACGGGCACGAGCACCAGGCGCAGGAGTCGCGGGCGAGGAACGAGCCCGAGCCGACGGAGCCGAACCCCGCCCAGCCGGCGCTGGCGCGCGCGGGTGGGGGGTCGAGTCGGCTCTTGTGAGCGCGCGATCGACGACCCGGCCTCACCTACAAGCGCGCAAGCGACGACTCGGCCTTGCCTGCAGGCGCGCAAGCGACGACTCGGCCTCACCTGGGCGCGCGGAAGCGACGACTCGGCAGCCCGCTACGCCGTCCGGACAGCCCGGATGATCTTGCGACGCAGGACGACGCGGCGGGTGCCGTCGGCGGTGATGCGCACGCGGTCGAGCTCCCAGCCGCCGTGCTCGGCGCGCTCGACGAGCAGCTTGGTCACCACGTTGCGCGAGAAGTCGCGCGGGAAGACGACCTTGTCGAACTCCCACTCGACGCCTCGGTGGTGCAGGCGGCGCAGCGTGCCGGTGGTGCCGGGGGCGCGGGTCATCTGGTCAGGTCTCCTCTCCTGAGACGTCGTCGAGGGCGGCCACGATCTCCGGGGGCAGTGTCTTGCCCTCGGTGGCCAGGGCCGCTCGCAGCTGGGCGGCGGTGCGGGCGCCGACGATCGGTGCGGTGACGCCCGGCCGGTCGCGCACCCAGACCAGCGCCACCTCCAGCGGCGTCCAGCCCAGGCCCTCGGCGGCACGGGCGACCGCCCCCACGATGCCAGCCGACCGGTCGTCGAGGTAGCGCTCCACGAAGCCCGCGAAGCCGCGTGAGGCGCCGCGGGAGTCCGAGGGGGTGCCGGTGCGGTACTTGCCGGTGAGCACGCCGCGACCCAGCGGCGACCACGGCAGGACGCCGAGCCCGAGCGCCTGGCAGGCGGGCAGCACCTCGTGCTCGATCGCCCGGTTGAGCAGCGAATACTCCACCTGGGTGGAGGCGAGCCGCACGCGCCCGGGGACGGCCTGCTGCCAGGTGGCGGCCTGCGCGGTCTGCCAGCCCGTGTAGTTCGAGACGCCGACGTAGGCGGCGCGGCCCGAGGTGACGGCGAGGTCGAGGGCCGAGAGCGTCTCGTCCAGCGGAGTCGCGTCCGACCACACGTGCACCTGCCACAGGTCGACCTGCTCGACGCCGAGCCGGCGCAGCGAGGCGTCCAGCGAGCGCAGCAGCGCACCGCGCGAGGTGTCGGTGACGCGCTCGGATCCGCGGCGGCCGATACCTGCCTTGGTGGCGAGCACGAGGTCGTCCCGAGCCGCGACCTCGCCGATCAGCGAGCCCAGCAACCGCTCGGAGTCGCCGTCGGAGTACGGGGCGGCGGTGTCGACCAGCCGTCCGCCGGCCTCCAGGAAGGCCACCAGCTGGTCGCGGGCCTCGTGCTCGTCGGTGTCGCGACCCCACGTCATGGTGCCGAGCCCGAGGCGGGAGACCTTCAGGCCCGTGTGACCCAGGTGCCGCTGCTGCATGGAGGGAAACCTAGCCGTCGCACCTCGGCCGACGCGTCAGCGGCACGCGGTGCGGATGCGCCGGCACTCAGGATCGCTCCGTACGATGCAGCCCGTGCTCGACTTCCTCCAGGCCGTGGTGCTGGGCGTCATCCAGGGCCTGACCGAGTTCCTCCCGATCTCCAGCAGCGCGCACCTGCGGATCTTCCCGGAACTGTTCGGTTGGGAGGACCCCGGCGCGGCGTTCACCGCGGTGGTGCAGATCGGCACCGAGCTGGCGGTGCTCATCTACTTCCGTAAGGACATCTGGCGGATCATCTCCACGTGGACCCGCTCGCTGGTGCGCCCGGAGCTCCGCGGCCACCTCGACGCGCGGATGGGCTGGTACATCATCCTGGGCTCGCTGCCGATCGTGGTGCTCGGGCTGTTCTTCGAGGACGCCATCGACAGCGTGTTCCGCAACCTGTGGATCGTGGCGACGATGCTGGTCGTGATGGGCCTGGTGCTGGGCGCGGCCGACCGGTTCGGCGCCACCACCAAGGAGATCAAGCAGCTGACGCTGCGCGACGCGGTCCTCATGGGCCTGGCCCAGGCGATGGCCCTGATCCCCGGCGTCTCGCGCTCGGGAGCAACGCTCTCGATGGGCCGTGCGCTCGGTTACGACCGGGCCGCCGCCACCCGCTACGCCTTCCTGCTGGCCATCCCCGCGGTGGTCGGCGCCGGTGTCTACAAGCTCAAGGACGTGCCCGGGGGCGACAACCCCTACGGCTGGGCGCCCACGGTGGTCGCCACCGTCGTCTCGTTCGTGGTCGGCTACGCCGCCATCGCCTGGCTGCTGCGCTACGTCTCGAGCAACTCCTACACCCCGTTCGTGATCTACCGGGTCCTCCTCGGCCTCGGCACGATGGCGCTCCTGGCCTTCGGCGTCCTGACCCCCTGACCGCCTGACCCCTGACCCACCCGCCCCTCGGCCGGGAGCGCGGTCAGAGCCAGCCGGACTTCTTGAAGAGCCGCCACAGCCCGCCGGAGACGCACGCCATCAGCACCAGCGCCATCGGGTAGCCGAAGGTCCAGTGCAGCTCGGGCATGTCGTCGAAGTTCATGCCGTACACGCCGGCGATCAGGGTCGGGCCGGCCACGAGCGCGACGCCGGCGGAGATGCGGCGCATGTCGTCGTTCTGCTGCACCGAGATGCGTGCCAGGTGGGCCTCGAAGGCCGTCGAGAGCAGGGAGTCGAGCGTGTCGACGACGTCGGCCGCCTGCGCGAGGTGGTCCCCGACATCGCGGAAGAACGGCGCGGCGTCGTTGTCGATGCCGTCGACGACGCCGGCCGAGAACCGGCGGATCGGCTCGCGCAGGGGCAGGACGGCGCGCCGCACCTCGGCGATCTCGCGCTTGAGCGTGTAGATGCGCACCGAGTCGTCGGTGCGCTGCGGCGAGAAGACCGAGGCCTCCACCTCGTCGACGTCGACCTGCAGCTCCTCGACCACCTCCACGTAGCCGTCCACCACGGTGTCGCACACCGCGTAGAGCACCGAGGAGGGCCCGTGGCTCAGCACCGAGGAGCGCTGCTCCAGGTAGCGCCGGGCGGCCTTGAGCGCCGCGCCGCTGCCGTGGCGCACGGTCACGACGAAGTCGGGGCCGACGAACAGGCTCACCTCGCCGGTCTCCACGGCGTCCTCGGCGTCCACGTACCAGAGCGTCTTCAGCACCAGGAACAGGCAGTCGCCGTACCGGTCCAGCTTCGGGCGCTGGTGGGCGGTCAGTGCGTCCTCGACCGCCAGGGGGTGCAGGCCGAAGGTGCTCGCGACGGCGTCGATCTCCTCGGGGGTGGGGGAGTGCAGCCCCACCCACACGAACCCGCCCTCGCGGGCCGCGGCCTCGCGCAGGGCCGTGTAGTCGTGGGTGGTGCAGTCCACCAGCACCCGCTCGCCGCCGCGGTAGACGGCGCTGTCGACGATCACGCGCACACCGTAGACCGCAGCGAGACCGCCGGCGGCCAGGCGTGCGCCACTACGCTCCCGGTCATGGCCACCCTCGTGCTCGTCCGTCACGGCCGCACCACCGCCAACGCCTCCGGGGTGCTGGCCGGTCGGCTGCCCGGCGTCCGCCTCGACGACGTCGGCGCAGCACAGGCCCGGCGCGCCGGCGAGCGGCTGGCCGCCGTGCGGCTCGCCGCGATCGTGAGCAGCCCGATGGAGCGGTGCAAGCAGACCGCCAAGGCGCTGGTCGCCGCCCGGGAGGAGCCGCTGCGCATTGCCTCCGAGAAGGGGCTGAGCGAGTGCGACTACGGGGAGTGGCAGGGGCGCGCGCTCAAGGACCTGGCCAAGGAACCGCTCTGGAAGGTCGTGCAGACCCAGCCCTCGGCGGCCGCCTTCCCCGGCGGTGAGTCCCTGCCGGCCATGCAGGCCCGTGCGGTGGCCGCGGTGCGCCGTCGCGACGCCGAGATCGACGCCGAGCACGGCGCCGGGGCGGTCTGGGTCGCCGTCAGCCACGGCGACATCATCAAGTCGATCCTCGCCGACGCCCTCGGCATGCACCTCGACCTCTTCCAGCGCCTGTTCGTGGACCCCGCCTCGATCTCGGTGGTGCGCTACACCGGCACCCGCCCCTACGTCGTGGCCAGCAACACCCACGAGGGATCGCTGGAGTGGCTCAACCCGCCGCCCCCGAAGGCGCGCAAGCGGGCCACCGGCAGCCGGTCCCGCGCCCGCGCAGCGGGTGACGACGACGCACCGGTGGGCGGCGGCGCCGGACCGGCTGGGGCGGGGCTCTAGGCTCCGAGCATGCCCGTCGTCCATGGTTTCGACCCGCCCGAGCGCTTCGTCGCCGGCACCGTCGGCGAGCCCGGTGCGCGCACGTTCTTCCTCCAGGCCCGCAGCGGCACCCGCATCACCAGCGTCTCGCTGGAGAAGCAGCAGGTGCTCGCGCTCGCCGAGCGGATGGACGAGCTGCTCGACGAGGTGATGGCCGCTGCCGGCAACGACCCGGTGGTGCCCGCCGTCGCCCCGCTGGGCTCGGCCGACAACGACCCTCTCGAGCAGCCCATCGAGGAGGAGTTCCGCGCCGGCACCATGACGCTCTCGTGGGACCCCGACGACCAGCGCATCGTGGTCGAGGTGTTCCCGTTCACGGAGGCGGCCGTGGTGGCGCCCGACCAGGTCGACCAGGACTTCGAGGAGCCCGAGCCCGAGGAGGTGCTGCTGGTGCGGATCCCTCCCGCCGTCGCACGCGCCTTCGTGCAGCGCGCCGAGCAGGTGGTGGAGGCCGGACGGCCCAGCTGCCCCTTCTGCGGCAACCCCGTCGACCCGCAGGGGCACCTGTGCGTGCGCGCCAACGGTTTCCGTCGCCGGGACCCGATCGAGTCGTGAGCGCGACGCCGCCGCAGGGCGAGCTCGAGCTGCAGGGCCGGATCATGCCGGCCTCCAACGCCACCTTCCTGGGCTCGATCACCGACGAGCACGGTGAGCACCGTGAGTACAAGGTCGTCTACAAGCCCGAGCGCGGTGAGCGCCCGCTCTGGGACTTCCCCGACGGCACGCTCGCCGACCGCGAGGTGGCCTCCTACCTGGTCTCGGAGGTCATGGGCTGGGACGTCGTGCCGCTCACCTGGCTGCGCGAGGGCCCGCACGGGCGCGGCATGGTGCAGCTGTGGCAGGAGGTCGACCCCGACGTCGAGGCGGTCACGCTCGTGCCGGAGGGCACGGTGCCCCCGGGCTACCTGCACGTCTTCGACGCCCTCGACGACCGCGACCGCGACATCAGCCTCGTGCACGAGGACACCACGGCCCTGCGCCGGATGGCGGTCTTCGACGTCGTCGTTAACAACGCCGACCGCAAGGGCGGGCACGTGCTGGAGATGCCCGGTGGACACCGCCACGGCGTCGACCACGGCGTCACGCTGCACCACGAGCACAAGCTGCGCACGGTGCTGTGGGGCTGGGGAGGCCGGGCGCTCGAGGACGAGGAGGTCGCCGGGATCGAGCGCGTCCGGGCCGGCCTGGCCGGACAGCTCGGGCGGCAGCTCGCCGAGCACCTGACCGACCTCGAGATCACCGCGCTCGACCGCCGCTGCGCGCGGCTGCTCTCGATGGGCTGCCTGCCGGTGCCGCGGGGCGAGTGGCCGCAGATCCCCTGGCCGCCCTTCTGACCTGCCCGTCCGCGTCGTCGCGGGAGCGGCGGCGTTAGGCTCCGCCCCATGCGTTCCTGGTCGGCTCCGGAGGTCCCCACCCTGCCCGTCGTCGGCCCCGAGGTGCGGGTGCACGACACGGCGCGCGACGACCGCGTGGTCACCGCCCCGACCGGCGCCGCGCGGCTCTACGTCTGCGGCATCACGCCCTACGACGCCACCCACCTGGGTCACGCCGCCACCTACGTGGGCTTCGACCTGCTGCACCGGGCCTGGCGCAACGCCGGCCACGAGGTCTCCTTCGTCCAGAACGTCACCGACGTCGACGACCCGCTGCTCGAGCGGGCCACCAAGGTCAAGGTCGACTGGGTCGAGCTGGCCGAGCGCGAGACCGAGCTGTTCCGCACCGACATGGAGGCGCTGCGGGTGCTGCCACCGGCGCACCTGGTGGGCGCCGTCGAGTCGATCCCGCTGGCCCTGGCGATGATCTCCGACCTGGTCGACGCCGGCGCCACCTACACGCTCGAGGGCGACGTGTACTTCCGCGCCACCGCGGACGCCGCCTTCGGGCAGGAGTCGGGCTACGACCGCGAGACCATGCTGCGACTCTCGGCCGAGCGCGGCGGCGACCCCGACCGTGCCGGCAAGGAGGACCCCCTCGACGTCGTCCTGTGGCGCGCCGAGCGCGAGGGTGAGCCGAGCTGGCCCAGCCCCTTCGGACCCGGTCGTCCCGGCTGGCACATCGAGTGCTCCGCCATCGCCCGCGAGCACCTGGGCACCGGGTTCGACGTCCAGGGGGGTGGCTCGGACCTGGTGTTCCCGCACCACGAGATGAGCGCCGGTCACGGTCAGGTGCTGCACCCCGGCCAGCCGTTCGCCCAGGCCTACGTGCACGCGGGCATGGTCGGCTACGACGGCGAGAAGATGTCGAAGTCGCGCGGCAACCTGGTCTTCGTCTCCGCGCTGCGCAACAGCGACATCGACCCCATGGCGATCCGGCTGGCGCTGCTGCGCCACCACTACCGCTCGGACTGGGAGTGGACCGACGCCGAGCTGTGGCGCGCCGTCGACGACCTCGCCAACTGGCGCCGGGCGCTGGCGCTGGGCGCCGGAGCACCGGCCGAGCCCGTCGTCGAGGTGGTGCTGGGCGCCCTGGCCGACGACCTCGACGCCCCCCGGGCCGTCGCCGCCGTCGACGCCTGGGTGGCGGCCACCCTGGGCACCGAGGGGCTCGCGGACACGACCGACCCCACCGCGGCCCGGAGCATGCGCACGCTGCTGGACGCCGCGCTCGGCCTGGCGGTGTAGAGCCGGGTCAGCCGCAGGCGCCCGGGCTCGGGGTCAGCCTCAGGCGCCGGTGGCGGTGCCGCCGTCGTCGCCACGGCGCTTGAGGTAGCGCTCGAACTCCCGGGCGATCGCGTCGCCGGAGGCCTCGGGCAGCTCGGTGGTGTCGCGGGCCTCCTCGAGCGAGCGCACGTAGTCGGCGATGTCCTCGTCGTCGCCGGCCAGCTCGTCGACCCCGCGCTCCCAGGCGCGCGCGTCCTCGGGCAGGTCGCCCAGGGGGATCGAGACCTCGAGCAGGTCCTCCAGCTGGCCCAGCAGCGCCAGCGTGGCCTTGGGGCAGGGCGGTTGGGCCACGTAGTGCGGCACCGCCGCCCAGTAGGAGACCGCCGGGATGTCGAGCTTCACGCAGGCGTCCTGGAAGACCCCGACGATCCCGGTGGGACCCTCGTAGGTGCTCTGCTCGAGCTTCAGCCGGTCCACGAGCTCGAGCTCGGTGGCGGTGCCGGTCACGGGGATCGGGCGCGTGTGCGGGGTGTCGGCCAGCAGGGCGCCCAGGGTGACGACCAGCTCGCCGCCCAGCTCGTCGCAGGCAGCCAGCAGCTCGGCGCAGAACTGGCGCCAGCGCATGTTGGGCTCGATGCCGCGCAGCAGGATGACGTCGCGGTCCAGGTCGGGCGGGCTCGCCACGGCGAGCTGGGTGCTGGGCCAGGTGATGCGGCGGTGACCGTGCTCGTCGGTGCCGACCATCGGCCGGTTGACCTGGAAGTCGTAGAACTCCTCGGGGTCGATCGCCCCGACCACCCGCGCGTTCCAGACGGTCATCAGGTGGTCGACGACGCCCGAGGCGGCGTCCGCGGCGTCGTTCCAGCCCTCGAACGCGGCGATCACCACCGGATCCACCAGGTCCGGGACGTGCTCCATCTCGATCACCCGGTCAACCCTAGTTCGTCGGCCGAGTCGACGTCTGCGTCCATGTCCGGGAGTGACCCGGGGATTCGTCGGTCGTTGAACGCCGGTGCCACCATGTGGAACCGGTGTCCACGTCGTGGACGGCATGCCTAGCGTCAACGGTGACGAGGGTGCCGCCGTCGACGCAGACCCCCGCAGGCCAGCAGAGGAGTGCATCTTGACCGAGGTGACCCAGGTGACCGAGCAGTTCCCCCCGCAGCTGCGGCCCGATGCCACCGAGCAGCTGACCGCGATGCTCGAGCAGCGCATCCTGGTCATCGACGGCGCCATGGGCACCGCCATCCAGCGCGACCGGCCCGACGAGGCCGGCTACCGCGGTGAGCGCTTCGCGGACTGGCCGAGCGACCTGCAGGGCAACAACGACCTGCTCACGCTCACCCAGCCCGAGATCATCACCGGCATCCACCGCGAGTACCTCGAGGCCGGCGCCGACCTGATCGAGACCAACACCTTCAGCGCCAACCGGGTCTCGATGGCCGACTACGGCCTGGAGGAGATCTCCTACGAGCTCAACTACGCCTCCGCGCAGCTGGCCCGCGCGGCCTGCGACGCCGTCGCGACGCCCGAGCGGCCGCGCTTCGTGGCCGGCGCGCTCGGCCCCACCACGCGGACCGCGTCGATCTCGCCCGACGTCAACGACCCCGCGGCGCGCAACATCAGCTACGACCAGCTCGTGGAGGCCTACGCCGAGGCCGCCCGCGGACTGCTCGACGGCGGCGCGGACCTCCTGATCGTCGAGACCATCTTCGACACCCTCAACGCCAAGGCCGCGATCTTCGCGATCGAGACCGTCTTCGAGGAGCACGCGCGCCGCTGGCCCGTGATCATCTCCGGCACGATCACCGACGCCTCCGGTCGCACCCTCTCGGGGCAGGTCACCGAGGCGTTCTGGAACTCCGTGCGCCACGTGCGACCGCTCGCCGTCGGGCTCAACTGCGCGCTCGGCGCCAGCGAGATGCGGCCCTACGTGGCCGAGCTCTCCCGGGTGGCCGAGACCTTCGTCTCCTGCTACCCCAACGCCGGCCTGCCCAACGCGTTCGGCGAGTACGACGAGGTGCCCGACCAGACCGCGGCGATCGTCGCGGAGTTCGCCGAGGCGGGGTTCGTGAACATCGTCGGCGGCTGCTGCGGCACCACCCCCGCGCACATCGGCGCCATCGCCCGCGAGGTGGCCGACAAGCCGCGCCGCGTGGTGCCCGAGATCCCGACCGCCATGCGGCTCTCAGGACTCGAGCCGTTCGTCATCGACGACGCCAGCCTGTTCGTCAACGTCGGCGAGCGCACCAACATCACCGGCTCGGCCCGGTTCCGCAACCTGATCAAGGACGGCGACTACGACGCCGCCCTCTCGGTGGCCGCGCAGCAGGTCGAGAACGGCGCGCAGGTCATCGACGTCAACATGGACGAGGGCATGATCGACGGCGTCGCCGCGATGGACCGCTTCCTCAAGCTGGTCGCCAGCGAGCCCGACATCAGCCGGGTGCCGGTGATGGTCGACTCCTCGAAGTTCGAGGTCATCGAGGCCGGCCTGAAGAACGTCCAGGGCAAGCCGATCGTCAACTCGATCTCCATGAAGGAGGGCGAGGACCAGTTCCGCGAGCAGGCGCGGCTGTGCCGCAAGTACGGCGCGGCGGCCGTGGTGATGGCCTTCGACGAGGACGGCCAGGCCGACAACCTCGAGCGCCGCAAGCAGATCTGCGAGCGTGCCTACCGGATCCTGGTCGACGAGGTGGGCTTCCCGCCCGAGGACATCATCTTCGACCCGAACGTCTTCGCGGTGGCCACCGGCATCGAGGAGCACGCCTCCTACGGCCAGGACTTCATCGAGGCCACCCGCTGGATCAAGCAGAACCTGCCCGGCGCCAAGGTCTCGGGCGGCATCTCGAACGTCAGCTTCTCCTTCCGCGGCAACAACCCGGTGCGCGAGGCCATCCACGCGGTGTTCCTCTACCACGCGATCGAGGCCGGGCTCGACATGGGCATCGTCAACGCCGGTGCGCTCGTGGTCTACGACCAGGTCGAGCCCGAGCTGCGCGAGCGTATCGAGGACGTCGTCCTCAACCGCCGTCCCGACGCCGCCGAGCGGCTGCTCGAGATCGCTGAGGAGCACAACCGCCAGGGCGAGCAGGCCGAGGCCGTCGCCGAGGAGTGGCGCTCGCTGCCGGTGGGGGAGCGGATCACCCACGCGCTCGTCAAGGGCCTCGACGCCCACGTGGAGGCCGACACCGAGGAGCTGCGGCAGGAGATCGCCGCGCGCGGCGGGCGCCCGATCGAGGTCATCGAGGGCCCGCTGATGTCGGGCATGGACGTCGTCGGCGACCTGTTCGGCGCCGGCAAGATGTTCCTGCCCCAGGTGGTGAAGTCCGCCCGGGTGATGAAGAAGGCCGTGGCCTACCTGATCCCCTACATCGAGCAGGAGAAGCTCGACAACCCCTCGCTGGCCACCGCCAAGGAGACCAACGGCACGATCGTCATGGCCACGGTCAAGGGCGACGTGCACGACATCGGCAAGAACATCGTCGGGGTCGTGCTGCAGTGCAACAACTACGAGGTCATCGACCTCGGCGTGATGGTGCCCGCCCAGAAGATCCTCGACGCCGCGCAGGAGCACGGCGCCGACATCATCGGGCTCTCCGGCCTGATCACCCCCTCGCTCGACGAGATGGTCACGATGGCCACCGAGATGCAGCGCCAGGGTCTGGAGATCCCGCTGCTCATCGGTGGCGCCACCACCTCGCGTGCCCACACCGCCGTCAAGGTGGACCCGCGCTACGACGGCCCGGTCGTCTGGGTCAAGGACGCCTCGCGCTCGGTGCCCACCGCCGCCGCGCTGCTCAGCGAAGAGCGTCGGGTCGGGCTGCTCAGCGACATCCAGGCCGACTACGACGCGTTGCGCACCCGTCACGCCGCCAAGGGCGAGCGCAAGCTGCTGCCCTACGAGGAGGCGAAGGCCTCGGCCACGCCGGTCGACTGGACGGGCTACGAGCCCCCGCAGCCGCGCCAGCCCGGTGTGCGCGTGCTCGAGGACTACGACCTCGCCGAGCTGCGCGAGTACATCGACTGGCAGCCGTTCTTCAACGCGTGGGAGATGAAGGGGCGCTTTCCCGACATCCTCAACAACCCCGCCAGCGGCGAGACCGCGCGCAAGCTCTACGAGGACGCGCAGGCGATGCTCGACCTGATGGTCTCCGAGCGCTGGGTGACGGCCAAGGGCGTCTACGGGCTGTTCCCGGCTGCCGGCGCCGGCGAGGACACGGTGCTCTTCACCGACGAGGACCGCACCGAGGTGCGTGCCACGCTGCACCACCTGCGCCAGCAGGGCGAGCACCGCGCCGGTGTGCCGAACCGCTCGCTGGCCGACTACGTGGCCCCGCGCGAGACCGGCCTGCAGGACTGGGTGGGAGGCTTCGCCGTCACCGCGGGCATCGGGCTGCCCGAGCGCGTGCAGAAGTTCAAGGACGAGCACGACGACTACAGCGCCATCCTGCTGGAGTCGCTCGCCGACCGCCTGGCCGAGGCGTTCGCCGAGCGACTGCACCAGCGGGTGCGCACGGAGTTCTGGGGCCACGTGCCCGAGGAGCAGCTGAGCAGCGAGGACCTGATCGCCGAGAAGTACACCGGCATCCGGCCCGCGCCCGGCTACCCCGCCTGCCCCGACCACACCGAGAAGCTCACGCTGTGGGACCTGCTCGACGTCGAGTCCAGCACCGGCATCACGCTCACCGAGTCGATGGCCATGTGGCCGGGCGCCTCGGTCTCGGGCTGGTACTTCAGCCACCCGCAGTCGCAGTACTTCGTGGTGGGTCGGCTGGGCCGCGACCAGGTGGCCGAGTACGCCGAGCGCAAGGGCTGGACCCTCGCCGAGGCCGAGCGCTGGCTCTCACCGAACCTCGGCTACGACCCCGACGACTGAGCCCGGGCCGCCGGTCGCCGGTGAGCGCAGGCTCACGTCGCCGTCGATTCGAGCGGTGCCGGCGCCGGACGATTGACTGGACCCCATGACGACGTCGCCTGCCGAGACGCCCGGACGCCGCCCCGCCGCGGTCCTGTGGGACATGGACGGCACCCTCGTGGACACCGAGCCGTACTGGATCGAGGTCGAGCACCAGCTGGCCGCCGAGCACGGCGCCACGTGGAGCCACGAGCACGCGATGAACCTGGTGGGCAACGACCTGCTCAGCTCGGGCCGCTACATCCGCGAGGTCATGGGTCTGCAGATGAGCGCCGAGGAGGTCGTGGAGTACCTGCTCGACGGCGTCGTGGCGCGGGTGCAGGAGGAGGTCCCCTGGCGGCCGGGGGCCCGTGAGCTGCTCGATGCGCTGCGGGCCGACGGCGTACCGTGCGCGCTGGTCACGATGTCCTACACACGCTTCGTCGAACCGATCCTGGCCCACCTGCCCGAGGGGAGCTTCACCACGGTGGTGACCGGCGACGCCGTCACCCACGGCAAGCCGCACCCCGAGCCCTACCTCACCGCCGCGGCCAGGCTGGGGCTCGACGCGAGCGCGTGCCTGGCGATCGAGGACTCCGCCACCGGCGCCGCCTCCGCGGCCGCCGCGGGGTGCACCGTCCTGGTGGTGCCCCACCACGTGCCGGTGCCGGCCGGGGAGGGGCGCGTGTTCGCCGACAACCTCGCCGAGATCACGGCGTCGGAGCTCAGATTGTTGCCAGATCGCGACCTGCGACCGGTCGATCTGTCGTAGCCAGGCCGCCGCACGGCGCGTATGTTCCGCCTGTTCGCTCGGCGCTCCCGTGACCTCGGGACGGTGCCGGGATGGCTCTGCTCGACATGAGGTGGAACGTGGGAAACAGGATCAATCGTGTGCGCGCCGGCGCGATCGCCGGACTCGCCGTGGGGGCGCTCGTCCTCGCCGGCTGCGCCGAGAGCAACCGCGACGGCGGCGGTGGCGGCGAGGGCGGGGGCGAGGCCCAGGCCAGTGGCGGCCAGTTCGTCTTCGCCGGGTCCGCCGAGCCGGTCACCCTCGACCCGTTCTTCGCCTCCGACGGCGAGAGCTTCCGCGTGGCGCGCCAGATGTTCGAGGGCCTGGTCGGCACGGTGCCCGGCACCGCCGACCCCGCGCCGCTCCTGGCCAAGGAGTGGGAGGTCTCCGAGGACGGCCTCACCTACACGTTCTCCCTCGAGGAGGGCGTCACCTTCCACGACGGCACCGAGTTCAACGCCGAGGCCGTCTGCGCGAACTTCGACCGCTGGTACAACATGCCGGAGAGCGCCCAGACCGAGGACCTCACCTACTACTACGGTGCGCTCTTCCGCGGCTTCGCCACCGGCGACAACGCCGCCGACGCCATCTACGACTCGTGCTCCGCGGACGACCCCGCGACCGCCACCATCACGTTGAAGAGCCCCTTCGCCGGCTTCATCTCGGCGATGTCGCTGCCGGCGTTCTCGATGCAGAGTCCCACCGCCCTGGAGGAGTACCAGGACGACGCCGCCGAGAACCCGCGCAACTCCGAGTACTCGACCGCTCGCCCGACCGGCACCGGTCCCTTCGTCCTCGGCGCCTGGAACCGCGGCGAGAACGTCACCCTCGAGCGCAACGAGGACTACTGGGGCGAGGCCGCCAAGATCGACGAGGCGATCGTCGTCGCCATCGACGACCCGAGCGCCCGCGCGACCGCCCTCACCAACGGTGAGATCGACGGCTACGACCTCGTGGGCCCGGCCGACCTGGCCCCCCTCGAGGAGGCCGGCATGACGATCGAGAACCGCCCGGCCTTCAACGTGCTGTACCTGGGCATGAACCAGAAGCAGCCGCCGCTCGACGACCCGCAGGTGCGCGAGGCGATCGCGCACGCCATCAACCTCGACGAGGTCATCAGCGCCTCGCTGCCCGAGGGCACCGAGAAGGCCATCGAGTTCATCCCCGAGGTCGTCAACGGCTACACCGAGGACGTGCCCACCTACGAGTACGACCCCGAGCTCGCGCAGCAGCTGCTCGAGGAGGCCGGCGCCGCCGGCGCGACCATCGAGTTCAACTACCCGACCGGCGTCTCGCGCCCGTACATGCCGGACCCGGAGGCCACCTACAACATCCTGCGCACGCAGCTGGAGGCCGTCGGCCTGGAGATCACGCCGACCGCCGACCAGTGGGACCCGGACTACCTGGAGAAGATCCAGGGGACTCCCGACCACGGCATCCACCTGCTCGGCTGGACCGGCGACTACAACGACACCGACAACTTCCTCGGCGTCTTCTTCGGCACCGAGCAGAACGAGTGGGGCTTCGACAACCCGGAGCTGTTCACGGCCCTGCGCGAGGCCCGCGAGCTGCCCACGGTGGAGGAGCAGACCCCCGCCTACGAGGAGATCAACCGTCAGGTCATGGAGTTCCTGCCCGGTGTGCCGCTGGCCCACCCGGTGCCGTCGCTGGCCTTCGCCCCCGGTGTCGAGGGCTACGAGCCCAGCCCCGTGCAGGACGAGGTCTGGAACAGCATCACCGTTCCCAGCGACTGACGCCGGCGCTCAGTGCTCCGCTTCACCCTGCGCCGCCTGGCGCTGATGGTGCCGCTCCTGGCAGGGCTCTCACTCCTCCTCTTCGTGTGGGTGAGGGCCCTGCCGGGCGACCCGGCCCGTGCGCTGCTGGGCCAGCGCGCCACCGACGAGAGCATCGCTCGCGTCACGGAGGCCTACGGCTTCGACCAGCCGGTGCTGCAGCAGTACGGCACCTACATGGGGTCGCTGCTGCGCGGTGACTTCCTCTCCTCCATCCGCGACGGTCGCCCCGTGCTCGAGGGCTTCCTCGAGCGGTTCCCGGCCACGATCGAGCTGGCGCTCGCCGCGCTGCTGTTCGCCGTCGTCCTGGGCATCCCGCTCGGGTACCTGGCCGCCCGCTACCAGGGGCGGTGGCTCGACTCGGTCGTCGTCTCGGGCTCCCTGCTCGGCGTCACGATCCCCGTGTTCTTCCTGGCGATCCTGCTCAAGCTGGTCTTCGCCAACTGGCTCGGGATCTTCCCCACCGTCGGTCGTCTGGATCCACGGATCGACGCCACCGACGTCACCGGGTTCGCCGTGCTGGACGGCCTGCTGACACGCGAGTTCGACGCGGCGTGGGACGCGATCATGCACCTGGTGCTGCCCGGCATCGCGCTGGGCACGATCCCGCTCGCCATCATCGTGCGGATCACGCGCGCCTCGGTGGCCGAGGTGATGCACGAGGACTACGTGCGCACGGCCGAGAGCAAGGGCCTGGCGCGCAGCGTGATCTCGCGTCGCCACGTGCTGCGCAACGCGATGCTCCCGGTGGCCACCACGATCGGTCTGCAGACCGGTCTGCTCTTCTCGGGAGCAGTGCTCACCGAGACGGTGTTCGGATTCAACGGCATCGGCTCGTACCTGTTCTCGGCCATCAGCCAACGCGACTACCCGGTCCTGCAGGGGTACATCATCTTCATCGCGATCATCTACTCGCTGATCAACCTGGCCGTCGACCTGCTCTACGGCGTCATCGACCCACGGGTGCGGGTGAGCTGAGATGAGCATCCCGATGATGCCGGCCGGCCCCGGAGGCCCTGGCGATCCCGGTGGCCCGGGCGACCCCGCCACCACCATGCTGGAGCCCACCGCCACCGAGCACGGCACGAGCCTGTGGCGCGGGGCCGTGCAGCGGCTGCGCCGCAACCCCGCCGCGATCATCGGCGCGCTGATCGTGCTGGCCTTCGTGGTCGTCGCGATCATCGCCCCGCTGCTGGCGCCCTACCAGCCGGGCACCGGCGAGTGGGCCGGCCAGGTGACGCCCGGCAAGGTGCCCGGCCCCTCCGACGAGCACGTCCTCGGCCTGGACTCCTTCGGCTCCGACATGCTCACCCAGCTGCTCTACGGCGCCCGCCAGTCCCTGGTCTACGGCGTGGTCTCCACCGCGGTGGGCCTGGTGGTCGGTGCCTCGCTGGGCCTGCTCGCCGGCGGCTTCGGCGCCGTGGGCGGCCGGTTCGGCAAGGCGGTCGACACACTGGTGATGCGCCTGGTCGACATCATGCTCTCGGTGCCCAGCCTGCTGCTCGCCGTCAGCATCGCGGCAGTGCTCGGCAAGAACGCCTACGCGATCATCATCGCCATCGGCGTCGCGCAGGTGCCCATCTTCGCGCGGCTCCTGCGCGGATCGATGCTGGCCCAGGGCCGCTCGGACTACGTGCTCGCCGCCTCCGCGCTGGGGATCCGCAAGCGACGCATCGTGATGAGCCACGTGCTGCCCAACTCGCTGGGCCCCACCATCGTCCAGGCGACGCTCAACCTGGCCACCGCGATCATCGAGGTCGCCGCCCTGAGCTACCTCGGCCTGGGCGAGGGCAACCCGGCGGTGGCCGAGTGGGGTCGGATGCTGGTCGCTGCGCAGGACCGCTTCGCCGTCGACCCGCGGCTCGCGATCTACCCCGGTGTGGCCATCGCCATCACCGCCCTGGGCTTCACGCTGTTCGGCGAGGCCCTGCGCGAGGCCCTCGACCCCAGGAGCAGACGATGACGCGGACGACCGGCACGACCGGCAACCACCCCGGCCGCGAGCCGCTGCTGGCGGTGCGGGACCTGCGCGTGGAGTTCGGCCTGCGCGGGCAGCGCAGCACCCAGGCGGTCGACGGCGTCACCTTCGACATCCAGCCGGGCGAGCACGTCGGGCTGGTGGGGGAGTCCGGCAGCGGCAAGTCGGTCACCTCGCTGGCCGTCATGGGGCTGCTGCCCCGCCGCGGGGTCCGCACCTCCGGCGAGGTCCGCTACGACGGCCGCAACCTGCTCGACCTGGGGCAGTCGGCCATGTCGAAGCTGCGCGGCCGCGACATCGCGATGGTCTTCCAGGACCCGATGACCTCGCTGAACCCCGTCGTGACCGTCGGTGTGCAGGTCGCCGAGGTGATCTCGCGGCACAACGACGTCTCGAAGAAGGAGGCGCGCGACCGTGCCGGCGACCTGTTGAAGCGGGTCGGGATCCCCGACCCCGTGCGGCGGCTCAAGGAGTACCCGCACCAGCTCTCGGGCGGCATGCGCCAGCGCGTCCTCATCGCCATCGCGCTGGCGTGCAACCCGCGCCTGCTGATCGCCGACGAGCCCACGACCGCGCTCGACGTGACCATCCAGGCCCAGGTGCTCGAGGTGCTCAAGGAGCTGGTGGCCGAGACCGACGCCGCGCTGCTCATGATCACCCACGACCTCGGCGTCGTCGCCGGCCTGTGCGACCGGGTCAACGTGATGTACAGCGGTCGGATCGTGGAGTCGACGACGCGCGACGTGCTCTTCAGCCAGCCGCGGCACCCCTACACCGGCGGCCTGCTGCGCAGCATCCCGCGGCTCGACTCACCGCGAGGCGAGCCGCTGCACGCCATCCCCGGCTCGCCCACCAGCACGCTGCCCTGGACGCAGGGGTGCGCCTTCGCCCCGCGCTGCGAGCGGGTCGTCGCCGCGTGCACCGACCAGCCGCCCGCGCTCACCGACGAGGGGATCCGCCACGTGCGCTGCCACCACCCGCTGGAGCCCACCGACCCGGTCACCGACGCCCGCAGCGAGGTGGCTCGATGACCGGCGACGACGTGCTGCTGCGTGTCGAGGGCCTCAAGGTGCACTACCCGATCCGCAGCGGCCTGGTGCTCGACCGCACCGTGGGGCACGTGAAGGCCGTCGACGGCGTCGACCTCGAGGTGCCCCGCGGACGCACGCTCGGTCTCGTCGGCGAGTCGGGGTGCGGCAAGTCGACGCTGGGCAAGGCGATCCTGCGGCTGGCGCCGGTGACCGAGGGGTCGGTGTACTTCGACGGCACCGACGTCGCCACGCTGAAGGGCGAGAAGCTGCGCACGATGCGTCGGCACCTGCAGATGGTCTTCCAGGACCCGCTGGCCAGCCTCAACCCGCGCCAGAGCGTGGAGACGATCCTCACCGAGCCCCTCAAGGCCCACGGCATCCGCTACGACAAGGCCACCCGGGTGCGCGAGCTGCTCGACCAGGTGGGTCTGCCCACCTCGGCGGCCCTGAAGTACCCGCACGAGTTCTCCGGCGGGCAGCGCCAGCGCATCGGCATCGCCCGCGCGATCGCGCTCGAGCCGCAGCTGGTGATCGCCGACGAGCCGGTCTCGGCCCTCGACGTCTCCATCCAGGCCCAGGTGCTCAACCTGCTCGACGAGCTGCAGGAGCGGCTCGGGCTCACCTACCTGGTGATCGCCCACGACCTGGCCGTGGTGCGGCACGTCTCGGACGAGGTGGCCGTGATGTACCTCGGCGGCGTGGTGGAGCAGGCCGACAGCGACGCGCTGTACGCGACTCCGCGCCACCCCTACACCAAGGCGCTGATGTCGGCGGTCCCGGTGCCGGACCCGGGGGTGGAGGCCCGCCGCGAGCGCATCATGCTGGCCGGCGACCTGCCCTCTCCGGCCGATCCGCCCTCGGGGTGCCGCTTCCACACGCGCTGCCCCTTCCGGCAGGAGACCCGCTGCCACGACGAGCGGCCGCAGCTGCGCCTGCTGGCACCTGGCCACCGGGTGGCGTGCCACTGGGCCGAGGAGATCGAGGCGGGCACGGTGCGGCCCCACGAGGTCACGGCGCAGGAGGTGGCGGACCTCCAGGGCTCGTGACGGGTCCGCTGACCGGCCGGCTGACGAGGGAGTCCGGCAGCGGGGGAGGCGTGCCGCCCCAGGCCGGGCAGATCGCCTGGTGGGCGCACCAGCCGCAGAGCCCGCTGCGGTGCGGCAGGAACTCGCCGGTCTCGTGCGCGGTGGCGATCGCACGCCAGACGGCCTCGAGCTTGCGCTCGGTGGCCATCAGGCTCTGTGCGTCCGGCTCGTAGCGGATCACCTGGCCGTCGCCGAGGTAGAGCAGCTGCAGCATGGCGGGCAGCACGCCGCGCTCGCGCCACAGCGCGAGGGCGTAGATCCGCAGCTGGAAGAGCGCCTTGGCCTCCCAGCCGACGCCGGGCGCACGCCCGGTCTTGTAGTCGACGACGCGGATCGCGCCGTCGGCCGCGACGTCGACCCGGTCGACGATGCCGCGCACCAGCAGCTTGGACTCCAGGAGCGTCTCGACGTAGAGCTCGCGGTCCGCGGGCTCGAGCCGGGTGGGGTCCTCGAGGTCGAAGTAGCGCCGCACCGAGGTCTCGCAGGTGGCCAGCCAGGCCTCGCGCGCGGCGTCGTCGGCGAAGCCCTCCTGCGCCTCCGGCTCCTGAGTGAGGATCTCGGCCCAGGCGCCCGGCACGAGCGCACCCGCGCGCTCGGGCGTGCGCTGGGGCGCAGGCAGGTCGTAGAGCTGCTCCAGCACCCGGTGCACCACGGTGCCGCGCAGCGCGTCGAGGGAGACGGGCTCGGGCAGGCGGTCGACCGACCGGAAGCGGTAGAGCAGCGGGCAGGAGAGGAAGTCGCCGGCGCGGCTGGGGGAGAGCGTGCCCAGCGGCGCGGTACCCGGCGCCGCGGCCTCCTGCGACGCGTCGCCGACCCCGCCCACCACCTGCTGGCTGCTCATCCGGACCTCCTGCGCCGCACGGTAGTGCAGCGCGCCGACAGTCCCCGCCGGCGCCGGCGGGGGCCTCGGATAGCCTCGCTACGTGCCTGACCCCGACCCGGCCCCGCAGGCCGGGCCGCCGCGCCCGCCGGGCACGCTGCGGCTGGGCCGCATCGCCGGCGCCGAGGTGCGGGTCTCCTCCACCTGGTTCGTGGTGGCCGCGCTGATCGCCGTCGTCATGGCCCCCGCCGTCGACCGGATCCAACCCGGCTTGGGCGCGGGCGCCTACGTGGCGGGCCTGGGGTTCGCCGTCGTGCTCTACCTCGCCGTGCTGCTGCACGAGGCCTCGCACGCGTTCGCCGCGCGGCGCTACGGCTTCCAGGTCGAGTCGATCACCCTGCACTTCCTGGGCGGCATGACCTCGGTCCGGGGCGAGGCGCGCACCCCGCGCCAGGAGTTCGTGATCGCCGTCGTCGGGCCGATCACCTCCCTGGCCATCGGCCTGGCCGCGCTCGGCCTGCGCCAACCCCTGACGCCGGGACTGCTCGCACTCGCCGTCGAGGCGCTGTGCGTGGCCAACCTGCTCATCGGCGTGCTCAACCTGGTGCCCGGCCTGCCGCTCGACGGCGGCCGGGTGCTCAAGTCGCTCGTGTGGCGCGTCAGCGGCGACGTGCACCGCGGCACCATCGCCGCCGGCTGGGGCGGTCGCGTCACCGCCGCGCTGGCCCTCACCTGGCCGCTCGTGCAGGAGAGCGTCCTGGGCACGCCCCCCGACCTGCTCGACTACCTGCTCGCCTTCGTCGTCGCGCTCTTCCTCTGGGTCGGCGCCTCGGCGGCCATCGCCTCGGGCCGGTTGCGACGACGCCTGCCCGGCCTGGTGGCCCGTGACCTGGCGCGCCGCACGCTGGCGGTGCCCGACGACCTGCCGCTGGCCGAGGCCGTGCGCCGCGCCCGCGAGGCCCAGGCCGGGAGCCTGGTCACACTGGGAGCCACGGGGGAGCCCCTCGGCGTCGTCAACGAGCGCGCGCTGCTGGCGGTGCCGGAGGACCGCCGGCCCTGGGTCCCGGTCTCCTCGGTGGCCCGCACCATCGCCCAGGGGCTCGCCCTGCCCGTGGGCCTGCGCGGCGAGGACCTCGTGGCCGCGCTGCAGGGCACGCCCGCGCACGAGTACGTGCTCCTCGAGGAGGACGGCACCATCTACGGCGTGCTCGCCGCCGCCGACGTCGATCGCGCTTTCCGCGAACGCTAGTCGCCTTCGGTACGGTGCGGCGCGTGAATGACGACCGTCCCGGCCAGCCCGGCCAGCCCGACGCCCCCGACGTCCCGCCCGAGGCCTGGTCGGGTGTGCACCGCGGTGTGCTGCGCGAGGGCGAGTGGGTGCGGCTGGTCGACGCCAAGGGCCGCAAGCACAACTTCGAGCTCGTCGCCGGCAAGCGCTTCTTCTCCAACAAGGGTCACCTCGACCACGACGAGCTCATCGGCCGCGAGGAGGGCTTCACCGTCACCTCCAGCGCCGGCGGGGAGTACCTGGTCTTCCGCCCGCTGCTCTCCGAGTTCGTGGTCTCGATGCCGCGCGGCGCCGCCGTGGTCTACCCCAAGGACTCCGCGCAGATCGTGGCGATGGCCGACATCTTCCCCGGTGCCCACGTGGTGGAGGCCGGCGTCGGCTCCGGCGCGCTCACCTGCTCGCTGCTGCGGGCGGTCGGTCCGCACGGCCGCGTCTCCTCCTACGAGGTGCGCGAGGAGTTCGCCGAGGTGGCGCAGCGCAACGTGCGCCAGTTCTTCGGCGCCGAGGAGGGCCGCGACCACCCCGCCTGGCACCTCACGATCGGCGACCTGGCCGCCGAGCTGCCCGCCTCGGGCGAGCGCTGCGACCGGATCATCCTCGACATGCTCGCCCCCTGGGACTGCCTGGACGCCGTCGGCGAGGCCCTGCGCCCCGGCGGCATCGTGTGCGCCTACGTGGCCACCACCACCCAGCTCTCCCGCTTCGCGGAGGCGGTGCGGCTGCACGGCGGCTTCACCGAGCCGCACGCGTGGGAGTCGCTGGTGCGGGACTGGCACCTCGAGGGGCTGGCCGTGCGACCCAGCCACGCGATGAACGGCCACACCGCGTTCCTGATCACCGCGCGCCGGATGGCGCCGGGCCAGCGGCCGCCGCTCAAGAAGCGCCGCCCGGCCCCGGGCGCCTACGGACCCGACTACACCGGCCCTCGCCCACCGGGCGTGCCCGCGCCCCCGCCCGAGGCCGACGGCGCGCCCGGCACCGACGGCTGATGCGACCGTTCCTGCTGCTCTCCATCCGTGCCGAGGAGCGGGCCGCGCTCGAGGAGGAGGCGGCCTTCCGACGCTTCCTCGGCGTCGGGGCCGAGGGCCTCGAGCGCGCCCAGCTCGGTCCCGAGCCCTGGGTGGCCGACCACGTCGACCGGTGGTCGGGCATCCTCCTGGGCGGGGGAGCGTTCACCACCACCGAGCCGGCGGAGCACAAGTCGCCCGAGCAGGTGCAGGCCGAGGCCGACATCGCCCGGCTGCTCGACGACGTCGTCGCCGCCGACCACCCCTTCCTGGGCGCCTGCTTCGGCATCGGCACGCTCGGCGGCCACCAGGGCGGCGTCGTCGACCGCGAGCACCCCGAGCCGGTGGGTCCGCTCGAGGTGACGCTCACCGAGGAGGGGGAGGCGGACCCGCTGATGGCCGGGCTGCCCCGTGACTTCGCGGCCTACGGCGGCCACAAGGAGGCGCTGGCCGCGGTGCCGCCGGGCGCCACGCTGCTCGCCACCTCGCGCGCCTGCCCGGTGCAGGCCTTCCGGGTCGGGCAGCACGTCTACGCCACCCAGTTCCACCCCGAGCTCGACCTGGCCGGCGTGCTCACCCGGATCGCGGTCTACGCCACCTACGGCTACTTCGACCCCTCCGAGGAGGCCGAGCTGACGGCGCGTGCGCAGGCGGTCGCCGTCGAGCACCCGATGCGGATCCTGGCCAACTTCGCTGCTCGCTACACCCGCGACTGAGCAGCCCATCCGTGCGTGGAGCGGTCCGCGGAACGGTCCGTGAACGCCGTGTGACCGGACGGCGCCGCAAAACGTGATCTCTTCCTGACCGCGTCGCCCTTCCCTCCGAGGTCCCCACCGGTAGGGTCGACAAGGCAGGAGGTGACGCACATGTCGTCCATGGACAGTGGTACAGGACCCGCCGGGAGCTCGCGCGACGCGCTCGAGTCCCAGGTGCGTTTTCTCGAGGCCGAGGTCGCCGACCTCCGCCGCCGGCTGAGCGAGTCGCCCGGCTCGCACCGCGGGCTCGAGCTGCGGCTCGCAGACACCCAGCGCTCGCTCGCGGCCACCACCGCGCAGAACGAGCGGCTGGCCGGCACGCTCCGCGAGGCGCGCGACCAGATCATGAAGCTCAAGGAGGAGGTCGACCGGCTGGCGCAGCCGCCTGCCGGCTTCGGCACCTTCCTCGCCCGGCACGAGGACGACTCGGTCGACGTGTTCACCGGGGGCCGCAAGCTGCGCGTCACCGTGAGCCCGGCCGTCGACCTCGACGCCCTGCAGCGGGGACAGGAGGTCATGCTCAACGAGGCGCTCAACGTCGTCGAGGCGCTCGAGTTCGAGCAGGTCGGCGAGGTCGTGATGTTCAAGGAGCTGCTCGCCGACGGCGACCGCGTCCTGGTCATCGCCAACGCCGACGAGGAGCGGGTCGTGCGGCTGGCCGAGCCGCTGCGCGAGATCACCCTGCGCGCCGGTGACTCGCTGCTGCTGGACTCACGGGCCGGCTACGTCTACGAGCGGGTGCCCAAGAGCGAGGTCGAGGAGCTCGTCCTCGAGGAGGTCCCCGACATCGCCTACGAGTCCATCGGTGGTCTCGGTGGCCAGATCGAGCAGATCCAGGACGCCGTCGAGCTGCCCTACCTGCACCCCGAGCTGTTCACCGAGCACCAGCTCAAGCCGCCCAAGGGCGTGCTGCTCTACGGCCCGCCGGGCTGCGGCAAGACGCTGATCGCCAAGGCGGTCGCCAACTCGCTGGCCAAGAAGGTCGCTGCGCGCACGGGGGCCGAGGGCAAGTCCTACTTCCTCAACATCAAGGGCCCCGAGCTGCTCAACAAGTACGTGGGCGAGACCGAGCGGCACATCCGCCTGGTCTTCCAGCGGGCGCGCGAGAAGGCCTCGCAGGGCACGCCGGTCATCGTCTTCTTCGACGAGATGGACTCCCTGTTCCGCACCCGCGGCTCGGGCGTCTCCTCCGACGTCGAGAACACCATCGTCCCGCAGCTGCTCAGCGAGATCGACGGCGTCGAGACCCTGGAGAACGTGCTGGTGATCGGTGCGTCCAACCGCGAGGACATGATCGACCCCGCGATCCTGCGGCCGGGCCGACTCGACGTGAAGATCAAGATCGAGCGGCCCGACGCCGAGTCGGCCCGCGACATCTTCTCCAAGTACCTGCTGCCCTCGCTGCCGCTGCACGCCGACGACCTCGCCGAGTTCGGCGAGGACCGCGACGCCTGCGTGGCCGGCATGATCCAGGCGACGGTGGAGCGGATGTACACCGAGACCGAGGAGAACCGGTTCCTCGAGGTCACCTACGCCAACGGCGACAAGGAGGTCCTGTACTTCAAGGACTTCAACTCGGGCGCGATGATCCAGAACATCGTCGACCGCGCCAAGAAGATGGCGATCAAGGACTGGCTGGACCACCAGCAGAAGGGCCTGCGGGTCCAGCACCTGCTGCAGGCGTGCGTCGACGAGTTCAAGGAGAACGAGGACCTCCCGAACACCACCAACCCCGACGACTGGGCGCGGATCTCGGGCAAGAAGGGCGAGCGGATCGTCTTCATCCGCACGCTGATCACCGGCAAGCAGGGCACCGAGCCGGGCCGGTCCATCGAGACCGCCAGCAACACCGGCCAGTACCTGTAGCGGCCACACCTGCACGACCACTCCCGGTCCGGTCCACCTCGGTGGGCCGGACCGGACTCGTCTCCGTGCGCTGGGGGTGTCGTCGGACGTGACGAGGGCCACCGGGGGGTACCGTCCCCGCATCGGGCCGGACCGGCCCGCCCAACGGAGAAGAAGAGGTAACACCCATGAAGTGGCTCATCATCATTCTCGTCGTCCTGGCCATCATCTTCCTGGCCCAGCGGGTGCTCTCCAAGCGCTGAGACCCACGCGGCACGGGCGCGTCGGTGACGACGCGTAGGCTCGTGCCATGAGCGTCCGCCGGGTCATGGGCACCGAGATCGAGTACGGCATCTCGGTGCAGGGGCAACCGCTGGCCAACCCCATGGTCGCCAGCTCCCAGGTGGTCAACGCCTACGCGTCGGCCACCGTCCGGGCCCGGCGGGCGCGCTGGGACTTCGAGGAGGAGTCCCCGCTGCGCGACGCGCGCGGCTTCGACATGTCGCGCCGGGTCGCCGACCCGAGCCAGCTCACCGACGAGGACCTCGGCCTGGCCAACGTGATCCTCACCAACGGGGCGCGGCTCTACGTCGACCACGCGCACCCGGAGTTCTCCACCCCCGAGGTCACCACCCCGCTCGACATCGTCACCTGGGACAAGGCCGGCGAGCAGGTCATGCTCGACGCCGCCCGGCGGGCCGCGGTGATGCCGGGGGGCGCGCCGATCGTGCTGTACAAGAACAACACCGACAACAAGGGCGCCTCCTACGGCGCGCACGAGAACTACCTGATGCGACGCTCGACGCCGTTCGCCGAGATCGTCACCCACCTCACGCCGTTCTTCGTCAGCCGCCAGGTCTTCACCGGCGCCGGCCGCGTCGGCATCGGCCAGGAGGGGCGCGAGAAGGGCTTCCAGATCAGCCAGCGCGCCGACTTCTTCGAGGTCGAGGTGGGGCTCGAGACCACGCTCAAGCGGCCGATCATCAACACCCGCGACGAGCCGCACGCCGACCCCGAGAAGTACCGGCGCCTGCACGTGATCATCGGCGACGCCAATCTCGCCGAGATCAGCACCTACCTCAAGGTCGGCACCACCGCGCTCGTGCTGGCGATGATCGAGGACCGCTTCATCGACCGCCAGCTCTCCGTGGAGGGCCCCGTGGCCGCCCTGCGCGCGGTCTCCCACGACCCCACGCTCACCCACCAGGTCACGCTCACCGACGGCCGTCGGCTCACCGCTGTCCAGCTGCAGCTGGAGTACCTCGACCTCGCCCGCAAGTTCGTCGAGGACCGCTACGGGTCCGACGCCGACGCGCAGACCCTCGACGTGCTCGCACGCTGGGAGTCGGTGCTCGACCGGCTCGAGCGCGACCCGATGCTGCTGGCCGAGGAGCTCGACTGGGTGGCCAAGCTCAAGCTGCTCGAGCAGTACCGGCAGCGCGACTCCCTGGAGTGGAGCGACGCCAAGCTGCAGCTGATCGACCTGCAGTACTCCGACATCCGACCCGAGAAGGGCCTCTACCACCGGCTGGTGGGGATGGGGCGGATGCAGCGCCTGCTCGACGACCCCACGGTCGAGGCCGCCATGCACGACCCGCCGGACGACACCCGCGCCTACTTCCGCGGGCGCTGCCTGGAGAAGTACGCCGAGCACGTGGCCGCGGCCTCCTGGGACTCGGTGATCTTCGACCTGCCGGGGCGCGAGTCGCTGCAGCGGGTGCCCACGATCGACCCGTTGCGCGGCAGCCGCACCCACGTGGGCGACCTGCTCGACCGCTGCGACACCGCCGAGCAGCTGTTCACCGCGCTCACCCGCTGACCCGTCGGCCCCTCGGGGGCGTGCCACGACGCAGGACCGCTCCCCGGTGTACCCGGGTGCGGATAGGGTCGGGTCATGGCACAGGAGCAGAAGCAGCCGCGCAAGTCCTCCGAGGAGGAGGAGAGCGTCGAGACCGCGCCCGAGACCGACGTCGCGGAGCGCAAGGAAGCCCTCGACGGCGACATCGACGCGATCCTCGACGAGATCGACGACGTCCTGGAGACCAACGCCGAGGACTTCGTGAAGTCGTTCATCCAGAAGGGCGGGGAGTGACCCGGTGACCGACGCGCGGCTCCCGGCGGCCTTCACGGCGTCGGGCTCCTCCTTCCACGACTTCCTCGCCGCCCACCAGCCCGACCTGCTGCCCAGCACGCGCTCGCTCGGGCCGGCCGGGTCCGGTACGTCGGCGGGTGACCTCGCCCCCCACGGCACGACGATCGTGGCCGCCACCTTCCCCGGCGGCGTCGTCATCTCCGGTGACCGACGGGCCACCATGGGCAACGTGATCGCCCAGCGCGACATCGAGAAGGTCTTCCCCGCCGATGAGTTCTCCGCGGTCGGCATCGCCGGCACCGCGGGCATCGCCGTGGAGATGGTGCGGCTCTTCCAGGTCGAGCTCGAGCACTACGAGAAGATCGAGGGCAGCACGCTCAGCCTCGACGGCAAGGCCAACCGGCTCGCCACCCTGATCCGCGGCAACCTCGGCATGGCCATGCAGGGGCTCGCGGTCGTGCCGCTCTTCGCCGGCTTCGACCTCGACGCCGGCCAGGGCCGGATCTTCAGCTACGACGTCACGGGTGGCCGCTACGAGGAGACCGCGTTCTTCTCGGTCGGCTCGGGCTCGCTGTTCGCCAAGGGCTCGCTGAAGAAGCTCTACCGCGAGGACCTGTCGGAGGAGGAGGCCGTCACGGTCACCATCCAGGCCCTCTACGACGCCGCCGACGACGACTCGGCCACCGGCGGCCCCGACCTGACCCGCCGGATCTTCCCGGTGGTGCGGGTCATCACCGCCGCGGGCGGCCGGCGCCTCACCGACGACGACGTCGCCCAGGTGGCCGACCGGGTGATCGCCGGACGGATGACCCGCCCCGACGGCCCCGGCGCCCCCTTGCTCGGCGGCACCACCACGGGAGGTGAGCGCTGATGAGCGCCCCGTTCTACGTCTCGCCCGAGCAGCTGATGAAGGACCGGGCCGACTTCGCGCGCAAGGGCATCGGCCGCGGCCGGTCCCTGGTCGCCGTCCAGTACGCCGACGGCGTGCTGTTCGTGACCGAGAATCCCTCGCAGGCGCTGCACAAGGTCAGCGAGATCTACGACCGCATCGCGTTCGCGGCCGTCGGGCGCTACAACGAGTTCGAGAACCTGCGCATCGCCGGGGTGCGTCTGGCCGACATGCGCGGCTACGCCTACGACCGGCGCGACGTGACCGGCCGCGGCCTGGCCAACGCCTACGCACAGACCCTCGGCACGATCTTCTCCTCCGGCGGCGAGAAGCCCTACGAGGTGGAGCTGTTCGTGGCCGAGGTCGGCGAGGTCGCCTCCCAGGACCAGATCTACCGGCTCACCTACGAGGGCCGGGTGGGCGACGAGCACGGCTACGCCGTCATGGGCGGCGACGCCGAGACCGTCGAGGCCCACCTCAAGGAGCACTACCGCGAGGGCGCGACGCTCGAGCAGGCGCTCCAGGTGGCGGTCGCGGCCCTGGGCCACACCCAGACCGAGGACCGCGTGATCGCCACCGACGACCTCGAGGTGGCCGTGCTGGACCGCACCCGCTCCCAGCCCCGCAAGTTCGCCCGGATCGTCCCGGCACGCCTGCAGGCGCTGCTCGGCGAGCGGGGCGCCACCTCCAGCGGGCCGGGCGGCGCCGCCGACGGCCCCGACGGGCCGGCCACGGACGCCTCCGACGACGCGCCGGTGGCACCCCCCGGCTGACCCGCCGGCCCGGGGGGTTTGGTGCGGGTGAGGAGGGGCAGGGTCGGCTGTCACGTCAGCACCGGCGTGACGTCCGGCTCGACCACATCCCCAGGAGTCCTTATGCAGATCCGTCGCCTGCTCGCCACCAGCGCCGCCGTCGCCCTGACCAGCACCGCGCTCGGTACCGTCGCCACCTCGGCGGGTGCCGCCGCGCCCGAATCCGCAGCCGCCTCGGTCAGCGCCGCCGCCAAGGGCTGCGTCACCAAGGCCGAGTACCGCAAGGTCAAGAAGGGCATGACCAAGACCAAGGTGCACAAGATCTTCGGCACCTCCGGCAAGCTCGTCACGCGCCAGTCCCTCGGCAACGGGCAGGTCCTCGAGGCGCGCGGCTACCAGACCTGCGGCTCGCGCCCGGGCGGCGTGGGCATCAGCTTCCTGAAGAAGGGCAAGCAGAGCCCGAAGGTCGCCGAGAAGGCCGGCCAGTTCTGATCGGCCCGCACGGCGCCGTTCCGGCAGCCGCGTGATGACGGGACGCACCCCCGACCGGGGGTGCGTCCCGTAGGCTCGCCACGTGGACCGCCGCATCTTCGGGATCGAGAACGAGTACGGGGTCACCTGCACGTTCAAGGGGCAGCGCCGGCTGAGTCCCGACGAGGTGGCCCGCTACCTCTTCCGCAAGGTGGTCAGCTGGGGCCGCAGCAGCAACGTCTTCCTGCGCAACGGGGCCCGGCTCTACCTCGACGTCGGCAGCCACCCCGAGTACGCCACCCCCGAGTGCGACGACATCCGCGAGCTCGTGGCCCACGACAAGGCGGGGGAGCGGGTCCTCGAGGGGCTCCTCCTCGACGCCGAGCAGCGGCTGCACGACGAGGGCATCGCGGGCGAGATCTACCTGTTCAAGAACAACACCGACTCGGCCGGCAACTCCTACGGCTGCCACGAGAACTACCTCGTCAGCCGCAACGGTGAGTTCTCCCGCCTGGCCGACGTGCTCATCCCCTTCCTGGTCACCCGCCAGATCCTGGTGGGTGCCGGCAAGGTCTCCCAGAGTCCGCGCGGCGCCTCCTACTCGGTCAGCCAGCGTGCCGAGCACATCTGGGAGGGCGTCAGCAGCGCCACCACGCGCAGCCGCCCGATCATCAACACCCGCGACGAGCCGCACGCCGACGCCGAGAAGTACCGCCGCCTGCACGTGATCGTGGGCGACTCCAACATGAGCGAGACGACCACCCTGCTCAAGGTGGCCTCCTGCGACCTCGTGCTGCGGATGATCGAGGAGGGCGTGGTGATGCGCGACCTCACGATGGAGAACCCCATCCGCGCCATCCGCGAGATCTCCCACGACGTCACCGGCCGCCGCAAGGTCCGCCTGGCCAACGGCCGCGAGGCCTCCGCGCTCGACATCCAGGGCGAGTACCTGGCCAAGGCCCGCGACTTCGTCGACCGGCGCGGCATCAGCACACCGGTCATCGAGCAGGCGCTCGACCTGTGGGAGCGCGGCCTGAAGGCGGTCGAGTCCGACGACCTGGGGCTCGTCGACCGTGAGCTCGACTGGGTGATCAAGTGGAAGCTCATCGACCGCTACCGCGCCAAGCACGGGCTGCCGCTCGGACACCCGCGCATCGCCCAGCTGGACCTCGCCTACCACGACATCCACCGCAACCGCGGGCTCTACTACCTGCTCGAGAAGCGGGGCGCCGTCGCCCGCGCCACGACCGACCTGAAGATCTTCGAGGCCAAGACCGTGCCGCCGCAGAGCACCCGGGCCCGGCTGCGCGGGGAGTTCATCCGTCGCGCCCAGGAGCGGCGTCGCGACTTCACCGTCGACTGGGTCCACCTCAAGCTCAACGACCAGGCCCAGCGCACCGTGCTGTGCAAGGACCCCTTCCGTGCCTACGACGAGCGGGTGCAGCGCCTCATCGACGGCATGTGACACCCCCGCCAGCCACCTGTCAGCCGCCTCTCAGCACCCCCTTGTAGGGTGACCCGGCGGCATGGCCCCGAGCCCGACGCCGCCCGTACGCTGACCAGCCGTCGCCCCGCAAGAAAGTTGATCCCGTGCTCCGAGGCTCCCGCCTGCGCCGTCCGGCCCTGTTCCTCGCCGTCACCGCACTGACCGCCGGCCTGAGCGCCTGCGGTGGCGACGTCGTCACCGCGGGCGAGCCCGCGGCCGAGGGCCTCGACGCCGTCACCATCAGCGGCGACGTCGGCAAGGCGCCCCAGGTGGAGTTCTCCGAGCGGATGGACGCCGACGGCGTCGAGACCGAGACCCTCGTGGAGGGCGACGGTGCAGAGGTCGAGGACGGGGACTGGATCGAGGCGAACGTCGCCAGCTACAACGGCTTCGACGGGCAGCAGATCTCCACCACCTACGGCAAGGGCGGCGGCGGTGCGCAGGTGCTGCAGATCAGCGCCGAGGACCCCCGCTTCGAGGGCCTGATCGGCACCACCATCGGCTCGCGGGTGGTCGTGGTCGGCACGAGCAACGACTTCTTCGGCCAGGACGGCCTGGGCGGTACCCAGCTGGGTGTCGGCAACACCGACTCGGTGCTGTACGTCGTCGACGTGATGCGCGAGGCCGAGGTGACCGAGGGCCCCGACTGGTTCCCCACGATCATCTCCGGCAAGGGCGACCCGCAGTTCCTCGACTTCACCGAGACCCCCGAGCCGTCCGGCGAGCTCCAGGTCGAGACCCTCACCGAGGGTGACGGCCGCCCGGTCACCGAGGGCGACGACGTCAGGATCAACTACCTCGGCCAGACCGCCACCGGCCCCGGTCCGTTCGACGAGAACTACACCCAGCCCGAGCCGCAGCCCAGCCCGGTCACCCAGTTCGTGCCGGGCTTCACCCAGGCGATCGTGGGCCAGCGCATCGGCAGCCGCGTCGTCGTCGCCATCCCGCCCGACCTCGGCTACGGCGAGGCCGGCAACCCCCAGGCCGGCATCACCGGCACCGACACGCTCTACTTCGTCATCGACGTCCTCGGTGCCGCGCCCTCCCAGGCCGGTGGCCAGGGTGGCGCGGGTGGCGACGGCGCGGGCGACGCCGCTCCGCAGTAGCCACCTGGCAGGATCGGCGTCATGACCGCCATGACGAGCGAGAAGAGCGAGCGCCTGCTCAACCTGCTCATCATGCTGCTCGTCCAGCGCCAGTACGTGGGCAAGGAGCGCATCCGGCGGCTGCTGTACGCCGACTCCACTCCCGACGCGTTCGAGAAGATGTTCGAGCGCGACAAGGAGGAGCTGCGCAGCCTGGGCGTGCCGATCGAGGTGGGCACGGCCGACAAGTACTTCGACGACGAGGTCGGCTACCGGGTGCTGCCCGACAGCTTCGCCCTCCCCGCCATCGAGCTGCGGCCCGACGAGGCGGCCGTCGTCGGCCTGGCCACCCGGGTCTGGGAGCACGCCACGCTGGCCAAGGCCACCACCGAGGCGGTGCGCAAGCTGGCCGCCGCCGGCCTCGACGTCGACCCCAGCGCCCTCGACATCGCCCAGCCCCGCCTGGCCGCCGACGAGCCGGCGTTCGAGGTGTTCTGGCAGGCGGTCTGCGAGCGGGTCCCGCTGCGCTTCGACTACCGGCGCCCCGGCGAGCAGCAGGCCACGACCCGACACCTGCAGCCCTGGGGCGTCACCCGCTATGGGGGCCGCTGGTACGCCGTGGGCCACGACACCGACCGCGACGGCGAGCGCGTCTTCCGGCTCTCACGGGTGGAGGGCAAGGTCCACGCCGACGGCCCGGCCGGCTCCTACGAGGTGCCGGACTCCGTGGACCCGCGGGAGGTGGCGCGTCGCCTGGCACCGGGTCGCTCCAGCGAGCCCGCCGTCCTGCTGGTGCGCAGCGGCGCCGCGTGGCCGCTGCGTCGCGCCGCCGACGAGGTGCACCCCGGGGTCGCCGGTCCGGACGGCTCGACGGACTGGGACCGACTGGTGCTCACCTCACGCCCGGTGGGCCTGGCCGAGGAGGTCCTGGGCTTCGGCGCCGACGTGGTGGTGGTCGAGCCCGTCGGCGTCCGCGCGGAGGTGGTCGAGCGGCTGCGTGGGCTGGGCGCGGCTCCCGCCAGCACCGGCGAGCTGGCCGGAGGGCGGCCGTGAGCGGCGTCGGTGGCGCCCGCGAGCAGGTGGCCCGCCTGCTGACCCTGGTGCCGTTGCTGCACGTGCACGGGCAGATGCGACTCGGCGACGCTGCGCAGACGCTCGGTGTCAGCCCCGAGCAGCTGCTCAAGGACCTGCGGGTGCTGTTCCTCGTCGGCCTGCCCGGCGGCTACCCCGACGACCTCATCGACGTGGACCTGGAGGCCATCGAGGCCGAGGACGGTGCCGCCGTGGCCGAGGGGATGGTGCGGGTCTCCAACGCCGAGTACCTGGCGCGGCCCCTGCGGCTCACCGCCACCGAGGCGACCGCCGTCATCGTGGCGCTGCGGGCGCTGCGCGAGACCGCAGACTCCGAGACCCGTGAGGTGGTCGACCGGGCGCTGGCGGCGTTGGAGGCCGCGGCGGCGGCCGGGCCGGGGGCGGGGCGTGTGGACCCGGGCACCGAGGACGGCGAGCTCGCGCTCACCGCCCTGGCCGACCGGCTGCGCGACGCCGCCGAGCGGGGCCGGCAGGTGCGGCTGACCTACTACGTCCCGGCTCGCGACGAGCGCTCCGAGAGGGTCGTGGACCCGCACCGGGTGCGCACCCACGACGGCGTGGGCTACCTCGAGGCCTGGTGCCACAGCGCCGGGGCACCCCGGCTCTTCCGGCTCGACCGGGTGCACGAGGCCCGCGTGCTCGACACGCCGGTGCAGACCGAGCCGACCGAGCCGCGCGACCTCGCGGCCGGCTTCTTCGACCGCGCCGAGGGGCTGGAGCAGGTGACCCTGCGCCTGGCGCCGCCCGCCCACTGGGTGACCGAGTACTACGCCGTGGAGTCGGTCCGGCCCCAGCCCGACGGCGACGTCGAGGTCGACCTGCTCATCAGCGACCGTCGCTGGGTCACCCGGCTCCTCCTGAGGTTGGCGCCCCACGCGCGCGTCGTCTCACCCGTCGACCTCGCCGACCGTCTGGCGGCGACGGCGAGCGCCGCCCTGGACCTCTACTCCTGACCACTCAGGATGCGTGCGTACGATGGACCTCGGAGTTCGATCAGAGTCACATCACACCTGTTCTCGAGCTGAGAGGCCGACATGAACATCAACCCGATGCTGGGCATGCCCCAGGGGGCGGAGTGGCTGGTCATCCTGGCCGTCGTCATCCTGATCTTCGGTGCGTCCAAGCTGCCCGAGCTGGCACGCGGCACCGGCCAGGCGCTGAAGATCTTCAAGAACGAGACCAAGGGTCTGCGCGACGACGACAAGGACGAGTCGAGCACGGCGACCCTGCCGCCGACCTCCGAGCTGCCGGCCGCGCCCGTCGACCCGGCGGCACCCGTCACTCCCGCTGCACCGCCTGCTCCCGAGCAGCGCCGCGACACGACCCCCTGACGGCGGCCCGACCCCGTGGCGTTGTCGGGCGTCGTCCGGATGTTCGTCGGCAAGCCCCACCACCCGGTGGGCGCCGACGGCCGGATGGCCCTCTCGGACCACCTGCGCGAGCTGCGCGCACGCATCCTCAAGTGCGTGGTGTTCATCGTCGCGGGTTTCGCGATCTCGCTGGTCTTCTTCGAGGCGTTGCTCGACCTGGTGCAGGGGCCCTACCTGGCCGCCCAGGACCAGCTGCCCGACGGCTCCACCCAGGCCACGACCTCGGGTGCCGGTGGCGGTCTGCTGCTCTACCTGAAGCTCTGCGGGCTGGCCTCCATCGTGCTGACCTCCCCGCTGTGGCTCTACCAGATCTGGGCCTTCATCGTCCCGGGTCTGCACGCGCGGGAGAAGAAGTGGACGCGCGTCTTCGCCGCAGTCGCCGGTCCGCTCTTCCTGGTCGGCGTCTGGCTGGGCTACGTCACCCTGCCCAAGGGTCTGGAGATCCTGATCGGGTTCAACCCCGACGACGTGGTCAACCTGGTCGACTTCAACGACTACCTGACCTTCTTCAGCCGCACCCTCGTGGTCTTCGGCATCGCCTTCGAGATCCCGCTGTTCGTGGTGATGCTCAACCTCGCGGGGGTCGTCAGCGGCAAGGCGCTGGCCACCCACCGGGCGTGGATCATCGTGGGCACCTTCATCTTCGCGGCCATCGCGACCCCCTCGGCGGACCCGTTCACGATGACCTTCATGGCCGTCCCCATGGTGCTGCTGTTCCTGATCTCGGAGCAGATCGCCAAGGTCAACGACCGGCGTCGCGCCCGGCGCCGCGCCGAGCTGCTGGCCGGCGTCGACCAGTGACGCCGTCCCTCCGGTGAGCCCCGGCCCCTCGCCGGTGGAGCCGGTGGACCCCTTCGACCTCCCGGACTGGCTCGGCACCGACGCGGTCACCTGGACCGCGGAGTCGGTGCTGCGCGGTGAGCACCGCGTGCAGGGCTGCCTGGGCGAGAGCGGGGGGCAGCGGCTGCCCTGCGACCTGCTCGCGGTCGACGAGGCCTTCCCCCAGCCGGTGGCCGACGACGCGACCCGGCACGCGGCGCACCAGGCGTGGCGCCACGGCCAGGTGCACCTGGGCCGTCGTGACGGGCGGCTGGTGCTGCTGGTGCCGGGCACCTGCTTCACCGCGGACCGCCTGCTCGACGCCGTGGGCCGCCTGGCCCGGGCGGTGGGGGCCTCGCCGGACCGCTACGCCGCCCACCTGCGCATCGGCGGCTGAACCGGCCCCCGGTCCGGCTGCGCCACGTCCGTCGGGGCGTCGGTGCCGACTACTACGCTCCACCCCGTGACCCTGCCGCCACGCTCCGTCGCCCTGCTCACCAACCCGACCGCCGGCAAGGGTCGCGGCGCCCGGTACGGGGTGGCGGCCTCGGCGGTGCTGCGCGAGGCGGGTGTCTCGGTGCGGGCGTTGGTGGGCCGCGACGCCGACGAGGCGCTCGACCTGGCGCGCGACGCCGTCGCGGACGGCGTCGACGCGCTCGTGGTCTGCGGCGGCGACGGGCTGGTCAACCTGGCGCTGCAGGTCGTGGCGGGCACCGGCCTGCCGCTCGGCGTCATCCCCGCGGGCACCGGCAACGACGTCGCCCGCTACGTGGACCTGCCCCGCAACGACCCCGCGGCCGCCGCCCGTCGCGTCGTCGCCGGCGTCACCCGCACCCTCGACCTCGCCCGCACCCAGGGCCGATGGTTCGCCACGGTGATGGCCGCGGGGTTCGACGCCGTGGTCAACGAGCGCGCCAACACGATGCGCTGGCCCCGGGGCCAGATGCGCTACAACCTGGCCACCCTGGCCGAGCTGCCGGCCTTCGCACCGCGGCCCTACGTGCTCGACCTCGACGGTCGCGAGGTGCGGCTCGACGCCACGCTCGTGGCGGTGGGCAACGGGCCCTCCTTCGGGGGTGGCCTGCGCATCACCGAGGGCGCCGTGCTCGACGACGGTCTGCTCGACGTCGTCGTCATCAAGCCGCTCACCCGGCGCCAGCTGGTGCGCACCTATCCCAAGCTGTTCGCCGGCACCCACACCACCCATCCCGCCTACGAGCACCACCGGGTGCGTACCGTGACGGTGGCGGCCCCCGGCATCGTGGGCTACGCCGACGGCGAGCGCTTCGCGCCGCTGCCCCTGACCATCGAGTGCGTCCCAGGAGCCCTGATCCTGCTGTCGTGAGCACCTCCGAGACCAGCCCCGAGCCCAGCCCCGAGCCCAGTGCGGCCGAGCGCTACGCCGCCTACCGCCGCGGGCGCAGCCACCCCGTGCTGCGCGACTTCACCGCGGGCTACGAGTTCGCGCTCGACGACTTCCAGCTGCGCGCGTGCCGCGAGATCGAGGAGGGCCGCGGCGTGCTGGTGGCCGCACCCACCGGCTCCGGCAAGACCGTGGTGGGGGAGTTCGCCGTCCACCTGGCGCTGGCCGGCGGCACCAAGTGCTTCTACACCACGCCCATCAAGGCACTGAGCAACCAGAAGTACGCCGACCTGGTGGCGCGCCACGGGCCCGACCAGGTCGGCCTGCTCACCGGCGACAACGTGGTCAACAGCGAGGCGCCGGTGGTGGTGATGACCACCGAGGTGCTGCGCAACATGCTCTACGCCGGCTCCCGGACGCTCGCGGGCCTCAGCCACGTGGTGATGGACGAGGTGCACTACCTCGCCGACCGTGCCCGGGGCGCCGTCTGGGAGGAGGTGATCATCCACCTGCCCGAGTCGGTCACGCTGGTCTCGCTCTCGGCCACGGTCTCCAACGCCGAGGAGTTCGGCGAGTGGCTGGCCACCGTGCGCGGCGAGACCACCACGATCGTGGAGGAGCGGCGTCCGGTGCCGCTCTACCAGCACGTGATGGTGGGTCGTCGCCTGCTCGACCTGTTCGCCTCCTCCGACGTCGACGCCGCCGCGGGGTTCGTCAAGGAGGGTGCTCCGGTCAACGGCGAGCTGCTCAAGGTCGCGCGCGACGACTGGGCCGCCACCAAGATCCGCGACCGACGCTCGCCGCGGGGCCAGCGCGGTGGACGGGGCGGCCAGGGTGGACAGGGCGGCCCGCGGCAGGTGGGCAACGGCCGCCGGGTGTGGATCCCCAGCCGCGCCGACGTCATCGACCGCCTCGACCGCGAGGGCCTGCTGCCCGCCATCGTGTTCATCTTCAGCCGGGTGGGCTGCGACGCGGCGGTGCAGCAGTGCCTGTCCGCCGGCGTGCGGCTCACCACGCCCGAGGAGCGCGACGCCGTCTACGAGATGGTCGAGGAGCGCTGCGCCGACCTGCCGCTCGAGGACCGGCACGTGCTGGGCTACCACGACTTCCTCGACGGGCTGACCCGCGGGCTGGCGGCGCACCACGCCGGCATGCTGCCGGCGTTCAAGTCGATCGTCGAGGAGCTGTACCTGCGCGGCCTGTGCAAGGTCGTCTTCGCCACCGAGACCCTGGCGCTGGGCATCAACATGCCCGCGCGCACCGTGGTGATCGAGAAGCTCTCGAAGTGGAACGGCGAGACCCACGCCGACATCACGCCGGGGGAGTACACCCAGCTCACCGGGCGCGCGGGCCGCCGCGGGCTCGACGTCGAGGGACACGGCGTCGTGCTCTGGCAACCGGGCATGAACCCCAGCGAGGTGGCCGGTCTGGCCTCCACCCGCACCTACCCGCTGCGCTCCTCCTTCCGCCCCTCCTACAACATGGCCGTGAACCTGGTGCACCAGTTCGGTCGCGCGCGCTCGCGCGAGCTGCTGGAGCAGTCCTTCGCCCAGTTCCAGGCCGACAAGGCCGTGGTGGGTCTGGCCCGCCAGGCGGCGAAGGCCGAGGACGCGCTCGACGGGTACGCCGAGGCCGCCACCTGCCACCTGGGTGACTTCATGGAGTACGCCGGGCTGCGCCAACGCATCTCCGAGCTCGAGAAGGGTGCCAGTCGCAGCCGTCGCGCCGACCGGCGCCAGGAGGCGGTCGACTCGCTGGCCCGGCTCAAGCCCGGCGACGTCATCAAGGTGCCTGCCGGCAAGTTCGCCGGCTACGCCGTCGTCGTCGACCCCGGCTTCAGCGAGGAAGGCCCGCGGCCCTACGTCGTCACGGCCGAGCGGCAGGCGCGGCGCCTGGCGATGATCGACTTCCCCGTGCCGGTCGAGGCGCTGACCACCGTGCGGGTGCCGCGCAACTTCAACGGCCGCAACCCCCAGATGCGCCGCGACCTGGCCTCGACGCTGCGCGAGCGCACCCACGGCCTGGTGGACCCACCGCCCTCGCGGGCGGCTCGCTCGGGCGCGGCCCCCGATCCCGAGGACGCCGAGGTGGCGCGCCTGCGCGCCGAGATGAAGGCGCACCCCTGCCACGGCTGCGCCGATCGTGAGGACCACGCCCGGTGGGCCGAGCGCTGGCACAAGCTGCGCCGCGACACCGACACGCTCCAGCGCCGCATCGAGCGCCGCACCAACACCGTGGCGCGCCAGTTCGACCGGGTGTGCGAGGTGCTCGGCGCGCTGGAGTACCTGGTCGACGACGAGGTGACCCCGCGCGGGGCGTACCTGCGCCGGATCTACTCCGAGATGGACCTGCTGGCCGCCGAGTCGCTGCGCGCGGGCCTGTGGGAGGGGCTCTCGGCGTCCGAGCTGGCGGCCGTGCTGTCGGTGCTCGTCTACGAGGCACGCCGGCCCGACGACGTCTCCGCACCGCGCGTGCCCGGTGGCCGGGTGCGCGAGGTGCTCACCGAGATGACCCGGCTCTGGCAGCACCTCGACGAGCTCGAGCGTGCCCACCACCTGGACTTCCTGCGCCGACCCGACCCGGGGTTCAGCTGGATGGCCTACCGGTGGGCCGAGGGCGACGACCTCGACGAGCTGCTGGGCGACTCCGACCTCTCGGCCGGTGACTTCGTGCGGCAGGTCAAGCAGCTGGTCGACCTCGCGGGCCAGGTGGCCGACGCGGCGGGCGACTCCCCGGTGCGCGCCACGGCACGCGAGGCGGCCCGGCGGCTGCGTCGCGGGGTGGTGGAGTACAGCTCGCTCGCGGAGTGAGCGTGACCGGGCGCGGGCCCGGTTCCGGAGGCGCCAGGGCGGGTCAGCCGGCGACGGCGTCGGCGACGGCCTGGCCCACCGGCACGTCGCCACCCACCAGGTTCCACTGGTGCCCGATGGTGGCGGGGGCGTCGAGCACGGCCGCCAGCACGGCGGCGACGTCGGCCCGCGTGACCTCCGCGCGCGGCACCTCGGCGCCCAGGGCGACGAGCCCGGTGGGCTCGTCGTCGGTGAGGGCACCGGGACGGATGATCGTCCAGTCGAGCTCGCTGGCGCGCAGGGCGGCGTCGGCGTCGCGCTTGGCCTCCACGTAGGCGCGCCACACCGGCTCGGTGTCGTCGGCCACCGGCTCGTCGACGTTGATCGCCGAGAGCTGCACGAAGCGTCGGATGCCGGCCTGGCGGGCGCCCTCGATCGACTTCAGGGAGCCCTCGAGGTCGACGGTGCGCTTGCGCTCGATGTTGCCGTCGGCGCCTCCGCCGGCGGCGAAGACCACCGCCTCGCAGCCCGCGAAGGACTCCGCGAACGCGGCGGCGTCCTGCTGCTCGATGTCGAGCAGGCGCAGCTCGGCCCCGCGGGCCTCCACGTCGGCGCGGTGGTCCTCCGTGCGCACCAGCGCGACCGGCTGGTGCCCGGCCTGGCCCAGGATGGAGAGCAGGTGCAGGGCCACCTGGCCGTGACCTCCGACGACAGCGATACGAGTCATGCCCTCAACCTACGAGAGTCGTGGTGAGTCGCTCCGCGGGACTCTCCAGTCCCCACTGCTCGGCCAGGGCGACCACCCGGTCGGGCTCACGCGGGGTGCGTGGCAGCTCGAGGGCCGTCCGGTCGAGGTCGATCTCACGGGCGACGGCGACGACGGTGGGCGCGACCTCGAGGTAGTCGAGCGCCGCGAGGATCTTGCGCCGCGGGCCCGGCGCCATCTCCGACCCGTCGTCGGTGGCCGCGGCGATGATGCCGGCCAGGTCGCCGTGCGCCGCCAGCAGCGAGGCCGCCGTCTTCTCACCGACCCCGGCCACGCCCGGCAGGCCGTCACTGGTGTCGCCGCGCATCGTCGCGAAGTCGGCGTACTGACCCGCCTCCACCCCGTACTTCTCCCGCACCCAGGCCTCGTCGACACGCTCGTGGCGGCCCACCCCGCGGGCGATGTAGAGCACGCGCACCTGCGCGGCGTCGTCGACCAGCTGGAAGAGGTCGCGGTCGCCGGTGACGATGTCGACCGGCATGCCGGCACCGGTGGCGAGCGTGCCGATCACGTCGTCGGCCTCGTAGCCGGCGGCGCCGATGACGGTGATGCCGAACGCGTCGAGCACCTCGCGGATGATCGGCACCTGCAGCTCGAGCGGGTCCGGCACCTCCTCGACGTCGGGCCCGGCCGGCACCTCCTCCACGACACGGTGGCTCTTGTACGTCGGCACCAGGTCGACACGCCACTGCGGGCGCCAGTCGTCGTCCCAGCAGCACACCAGGTGCGTGGGTCGGTACTCGTCCACCAGACGGCTGATGAAGTCCATCAGCCCGCGCACCGCGTTGACGTTGGTGCCGTCGGGAGCACTGATCTCGGGGACGCCGAAGAACGCGCGGAAGTACATCGAGGCGGTGTCGAGGAGCATCAGGCGGTCGGGCCGGGCGCTGCCGGTCTGCGGGCTGGTCACGCCCGGCATCCTGCCACGCGGGCAGGACCGGGGCCGGGGTCGCGCGCGGCTACCCTGGGCGCGTGAGCCAGCCCTCCGCGCCGCCGGGTGACCTCGACCCTCGCGACCGCCGGATCCTCGAGCTGCTCGCGCGCGACGGCCGGATGAGCTTCACCGACCTGGGCCGCAGCACCGAGCTCTCCACCTCCGCGGTGCACCAGCGGGTCAAGCGCCTCGAGCAGCGCGGTCTGATCCAGGGGTACGGAGCGACGGTCAACCACGAGGGCATCGGGCTGCCGCTGACGGCGTTCATCTCGATCCGCCCCATCGACCCCTCCCAGCCCGACGACTCACCCGAGCGCCTGCGCGCCATCGGTGAGATCGAGTCGTGCTGGTCGGTCGCCGGCGAGGAGTCCTACATCCTCAAGGTGCGCGTCGCCACGCCCACCGACCTCGAGGACCTGCTCGCCCGCATCCGCGCCGCCGCCAACGTCTCCACCCGCACCACCATCGTGCTCTCCACGCCCTACGAGAACCGGCCTGTCACGGGGGAGTGACGCCGCGCTGCGGCGCGGCGCCGGTTGCAGGTGGCCGTGGATTTACCCGGTCGACCGGGTACTCCCGAGCTTGTCGGGCAACGCGTCGGGCGACAAGCTGCACAACAGACCGACCAGTCGCCCGGCCGGCCGCCGCGGATCAGGCGGCGTCGAGGAGTCCCAGCGCCCGGCGCACGCGCGCCGCCGTCGTCACGGGTGTCCCGAGGTGCGACCAGCCGACGCGCAGGCAGGTCCAGCCGGTCAGCTCGCAGATGCGATTCTGCCGGTCCCGCTCGCGCAGCAGGTACTCCTCCAACGACTCACCGGGTCGGCGGTGGCGCAGGTACTTCTCCTTGCCGTCGAACTCCACGAAGACGCCCAGTTCCGGCCACGCGAAGTCCACACGGTAGGACTTTCCCGTCAGGGGGTCGAAGACCTCGTGGTTGAGGGTCGGGGGCGGGACTCGCTGAGTCCAGAAGAGGTAGCGCATCCGTGACTCTCCGACGGACTCGGAGCGCCCGTCGGCCAGGCGCAGCACGAGGTCGGTGCGCAGGGAGTGCGGCCACTGGCTCATCCGGGCGTACCGGGCGCGCAGCTTCTCCGGCGTCGTCAACCCGTGGTGCAGCAGGTAGTCGAGCTCGACGAGAGCGTGCTCCAGATCGAGCGCTGTCGTCAGCTCGAGTGCCGTGCGTGTCGCGCTGACGACCGGGACGCCGTGGCGCTCCTCGACGTCGCCCTCGACAAGGACGCCGCGATGCTGGTGGACGCCGGCCGCACGGCGTCCCGTACGCCCGTCGACCCGGGTGAGGTCCACCTCTCGCAGCGAGACGTCCCAGAGTGGAGAGCCCCACTCGTGGGCAGCGCTCACGTGGCTCAGGACCACGTCCGTGTCAGCTTGGCGCAGGGCAGCCCGGCACAGGATGCCGTAACGGGTGCGCTCGTCCGCGGACAGCCACGTTGGTCCGAGGTGGTACGCGCCGTGGCGCACTCGAACCCACTCGCCGCTGCGGACGGCACGTGCGATGGCAGGGTCGTTGTAGCCGAGCTCCTCGGCCTCACGACGCAGGAAGACCCCGTGCTGGTCGCACAGGAAGGCGAGGGCCGGATCCATGTGAAGGATCCTGAGGTGGGTTCGGGGTCGTCACAACCGGCTATCCACAGGGGCGCTGGCGGCCCGCCCGGACTTGACGGCCTGTTGTGCAGCTTGTCGGGCAACGCGTGGGCCGACAAGCTTGGGAGTCCCCGGCCGACCGGGGAAATCTCAGTTGGCCGCAGCGCCCGACCTCACCAGGCCTGCAGGGCAGCCGTCCGGCGCGATGCCTCGGCGACCTCGGCGGCCTTGAGGGCGGTGGTGTCGAGGTCGCCGTGCCGGGCCCACCAGGCCTGACCGGCAGCGGGGAGGGTGTGGATCGGGTCGTAGTACTCGTAGGTGCGGGTGAGGGCCTCGGTGTCGTCGGCCTCGATCGAGGTCCGGTAGTTCTTCGTCCAGTGCGAGATGCCGCGCTCGGTGTCGTAGCCGGCCAGCTGGTGCACCCAGCGCTTGCCGACGAACGGCACGTCGCAGACAATGCGCGGCGTCGCGAAGCCGGGCAGGTAGCCCATGATGTGGTGCTGCAGCTGCTGGGCGTGGGCGACCGAGACCCGCCAGTGCTCCGAGAACGGGATCAGGTCGCACATGTAGAAGTAGTAGGGCATGATCCGGGCGCCGTCGAGCAGCGCGAAGCAGAGGTCGAGCAGGTCGTGCGGGTCGGCGTTGACGCCGTCGAGGAGCACGCCCTGGTTGCGCACGTCGCGCAGGCCGGCGTCGAGCAGGGCGCCCGCTGCCTGCGCCACCAGCGGGGTCACCGACTGGGCGTGGTTGGCGTGGGTGTGCACCGCGAGCGAGACGCCGCGCGAGTTGGCGAGGGAGGCCACGCGCCCCACCCCCTCGACGACGTCGGGCTGCAGCCAGTGCTGGGGCAGGCCGACGAGCGCCTTGGTGGCGAGCCGGATGTCGCGGATGTTCTCGACCTCGAGCAGCGAGGTGAGGAAGGCCTCGAGCCGCGGCCACGGCATGTTGGCGACGTCGCCGCCCGAGACGACCACGTCGCGCACCCCCGGGGTGCGGCGCAGGTAGTCGAGCATGTCGCCGAGGCGGTCGTTCGGCTTGGCGACGAACTTGAGCTTGTCGACGACGGGCGTGGAGTTGCCCACGAGGTCCATCCGCGTGCAGTGCCCGCAGTACTGGGGGCAGGTGGGCAGCAGCTCGGCGAGGACCTTGGTGGGGTAGCGGTGGGTGAGGCCCTCGGTGGCCCACATGTCGTGCTCGTGCAGGGAGTCGCGGGTGGCGTGGGGGTGGCTGGGCCAGTCGGTCCGTCGGTCGCTGAACACCGGGATCATGTAGTGGCGCACGGGGTCGGCGTAGAGCGCCTCGGTGAGCGAGCCGGGGCCGGCGGGCACCGCGTGCGGCGCCATCGTGTTCATCATCTGCGGTGGCACCAGCATCGACATCGTGGCGCGCTCGGCCTGGTCGCGCTCGAGGTCGGCGTAGAACCGGTCGTCGACGAGGTCACCCATCAGCTCACGCAGCTGGCGCACGTTCTTGATGCAGTGCGCGCGCTGCCACTGCACCGAGGCCCACTCCTCCGCGGTGACGCCGGCCCAGCCGGGGAAGCGCCGCCAGTCGGGCTCCACGAGCTCGGGACGCCGGTAGGCGTAGGGCTGGCCGGAGGCGCCCTCGGGCGTGCTGGTGCCGATGCTGGCGTCCAGCGGTGCGTGGACCGAGGTGTCGAGGCTCATCGTCGCTCCCAGGTGGGTGAGGAGGGGCTGCATGCAGGCTCCGGGCGCGTCGGTTGTGGGCCGCGCCACGGCTCTGCCAGACTAGACGCAAGACATCCGGCGCGCACATCCCCACGCCGCAAGATCTTCGGTCACACGCCCGAAACATGGGAGGACGAACCACGATGGAGCTCCGCGACAGCGACCCCACCGGCCTGCACCGGGTGCTCGACGACGTCGTGCGCCTGCCCCAGGCCGCCGACCGGCTCGACACCCGGCCCGAGCTGTGGCCCGACGAGGTCCGCGTCCGCGTCGAGCGGCTCAACCTCGACGCCGCCTCCTACCGCCAGCTCGCGGCCGCCCACGCCGGGCCGGACGGTGTCGTCGACGGCGCCGCGGTCCGGGCTGCGGTGCTCGCCATCGTCGCCGAGCGCGGCAAGATGCAGAACCCGGTCACCGGCTCCGGCGGGATGCTGGTCGGGACGGTCGAGGAGGTCGGCCCCGCCTCACCGCTGGGCCTCGCGGTCGGCGACCGCGTGGCCACGCTGGTCTCCCTGACGCTGACGCCGCTGGTGCTCGAGGACGGGCTCGCCGCCTGGGACGGACGGGGGGAGCAGGTGCCGTGCGAGGGCTACGCCGTCCTCTTCGGGCGCTCCATCGCCGCCCGGCTTCCCGACGACCTGCCCACCGGGCTCAGCCTGGCGGTCATGGACGTGTGTGGCGCCCCGGCACTGACCCACCGGGTCGTCGCCGGCTACGAGCGACCCACCGTCGCCGTCGTCGGGGGCGCCGGCAAGTCCGGGTCGCTCAGCCTCGCCGCCGCCCGCGCAGCCGGGGCCGGCCACACCATCGGGGTGGTCCCGCACGACGCCGAGGCCGCGCTGCTGCGCGGGGCCGGCCTCGCCGACGAGGTCGTCGTGGCCGACGCGCGCGACCCGATCGCCCTGCGCGACGCCGTCGCGAAGGCCGGCGGTCCGGCCGACGTCACGATCGTGTGCGTCGACGTGCCCGGCTGCGAGGGAGGAGCGGTGCTGGCCACGGCCGAGCGCGGCAGCGTGGTCTTCTTCTCCATGGCGACCTCGTTCGCGGCCGCCGCCCTGGGCGCCGAGGGACTGGCGGCCGACGTGACCATGCTGGTGGGCAACGGCTACGTGCCCGGCCACGCCGACCACGCCCTGGCCCTGCTGCGCGAGAGCCCCGGCGTCCGCGCCCTGTTCGAGAGCCGGTTGCACTGATGACGACGAAGCGCACCCGGCCCCGCGGCAAGCTCGACCTCGACCCTGCCACCGTGCGCAGCGCCCGTGCCCTGGCGCGCAAGGCCGGCCGCCCCATCGTCAAGCTCGCGCAGCAGCACACCACCGTGTCGGTCGAGCGCGCCACGCTGCGCCTCGCGGGCCTGCAGGGCGCCGACGCCGAGGGCCAGCCCTGGGTCAACCGCCTGCTCGACGTCGTCCGAGCCGACCTGCACGAGGACGGCGGGCTGGCCCACGGCGTCGCCCTGCCGGTGTGGGACGCGCTGCTGCGCGGCGAGGCCGAGGACCTCGCCACCCTGGCGCAGAAGGCCGGGGCCGGCTCGGTGCGCTTCCGCCTGCCCGAGGGCCGCGACGCCCAGCGCGCCCGATCCGCGAGCCGGCGCGCGGTCGGCGCCGGCATCCGCACCATGGACAAGCGGCGGACCGAGCGCGAGCGGCTCATCAAGCGTCACGGGGACGCGCCCCGCAAGCCCTGGATCTACCTGATCGTCGCGACCGGCGACATCCACGAGGACATCCCGCAGGCCCAGCAGGCGGCCCGCGAGGGCGCCGACGTCATCGCGGTGATCCGCTCCACCGGCCAGAGCCTGCTGGACTACGTGCCCGAGGGCGCGACCCGGGAGGGGTTCGCCGGCACCTACGCCACGCAGGAGAACTTCCGGCTGATGCGTGCCGCTCTCGATCAGTCGAGCAAGGAGCTGGGCCGCTACGTGCGGCTGACCAACTACGCCAGCGGCCTGTGCATGCCCGAGATCGCGGCGCTGGCCGGCATGGAGCGCCTCGACATGATGCTGAACGACTCGATGTACGGGATCCTCTTCCGCGACATCAACCCGGTGCGCACCTTCGTCGACCAGCGCTTCAGCCGCCAGGTGCACGCCCGGGCCGGGATCATCATCAACACCGGCGAGGACAACTACCTGACCACGGCCGACGCCGTCGAGGCCGCGCACACCGTGACGACGAGCCAGCTGCTCAACGAGTACTTCGCCAAGGAGGCCGGGCTCGAGGACTGGCAGCTGGGCCTGGGGCACGCCTTCGAGATCGACCCCGAGGTGCCCGACTCGTTCCGCCTGGAGCTGGCGCACGCCCTGCTGGCGCGCGAGCTGTTCCCGCACGCGCCGCTGAAGTGGATGCCGCCGACGCGGCACATGACCGGCGACGTCTTCCGCGGCTACCTGCTCGACGGCTTCTTCAACCTCGCGGGCGCCCTCACCGGCCAGGGGATCCTGCTGGTCGGCATGATGACCGAGGCCGTCGTCACGCCGTGGCTGAGCGACCGCGACCTGGCGCTTCAGAACGTGCGCTACGTGCTGGAGTCCGCCGGTCGGCTGCACGAGGACTTCCACCCCGCGCCCGACGGCGTCATCGGCACCCGCGCACGGCAGGTGCTGGGGGAGTCCATCGACCTGCTGGACCGGATCGTCGAGAGCGAGGGCGGCCTGCTCGGTGCCATCGCGGACGGCACCTTCGGCCTGATGAAGCGGCCCGCCGACGGCGGGCGCGGCCTCGACGGCGTCGCCCGCAAGGCGGGCGGCTACTACAACCCGGCGTCCGAGCTGCTGGAGGAGACCTCATGAGCGCGACCGAGTCCGACACCGAGGCCTCGGCCCGCACCAGCGGTGTCGTGCGGCCCTACGGCGACACCACGGGCGACGGCATGGTGCAGGTGAGCTTCACCCTGCCGGTGCCGCACAGCAAGCACGCCGAGGGCGCTGCGGCCCAGCTGGCCGCCAAGATGGGCATCGAGCCCGCCCTGGTGGTGCACGCCAAGCCGATGGGCCCCGACTTCACCTTCTTCGTGGTCTACGGACGGGTCAACCACCTCGTCGAGCTCGACCGGGTCCAGGTGGTCGAGCGCGACTACCCGCTGATGACCCCGAAGGAGGTCAACGCGGCGGTCAAGCGCGCCCTGCGGCGACGCCTGGTGGTGGTGGGCGGGTGCATCGGCACCGACGCGCACACGGTGGGCATCGACGCGATCCTCAACATCAAGGGCTTCGCCGGCGAGAAGGGCCTGGAGTACTACCGCGAGCTGAAGGTGGTGAACCTGGGTGCGCAGGTCTCGGTGCCGGCGCTGGTGGAGCGGGCGCGCGCCGAGCGCGCCGACGCGGTGCTCGTCTCCCAGGTCGTCACGCAGCGCGACACCCACCTGCTCAACACCCGCGAGATGTCGGCGGCCTTCCGGGAGTCCTACCCGGCGGACAAGCGCCCGCTGCTGGTGGTGGGTGGGCCGCGGTTCGACGAGTCGATGGCCGCCGAGCTCGGCGTCGACCGGGTCTTCAGCCGCGGTACCACCCCCGGTGAGGTGGCCTCGTTCCTCGTGCACCGCCTCGTGACGGCGAGGGCGGCCGCGTGAGCGCCTCCCAGCAGCCGGCTCGACCGGGGCAGCCGGAGGTCGGCGCCCGGGTCGTGCACCGCCGCTACGTGCCCTACAGCCACGCCCACTACGCCGGCCACCTGGTCGACGGCGCCTACAGCCTGGGCCTGTTCGGCGACGTCGCCACCGAGATGTGCATCGTCACCGACGGAGACGAGGGGCTCTTCGCCTCCTACGACGACGTCCAGTTCCGCGAGCCGGTGCGCGCTGGCGACGTGCTCGAGATCAGCTGCGAGCTGGTCCGGGTCGGCACCCGCTCGCGCACCCTGGAGCTCGCGGTGCACGTGGTCGCGCGTGGGTGCCCCACGCCCGAGCAGCCCGGTGCCGCCCGGGTGGTGAAGCCCCCGCTGGTGGCCACGACGGCCACCGGCACCGTCGTCGTCCCGCCCCGACCGGGCGCATAGCGAAGAACTTCGGCGTGTCATGCGCGACACGCCGACGCGCGACGAGAAAAGTCTGAACAACGGGGTAACGGCACGTGGCCGTCTGACCTGCGAGGACGCGCGTCTGCGCAGGTCAGGAGCCGGTTGACACCTGCGTTGGCCACGGCAGACTTGGCTCCTGTCGTCCCGCGCAGGTCGTGGCCTGCGGACCGCCGTCCGAGGGGCCGGATCCCGGAGGGTGCCATACCCAGGCACTTGTCCGTCCCGGCTCACGGAGGTCGGTCCGCGCCCACGAGGGACGGTGCGGGAGGACCAGGATCGCCCTAGACAACGTCTCGGTCCCGGCAGCCCGTCGGTTCGGGGACGGCCGACGGCGATCACGGTCCTCCCGCCCGCCTGCGGGACGTGCCCCGGCAGGTAGGTTGGGCACGTGCCCGGACGCCTCCTCCTGGCGGTCCTCAGCGGCCTGCTGCTCTCGTCGGCCTTCGAGCCCCTGGCCTGGCCGCTGCTGCTGCCGCTCGCCGTCGCCGGCTACGTGCTGGCCGTCCGCGGACTGCGCGCCCGCGCAGCGCTGCTGCCCGGGGCCGGCTTCGGGCTGGCGTTCTTCCTCGCCCACATCTGGTGGTTGGTCGACTCCATCGGCACCGTGGCCTGGTTGCTGCTCTCCGGCCTCGAGGGCGCCTTCTACGCCGCGCTGGCCCCCGCCGTCGTGGTGCTGCTGCGCCTGCCGTTCTGGCCGCTGTGGGTCGCGGCCGCCTGGGTCGCCGGCGAGGGGCTGCGCACCGAGTTCCCCTGGAGCGGCATGCCCTGGGGGCGGCTCTCCTTCGCCGCCGTGGACACGCCGCTGGCGCCCGCCATCGCCTACCTGGGCTCCGCGGGCCTGAGCTTCGTGCTGGCGCTCCTGGGGTGCCTCGTGGCCGCCGCCGTGGTGGCGGAGGGCCTGCGACGGCGTGCGGTGGCGCTCGGTGCGGCGGTGGCGCTGGCCCTGGTGGCCTCGGTGCCCACCTGGCTGCCCTGGCGCCTCTCCACCAGCGGCACCAGCACCGTGGCCGTGGTGCAGGGCGGCGTGCCCGGCGCCGGCAACGACGTGCTCTTCGACCCTGTCGGGCTGACCGAGAACCACGTGCTGGCCACCGAGGGGCTCGCCGGCGACGTCGCGGCCGGGCGCGTCCAGCAGCCCGACCTGGTCATCTGGCCCGAGAACTCCACCGCTCGCGACCCCTTCGCCTCGGTGGAGGTCAACGAGGGCATCGAGCGCGCCGTGGCAGCGATCGGCGTCCCGGTGCTGGTCGGCGGACTGGTGGACGGCGGCCCCGACCACGTCTACAACCAGGGCATCGTCTGGGACCCCGAGACCGGCCCGGGGGAGCGGTACAGCAAGCGGCACCCCGTGGCGTTCGGGGAGTACATCCCCGGTCGCGGCGTCGTCGAGGCGCTCGGTCTCGAGGACTTCTCCCAGCTCGCCCGGATCCCGCGCGACATGCTGGCCGGCGACCGGTCCGAGCCGCTGGAGGTGGCGGGGGTCGCCGTCGCCGACGCCATCTGCTTCGACATCGGCTTCGACGACGGGCTCTACGCCCAGCAGCGCGCGGGTGCGGAGCTGATGGTCGTGCAGACCAGCAACGCGAGCTACATCTTCACCGACCAGGTCGACCAGCAGTTCGCCATCACCCGGCTGCGCGCCATCGAGTCCGGCCGATGGCTCGCCGTCGCCTCCACCAACGGCCTCTCGGGCGTCATCTCGCCCGACGGCGAGGTCGTGGCCACCGCCGAGCGGCTCGGCAGCGCCGCGCTGGTCGAGCAGGTCGAGCTCAAGCAGGGCCTCACCCCGGGGGTCTGGATGGGCGCGTGGCCGAGCCGGCTGTTCGCCGTCTCGACGCTTCTGGGACTGCTCGTGGGCGTGCTCACGTATCGTCGAGGTGCAGGCTGGCCGGAGCGCGCGTCGAGAGGGCGCGTGTCGTCGAGCACGTCAGCAGGGGAGAGGCAGTCGGCATGAGCGAGGCGAGCAGCGGGGGCGGCCCGGGTGGTCTGGGTGGTATCGAGCACCTGGGGCGCGTCGTCATGGTCGTGCCCACCTACGACGAGGCCGAGAACCTGGCCTGGATCGTGGGGCGGCTGCGCCGGGCCGAGCCCGAGGTCGACGTCCTCGTCGTCGACGACACCTCGCCGGACGGCACCGGTGTGATCGCCGACCAGCTGGCCGCCCAGGACCCCCACGTGCACGTCCTGCACCGCACGGCGAAGGGCGGCCTGGGTGCCGCCTACCGCCACGGCTTCGCCTGGGCGCTGGAGCAGGGCTACGACGTCATCGGCGAGATGGACGCCGACGGCTCCCACCAGCCCGAGCAGCTGCACCGGCTGCTTGCCGCGCTCGAGAGCGCCGACCTGGTGATCGGATCGCGCTGGGTGGCAGGTGGCTCCGTCGTCAACTGGCCCCGGCGTCGGGAGGCCCTCTCGCGCGGCGGCAACGCCTACGTGCGGCTGCTGCTCGGCGTCGAGGTGCGTGACGCCACCGCGGGGTTCCGGCTCTTCCACCGCCGGACCCTCGAGAAGATCGACCTCGACGACGTGCGCTCCACCGGATACGTCTTCCAGACCGACATGGTGGCGCGCACGCTGCGCGCCGGGCTGACCGTGCGCGAGGTGCCCATCGAGTTCGTCGAGCGCGAGCGTGGCCAGTCGAAGATGAGTGGTGCCGTGGCCTGGGAGTCGTTGAAGCGGATCACCGCGTGGGGCGCCCGCGAGCGCAGCGGCAGGATCGCCCGTCGGCTGCGCGGCGAGCAGCGTCCCGACCCGCGCCCCGAGGTGCTCCCGTGACCGCGGGCGGGCCGACCGCCGCCGCGCCGCGTCGCCGTCGACTCCCGTGGGTGATCGTGGCGGCGCTCGTGGTGGTCCCGCTGCTCGAGATCTACGTGCTCGTGCAGGTGGGGCAGGTGATCGGTGCCTGGTGGACCATCGGCCTGCTGCTGCTGGCCAGCATCGTGGGCGGCTGGCTGATCAAGCGAGAGGGTGTGCGGACCTTCCGCGCGTTGAACACCGCCATCCGCGAGGGCCGCGTCCCCGCCACCGAGCTGGCCGACGCCGGCCTGGTGCTGATGGGCGGCACGCTGATGCTGGCGCCGGGCTTCCTCACCGACGCCGTGGGTGTGCTCCTCGTGCTGCCGGTGACGCGACCGGTCTTCCGGCGGCTGCTGAGCGCCGCCATCGCCCGGCGGATGCTGGTGCCGGGGGGTGCCTCCGGTGGTCTGGGCGGTGGCCTCGGCGGGTTCGGCGTCGGGGGTCCGGGGACGGCGCAGCCCCCGGGCGGACGACGTCCGGGGCCGGGGGCTGGGCCGGTGGTGCAGGGCGAGGTCGTCGACGACGACCCGCGGTCAGGCTGAGGCGCGCCGCTTCTTCTGGGTCGCGCGGTGCAGGTGCGCGGGGCCGATCTCGCCGCCGCGCAGCAGCTCCAGTCGCTCCTTGAGGATGTCCTCGAGCTCCTTCTCCGAGCGTCGCTCGAGGAGCATGTCCCAGTGCGTGCGGACGGGCTTCTCGGCCTTGATCTCACGCTCGATGCCGGCCGTGCTCTCGGCCTCGGCTCCGCAGCGTGGGCACTCCCACACCGCCGGAACCTCGGCCTCGACCGACATGGTGATCTCGAAGTCGTGCCCCTGCGGGCACCGGTATCCGACCTGCTGACGTGCTGCGAACTCGATGCCGCGCTCGTCCTCGAAGCTCTGGCCTCCGAGTCGTGCGCCGCGCAACGTGCGCTCCGCCATGAGGCACCTCCCTACGTCTGGCCACCGCCGTGGCCGTGCTGTGTCCCTGGTGGAACCGTGTGGTTCCGGGTGGTCCTGCCCGTGACCGGGCGGCCGAAACCCGTGGACCTGTCTTACAACGGTACCGGCGTCGCCAACATTCCGCTGAGTCCTCGGGCGCAACGCACCCGAGGACTCAGCGCAATCTCGGCGATTCGGTGTGCGCGGCCGGCAGCTAATCCCTGCTCAGACGTGGGAGGGGACGGTGCCACCGGCCTCGCGGATGCCCCGCGCGGTGTCGACGCGGGTCAGGATCAGGCCGCCGACCACGAAGAAGACGATGAGCGCGAAGATCGCCGGTCGGTAGGAGCCGGAGAACTGGTAGACCAGCGCGAAGACCAAGGTGCCCAGCCAGGAGGTCCCACGGTCCATCGCGTGGTAGAGGCTGAAGAACTCCGCCTCCTTGCCGGCGGGGATCAGCAGCGAGAAGTAGGAGCGTGCCAGCGCCTGGGTGCCGCCGAGCACCACGCCGATGGCGATGCCGAGGAGCACCAGCGGCAGCAGCTGCCCCGCCGGGATCAGCATGCCGGCGGTGACGATCGCCATCCAGACGACCAGCCCCACCAGGATCATCCGCTTGGCGCCGTGCCGTCCCGCCAGCCGCCCGAAGCCGATGGCCCCGCCCACGGCGACGAACTGCACGAGCAGGTAGATGCCGAGCATGGTGCCCAGCGGGAACCCGAGCTCGTCGGTGCCGTAGAGCGAGGCCTGGCTGATGACGGTCTGGATGCCGTCGTTGAAGAACAGGTAGGCCACCAGGAAGGTGAGTGCCATCGGGTACCTGCGCAGCTCCTTGAGCGTGCGCCAGAGCTGGCCGAAGCTGCGGGAGAACGCACCGCCCGTGACCGGCTCGACGTCGCGCGGGGGCCGGTTGCGGATGCCGCGCCAGGGGATGAACGTGAAGGCCGCCCACCAGATCGCGGCCGAGAGCAGGCTCAGGCGCACCGCGGTCTCGGTGCCCAGCCCGAGTGCCTCGGGGAAGGTCACGACCCCGAAGTTGAGGGCCAGCAGCAGCCCGCCGCCGGCGTACCCCATGGCCCAACCGCGGCTCGAGACCGCGTCCCGCTCCTCGGGGGAGCTGATCAGCGGCAGGATCGCGTCGTTGAAGACCGCGGAGGCCGCGAAGCAGAAGTTGGCGACGAGAAAGGAGACGACCCCCAGCTGCCAGTTGTCGCCGGTCATGAAGAACAGCACGGCGGCCGCGGCCGCACCCACCCACGCGAAGCCCGCGAGCAGGTCCTTCTTGCGGGCCGTCCGGTCGGCGACCGCGCCCAGGATCGGCAGCACCAGGGCGGCGATCACGGTCGAGGCGGTGATCACCAGCGGCGGCAACGCCCCTGGGTCGATCGAGAGCCCCAGCACCGAGATCCGGTCGTCGACCGCAGCGCGCCCGGCGACCTCGGCCAGGTAGGGCCCGAACAGCACGCCGGCCACCGTGGTGGCGAAGGCGCTGTTGGCCCAGTCGTAGAAGTACCAGGCGCGCTGCTCGCCCCGTCGCTCGTCCTGGTCGCGCAGCGGCCCCAGGTCGGCGACCCCGCCGCCAGGCCCTCCCGTGCTGGTCATCTGCTCTCCCCACCCTCGTCACGCCGGACGACGTCGTCCGGCCCACCCGCCTCGCCCGGGCCCCTCCACCACTGGTCCCGCGTGGTGAGCACATCCTTGAGCACGTCGGTGCGGTCCGTGAAGAGCCCGTCGACGCCCAGATCGAGCAGCTCGTGCATCTCGGCCGGCTCGTCGATGGTCCACACGTGCACGTGCTTGCCGGCCGCGTGGGCTCGGCGCACCAGGCCCGGACCGACGATGCGCACACCCTTGCAGCGGTGCGGCACCTGGAACGCCGCGAAGTCCCTCGTGGCCAACCACGCGGCCGCGCGCGCCGCGGGCACGGCCAGGAACGCCGCGATGTCGCGCGGGGTGGCCGAGGTGGCCACCGGTCGCGAGACGCGCCGTCGGAACTCGGCCAACCGGCGGCCCGAGAACGAGCCCACCAGCACCCGGTCCCAGGCGCGCCGGGCATCCACGAAGTCCGCCAGCGCGATCCCGGCCCCCTCGGACTTGAGGTCGATGTTGAAGCGCGTGCCGGGGAACTCCTCCACCAGCCGGGCGAGCGTCGGGATCTCCTCGCGTCCGCCGATCAGCGCCCGGGCCGCCTCGCGCGCCGTGAGCCGAGCCAGCTCGCCGCGCCGGTCGGTGACCCGGTCCAGGACGGCGTCGTGGAAGGCCAGCAGGACGCCGTCGCGCGTCACGTGCACGTCGGTCTCGAGGTAGGTGTAGCCGAGTCCGACGGCGTGGCGGAATGCGGCGACGGTGTTCTCGAGCCCCTCGATCTCCGGGTGGTACGCGCCACCGCGGTGGGCCAGCGCCAGCACAGATCCTGGCTGGTCGAGCACGGCGTCGAGGTAGGCGTGACCCGTGCGCGGCGCGCGCCCACCCCCGTCAGCCCCGTTGCTCACTCGAGGAGTATCCACGTCCCACCGAGGGAGCCGGGCCGCGGCACGGCGCGCGCCCAGGATTTCCTCAGCCGCGGCCTCTACGGTCGGGCGATGGACACCACGAGCACCCCTGACAGCCCCCGTTGCCCCCGCTGCTCGGCCGAGATGACCACCCGCGTGCTCGGGCGTGACGCGGAGGTGAGCGCCTGCCCCGACGGCCACGGCGTCTTCCTCTCGCGCGCCGACCTCGGCGCCCTCGTGGAGGCCGAGACCGACTGGCACCAGCACGCGGGCCAGCACACCGCGCCGCTGCCCCGGATCACGCCGGAGATGCTCGCCTCACCGACCCCCGCCACCACCGCCCGCCCAGCCCGCGCCTGGGTGGAGACGCTCTTCGAGTGACGTCGCCGGCTGCCGGGTCGGCGCTACCGCGCGCTCGGGGCCTGCCGAGTCGGCGCTACCGCGCGCTCGGGACCTGCCGAGTGAGCGCTACTGGGCACTCCGGGGACGTGCCGAGATCGTCCTGAACGACGTCGCAGAGCCCGGCGACGGTCCAGGATGGACGCGTGGACGAGGAGGGCTGGACCAAGGATCAGCCGTCACCGGGGTGGCGGGGCTTCATCGTCGACGTCGCCGTGCTCCTCACCTGCGTCGTCGGCGCCCTGTCCCTGGCGTGGCTCGTTTTCGCGCTGACGTTCCCGAGTGCCTGAGGGGGCACAATGCTGCCCTGCGTGAGTGCAACGGCCGGGTCGGGTGGCCGGTCACTGCGCCACTCGTGAGTCGGAAGGTCTCGACGCGCTCCGCGCGAGTTCGCACGCTCACTCGCGGTCGCCTGCTCGACCAGCACCAGACGTCCCGCGACCTCTGACCGGTCGCAGGCTCCCGGTCAGATGTCGCGGAACGACTCCACCTGGGCGCCGATCTGGCTGAGGCGCTCGGCGAGGTCCTCGTAGCCGCGGTGGATGACGTAGGTCGACCGCAGCACCGAGGTGCCCTTGGAGGCCAGCATCGCCAGCAGGACGACGACGGCGGGACGCAGCGCCGGCGGGCAGACGATCTCGGTGCCGGTGAACGACGTCGGGCCCTCGATCATCACCCGGTGGGGGTCGAGCAGCTTGACCTGCCCGCCGAGCTTGTTGAGCTCGGTGAGGTAGATGGCGCGGTTGTCGTAGGGCCAGTCGTGCAGGAGCGTCTGGCCCTCGGCCACCGAGGCGATGACCGCGAAGAACGGCAGGTTGTCGATGTTGATGCCCGGGAAGGGCATCGGGTGGATCTTGTCGAGCGGCGCCTTGAGCTGCGAGGGCTGGGTGCGCAGGTCGACGAGGCGGGTGTGCCCGTTGCGGGCCACGTACTCCTCGGAGCGCTCGTAGTTGAAGCCCATCTCCTCGAGGACGGCGAGCTCGATCTCCAGGAACTCGATCGGGACCCGGCGCACCTCGATCGAGGAGTTCGTGACGATGGCCGCCGCGAGCAGCGACATCGCCTCGATGGGGTCCTCGCTGGGGGCGTAGTCCACGTCGACGTCGATCGTCTCCAGGCCGGTGACGCGCAGGGTCGTGGTACCGATGCCCTCCACGGTGACGCCCAGCTTCTGCAGGTAGAAGCAGAGGTCCTGGACCATGTAGTTGGAGGAGGCGTTGCGGATCGTCGTGGTGCCGGGGTGCAGGGCGGCCGCCATCAGGGCGTTCTCGGTGACGGTGTCGCCGCGCTCGGTGAGCACGATCGGACGCCCCGGCTCGATGGCCCTGTTGACGGTCGCGTGGTAGCTGCCGTCGGTGGCCTTGACCTCGAGGCCGAAGGGTCGCAGCGCGGTCATGTGCGGCTCGACCGTGCGGGTGCCGAGGTTGCAGCCTCCGGCGTAGGGCAGCTCGAAGGTGTCGGCGCGGTGCAGCAGCGGGCCGAGGAACATGATGATCGACCGGGTCCGTCGGGCCGCGACCTCGTCGACGTGGTGCAGGTCCAGCTCGCGGGGCGGGACGATCTCGAGGTCGTTGTCGTCGTTGAGCCAGGTGGTCTGCACGCCGAGGCTGTTGAGCACCTCGAGCAGCCGGTTGACCTCCTCGATGCGCGCGACCTTGCGCAGGGTGGTGCGACCCCGGTTGAGCAGCGTGGCGCAGAGCAGCGCGACGCCGGCGTTCTTGGAGGTCTTGACGTCGATGCTGCCCGAGAGCGTCGTCGGGCCGGTGACGCGCAGGTGCGTGGGACCGGCGCCGAGCGCCACGATCTCGGAGTCCAGGGCCTCGCCGATGCGCGCGATCATCTCGAGCGAGAGGTTCTGGTGACCCTTCTCGATGCGGTTGATGGCGCTCTGGCTGGTGGCGAGCTGCTGGGCGAGCTCGGCCTGCGTGAGGCCGCGGTGCTTGCGGGCGTCCCGGATCAGGTTGCCGATGCGGGACTTGTAGTCGGCGGGCATGACGACGACGGTAACTCACATGTGAGATACCGCCAATCCGGCCGTGCCCGCGTGTCGCCTGGGCGAGGTGCCAGGATGGGCGCATGCGCGCCACCACGATCCACGGCCCTCGCGACATCCGCTTCGGTGAGGCGAAGGACCCCGTCATCAAGCGACCCACCCAGGCCGTGGTCAAGGTCACGGCCGGCTGCATCTGCGGCTCCGACCTGTGGCCCTACCGCGGCGAGAACCCGATCCGCGAGGGCGCCACGATCGGCCACGAGTGCGTCGGCGTGGTGGAGGAGGTGGGTGGCGAGGTCTCGGTGTTCAAGCCGGGTGACTTCGTGATCGTGCCGTTCTGCCACAGCGACAACACCTGCGCTCACTGCCGCGCCGGTGTGCAGTCGGCCTGCCCGCAGGGCGGCATGACCACCAGCGGCCAGTCCGAGTACGCGGTGGTCAACCAGGCCGACGGCTCGCTCGTGGCCACCGACGGGCACCCCGACGACGCCCTGCTGCCGTCCCTGCTCGCGCTCTCCGACGTGATGCCCACCGGCTGGCACGCCGCGGTGGCCGCCGGTGTGCAGCCGGGCGGCACCGTCGTGGTCGTCGGCGACGGTGCCGTGGGCCTGTGCGGCGTGCTCGCCGCCTCGGTCATGGGCGCCGAGCGCGTGATCGCGATGTCGCGCCACGAGCCGCGCCAGCAGATCGCCCGCGAGTTCGGGGCCACCGACGTCGTCGCCGAGCGCGGCGAGGAGGGCGAGGCGCTGGTGATGCAGATGACCGACGGCGTCGGGGCCGACGCCGTCCTGGAGTGCGTGGGCAACGGGCCGGCGATGAGCACCGCCTTCGCCGTCGCGCGTCCCGGCGCCACGGTGGGCTTCGTGGGAGTGCCGCACGGCGTCGAGCCGCCGGTCTCCACCATGTTCTCCAAGAACGTGGGGCTGCGCGGGGGAGTGGCCCCGGTGCGGCGCTACCTCCCGGAGCTCCTCGAGCTGGTCACCTCGGGGCGGATCGACCCGGGCCGCGTCTTCGACCTGACCCTGCCGCTCGAGGAGGTCGCCGAGGGCTACCTGGCCATGGACGAGCGGCGCGCCGTCAAGGTCATGCTCAGGCCCTGAGCACGCAGTGCGACGCCGGCAGCAGCCGGCGTCAGCGCCTGGAGCGCGCCGGCACCAGGGCCGGTGCCGGGCTACCGGGCATCGCGGCCGGCTGGCACCCGCAGGCGTCGTCGCAGGCGAGGTAGGTGTGGGCCGCATGCCCGCACCGCAGGCACGGCAGGTCGTGGCAGAGGTGTCGCCCTCCGTGCTCGTCCCGACCGCTGTCGTGCACCGTGTCCCACATCGTCTCGGGTCCTCTCGCCCTCGCCCGCCGGCCGCCTGTCGACCTCGCTCGACGACGACCCTAGGAGCGACACCGGGTCACAGGTACGCGAACACGCGTCAGAGGGCCCCGCGGCGGCACAAATGGCCCGTCCGGGCCATCGGCACCGGCCCTTTCGGAGGGGCGCCCGTGGTCACCCTCTCGTAGGATGTGCGGCATGCATCGGGAGCCTCGGGAGCAGCACGACGATCTGCGCGGTGGCGCAGACGTGCCCGCCCACCCGTTGGTGCAGGTCGAGATCGACCTCGACGGCGCCGTGCTGGTCAACGGCCGGCCCGAGCCGCACGACGTCGCGGCCCGGCACGCCGAGGCTCCGCGCGAGCTCGCGCTGGTGGCCGTGCGGGCGGTGGCACGCGACTACGCGATGCCCCTCGGTCGTCCGGTGCGGGTGCTTGCGACCACCCCCGAGGAGCAGACCCGGCTGGTGGTGCACCCCGACGGTGAGGTGGCCTGGGTCGAGCCGCACCTGGCCTCCGCCGTCGCGGCCACGCCCGCCACCCCGGAGGGGGTGCCGCCGGCGACCCGCGCGCAGCACTGGCTGGCGGCCCGCGAGGCCGACCGGGTGGCCGAGGAGGCGGCCGGGCGTCGCAGCCGCCAGCGCACGAAGGCGGTCACGGGCAGGCTGCGGCCGGCGCTGCTCGGCGTCGCCGCAGCCGCCGTCCTCGGCGTCACGGGCGCGATGGCGCTGGGCGTCGGCGACCTGGGGGCCTCCGACGACGCCGCGGACGGTGTCGACGGGACCGCCCGAGCCGGGGTTTCGCCGTCGTCCGGCTCGGGGTCGGGCACCTCCGGTGACGGCGACGACGCCGCCGGCGACCCGCCGTCCGACCCCTACGACCTGGTTCCCTCACCGCGTCTGGACCCCCTGCCGCTCGCGGGGGTCCGGGCCTCCTCCACCGCTCCCGGCGAGGTGCGGCTCGCCCTGCGCTCGACGCGTGGTACCCCGGTCTTCGTGGCGCTCGCGCCGGCACGAGCCGACGCCGACCCCAACGGTGCCGCCCAGCGCCTGGACCTCTCGCTGCGCCGAGCCACCACGCGCGAGGTCGTGATCTCCGACCTGCTGCCGGGTGCCTGGGTGTGGACCGTGCGCGCGCCAGGCCAGGAGGTCCTGCGCGGCCGGCTCGAGGTGCCTGCCCCGCCCCCGGTCGTGCCCGTCGAGGAGCCCGCCCCGCCGGCGGTGGAGCCGCCGCCTGTCACCCCGGACCCGCCCAGCACCGACCCCGAGCCGCCCGCCGACGGCGGTGACGGTGGTGGCGACGGTGGTGGCGACGGCAACGGTGGCGGGCGACCGCCGGCGATCGGCGGGGGCCCCGACGGCGACGCGCCCCAGCTGCCGCAGCCCACCGCGCCCGTGGACCCCCGCCCGTGAGCGGCCGCTCCGGGCCCAGCGCCGTCGCCGTGGGTGCCGTCGGGATCGTGCTCGCCCTCGTGGTCGCTGCGCTGCCCGCACAGGCACGCTCCGGGGCCCGCGCCACGCCGCCGGACCAGCCGTGGTCGGGCTACCTGATCGACACCGGCGCCCGCGCCTCCGACACCTTCATCGGCGCGCGGCGTCTGCAAGGACGTGCCGACCAGGTGGTGTACCGGATCGACCCCGCGGCCGACGTGCGGCCCGGAGGCTTCGGACCCTTCCGGCGACTGGCCCGCCTGGGGGGCGGCGGCCAGCGCGCCTCGGCCACACCGCAGGCGACGGCGCGTGCCGCCTGGGTGGTCGGCAAGTACGGCGACTTCCGCTACGCGGTGCAGAACGCGGCCGTCGACGCGGCCCTGCTGCACCTGCTGGTGGGTGGGCGCTACCGGCTCACCGGCGCGGCGGGCCAGGAGCGCATCCGCGACACCGGCTTCGGCCCGGAGGTGCGCAGGTTCGCCCAGATGATGGTGGCGGACTCCGCGCGGGAGGCCGGGCCCTACCGGCTCTCCGGCTCCCAGAGCGCCCGCGCGGCCGTGGGCCAGGCCGTCCCCGTGCGGCTCGCGCTCGGCGTCGCCCGGTCGGGGCGGGGCGTGGCCGAGCTGCCGCTGCAGGTGCGCAGCCCGGGCGGCGGGTGGCGCACCCTGGGCACCACCGACGACGCCGGCCGGCTCGCAGGTGGCGTGCCCGGCCTCGCCGCGGGGCCCCACCAGGTGCAGGTGCGCGCGGTCCGCGTGCCCGACACCCGGGTACGCGTCGCGTCGCCCGACCGATCCGGTGGCTCGCGGGTGGTGCTCGCGGGCCGCAAGACCTCCCTGGTGGCCCGGGTCGGGCTGGCCGTGCAGGCCCGACCGCGTGTCGGCATGCGCACGCCGAACGTGCGACGGGGCGCCGCCACCCGCCCCGTGCTGGGTCTGGTGGCCGGCTACGGCACGGCGCCACGTCGGGCCAAGGCCACCCTGCACGGCCCGTTCCCGACCGCTCGCGCGGCCTCGTGCGGCCGGCTCGGCGGGCGCACCCTGCGCGCGACGGTGTCGGAGAACGGCACCACAACCCTGGCGAGCGTGACCCTGCTGCGCGCCGGCTACTACACCTGGCGGGCCAGCCTCTCGGGCAACCGGTACAACCTCCCGGCCACCGCGTGCACCGGCGCCTTCCGGGTGCGCCGCTGAGCGCGTGGGCCACTCACTACCGTGACCCTGTGACCAGCACAGGCGAGGACGAGCACCTGCACAGCACCACCATCGGCGACGACGGCGCCCCCACAGTGGTGTTCCTGCACGGACTCTTCGGACAGGGGCGCAACTTCACCCAGGTCGCCAAGGCGCTGGCACCGCAGCTGCGCTCGGTGCTCGTCGACCTGCCCAACCACGGTCGCTCGCCCTGGACCGACACCGCCGACTACGAGGTCGTCGCGCGGGCGGTCGCGGAGTTCCTGGCCGCGGGGCCGGTGGCCGAGGGCCCCGTGCACCTGGTCGGCCACTCGATGGGCGGCAAGGTGGCGATGGTGGTGGCCCTCACCCGGCCCGAGCTGGTCGAGCGGCTGGTCGTCGTCGACATCTCGCCGACCACCAGCGAGGGCGCCGGCGAGTTCGAGCACCTGCTGGACAGCCTGGCCGGGCTCGACCTGGCCACTGTCGAGCGGCGCAGCGACGCCGACGAGCAGCTGCGCGGACCCATCGACGACGAGCGCGTGCGCGGTTTCCTGCTACAGAACCTGCGTTCGAGCTCGAGCGGCTTCGCCTGGCAGGCCAACCTCGAGCTGCTGCGCCGTGACCTGCCGGCGATCGGCGGCTTCCCGCGACTCGACGCCACCTTCGACCACCCCGTGCTGTGGATGTCCGGCGAGCGCTCGCCCTACGTGCGGCCCGAGCACGCCGAGATGATGCGCACGCTGTTCCCGCGGACGACGCTGGTCACGGTCAAGGGTGCCGGGCACTGGGTGCACTCCGAGCAGCCCGAGGCGTTCGTCTCCGCGCTGCGCGTGTTCCTGGGGGCCGCGGACGCCTCGGACGACGGCGGCGCCGAGCAGCCCGCCGGGTAGCGTGCAGAGCGTGACCCGAGTGACCAGACGCGTGGGCGAGGTGATGCTCCAGCACCCCAAGGTCAGCGGCCGGAGCACCACGGTCGGCGAGGCCCGAGCGCTGCTGGCCCGCGCCAAGGTGCACAACGCGCTCGTCGTCGACGACGTGGGGCGGCTGCTCGCCGTCGTCGAGCCCGCCGACCTCGAGGGGCGTGACGACGCCGAGCGCGCGGTCGACGCGGGGGCCCTGACCTCCCGCACGGTGCACCCCGACGACGAGCTGGACGACCGCTGGAGCCAGCTGCGTGTGCAGGGCCGGCGCCGCCTGGCCGTCGTCGACGACGGCGGCGTGCTGGTGGGCCTGCTGTGCCTCAAGCGTCACGGCGCCGGCTTCTGCACCGACGCCGACGTGCGGGCCCGCGAGGCCGAGCGCGAGGGTCAGGCGACCAGCCACCAGGCGAGCGAGAACGCCGCCGAGCCGGCGACCAGGCTGCCCGTCACGTAGCCGACCGCGGCGCCGACACGGTCGTCCTCGAGCAGGGCGAGGGTGTCGGTGGAGAACGTGGAGAACGTGGTGAGGGCCCCGCAGAACCCCACGCCGACCAGGGTGCCGACCCAGTCGGGGGCGCCACGGGTGGAGGCGGCCGCCACGACCCCCAGCACCCCGGAGCCCACCACGTTGACGGCGAACGTGGCCCAGGGGAGTCCGTCGCGGCCACGTCGCCGCAGCTCGACGTCGACGACGTAGCGCAGCACCGCGCCCACCGACCCGCCGAGCAGCACCAGCGCCGGGGTCACCGCGGCCCCTCGCGCTCGCGGCGCCACGCCAGCACGCGGCCGGCACGCAGGCCCGCCCAGGCGCCGAGGAGCCCGACCAGCACCGACCCCAGCAGGTAGCCGCCGGCGACGGCGAGCCGGCCGGCGTCGGCGAGTGCGTGGGCGTCGAGCATCGCGGTCGAGAACGTCGTCCAGCCACCGAGGAGTCCGGTGCCGAGCATCGGTCGCAGCAGGTGGTGCCGCGGGCGCGGGCCGGCCAGCAGACCCAGCAGCAGCCCGAGCAGCACCGCGCCGGTGAGGTTGACGAGCACGGTGGACCACGGCAGCTCGGCAGGCGAGTGGGGGAGCGCCTCCGCCACGGCCCAGCGGCCCAGGCTGCCGATCGCCCCGCCGAGCGCCACCGCGACGACTGCGTCCGCGCGCACGCGGGGCAGCGCGGTGGGGGTCGTGGCGGTCACGAGCGGTGAGGCTAGTCCGCGGCCCCGGTGGGTCGGCGGCGCAGGTCCGCCGCCCAGCCGGTGTCGGCGCGCAGGACCCGACCGTTGAGCGGCTGGGTGTCGCGCGAGTCGCCGTCGGGGAAGGTCGCCTGGAAGGCCCTGATGCCCGCGCGCGAGCACGTCTGCGGCTCCGTGAGGAACCACAGGACCGGCTCGGTGTACGGCTCGGTGGTGAGCGAGCCGCGGTAGCGCAACGTGCGCGGTCGCGCGGGGACCAGGGAGCGCAGGTCGAAGTCGTCGACCTCGATCGGCTCGTCGCACTCCTGCGGCAGCCGGCGCAGGATGCGGTCCGCCTCGCTGGGGGCCCCGGGCAGCAGCAGCACACCGACCACGAGGCGCAGCCCGGCCTCGCTCTGGTGCACCAGGTGCATCTCCAGCGGCGCGTGCCGCCCGCGCACGGTGTGCTCGGACGGCGTGTGGAAGTGGAACTGCGCGAGCCGGTAGCGCTCGCCCCGGTAGAGGGCGTGGCCGGCGTCCTCCGGCACGTCGACCTCCTCGGTCTCCTCCGCGCCGCGCGCCTGGCAGCCGCCGCCGTCCGGGTCGTCACGGGTCACGTAGCGCACCGAGACCGGCACGTGGCGCCGGTAGCGCAGCACCAGCGGGTCGAGGTCGTCGCGGTGGCGCACGAGGCCGGGCCGGACGTCGATCGGGCTCTGGTGCGGCCGAGCGGCGACGGCGCTCGCGGCGGTGGGCGGGACGGTGGACGAGACCGCGGCAGCGGCGGTGGCGGCCAGCGGAGCCCCCAGCAGGGTGCGGCGCGTGGTGGGCACGGAGGACCTCCCGAGATGTCGAGGTGAAGATGGTTGCCTGCGGCAACCATGTGGGAGTCTAGCCCGGCCCCTCCAACCCGCGCCGAGGGTCAGGAATCGAGAAGCAGCCGTCGGTGGGCGCGACTAGCCTGCCGTCCATGACGGCCCCGAGCAGCCACCACGCCGACGCCCACGACCTGATCCGGGTCGTCGGAGCGCGGGTCAACAACCTGCGTGAGGTCAGCGTCGAGCTGCCCAAGCGGCGGCTCACGGTCTTCACCGGCGTCTCCGGCTCGGGCAAGAGCTCGCTGGTCTTCGGCACCGTCGCGGCGGAGTCGCAGCGGCTGATCAACGAGACCTACAGCGCGTTCCTGCAGGGCTTCATGCCCTCCCTGGGGCGCCCCGACGTCGACCTGCTCGAGGGCCTGACCACCGCCATCGTCGTCGACCAGGAGCGCATGGGCGCCAACCCGCGCTCCACCGTCGGCACCGTCACCGACGCCAACGCCATGTTGCGCATCCTGTTCAGCCGCCTCGGCACCCCGCATCTGGGCTCGCCGCAGGCGTTCTCGTTCAACGTGGCCTCCATGTCGGGCGCCGGCGCCGTCACCATGGAGAAGGGCGGGCGCACCACCAAGGAGCGCCGCGAGTTCACCGTCGTCGGCGGCATGTGCGCGCGCTGCGAGGGGCGCGGCGCTGTCTCCGACATCGACCACAGCGCGCTCTTCGATGCCGACAAGTCCCTCAACGAGGGCGCCATCACGATCCCCGGCTACTCCATGGAGGGCTGGTACGGGCGCATCTTCCGCGGCTGCGGCTGGTTCGACCCCGACAAGCCGATCAAGCAGTACAGCAGGCGCGAGCTCGACGACCTGCTGCACAAGGAGGCCACCAAGATCAAGGTCGAGGGCATCAACCTCACCTACCTCGGGCTGATCCCCCAGATCCACAAGTCCTTCCTCTCCAAGGACCGCGAGGCAATGCAGCCGCACATCCGCGCCTTCGTGGACCGGGCGATCACCTTCACCACCTGCCCGGACTGCGACGGCACCCGGCTCAACGAAGCGGCACGCTCCTCGACCATCGGGGGCGTGAGCATCGCCGACGCGTGCGCCATGCAGATCACCGACCTCGCCGCGTGGGTGCGCGGCATCGAGGAGCCCTCCGTGGCGCCGGTGCTGCGCGGCCTCGGGCACCTGCTCGACTCCTTCGTCGGCATCGGTCTGGGCTACCTCTCGCTCGACCGACCCTCGGGCACGCTCTCGGGCGGCGAGTCCCAGCGCACCAAGATGATCCGCCACCTCGGCTCGGCGCTCACCGACGTCACCTACGTCTTCGACGAGCCCACCATCGGGCTGCACCCGCACGACATCGCGCGGATGAACGACCTGCTGCTGCAGCTGCGCGACAAGGGCAACACCGTGCTGGTCGTCGAGCACAAGCCCGAGGTGATCGCCGTGGCCGACCACGTGGTCGACCTCGGGCCGCGCGCCGGGTCGGCCGGGGGAGAGGTGGTCTTCGAGGGCACCGTGGAGGGCCTCCGCGCGGCCGACACCCTCACGGGGCGCCACCTCGACGACCGGGCGCGGCTCAAGCCGCAGGTGCGTGAGCGCACCGGAGTGATGGAGGTGCGCGGCGCCGACCTGCACAACCTGACCGGCGTCGACGTCGACGTCCCGCTGGGCGTGCTGTGCGTCGTCACCGGGGTCGCGGGGTCGGGCAAGAGCTCGTTGATCCACGGGTCCGTGGCCCCGCGTGAGGGAGTCGTGACCGTCGACCAGGGCGCCATCAAGGGGTCGCGCCGCAGCAACCCGGCCACCTACACCGGGCTCCTGGAGCCGATCCGCAAGGCGTTCGCGAAGGCCAACGGAGTCAAGCCGGCGCTGTTCAGCGCCAACTCCGAGGGCGCGTGCCCCGCCTGCAGCGGCGCAGGTGTCATCTACACCGACCTCGGGATGATGGACACCGTCTCGACGCCGTGCGAGGAGTGCGAGGGCAAGCGCTTCCAGGCGGCGGTCCTGGAGTACCTGCTGGGCGGTCGCGACATCAGCGAGGTGCTGGCGATGCCGGTCGCCGAGGCGCTCGCCTTCTTCTCCGACGGCGAGGCGCGACTGCCCGCGGCCCAGAAGATCCTCGCGCGCATGGACGACGTCGGGCTCGGCTACCTCACCCTGGGTCAGCCGTTGACGACGCTCTCCGGCGGCGAGCGGCAGCGGCTCAAGCTGGCCATCCACATGGCCGACCCGGGCGGCGTCTACGTGCTCGACGAGCCGACGACGGGCCTCCACCTGGCCGACGTCGAGCAGCTCCTGGCGCTGCTCGACCGGTTGGTGGAGGCCGGCACCTCCGTCATCGTCATCGAGCACCACCAGGCGGTGATGGCGCACGCCGACTGGATCATCGACCTCGGTCCCGGTGCCGGTCACGATGGCGGCCGCGTGGTCTTCGAGGGGACGCCGGCCGATCTCGTCGCCACCGCCTCGACGCTCACCGGTGAGCACCTGGCTGCCTACGTCGCCGGGTGACCGGACCACTGGCGGGGGAGTAGAACACGTTCTACCCTGCCGGCATGGACCTCGTCGCGATCGAAGAGATCAAGCGCCTCAAGTACCGCTACTTCCGCACCCTCGACCTCAAGGAGTGGGACGAGTTCGGCGACTGCCTGGCCGAGGACGTCACCGCCCGCTACGGCACCCAGGCGATGAAGGAGCCGTTGCACTTCGACTCGCGGGCAGCCGTGGTCGAGTACATGAGCGCCAACCTGGGCCCGGGGATCGTGACCATCCACGTCGCCAACCACCCCGAGATCGACGTCGACGGCGACACGGCGACCGGCTCCTGGGCGTTCGAGGACACCGTGATCGTCCCCGACTTCCAGGTCACCATCCGGGGCGGCGGCTACTACCGCGACGAGTACCGCCGCGACCCCGACGGCCGCTGGCGGATCAGCGGCACCCGCTACGAACGCATCTACGAGGCGATGACCTCGCTGGCCGACACCCCCAGCTTCCAGCTGATCGCCAACCGCTGGGACCCCAGCCTGGCCCACTGACGCCCGTTCCCTGCCGAGCCGTCGTGCCGCAGGACGGGTCGGTGGTCCAGCCGTGCGCACTCGGGACGGGTCGGCGGTCCAGCCGTGCGCACTCGGGACGGGTCGGCGGTCCAGCCGTGCGCACTCGGGACGCGTCGGCGGTCCAGCCGTGCGCACTCGCGACGGGTCGGGCGACGCGGTGAGAGCGGTGCTCTCGCCCAGTCAGGGCTCGGGCTGGCAGGACGGGCACCAGAACACCGTGCGGGCAGCGAGCGTGCCGGAGAGCACCTCGGTGTGACAACGCCGGCAGGGCAGCCCGGCCCGCCCGTAGACGTAGTGCGAGTCGACCCGTCGCGCGCGGCCGGAGGGTCGGTCGCGGTCGGCGGGCTCGGTGGTGACGATCCGCCCGGCGCGCACGCCCGCGCGCAGCAGCAGCTCGAGGTCCTCCCAGACGGCGCTCGTCACGGCACCACGCACGTCGCGGCCCGGCGTCAGCGGGTGCAGGCCCTGGCGGAAGAGGACCTCGGCCCGGTAGACGTTGCCGACGCCGGCGATGACGCTCTGGTCCATGAGCAGCGTGCCCAGCGGGGCGCGACTGCGAGCCACCCGGTCGAGGAAGGGCTGCGGGTCGGTGCGTGGGCGCAGCGGGTCGGGTCCCAGCCTGGCCAGGACGGCCTTCCGCTCGGCGGGTGTCTGCACCTCGCAGGCGGTCGGTCCGCGCAGGTCGAGCCAGTGCGTGGGGGAGAGGATCCGCAGGCGCAGGGCGCCCTTCGGCTCCGGCGCCGGAAGCTCGCCGACCCGGAACTTGCCGTAGAGCCCCAGGTGCACGTGGAGCCACAGGTCGTCGTCGTAGCGGTGGAAGAGGTGCTTGCCCCACGCGTCGGTGGCCTGCAGCGTCCGCCCGTCCAGGAGCGCGGCACCCTCGGCGAAGCGCCCCTGCGGGCTGGAGGTGTGCAGCGTCCGGCCGACCAGGAGGCGGCGCTGGTCGCGCGCCAGGCGGTGGATCGTATGTCCCTCGGGCACCAGCAGATCGTGCCCGAGGGACCCAAGCCGCCCCGGTGGCGCGGCCACGGCCGCACCGTCGGTGGCCGGCCGTAGGGTCGAGCCATGGGACTGACCGTCGACCTCGAGCGCGCTCGCACCGACTGCGACCAGACGATCGAGGCGTTCGTCCGTGCAGCCGGGTCGCTGGACGAGCACGAGCTGCTGGGTGCCTCGCGCTGCCACGGCTGGACCCGCCTCGACGTCGTGGTGCACGTGATCGCCGGCTGGCAGGAGATGCTTGGCGGGCTCGTCTGCCGCACCGCGGAGCCGCCGACCGTCGACGCCGCCAGCTACTGGACGGCCTTCGCCGAGGAGTACGGCTCCGAGGACGCCGTGGCCGCCCTGATGTCGCAGCGTCGCCGCACGGCCGCCTACGCCCGGCCCGGTGCCGCCACCGCCCAGCTGCGCGACGTCGCCACGGCGCTGGCCCGTGGCGTGCGCGGCTGCACCGAGGAGCGGCGTGAGTGGCAGGGCCACGTGTTCGCCGCCGGTGACTTCCTCGCGATCTGGGCGGTGGAGAACGTCGTGCACCACCTCGACCTGCTCACCGAGGTGCCGGCCCCCGCGGGCGCGCTGAACCTGGCGCGGCGGACCGTCGAGGAGCTCGCCGGGGGCGCGCTGCCCTCGGCGTGGTCCGACCTCGACGCCGTGCTCGCCGGGGCGGGTCGCGCGCCGGCGCCGTGGTGCGAGGACGACGCGATCGCCTCGCGTCTGCCGGTGCTCGGCTGACCGGGCCGGCTCAGCGGGTCAACGTGCGCTCCCAGAACGCGACCACGTCGGCGGTCACCTCGTCGCGGTTGGTCTCGTTGAGCATCTCGTGGCGGCCCTCCGGGTAGAGCCGCACCGTGATGTCGCCCAGGCCGGCGTCCCGGTAGCGCTGGGCGACCAGCTCGATCGCGGCGCCGCCGCCGGCGAGCGGGTCGGCGTCGCCGGAGACCAGCAGCACGGGCAGGTCGTCGCGGATGCGCGCCAGCCGCTCGGGGTCGGCGGCCGGCAGCAGGGTCTCGATGCCCGTGAAGGGGGAGGCCTGCCACCCGCAGCCGGGGTCGGCCACGTAGGCGTCGACCTCCTCCGGGTCGCGGCTGAGCCACTCGAAGCCGGTGCGGTGCTCGAAGCCCGCGTTGAAGGCGCTCAGGTCGGCCGGCTCGTCGCCGGCCAGCAGCGGCACCAGGCCGCCGACCTCGGTGGTGCCGGAGAGCACGACGGCGTCGACCAGGTCGTCGTGGTCGAGCAGGAACTGCTGGGTGGCGAAGGAGCCCATGCTGTGGCCGAACAGGCCGAGGGGGAGTCCGGGGTGCTCCTCGCGCAGGTGTCGCGCCAGCACCGCGACGTCGTCGACCCACCCGGGCCAGCCGTCGGGTCCCCAGACGCCGTACCCCTGGGCAGCGCTGCGCCCCGAGCCGCGTCCGTCCGGCGCGTAGACCAGGTAGCCGGCACCGGTGAGCGCCTCCGCGAAGCGGCGGTAGCGGCCCGCGTGCTCGCCCAGCCCGTGCTGCACCTGCAGGACGGCGCGCGGGTCGCCGTCGGGAGCCCACCGGTAGACCTGCAGGGTCTGCCCGTCGCCGGTGGAGATGGTGATCGTCGTCTCGTCCATGTCGGGACACTAACGGCCTCCGCACCCTCCGGGTGCGAGGGCCGTGCGCGTCGGCGCTCTCTGCGCCGGCAGGCACGCGGAGGCCTGCGTGAGCGTGCCGCAGTAGCGTGCGCCACGTGCGAGAGGTGTTCGGGCAGTCAGGCTTCCGGGTCCGCCTCGACTGGGGGCCGGTGGGCGCTCGCGCGACCCAGGGCGACGTCGTGGTCGTCGTCGACGTCCTCAGCTTCACGACCTCGGTCACCGTCGCCGTCGGCCGGGGGATGGACGTCTACCCCTTCCCGTGGCGCGACGAGCGGGCCGTCGACTTCGCGCGCCGCCACGACGCGACCCTGGCCGTCGGACGGCTCGAGGCGCGAGCGCCGGGCGTCGCCGTCGGGGCGCCGTCGCTCTCACCGGCCGGCCTCCTGACGTGCGCCCCGGTTCTACGGCTGGTGCTGCCCTCGCCCAACGGCTCGACCATCGCCGCGGCGATGCAGCAGGGCGAGCCGAGCGGCGAGGTGGTGGCCGGGTGCCTGCGCAACGCCGCCGCGGTGGGGGACCACCTGGTCGCCGCGCTGGAGCAGGGACTCGCCGTCAGCGTCGTGGCAGCAGGCGAGAGGTGGGCGGAGGACGACTCGCTGCGTGTCGCGCTCGAGGACCACCTGGGTGCCGGGGCGGTGCTGGCCCGGGTCGTCGAGCGCGGTCAGGGGCACCGACTCAGCCCCGAGGCCCGGGCCGCAGCCGACCTGTTCGCGGCGACGCGACCGCGGCTGGGCGAGGTGCTGCACGCGTGCGTCGGGGGCCGGGAGCTCGCGGCCAAGGGATTCGCGACCGACGTCGACGTGGCGGCCGAGCTCGACGTCTCGACCGTGGTGCCGGTGCTGCGAGGTGGAGCGTTCGGCAGCGAGCGAGGCTGAGCAGCGATCACGGCCGACTCGAAGCTTGGCCGAGCTCGGCCACGACGCGTGCGGCGTCCCGGTCGTGCGGCTCGGGCCCGTCGAACCGGCGACTCCCGGTGCCCGGTTCCTGGCCGCCCGAGGAACGCTGGCAGGTGAGATCCGGATCGGCGCAAACATCCAGTTCACCGACGACGAGCTCGACGAGATGCTCGACGCGCCGGTGAGCCTGTGAGGCTGTTGCTGGACACCCACGTCATCCTGTGGCTGGAGCGCGTCGCCGCCTCGGGCGTGCGCACCCTCGGGCTCGCCGACGTTGTCCGTCGTCACCGCCGACCCGCGGTTCGGGGACTACGGAGTGGATCTCGTCGCCGCCTGACCTGGCTCTCCCGCACGCTGCACAAGACCGCCGATAATGGACATTATGTCAGGTAACGCAGAGGAGCGCGTGGAGAAGAGCTCCTCGCCCCCTCCTCGGGCCGCGCACGCACGTCGACGCCCAGACGACGCAGCCGCGCTGCCTGCCAGACGTCGGCCGGCTGCTCCTGCTCGAGCCGCAGGCCGAGACCGAGCGCCGCCAGCGCGTCGTCACGGGTCAGGGAGCCGTCGTCGACCAGCGCCATCAGCGTCTCGAAGGCGGCCTGCTGCTGCTGGCGCTCACGCTCGGCGCTGGCGCGCGGCGAGCGCCACTCCCGATCCGGCCCGTCCATGTCGATCCCCCTCCGTGCACGTGCGACACCGGGGAGTCTGACGCACGGCACCGACAACGGCACGGATCGCCGAGCGCGAGGGTCAGGAGCGACCGTGCCTCAGTGCAGCCACCAGCGCTCGAGCATGCCCTCCGGCCGGCCCGGCTCGATGTAGTGCTCGATGCCGAAGGCCATCGCGAAGACGTCCTCCGGCATCGACAGGATCTGCTGCACGTCGGTCTGGCTGCCGTGGCAGGCCAGCGCCGCGCGCTTGGTGGCGATGTCGGCCCTGACGTCGACCGCCCAGTGCAGCTCGGACTGGGGCGTGCCGATCGGCAGGCCGTCGTCGCCCGGCGCGTCCGGGTCGAAGCCCTCCATCCCGTGGTCCTTCGCCGCCTGGAACAACGCGCGCATCTGGTCGCGGTTCAGCGTCACCTCCAGGTGGCGCGCGCGGGCAGCGGACAGCTCGGTGGCGCGTCGGGTGACCCGGTGGACCATCACGTGGTCGGGGTGCCCGTAACCACCGTGCCAGTCGTAGCCGACGACGACGTCCGCGGACTCCTCGTCGAGCACGTCCGCCAGAGCACGTGCCGCCACCTCGGGATCGGCACGGGAGAACGCGCGCTCGCCCGTGTTCTGCTCCCACCCGCTCATGCCCGAGTCGGCGTAGCCCAGCCACACGACCCGGTGCGTGCCCGTGACCTCGGCGGAGGCGACCGCCTCGCGGCGGCGCCGCTGCACCAGCGTCTCCCCCGGCTCCAGGTCGTCGGGTGCGGCACCGAAGTCACCGTTGGTCGCGTACACCACCACCACGCGGTGTCCCTCGCGGACGAGCCGGACCATCGTCCCGGCGGTGCTGGTGCCCTCGTCGTCGGGATGGGCGTGGACGAAGACGACGGTGCTCACGTGGGCCCCAACCCCCGACGAGGACCCCGCATTCCGAGAGCCCGCCGGCCGCGCTCAGACCCCTCCCGGAGCCGTCAGCCACGCGCGCAGGGCCTCGAGCACCGCACCCGGTCGCTCGACCGGCACCAGGTGACCGGTCCCGGGCACCACGACGACGGGCGACTCGCCCGGCAGCAGCTCCCGCAAACGGTGCGCCTGCTCCGCGGGGAGCCACGGGTCCTCGGCGCCCCACCCGATCCTCACCGGGCAGCGCACCTCACCCAGCCCAGCCACCAGCTGCCCGGTGTCCGCGGCGGCGAGCTGCGCCACCTGCCGGTAGAAGGCGGCCTGCGCCGGCTCCCCCAGCCAGGGCTCCACCAGCGCCTCCAGCCACGCCGCGTGCAGCGCCCCTGCGGCGGCGCCGGACACGTACTCACGGACGAGCGCGGCGTGCAGGGCCGCCGGCAGGACCGCGAAGACCTGCTCGTGCTCGGCCACGAGGCGGAAGAACGCGGAGCCCCAGGGGTCGAGCACGACCGCGTCCCACAGGAACAGGGCGCCCAGGTCGACCCCGTCGAGCAGGTGGGCGCCCAGCGCGACGGCTCCACCGACGTCGTGCGCCACCACGTGCCGCTCGCTCGCACCCCAGTGCTCCAGCAGCGCACCCAGCCGCTGCGACTGGCTGCGCAGGTCCAGCGCGACGTCGGGGGCGACACGCGAGCGGCCGTACCCCGGCATGTCCCACAGGAGGACGCGGTGCTCCCGGCTGAGCTCGTGTGCCGCGCGGGACCAGACCTGCGACGACCACGGGGTGCCGTGGCAGAGCACGACGTCGCCGCGGTGCGCCCCTCCACGCGGCTCCAGCACGTAGGTGGCCACCGGCACTCCCCCGACGTCGACCACCTCGGCGCGCGGGAGGGGTGGGACGGTGGACGACGAGGACGTGGCAGGCACGTCGCGGACGCTAGGACCTCAGGTCCACCTGAGGTCAAGGCATGATGGTCCGGTGCGGATCGGTGAGGTGGCGACGACCCTCGGCGTGCCGGTGCACGCCCTGCACCACTGGGACGCGCTCGGCGTCGTCGTGCCGGACCGCACGGGCGCCGGTCACCGCACCTACACCGACGAGCACCTGGTCCGCCTCCGGATCCTGCTGTCGTGCCGCGAGGTCGGGATGAGCCTGGCGGAGATCCGCCTGGTGCTGCACCGCGACGAGGCAGGACGCGCGGCGGTCCTCCGGCAGCGTCTGGACCACGTCCGGGAGCAGCGTCGCCGGCTCGACCGCGCGCAGGCCTTCCTCGAGCACGTCGTGGGTTGCCGGCACGACCTGGTCAGCAGGTGTCCCGACTGCGCCGCGTACGCCTCGGCTTGATCCTGCGCGGCCGGCGAGACAGGGTGGTCGATCCACCTGCACACGACGGAAGGCACAGCAGATGCTCACCCTGACCGAGAACGCAGCCACGATCGTCAAGACCATCGCCGAGCAGCAGGAGTCCGAGGTGACGGGCCTGCGGATCACCGCGGGCGACCAGCCCGAGGACTCCTTCGCCGTGGCCACGGCCACGGGACCGGAGCCCGAGGACCAGGTGCTGGAGCAGGACGGGGCGATGATCTACCTCGACTCCCCCGCCGCGCAGCAGCTGGACGACAAGATCCTCGACGCGGGCGTCGACACCGCCGGCAACGTGGAGTTCGCCCTCGGCGTCCAGGGCTGAGGCACGGCACCCGAGCCACCCGCGGCCCCGTCAGCCATGCGCTGGCGGGGCCGCGGCACGTCTCAGCACTGCTCAGCGCTGGGCGAAGGCCATCGCGTCGGCGGGGACGATCTCGCGCCCGAGCGGGAGCAGCGAGAGCGGCACCATCTTGAAGCTGCCGATCCCCAGCGGGATGCCGATGACCGTCAGGCACAGGGCGACGCCGGTGAGCACGTGGCCGATCGCCAGCCAGACGCCGGCGACCACGAACCAGATGACGTTGCCCACCGCCGACGGCGCGCCGGCGTCGCGTCGGCGCACCGCCACGCGCCCGAAGGGCCACAGCGCGTACAGCGCGATCCGGAACGAGGCGATCCCGAACGGGATCGTGACGATCAGCAGGCAGCAGACGACCCCGGCCGCCAGGTAGCCCAGTGCCATCCAGAACCCGCAGAACACCAGCCACAGCACGTTGAGGATCGTCCGCATGTGTGAAGTGTCGTCGACCTGGGCAACACTGCCGCCATGACCCTCCGGCAGTCCCTGACCCGTCCCGTGGCCCTCGTCCTCAGCGCGCTGCTCGCCGCCGTCGCGCTCGTCGCGACCGTGCAGGCGCCCGCCTCCGCCGCCTGGATGACCTCGACGAACATCCACGGCGGCAAGCTGCAGGTCTGCAAGCGGTACGTCGACGGGCAGAACTACGTGCGCTTCCGCCTCGACAACCGCCAGGGCAGGCACACCCACCTCGGCGGTTTCAGCCGCACCCGCAACGGCGAGACCCGCAGCTTCCCGGTGCGCGCGGCGGCCGGTCGCATCTCCCAGGTGGTGCAGGTGCCGGTCCGGCCGAGCGACAGCTTCAGCACCGGCGTCGGTGAGGTCACCGGTGAGGGCGCCGGCGGCGGCACCGGTCCCCTGTCCAGCTTCCCGCGCTGCTGAGACCCGGCGCCTCGGCACGCCACCACGCGCCGGGCAGAATCGCAGGGTGAGCGACCTCGACCTGCCCTACGACAACCGCACGGGTCGCGGGCCCGGTCGCGTGGTGCGTGCCCTGGGTCTGGTCGTCCCCGGGATCAACCGGGTCCGGGCCCAGGCCGAGCCGTACGCCGACGAGTGGAGCGCCCGCAACCGGGAGGCACTCGGCATGCCGGGCCGGCGTTGGATCGCTCTCGGCGACTCCATGTCGCAGGGCGTCGGGGCCTCCTCCCCCGACGCGGGTCTGGTCGGCCTGCTGGCCGGCCGACTCGCCGACGCCGGGCACGAGCTGCGGGTCGTCAACCTCTCGGCCACGGGCGCGCGCGTGAGCGACCTCGTGGAGCAGCAGGTGCCCGTGATGCAGGCCCTCCCGCCCTCCGACCCCGCCGCCGGACCCGACCTGGTGACGGTCGTCGCCGGGTCCAACGACCTGTTCGGCGGACGGCAGCACAGCAGTGCCCTGCCCGACCTGATGCGACGGCTCGTAGGGCTGCTGCCCCGCGGCGCCGTCGTGGCCACGCTCCCCCAGCCCTCGGCCGCCGCCCGCGAGGCGAACACCCACCTCGACGACGCCGCACGCCACGGACACGTGCGGCTGGTCGACCTCCGCACCAGCGGCCCCACCTCGTGGAAGGGGATGCTGGCACCCGACTTCTTCCACCCCAACGACCGCGGCTACGCGGCGATGGCCGAGGCGTTCGAGCCCGTGCTGCTCGCCGCGCTGCAGGAGGACCAGTGACCCACTCCCCCACGCCCCAGCCCGTGCGGGCGGGGATCGTCGTCACGGGCACCGAGGTGCTCACCGGCCGGGTGAGCGACGCCAACGGACCGTGGCTGGCAGAGCAGCTGCGCACCCTCGGCGTCGACGTCGGGCGGATCGTGGTGGTGGGCGACCGGCCCGACGACCTCGAGTCCGCGCTGCGCTACCTGCTGGCCGACCACCGGCTCGTGATCACCACCGGCGGCCTCGGCCCCACGGCCGACGACCTGACGGCGGAGGTCGTCGCCCGGGTGCAGGGTCGCCCGGTGCGGCTCGACGAGTCGCTCGAGCGCCGGGTCGCGGCCCGGGTCGAGGAGCTGAACCGGCGTCGCGAGCGCCAGCCCGCTCCCGAGGTGGTGGCCGCCGGTGTGCGCAAGCAGGCGATGGTGCCCGAGCAGGCGGCCGTGCTCGAGCCCGTGGGCACCGCGCCCGGGCTCGTCGTCACGGCGGTGGGCGACGCCGCGGCTCCGGTGCTCGTGCTGCCCGGCCCGCCGGGCGAGCTGCGACCCATGTGGGAGGACGCACTGCGCGACCGGGCGGTGCTGGGGGCGATCGAGGGTGCGGGCGCGCTGCGCCAGGGGACCCTGCGCGCCTACGGCCCGCCCGAGTCCGAGCTGGCGGCGCTGCTGCGCGACCACGAGGCCGCGCACGGCTCGTTGGAGAGCGCGGGACTCGAGGTCACGACGTGCCTGCGCGAGGGCGAGCTGGAGGTCGTCACTCGCTACCGACCCGATGCCCAGACCGCCTACGAGCGACTGGTCGAGACGTTGCACGACGGTTTCGGAGCCGCGCTCTACAGCCGGGACGGAGCCAGCGTCGACCAGACCGTCGCCGCACTCTTCCGGGAGGCCGGCGCCACCGTGGCCACCGCCGAGTCGTGCACCGCAGGCCTGCTGGCCGGCCGCCTGGCCGACGTGCCCGGCAGCTCGGCCTACCTGCTCGGCGGCTTCGTCACCTACGCCAACGAGGCCAAGACCGCAGAGGTGGGCGTGCCGGCCGACCTGATCGAGCGCGTCGGCGCGGTCAGCGCCGAGGTGGCCGAGGCGATGGCGCGGGGGGCACGCGAGCGGCTCGGCACCACCTACGGCATCGGGATCACCGGGGTGGCCGGTCCTGGCGGAGGCACCGCGGACAAGCCCGTGGGGCTGGTGCACGTGTGCCTGGCCCACGAGGACGGGCGCACGTGGCCGCTGCGCCTGCAGCTGGGGGGTGGTCGCGCCGGCGTCCGGCAGCGCACCGTCGTCGCCTGCCTGCACCTGCTGCGCGAGGTCCTCACCACCGGGTGACGCGCCGGGTGTGAACCACCGACGGCGGGGAAGGCTCGGACTGCCCACCGAGTCAGGAGGCCCGATGTCGACCTACGATCCCTACCAGCCGCCCGAGCAGCCCGCCGACGGCTCGCGTCCGGACGCGGAGGACCCGTTCGACTCCCGGCACCGCCCGGAGCTCGAGCTCGACCCACCCGACCCGAACGACCCGCAGTGGCGCAGCACCGGGAGCTACCGCCCGACCAGCGGCCTCTACGCCAACGCCTACTCCTCGCACACCAGCTCCGGCGTCCGCAGCGGCGCGAACGTGGCCATGGGCGCGATCGGCGTGCTCGTGGTGGTGGTCTTCGCCGTCGTCGTCGGCTCCATGGCGAGCCAGCGCGACTCCCCCACCGGCACCTACGACGACGGGTTCGCCCAGTGCGCCGCCGAGCACGACGAGGACAGCTCGCTGTTCAGCGACGCGGAGTGGTGCGACCTGGAGCTCAACGGCGGCGACGGCGACGGCGACCTCACCGACATGGGCGGCATCAGCGACGAGGGCGGGTTCGACGTCGAGGACTACTTCCCCGACGACCCCTACGGGCCGTAGCCTCCCGCGGTCACTGGTTCGCACACTCGGGAGGCCAGCATGAGCACCGCAGACGGATCCACCGCCACCACCGGCCAGGACCCCGACCAGGAGCGGGGTCTCGCCCGCTGGGCGCAGCGCAGCGCCGCCTGGACCGAGCGCTGGTTCCCCGACGCCTACGTGTTCGCGCTCGCCGGCGTCGTGCTCGTGTCCGTGGCCGCGCTGGTCAACGGCTCCAGCCCGCAGACCGTCGCCGGCACCTTCGGCGACGGGTTTTGGGACCTCACCGCGTTCACCCTGCAGATGGCGATGGTGGTGCTCACCGGTTACGTCGTCGCCAGCTCCCCTCCGGTGGCCCGCCTCATCGCCCGCATCGCCCTGGTACCGAGCACGCCTCGCGGAGCCGTCGCGTTCGTCGCCCTGCTCTCCTGCCTGGTCTCGATGCTGAACTGGGGCCTGAGCCTGGTCTTCAGCGGTCTGCTCGCCCGGGCGATCGCGCGCCGCGGCGACCTGCGCGCCGACTACCGCGCGCTGGGGGCCGCCGCCTACATGGGCCTCGGCGCGGTGTGGGCCCTCGGGCTCTCCTCCTCGGCCGCCCAGCTCCAGGCGACACCCGAGTCGCTGCCTCCGGAGCTGCTGGCCATCACGGGGGTCCTCGACTTCGGCAGCACCATCCTCACCTGGCAGTCGCTGGTCCTGGCCGCGGTGCTGATCGTGCTCACGGTCGCCGTCGCCTACGCCTCCGCGCCGCGCGGTGGTGCGGTGCGCACGGCCCAGGAGATGGGCATCGACCTGGACGACACCGTCGAGAGGCCTGACGGGCCGAGCCGGCCGGGTGAGTACCTCGAGCACTCGCGGGTGCTGCCCGCCCTGATCGGACTGCTCGCCCTCGGCTGGCTGGTCCTGCAGCTCGCGACGCTCCCCGTGCTCAGCGTGCTCTCGAACCTCAACGGCTACCTGCTGGTCTTCCTCGTGCTCGGCCTGGTGCTGCACGGCACCCCGCGGGGCTTCCTGGACGCGACGGCGAAGGCGGTGCCCACCACCGCCGGCGTGCTGGTGCAGTTCCCGCTCTACGCCGCGATGGCGGCGGTGCTCACGCGGGCCGAGGGGCGCGGGGGCGTCACGGTCTCCGAGCACCTGGCCGACCTCTTCACCGGGCTCGGTTCCGGTGGCGCCTTCGCCGTCGTCATCGCGCTGTACACGGCCCTGCTGGGCCTGCTGGTGCCCTCGGGCGGCGGCAAGTGGCTCGTCGAGGCGCCGTACGTGATGCAGTCGGCCACCGACGTGGGCATGAACCTGGGCTGGACGGTCCAGATCTACAACGCCGCGGAGGCCCTCCCCAACCTGGTGAACCCGTTCTTCATGCTGCCGCTGCTGGCCGTGCTCGGGCTGCGGGCGCGTCACCTCGTGGGCTTCACGTTCCTGCAGTTCGTCTTCCACCTGCCGGTGGTCCTGCTGGGACTGTGGCTGCTCGGCATGACCTTCGAGTTCGTCCCACCCGTGCAGCCCTGACGAGGCCGACGGCCCGCGGCCGCGGGAAGAAGGCGGCGTCAGCCCACCCACGGCGCGCCCACGCCGTCGAGACCCCCGATCAGCAGCCAGGCCCCGACCGCGGTGCAGGTGAGCGTGAGCCCACCGAGCACCAGCACCCACGCCAGGGCCGGCAGCGGCGTCAGCCCGGCGAGCACGTCGGCGTCGGAGCCCCGTGAGCGTCCGCCGCGCCGGCCCCGCTGCAGCTCGACGACGGCGCGGGGCGCCCCGAGCAGGAGGAAGGCCGTCAGCGCCCAGGCGGCCACGCCGTGCACGACCGGTGTACCCCACCAGGTGACGGCGAGCAGCGCTCCCGCCGTCACGAGCACCACCCAGAGCCCGAAGAGGTTCCGCACCAGCACGAGCACCAGCGCCAGCAGCAGCAGGCCCAGCCAGAGCGCGAGCAGCGGACGGCGGGCGCCCACGAGCGCCGCGGCACCCAGCCCCACGAGCGCCGGCGCCGGGTAGCCGGCGGCCGCCGTCAGCACCATGCCCGGCCCCCGCGGCTTGCCGCGCGAGACGGTGAGCCCGCTGGTGTCGCGGTGCAGCCGGATGCCGGAGAGCCGTCGACCGGTCACCAGCGCCGCGGCTGCATGACCACCCTCGTGCAGGATCGTCAGCAGGTGCCGGGTGCGCCGCCACGCCACCCACGGCAGCAGCGCCGCCAGCGCGACCAGGAGCGCGACCGCGACCGCGACCGGCTCGAGCGGTGGTTGCCGGCTGACGACGTCGTCGGCGATGCGGCCCAGGACGTCGCCGGGGCTCACAGCTGCTGGAGCCGCGGCAGCACCTGCTCGCAGACCTGCGTGGTCCATGCGACCGGGTCGTCGCCGTGCGGGGTGCTGGTGAGCAGGTCGACGCCGAGCGCCGCGTACGCCTCGGCCTCGCGCAGGAAGCCGTCCGCGTCGGCCAACGGGTCCGCCATCACGATGACGGTCTTGCGGATCGCGTCGTAGTCGGTGCCCTCGGTGGAGCAGTGCTCTCGGAGCACCTCGAGCTTGTGGGCCACCACGTTGGGGCCCTCGCCGAAGAGGTTGCACGCGTCGGCGTGCCGGGCAACGAGGCGCAGCGTCTTGCGCTCCCCCGAGCCGCCGATCAGGATCGGCAGCCGCTCCTGCACCGTCGGCGGCACGCACACGGTCTCGGCGAGCCGGTAGTGCTCGCCCGCGAACGCGCCGTCGTCGGAGCCCCACATCTGGCGGCAGATCCGCAGTGCCTCGTCGAGCCGCTCGAAGCGCTCGGAGGTGGAGGGGAACGGCACGCCGAGGCCGGTGTGCTCGCGGTCGTACCAGGCGGCTCCGATGCCGAGCATCGCGCGGCCGCCCGAGAGGCGGTCGAGCGTGGCGACCGTCTTGGCCAGCAGGCCCGGGTGGCGGTAGGTCACGCCGGTGACCAGCAGCCCCAGCCGCAGCTGCTCGGTGAGCCCGGCCAGGTAGCCGAGGGTCGTGTAGCCCTCGAGCATCGGCTCGGTCGGCCCGCCCAGCTGCTCCATCTGGAACCAGTGGTCCATCACCGTGAACAGCTCGACCCCGCCCTGGTCCGCGGCCCGCGCCGTGGCGGCGAGACGCTCGGTGAGGGAGTCCTGCCACCCGGGGTGGCTGAACGAGGCGTAGTGCACTCCGATCTGCATGAACCGAGAGTAGCCAGCGTCGCGTGGGTACCAGTCGCGCATGAGCACCCCCTCCCCCGAGCACCAGCGCCCCGACGGCGTCAGCGACGCCACCGTCGAAGCCCTCGGCAAGCTGTCCGAGGCGCTCGAGGTCGTCGAGGAGGCCCGCGGCCACCTCTACGCCTTCCACCGCCGCAGCGGCACCGCCGACCTCACCCTCGGCGAGGCCGTCGAGAGCCTGCGGGACGCCGGCCACACCGAGCTCGCCGACCGCATCGAGACCGAGCTGGTGGGCCGCAACATCCTGGCCGGCCGCTGGAGCTTCCAGGTCGTCGAGGAGTACGACGACGGCTACTACCGGGACTTCAAGGACGCCGAGGCGCGAGCCCGTGCGGAGCTGGTCGAGGGCAAGCGACACCTCTTCGAGGCCGAGATGAAGGAGGACCGCCGCACCCACGGGCGTGCCGACCACGAGGCCACTCCCCCGGGCGCGGGCGAGGCCGCAGCGGGGGACTGAGCGCGCGCTCCCTACGATCGGGGCCATGCTGCGACGCCCCCGCCCCGCACTGACCCTCCTGCCGGCCCTCGCGCTGGCCCTCTCCCTCACCGCCTGCGGCGACGACGGCGCCGCCTCCGGTGGCGGGGAGGGCTCCGGGAGCGACGCGGTGGAGAGCACCGCCGTCGGCACCCCGTTCAGCGAGTCGGGTGCGGCGGCCGGCACCGCGAGCTGCAGCTACGAGAGCGACGGCCAGGAGCCGGCTCGCGAGGTGGACCCGCCGCCCAGCACCGCGCAGTTCTCCGGCGAGGTGCCGGGCGTCGTCGTCACCAACCGTGGCGACCTGCGCCTGACCCTCGACGCCGACAACGCGCCGTGCACGGTCAGCTCCTTCACCTCGCTGGCCGACCAGGGCTACTTCGACGACACGCCGTGCCACCGGCTCACGGGCGGTGGGAGCCTCTCGGTGCTGCAGTGCGGCGACCCGCTCGGCGAGGGCTTCGGCGGGCCGGGCTACCAGTTCGACGACGAGCTGACCGGCTCCGAGACCTACCCGGCCGGCACGCTGGCGATGGCCAACGCCGGGCCGGGCACCAACGGCTCGCAGTTCTTCATGGTCTACGCCGACTCCCAGCTGCCGCCCGCCTACACCGTCTTCGGCACGCTCGACGACGACGCCGTCGCCACCCTCGAGGAGATCGCCGACGCCGGCTCGACGCCCGAGGGCGACGGCGCGCCGAACACCGACGTCGAGATCCTGGGCGTCAGCACCGAGTAGCCGAGACCTGGGGTCACGCGGCGCCGAACCCGACCCCGCTCAGCTCCTCCGAGCGCTCCCAGAGGGCGCGGGCCAGGGCCGGGTCCCCCGCGGCCTGGCTGCGCCCCACGGGCACCGGCCATCCCTGCATGCCACCGAGGCGGTGCGGCCCGAGGTAGCTGTTGCCGGGCACGTCCATGGTGGCCGCGAAGAGCACCGGCAGCGCTCCCTGCCAGGCGGGCATGCCCACCAGCCGGTGCCCGAAGGCGCCGACCGCGGTGGCCACGCGGTTGCCGGTCTGCGAGGTGATCGCGGTGTGCGTGCTGCCCGGGTGGGCGCCCGTGGCGCGCAGCGTGGAGCCGGCGACGGTCAGGCGTCGCTGCAGCTCGGCCAGGAACAGCAGGTTGCACAGCTTGGACTGCGCGTAGGCGCCCATCGGGCTGTAGCCGCGCCGCGTCCAGTCGAGGTCGTCGAGCTCGAGCCGGCCGGCGCGGTGGGCGTTGGAGGAGACGACGACGACCCGGTCGCGCAGGTGCGGGAGCAGCAGGTTGGCGAGGACGAAGTGGCCGAGGTGGTTGGTGGCCAGCTGCAGCTCGACGCCGTCGGGGCTGCGGCCGAAGGGCGTGGCCATCACGCCGGCGTTGTTGACCAGCACGTCGGGGCGCACGCCGTCGTCGACCAGGCGCCGGGCGAAGGCGCGCACCGAGCCGAGGTCGGCGACGTCGAGCAGCCGCACCTCGACCTGCCCCGGCAGGTCCCGCAGGTCGGCGGCCGCCCGCTCCCCCCGCTCCACCGACCGGACCGCCATCACGACCCGGGCGCCGGCGCCCGCGAGCGCCCGCGCGGTCTCGAGTCCCAGCCCGCCACCGGCACCGGTGACCACGACGGTGCGCCCGTGCTGCGGCGGCACCTGGCGCCACGGGTGCACCCGCGACCAGCGGGACCGGCGAGATCCGGGGGCGGGAGTCGCTGAGACGTCGGGCACAGCCAGCAGGGTGCCAGAGCCGCGGCCCCTGGCGTGCCCTGATTGGATCGTGGGCATGGCACGCACCACGCAGGAGATCCAGCTCGTCAGCCGTCCCCACGGGACGCCCACCCCCGAGAACTTCGGCACGGTCACCACCGAGCTCCCCGACCCCGGACCGGGGCAGGTGCTGGTGCGCAACACCGTGCTGTCGGTCGACCCCTACATGCGCGGCCGGATGAACGACACCAAGAGCTACGTGCCGCCCTTCCCGCTGGGCGAGACGCTCGACGGCGGCGCCATCGGCGTGGTCGAGGCCTCGGGCGCGGACTCCGTGCCCGTGGGCGCCACCGTGCAGCACATGGCCGGGTGGCGCGAGGCCGCTCTGCTGCCCGCCGACCAGGTGCGGGTCGTCGACACCAGCCGGGTGCCCGACAGCGCCTACCTCGGGGTGCTCGGCATGCCGGGACTCACCGCGTACGTGGGTCTGACCCGCATCGCCCAGCTGGCCGAGGGCGAGACCGTGTTCGTCTCCGGGGCAGCCGGCGCCGTCGGCTCCGCAGCCGGGCAGATGGCGCACCTGCTCGGCGCCGGCAAGGTCGTCGGGTCCGCGGGCTCCGCCGACAAGGTCTCCTGGCTGGTCGACGACCTCGGCTTCGACGCCGCGCTCAACTACCGCGACGGGTCGGTGCGCAAGCAGCTGGAGCCCCACGCCCCGGTCGACGTCTACTTCGACAACGTCGGCGGCGAGCACCTGGAGGCCGCGCTCTTCCACATGGCCGACTTCGGCCGCATCGCCGCGTGCGGCGCCATCAGCGACTACAACGCCACCCAGGCGCCCGCCGGGCCGCGGTTCCTCACCAACGTCGTCACGCGCCGCCTGACGCTGCGCGGGTTCATCGTGAGCGAGCACGGCGACCTGGCCGGCGAGTTCTACCGGCAGGCCGGCGCATGGGTGGCCGAGGGCAAGCTGCAGGCCAGGGAGACCGTGGTGGAGGGTCTGGACCACATGGTCGAGGCGTTCCTCTCGCTCTTCGAGGGCGCCAACACCGGCAAGATGCTGGTCCGTCCGTGAGCGACCTCCCCGAGCACGCAGCCTCGGCGCCCAGCCTGACGCAGGACGAGGCACGCGCCCGGGCCGAGCTGCTCGAGGTCGGCTCCTACGAGGTGCACCTGGACCTCGCGCGCGACGAGCAGCACTTCGACTCGCGCACCGTCGTCCGACTCACCAGCCGTGGCGGCCGCACGTTCCTGGACTGCAAGCCCCGCGAGCTGCGGTCGGTGACCCTCGACGGCGCCGCGCTCGACGTCGGGCTGCTGGAGCGCGGTCGGCTGCCGCTGGACCTGCCGGCCGGCGAGCACGAGCTCGTCGTCGAGGCGCTGATGGCCTTCCGACACGACGGCGAGGGCCTGCACCGCAGCACCGACCCCGCCGACGGGCGCGACTACGTCTACGGCATGAGCTTCATGGACGCCGCACCCTCGGTGTTCGCCTGCTTCGACCAGCCCGACCTCAAGGCGCCCTACACGCTGCACGTGCGCGCCCCGGAGTCGTGGACGGTCGTGGGCAACGGGGCGGCGACCCAGGTGGCCCCGGGCGAGTGGGAGCTCGCCACCACGCCGCCGCTCTCCACCTACTTCGTGACCCTGGTGGCGGGGCCCTACCACGTGCTGCGCGAGGAGCACGACGGCATCCCGCTGGGCTTCAGCGCCCGCGCCAGCCTGGCCGGGCAGCTCGAGCGGGATCTGCCCGAGCTGCTCGCCCTCACCCGGTCCTGCTTCGACGAGATGCACCGCCTCTTCGGCATCCGCTACCCGTTCGGCGACTACCACCAGGCCTTCGTGCCCGAGTTCAACGCCGGCGCCATGGAGAACCCCGGCTGCGTCACCTTCCGCGACGACCTGGTCCCGGCCGGGCGCCTGACCCGCGGCGACGCCATCCTGCGCGCCACCACCATCGCCCACGAGATGGCGCACCAGTGGTTCGGCAACATCGTCACGCCGCGCTGGTGGGACGACCTGTGGCTCAACGAGAGCTTCGCGGAGTACCTCGGCAACCGCGTGGCCGCCGAGGTCACCGACTACGACGACGCCTGGGTGCACACCGCCTACTCGCGCCGCCAGTGGGGGCTCGTCGCCGACGCGCGCCCCACCACGCATCCCGTGGCCGGCAACGGTGCACCCGACGCGCTCTCGGCGCTGCAGAGCTTCGACGGGATCTCGTACACCAAGGGCTCCACGGTGCTCAAGCAGCTCGCGACCCGCCTGGGCGACGAGGTGTTCTTCGGCGGCGTCGTCGACCACCTCGAGCGGCACCGCTTCGGCAACGCCACCATGCACGACCTGCTGGCCAGCTGGGAGCGCGCGGGCGCGGTCGACCTCGGCGACTTCGTGGACGGCTGGCTGCTGCGTGCCGGTCCGGACGTGCTCTCCCACGAGCGTGGGACCGGCTCGCTGGTGCTCACGCCGCCGGCCGGGCAGGAGTCGTCGGCGCGTCGACACACGTTCCACGCCGCCACCCACGACGGCGAGCGCTGGTCCCTCACGCCGGTCGAGACCGAGGGCGTGGGCCGCACGCCGCTCGCCGTCAGCGAGCGCCCGGTCGTGCTGGACGCCCGGCACGAGACCTGGGTCGTGGCCGTGCCCGACGCCGTCACCGTGGCCGGCCTGGTGCACCACCTGGCCGACGTCGAGGACCCCGAGCTGCGGGCCGCGGCGTGGAACAACCTGCGCAGCGGCGTGCACGAGGCCGCCGTCGACCCCGCCACCGTCGTCGAGGTGGCCGTGGCGAGCCCGCCGGTCGAGGACGTCTCCGACACCGGACGCCACACCCTGCCGTGGCTGCTCGGGCACGTCGTCCCCTTCGCACCCGAGGGCTCGCTGGCGCGGCTGCACGCGGCGTTCACCACCGAGCTCGAGGACGCGCAGGCCGGCTCGGAACGGCAGCTGGCCGCCCTGCGCGCGGCGATCCGCTCGGCCACCGACGAGTCGGTGCTGCGCGGTTGGCTCGCCCCCGGCGGGCTGCCCGACGGCGTCGAGCCCGACCTCGCCCTGCGCTGGCGGCTGCTCGAGCGGCTGGCGGCCCTCGGCGCCGTCGAGGCCGGCGAGCTCGACCAGGTGCTGGCGGCCGAGCCCACCACCGCGGCGTCCGTGGCGCACGCGCGCGCCAGCGCCTCGCGGCCCGACCCGGCAGCCAAGGAGCAGGCGTGGAGGCGCTTCACCGGCGAGGTGGCCGCCAGCAACTACGAGCTCGAGGCCAGCGGCGTCGGGCTGTGGCGGGGCGACCCGGAGGTCTCGCGGCCCTACGTGGAGCGCTACCTCGCCGAGCTGCCCGCCACCTCCTCGGTGCGCAGCGGGTGGGTGCTCGGCGTGGCCACCGAGGCATTCTTCCCGCTCGCGCAGCTGCCGCACCTGCCCGACGACGGCGCGGCGCTGGTGCAGGGCGTGGAGGACCTCCTGGCCACCGACGAGGCGCTGACGCCGCCGATGCGCAAGCGCGTCCTGGACCTGCACGACGAGTGCGTGCGACGCCGTCGACTGGCTGCGCGGTACCCCCGTGGCTGACCCGGGCACCGCGGGGTCGCTGCCCCGGCGTCCGGGCCCCACCGTGCGGGTGCGGGTCACCGAGCACCGCGGCGAGCAGCCCGAGCGTCGACGCGAGGATCGCCTGGCCACCGAGGAGCCGCTCGAGATCCGCCTGGCCTGGCCGGGTCGGCCCGCGCAGCGCGTGTGGGTGACCATGCGCACGCCCGGCCACGACTTCGAGCTCGCCGCCGGCTGGCTGGCGCACGAGGGCGCGGCACCCCAGGTGGCCGGCGTGGCCTACTGCACCGACACCGACCTGAGGCCGGAGCAGCAGTTCAACGTCGTCACCGTCACCCTGTCGGCTCCCCCGGCGGCCACGCTGGCCCACCAGCACGAGGCGCTGTCGTCCGGCTCCTCGGCCTGCGGCGTCTGCGGGCGCGACACCGTCGACTCCGCCGTCTCGGCGGCGGCGCGCCCCTGGACGGGCGAGGTGGTGACGCCGGAGGTGGCGCGCCGCCTGCCCGACCTGCTGCGCGAGCGCCAGACGGTGTTCTCGCGCACCGGGGGCGTCCACGCAGCCGGGCTCGCCACCGCCGACGGCCGGCTGCTGGTGGTGCGCGAGGACGTGGGCCGCCACAACGCCGTCGACAAGGTGAGCGGGGCCCGGCTGCTGGCCGGCGAGCCGCTCGCCGAGGCGGCCCTGGTCGTCTCCGGCCGGGCCGGGTTCGAGCTGGTGCAGAAGGCCATCGCCGCCGGCGTCGGCGCGCTCGTGGCGGTGGGCGCACCCACCAGCCTGGCCGCCGACCTGGCGACCCGCGGGGGGCTGCACCTCTACGGGTTCACGCGGGGTGACCGGACCGTCCGGTACGCGTGACGTGACCCGCGACGGGCGCCCCCGGCGCGTGCTCCCGGGGGCTGTCGGTGGTCGCGCCTAGGTTCTGAGCATGCGGTTGCTGCACACCTCCGACTGGCACCTGGGCCGGTCCTTCCACCGCGCCGACATGCTCGCCCACCAGGCCGCCCACCTCGACCACCTGCTCGAGGTCGTGGCCCGCGAGCGGGTCGACGTCGTGCTGGTGGCCGGCGACGTCTACGACCGGGCACTCCCCCACGTCGACGCCGTCCGGCTGCTCGACGACACCCTGGCCCGGCTGGCCGCCTCGCGCGCCGCCGTGGTGGTCACCAGCGGCAACCACGACTCCGCCCAGCGACTGGGCTTCGGCTCCCGGCTGATCGACGCCGCGGGCGTGCACGTGCGCGCCAGCCTGGGCTCGGTCGGCACCCCCGTGGTGCTGCGTGACGAGCACGGCCCGGTGGCCGTGCACGGCCTGCCCTACCTCGACCCGCACGCGGTGGCCGAGCCCTGGGGCCTGGCGCGCCGGTCCCACGAGGCCGCGCTGGGCGAGGCCATGCGCCGGGTGCACGCCGACACCACGGCTCCGGGTGCGCGCCGCGTGGTGCTGGCCCACGCCTTCGTGGCCGGCGCCGAGCCCAGCGACTCCGAGCGCGACATCTCCGTCGGCGGCGTCGCGCGGGTGCCCACCAGCACCTTCGCCGGCATCGACTACGTCGCGCTCGGCCACCTGCACGGCCGCCACGTGCTCGACGACGAGCAGGCCACCGGCGGCCGGCTGCGCTACAGCGGCTCGCCGCTGGCCTACTCCTTCTCCGAGGCCGGGCACACCAAGGGCTCCTGGCTGGTCGACCTCGGCCCGCAGGGTCAGGTGCACGCCGAGTTCGTGCCCGCCCTGGTCCCCCGCCCGCTCGCGCGCCTCACCGGCACGCTCGAGGAGCTGCTGGCCGACGCCCACCACGCCGCGCACGAGCAGTCCTGGGTGCAGGTCACCCTCACCGACGCCCACCGCCCCGCGCAGGCGATGGACCAGTTGCGGCGGCGCTTCCCGCACACGCTGGTCCTGGGCTTCGCCGGGGCGGCGCCCGGGCTGGGGGCCCTGCCCTCCTCCACGGCCCAGGGGCGCAGCGACCACACGGTGGCCGAGGAGTTCGTGCGCGAGCTGCGCGGCACCCCCGCCACCGAGGCCGAGCTGGCGCTGCTGCACGCCGCCGTCGACGCGTGCTGCGAGGACCCCGACCTCGACCCCGCCTCCGACCGCGCCGACACCCCGGGTGCCGCCTGATGCGCCTGCACCACCTCACGGTCACCGCCTTCGGTCCCTTCGCCGGCACCGTCGAGGTGCCCTTCGACGACCTCTCCGAGGCCGGGCTCTTCCTGCTCTCGGGCGCCACCGGAGCGGGCAAGACCAGCGTGCTCGACGCCGTGTGCTTCGCCCTCTACGGCGACGTGCCGGGTGAGCGCAGCGCCGCCAAGCGGCTGCGCTGCGACCAGGCCGAGGAGTTCACCGCACCCCGGGTGGTGCTCGAGGCCACCCTGGCCGGGCGCCGCTTCCGCCTGGAGCGCTCGCCCGCGTGGGAGCGCCCCAAGAAGCGCGGCAGCGGCACCACCACCGAACCCGCCGGCGTCACGCTCTCCGAGCTCACCGACGGCGGGTGGACGCCGCTGTCGAGCCGCATCGACGAGGTCGGGCACCTGGTCACCCGGCTGGTCGGCATGAACCTCACCCAGTTCACCCAGGTGGCGCTGCTGCCCCAGGGCCGCTTCCAGAGCTTCCTGCGTGCCCGCTCCGAGGAGCGCCACCAGCTGCTGCAGCGGCTCTTCCGCACCGGTCGGTTCGAGGACGTCGAGCGCTGGCTGGGTGAGCGGCGGCGCAGCCTGCGCCGCACCTGCGAGGCGCACGACCAGCGCGTCGAGGTGCTGCTGGGCCGCATCGGCGAGGCCTCCGGCGCCTCCGCGCCCGAGCACCCGGACGACCAGCCCGCCTGGTCCCAGGAGCTCGCGGAGGTCGCGCAGGCGTTCGCGGCCGAGACCGCGCGCCGCCAGGAGGTGGCCGCCACCGAGGAGGAGCAGGCACGCGCCCGGCTCGAGCGCGCGCGGGCGCAGCGGGCCGCCTTCACGCGGCTCTCCGCGGCCCGGCAGGAGCAGCAGCGGCTCGACGAGCAGTCGGCGTCGGTCGCCGCGCACGAGCAAGAGGTCGCCCTGGCGCGTCGGGTCGCACCGGTCCTGCCGGTCGCGCGTCGCGCCGAACGGGCCGGTCGAGCCCGGCACGCGGCCGCGGCGGCGGTCGCGCAGCTGCCGGCCGCGCTGCGCGAGGTCGGGGCCGCCCGGGCCGCCCAGCAGCACGCCACCGAGGCCGCCGTTCGCATCCAGGAGGCCCTGCCGCTGGTGCGTCGTCTCGACCAGCTGCGCGCCGACGCCGGCGACGGCGAGCGCGACCTCGACCGCCTCACCGCCGAGGTCGCCGCGGCCGAGCAGCGGCTGGTCGTCGTCGAGGCGAGTCGCGAGCTCGAGCAGCTCGAAGCCCGCCTCGCCGCGCACGAGCGGTCCGCCGAGCTGGCCGAGCAGGTCGCCGCGGCGCGTGAGGGTCTCCTCGAGGCGAGGGAGGAGACCCTGCGGGCCCGTGGCCACGTGCTCGACGTCCGCGCGGCGCGCATCGAGGGCATGGCGGCCGAGATCGCCGGTGCACTCGCCGTGGGCATGTCCTGCCCGGTCTGCGGCTCGGCCGAGCACCCCCAGCGTGCCGAGCCCACCCTCTTCTCCCCCGACGAGGCCGACGAGCGCGCTGCGCAGGTGGCCGCCGACGACGCCGCCATGGTCGAGCAGCTGCGCGACAACGAGCTGCGCGACCTGACCACGCTGCTGGCCCGTGCCCACGAGGCTGCCGGCGAGGAGCCACCGGTCCTGCTCGCGGCGGCCGTCGAGGCGCAGGAGGCACGCCTGCAGGGCCGACCCCGCACGTTCGGGGACCCCGCGCGGGTGGCCGCCGAGCTGCGTCGCCTGGCCGAGCGTGCCGCCGCGACCCGGGCCCGGCTGGAGGCGGTGCGAGCCGAGATGGCGGCCGCGGCCGAGCGACTCGAGGCCGTGCGCAGCGAGGTCGGCGAGGGCTCGCTGGAGGGGCTCCTGGCAGGGCACCGGGCAGCCCGGGAGCAGGCCCACGCCGCCGTCGAGCAGCTCGAGCAGCTGGTGGCCGCGCAGGGCGAGCACGACACCGCAGCCGCCGAGCTGGCCACCGGGCTGCGTGAGGCCGGTTGGGAGGACGTCGAGCAGGCCGAGCGCGCCGCCCGGCCCGCACAGCACGTCGAGCAGCTCGCCGCGCGCGTCGCCGCCCACCACCGGCGTCGGGCCGCCTGCGAGGCGGTGCTGGCGGACCCGGGGCTCGCGGAGGTGCGCGACCTCGCCGAGACCGACCTGGCCGACCCCGAGGAGGCCGCCCGGACCCACCGCGAGCGCCTGGCAGCGCTGGGCCGGGTGCAGTCCGAGCACACCGTCTGGGCATCGCGGGCCGAGCGGCTCCGGGCCCTCGCGACCCAGCTGGGCGAGGAGCTGGCCGCCGGGGCACCGCTGCGTGCCGACCTCGACCTCACCACCCGGCTGGCGGCCTTCGTGGAGGGCAAGTCGCCCGACAACAGCCTGCAGATGCGGCTCTCGGCCTTCGTGCTGGCCTACCGGCTGGGTCAGGTCGTGGCGGCCGCCAACGAGCGGCTGGCGCGGATGAGCGACCAGCGCTACGTGCTCGAGCACACCGGCCGGCGCGGCGTCGGCGAGACCCGCGGCGGGCTCAGCCTGGCCGTCCGCGACGACTGGTCCGGGGAGTCGCGCGACCCCGCCACGCTCTCGGGCGGCGAGACCTTCGTGGTCTCCCTCGCGCTGGCACTCGGGCTGGCCGACGTCATCACCGCCGAGGCCGGTGGTGCCGCGCTCGAGACCCTCTTCGTCGACGAGGGCTTCGGCTCGCTCGACGCCGAGACCCTCGACGACGTGCTCGACGTGCTCGACTCCCTGCGCGACGGCGGCCGCGTGGTCGGCGTCGTCAGCCACGTGGCCGAGATGCGCGACCGGATCCCCACCCAGCTGGTGGTCACCAAGTCCCGGCACGGCTCCACGCTCGCAGTCAGCGGGTGAGAACTCGCACACCCGGCGGGGCCCGACGCGGGTGCGTCACTCCCCTGGAGCCGGGTACCGGCTGCGCATGACGACGAACAAGGTTGCTTTCCTGGTCGCTGCCGAGGGCATCGAGCGCGTCGAGCTCACCGAGCCGTGGGCGGCGGTGAAGGACGCCGGCTTCGAGCCGGTGCTCCTGAGTCCGGAGACCGGCGAGGTCCAGCTCTTCGACCACCTCGACAAGGCCGAGACCCAGACCGTCGACGCGACCGTGGGCTCCGCCTCGGTGGACGACTACGCAGGGCTCGTGCTGCCCGGCGGCGTCGCCAACCCCGACGCGCTGCGCACCGACGCCGACGCGGTCTCCTTCACCCGCGACTTCGTGGCCTCCGGCAAGCCGGTGGCCGCGATCTGCCACGCCCCCTGGACCCTCGTGGAGGCCGACGTGCTGCAGGGCCGCACGCTCACCTCCTGGCCGAGCCTGCAGACCGACATCCGCAACGCGGGCGGCGAGTGGAAGGACGAGCGCGTCGTCACCGACGGCAACCTGATCACCAGCCGCAACCCCGACGACCTGCCCGCCTTCAACTCCGCGCTGCTCGAGGCGCTGCAGCACGGTCAGGCCGGCACCAGCAGCTGACCTCGGTCCACCAGGTCGATCCCGCGTGGATCACCCTCCGTGGAGGGTGGTCCACGCACTGGTGTCCAGGCCCCAGTCGCGCTCGAGGCGCTCGGCCTGCGGGCGGTAAAGCACGCGCAGCGTCTCCTGGAGGCCGGGCGTCCACTCCCAGCTGACCCGCGGCTCGCTGCTGGAGTGCGAGCTCTCGGTGACGTCGGCCAGGGGCACGGGCTCCAGGCCGAGGTCGCGCCACAGCCCGTCGACGACGGCCTGCGGGTCCCTGCGCACCTGCTCGAAGACCATCGGCACCACGCGCTCGCGGCCGACGGCGGCGGCCCACATGTCCAGCTGGTCGGCGTAGCAGCCCGACCACGTCTGCACCGTGGTGGGCACCGGGTAGGGCCAGGCCTGCTGGATGTGCCGCTTGGAGCGGCGCTGCATCCACTCGCGCGTGACAGCCAGGTGCATCGCCGAGCGGTAGCGGTCCACCGGGTCGCGCAGCAGCACCCAGAAGCGCACGTCGGGTAGCAGCTCGCCCGCCGCGAAGGGCGCCGTCGCGTGCCGCAGGTACTGCGGTGACCACTCCCCGCGGAGCACGCCGTCGTCACGGGGGAAGAGGTCGAGGTAGTCGGCGGCGTGCCGCTTGCCGTCGGCCACCTTGTGCAGGAGCTGCTGCTCCTTCTTGCCGTTGGTGCCGAGCTCGACCCGCGGGTGCTGGGTCACGAGGTCGGTGAGCCAGGTCGTGCCGCTGCGCTGCGCCCCGATCCCGACCCACGCGGGTCCGGGTCCGTCGAGTGCCATGGCCGCGACCCTATCGTTGGCCCATGCCCGACCTCGACGAGACCTTCCTGGCGCTGCCCTACCGCGCGCTGGGCGAGACGGCGCTGGCGCGCGCGGCGGACCTCGGTGTCACCCACGCCGACTACCGCTTCGAGCGCGTGCGCTACCAGCACCTCGGGGTGCGCGACGGGCAGGTGCAGGGCGTCTCCGACTCCGAGGACCTGGGCCTGGCGGTGCGCGTGGTGCACCAGGGCGCCTGGGGCTTCGCCTCCGGGGTGGCGCTCACCGACGCCGAGGCGGTGCGCCTGGCCGAGACCGCGGTGGCCGTCGCCGTCGTCGCGGCCAGCATGACGGCGACGCCGGTCGAGCTGGCGCCCGAGCCCGTGCACGCCGACGTCACGTGGGTGTCGGCCTACCGCGTGGACCCGCTGGCCGTCCCGGTGGCCGAGAAGACCGCGCTGCTCGTCGACTGGACCGAGCGGCTGCGCGCGCACGCCGCCGTCGAGCACGCCTCGGCCTCGCTCATGATCGTGCAGGAGAACAAGTACTACGCCGACCTGAGTGGCACGCGCACCACCCAGCAGCGGGTGCGGCTGCAGCCGGGCTTCGAGGCGATGGGCTCCACGGACGACGCCTTCGACTCGATGGCCTCCATCGCGCCGCCGGTGGGGCGCGGCTACGAGTACCTCACCGACCCGGCTGCGCAGGGCGGGTGGGACTGGGACGCCGAGATCGCCGAGGTGCCCGAGCTGCTGGCCGAGAAGCTCGCCGCGCCCAGCGTCGAGTCCGGCACGCACGACCTGGTGATCCATCCCAGCAACCTGTGGCTGACCATCCACGAGTCGATCGGCCACGCCACCGAGCTCGACCGCGCGCTGGGCTACGAGGCCAACTACGCCGGCACCAGCTTCGCCACCCCCGACCAGGTCGGCAGACTGCGCTACGGCTCCGAGGTCATGCACGTCACCGGCGACCGCACCGTGGAGCACGGCCTGGCCACGATCGGCTTCGACGACGAGGGCGTGCAGACCCGCAGCTGGGACATCGTCCGCGACGGCGTCCTGGTGGGCTACCAGCTCGACCGGCCGATGGCGGCCCTGATGCCCGAGCTGGCCGCGGAGGGCGGGCGCTCCAACGGCTGCGCCTACGCCGACTCCCCCGGCCACATCCCCATCCAGCGGATGGCCAACGTCTCGCTCGAGGCCGACCCGCAGGGTCCGAGCACCGAGGAGCTGATCGGCCGGGTCGAGCACGGCCTGTACGTGGTCGGCGACAAGTCGTGGTCCATCGACATGCAGCGCTTCAACTTCCAGTTCACCGGGCAGCGCTTCTACGCCATCCGCGACGGTGAGCTGGTCGGCCAGGTCCGCGACGCCGCCTACCAGGCCACCACGACCGACTTCTGGGGATCGCTGGAGGCCGTCGGCGGCCCGCAGACCTGGGAGCTGGGCGGCGCGTTCAACTGCGGCAAGGCCCAGCCGGGCCAGGTCGCCGCCGTCAGCCACGGTTGCCCGACCTCGCTGTTCCGCGAGGTCCGGATCCTCAACACCCGCGAGGAGGGTGGTCAGTGATGGGCACCGTCGAGAGCATCACGCCCCAGGCGCTCGCCGAGCACGCCGTCGCCACCTCGGTGGCCGACGACTGCGTCGTCATCGTGCGCGACAGCACCGCCGCCAACCTGCGCTGGGCGGGCAACACGCTCACCACCAACGGCGTCATGCACGGCGTCTCGGTCACCGTCGTCTCGTTCGTGCGCACCACCGGCGGTGTGGCCACGGGGTCGGTCTCGGGCAGCGCCTCCACCCAGGCGCAGGTGAGCGCCCTGGTCGACGCCGCCGACCGGGCGGCCCGGGCGGCCTCCCCCGCCGAGGACGCCCAGGAGCTGGTGCGCGACCGGGCCAGCGACGACTGGGCCGAGGCACCGGTGCCGACCGACATCCACGTCTACGACGACTTCGCGCCCGCCCTGGGCGAGGCGTTCGGCCGCGCCGGCGACGGCGGGCGGATCCTCTACGGCTTCGTCGACCACCGCGTCACCACCACCTACCTGGCCTCGACGACGGGGCTGCGCCTGCGCCACGTGCAACCCACCGGCCACTACGGCTGCACCGGCAAGAACTCCGCGCTCACCGAGAGCGCCTGGGTGGGCGGCGCCACCCGTGACTTCGCCGGCGTCGACGCCCTGGCGCTGGAGGCCGAGCTGGCGCGCCGCCTGGCCTGGGGGGCCCGCAGCGTCGACCTGCCGGCCGGGCGCTACGACACGATCCTGCCGCCCTCGGCCGTGGCCGACCTGATGATCGACGCCTACTGGTACGCCGGCGCCCGCGTGGCGCACGAGGGCCAGTCGGTCTACAGCCGACGTGGCGGCGGCACCCGGGTGGGTGAGCAGATCACCGCGCCCGGGGTGCACCTGCGCTCCGACCCGGCGCACCCCGGTCTGGAGTGCGCGCCGTTCGTCGTCGCCGGCTCGTCGGGCAACGAGTCGTCGGTCTTCGACAACGGACTGCCGCTGACCCCGACCGACTGGATCCGTGACGGCGAGCTGGTCTCGCTGCTGCAGACCCGTCACTCCGCCGGTCTGACGGGGCTCCCGGTCACCCCCGCCGTCGACAACCTCCTGCTCGAGGTCGACGGGGGCCAGGGCTCGGTCGAGGACCTCGTCGCCGGCACCGAGCGCGGGTTGCTGCTCACCTGCCTGTGGTACATCCGCGAGGTCGACCCGCAGACGCTGCTGCTCACCGGTCTGACCCGCGACGGCGTCTACCTGGTGGAGAACGGCGAGGTGACCGGCTCGGTCAACAACTTCCGGTTCAACGAGAGCCCCGTCGACCTGCTGCGCCGCTTCAGCCACGCCTCGGCCACCGTGCCCAGCTTCAGCCGCGAGTGGGGCGACGACTACTTCTCGCGCACCGCCACCCCGGCGCTGCGGGTGCCGGACTTCAACATGTCGAGCGCCTCGCAAGCGCGGTGAGTCGACCGATGAATCGATACGTTCACACGTCGGCGATTCCGCCGCGCGCGGCGGTGAGGGTGTTCTAGAGTCCGGCGACGCCTCGGGGGGAGCCCAGGCACGAGCCCTGGGGAGGGACCTTGACCGACGGACGCCGTCGAGCCGCAGCGCTGCTGGCTGCAGCAGCAGTGACCACCAGCCTGACCGGCCTGGTACCGGGGGCGGCGCACGCCGCGGCCCCCGGCAGCAACGCACCCCCGACGCCCGTGGACGACCAGGTGGAGGTCTTCCCCGGTGGCCGGGCCGAGGTCGACCTGCTCGCCAACGACACCGACCCCGACGGCGACGACCTCGCGGTGTGCCGCCTCGGAGCGGTGCCGAGCGGCCTCCTGGTCGGGGACGGCTACGACCTCGACCCCGACGACGCCCCCTTCGTCTCGGAGGACGGCACCCTCGACGTCGCCGTCCCGCGAGGCACGCGGGCGCGCACGTTCCGGTTGACCTACTACGTGTGCGACTTCGAGCACGTCGTCCCCGCCACGTTGCTGGTCCAGGTCGGTGAGCGACCCGAGATCACCGTGCGCGCTGTGCGCGGCAAGCCGGGTGTGCTGCGCGTGACCAACCCCTCCGAGTTCCGCATGCAGTTCTACGCGGTGAGCCGCGACCCGCTCCGGTTCCTCAAGCGCAAGGCGCTGCGTCCCGGCTCCACCGTCTCGGTGCGGGTGCACTACCGCACCATCAGCTGGGTGGTCGGCAGCAACAAGCTGGGCCTGGTCGACCGGGGGCGCGTCGAGGACACCGGATGGCGCGGTGACCCGCGCGGCGGGTCCGGCTCCGCGGCCGCGCCGCGCTGGGCGGTGGCCCGTGGCTGACACGCGCGCACGCAGGGCCGCGGTCCTGGCCGTCGTGCCGGCACTCCTGCTCTCGGCTCCGGCGGCGTCGGCGCGCGAGGTGGCCGACACGCCACCGACCACGCGGGACGACGTCATCACGATGTACGCGGGTGGCACGCGGATGCTCTCCGTGCTGGACAACGACGCCGACGCCGACGGAGACGCGTTGGAGATCTGCCGGATCGGTGCCGTGGACCGTGGATTGCGCGCCTACGAGCCGCGGCCCTGGTACGAGGAGGAGGACCCGTTCTTCTTCGGCGATGCCAACCGCGGAGACCTGGTGGTGCGGGCGGCGCGCAGCAGCGCCGGTCAGACGCTGGAGGCCACCTACTACGCGTGCGACACCAGGTCGCTGCGACCGGCGACGGTGCGGGTGCAGGTGCTGCGTCCCCGGCCGATGACCGTGACGTCCGTCCCCGGCAAGCCCCGCACCTTCGTCGTCCGCAACACCCAGAGCTTCGGGGTCGACGTCTACTACTCGTGGCGCGAGGGCAACTCGGAGACGACCACGGGCGGCAGCGTCCGCCCCGGGCAGGCCACCAGGATCACCCTGCCGGTGGCCCGGGGCCGTTGGTACGCGGTCAGCTACCGCCGCGGCTACCGCGACCAGGGACGCCTCGTCTCGGGCCGCTAGCGGGAGCCATGGGCGATAGTCCGCAGCAGTGTGGTCGTGCCGGGACCGGTTCCACGACCGATCTGCTACGGACTATCGCCCTGGAGCGCCGCCGGGGATCGGAGCCTGCGGGTCGTAGGGCACCCGGGTGTAGACGAACGTGGCGGCCTCGAGGTGGCTGACGCTGCCGTCGGAGCGGCGCACGGGCCGCAGGGTCTCGCCGGTGAGGTAGGCGCGGGTGCCCACCCAGGTGTCGGGGCCGGCGTGCCGGAAGGCCATCAGCCGGCCCGAGCCGCCGACGGGCTCCAGCACCAGCTCGCCGCCGGTCCAGCGGATCCGCGACGGGGCGTGGCCCCAGTGCCAGGTGCCCAGCACGTCACGGGCGTCGTCGGGCACCTGTGAGGCCGGCTGCCACTCCGCGCCGAGCGCGGGCTCGTGCTCGAGGGTGGCCTGCAGCAGTCGCCGGGTCAGGTCGCCCAGCCCGTACGCGCCGTTGCTCAGCACCACCGCGCCCACCCGGCTGTCGACGTCGATCTCGGCGCCGCACACGAACCCCGGCATCGAGCCGCCGTGCCCGACCAGCACCCGGCCGCGGTCGCGCACCACGTGCACGCCGAGGCCCCAGCTGGTGCCGCTGCGGTCCTCGGGTGCACCGGCCAGCGGGGTGCGCAGCTCCCGCAGCGTCTGCTCCGAGAGCACCGAGGCGGCGGGGTCGACGAGGGCACGCAGCCAGGTGGCGAGGTCGGTGACCGTGCTCCACAGCTGGCCGGCCGGCGCCATCGCCCCGGTGTCGGGCAGCGGCTCGGGCACCAGCTCGTCGGTGAGCGCGTCGACGGCGAACCCCTCGGCGTGCGGCGCCTGGTGGTGGTAGCTGGTGCGCGTCATGCCGAGCGGGGTGAGCACCTGCTCCTGCAGCGCCTCCCACCAGCCCTGACCGCTCACCCGTGCCGCCACCTCGCCCAGCAGACCGAAGCCCAGGTTGGTGTAGTGGAACTGCCCGCCGGGCTCGAGCACCGGCCGCGCTCCCTCGTGCGCCGTCGCCAGGGCGGTCCAGTCGCCGCCGCGCGAGCGCTCCCACCACTCCCCTGCCGGCTCGGCCGAGAGGCCGGCGGAGTGGCTCAGCAACGAGCGCAGCGTGGCGTCGGGGAACGGCGCGTCGGGCACGTAGCGCACCAGCGGGTCACCCAGCGCCAGCTCGCCGCGCTCGCGCGCGAGCAGCACCAGCGCCGCCGTCATGGTCTTGGTGACCGAGCCGATCTTGTACTGGGTGTCGGCGGTGCCGCGCGACTGCTCGCCGGCCCGGACGGCGCGACCCCGCGCACCGCACCAGGCCGGCTGACCGTCGCGCACGACGCCGGCCACCACCGAGGGCAGCCGCCCGCGGCGCTGGGCCTCGGCGAGCAGCACCTCCAGCGCGCGGGCGGTACCGGGCAGCAGCGGCTCGGTCACTCCGCGAACGCCTCCAGCGGCGGGCAGGAGCACTGCAGGTTGCGGTCGCCGTAGGCCTGGTCGATGCGCCCCACCGGCGGCCAGTACTTGTCGGGGCTGATGCCGGCCGGGAACACGGCGAGCTCGCGCGAGTAGGCGCGGTCCCACTCGCCGACGAGCGCCCGCGAGGTGTGCGGTGCACCGCGCAGCGGCGACTCCTCGGGGGTCCACTCCCCCGCCGCCACCCGGTCGATCTCGGCCTTGATCGCGATCATCGCGTCGCAGAAGCGGTCGATCTCGGCGAGGTCCTCGGACTCGGTGGGCTCGACCATCAGCGTGCCGGCGACGGGGAACGACATGGTCGGGGCGTGGAACCCGTAGTCGACCAGCCGCTTGGCGACGTCGTCGACGCTCACGCCGGTCTCCTTGGTGATGCCGCGGACGTCGAGGATGCACTCGTGGGCCACCAGGTCGCCGTGCCCGCGGTAGAGCACCGGGAAGTGCTCGCCCAGGCGGGCGGCCACGTAGTTGGCCGAGAGCACCGCACTCGCGGTGGCGCGGGTGAGGCCCTCGGCGCCCATCATCCGCACGTAGGCCCACGAGATCGGCAGGATGCCGGCCGATCCGTAGGGGGCTGCGCTGATCGGGCCGATGCCGGCGCGCTTGGCCTCCTCGGGGTGGTGGTCGTGCGAGGGCAGGTAGGGCGCCAGGTGCTCGCGCACCGCCACCGGCCCGACGCCGGGACCGCCACCGCCGTGCGGGATGCAGAAGGTCTTGTGCAGGTTCAGGTGCGAGACGTCGCCGCCGAACTCGCCGGGCTTGGCGTAGCCGAGCAGCGCGTTGAGGTTGGCGCCGTCGACGTAGACCTGACCGCCGTGGGCGTGCACCACCTCGCACAGCTCGGTGATCGACTCCTCGTAGGCGCCGTGCGTGGAGGGGTAGGTGACCATGATCGCGGCCAGGGTGTCGGCGTGCTCCTCGCAGCGCGCGCGCAGGTCGGCAAGGTCGACGCCGCCGTCCTCGGCGGACTTGACGACGACCACGCGCATGCCGGCCATCACGGCCGAGGCGGCGTTGGTGCCGTGCGCCGAGGAGGGGATCAGGCAGACGTCGCGCTGCTGGTCGCCTCGGCCGTGGTGGTAGCCCCGGATGGCCAGCAGCCCGGCGAGCTCGCCCTGCGAGCCGGCGTTGGGCTGGATCGAGACCCGGTCGTAGCCAGTCACCTCGGCCAGCCAGCCCTCGAGCTCGGTGACCAGCTGGCGGTAGCCGGCGGCGTCCTCGGCGGGCGCGAAGGGGTGCAGGTCGGCGAAACCGGGCAGCGAGACCGGCTCCATCTCAGTGGTGGCGTTGAGCTTCATGGTGCAGGAGCCCAGCGGGATCATGCCGCGGTCCAGCGCGTAGTCGCGGGCGCTGAGCCGGTGCAGATAGCGCAGCATCTGCGTCTCGCTGTGGTGGCTCGAGAACACCTCGTGGGTCAGGTAGGGCGTCTCGCGGCGCAACGCGGCCGGGAGAGCCTCGCCGGCGGCGGCGTCGAGCGCGCCGAGGTCGGCCTCGACCCCGAAGGCCCGCAGCACCGACCCGATCGAGGAGCGGGTGGTGGCCTCGGAGGTGCTGATCCCGACGGTGTCGTCGTCGACGTGGCGCAGGTGCACGCGCAGCGCCCGGGCCGCGGCCACCACCTCGGCGGCGCGGCCGGGCACCTCCACGGTCAGGGTGTCGAAGAACTCCTCGTGCCGCACCGTCACGCCGCCGGCCCGCAGGGCCGTCGCCAGCACCGCGGCGTAGCGGTGGGTGCGCGTCGCGATCGCCCGCAGCCCCTCGGGGCCGTGGTAGACGGCGTACATGGAGGCGACGACGGCCAGCAGCACCTGCGCGGTGCAGATGTTGGAGGTGGCCTTGTCGCGCCGGATGTGCTGCTCGCGGGTCTGCAGCGCCAGGCGGTAGGCCGGGCGGCCCTCGGCGTCGACCGAGACACCCACCAGACGACCCGGCAGGTGCCGCTCGAGGCCCTGACCCACCGCCATGAAGCCGGCGTGCGGGCCGCCGTAGAAGAGCGGGACGCCGAAGCGCTGCGAGGAGCCGACCACCACGTCGGCGCCCATCGCACCCGGCGCCTCGAGCACGGTCAGGGCCAGCAGGTCGGCGGCGACGACGGCCAGACCTCCACGCTCGTGCACGGCCTCGATGAGCGGGCGGGGGTCCACCACCCGTCCCGAGGCGCCGGGGTACTGCAGCAGGGCACCCGAGACGGCCTCGGGCAGGTCGGCGGGCCACCCCTCGGCGAGGTCGGCCACGACGACCTCGATGCCCATCGCCTCGGCGCGGGTGCGCACCACCGCGATGGTCTGCGGCAGCGCGTCGGCGTCGACGACGAACGGGCCGGTGGCACCGCGCTTGGCGCGGCGCACGAGCGTCATGGCCTCCGCCGCGGCGGTGCCCTCGTCGAGCAGCGAGGCGTTGGCGGTGGGCAGCCCGGTGAGGTCGCCCACGACGGTCTGGAAATTGATCAGCGCCTCGAGCCGGCCCTGACTGATCTCGGGCTGGTAGGGCGTGTACGCCGTGTACCAGCTGGGGTCCTCGAGCACGTTGCGGCGGATGACGGCGGGGGTGATCGTGCCGTGGTACCCGAGGCCGATCATCGCCTCACCGGGGCGGTTGGCCGCGGCCAGCGCGCGCAGCTGCTTGGCGGTCGCCTCCTCCGAGAGGGCGGCCGGCAGCGCGAGGTCGCCGGCGCTGCGGATGCCGCCGGGCACCGCCGCGTCCATCAGTGCGCCCAGCGAGCCGAAGCCCAGCCGGTCGAGCATCGTGGCGACGTCGCCCGGGCGCAGCCCGATGTGACGGTCGACGAACGGGCTGGCGGCGTCGAGCTCGGCCAGGGTGGGGTGGTCGGACACGGGGGCTCCTGGTGGGACATCGGGGTCGGTCAGGTGCCCTCCCCCTCTGTCACCACCCGCCACTCGCGCGGCGCGGGCTCCACAGTTGCCTGGCCCGCACGGTCCGGGCGCCTGAGAGGTTCCGGGGAGGATTTGCCCCTTCGGCGCTCCGCGCGGACCTCCACTGCCTGGACAGCGAGACGGCCCCGCGGAGACTCTCCCGTGCGGGATGAGTCAGCGGGGCCGAATCTACCAGCCGAGCGGTGTCAGGCCGGTTTCTGCCGGATGTCGCGGACCGGTGTCGTCAGCCGGTGCGGCGTGCGCGACGTGCCGCCAGCTCGTCACTGGCGGATGGGGTGGTGGCCGCAGGCTCGTCGGCGCGCTCGCTGGGCAGCTCGACCAGCGTGCCCTCCAGCTCGCGCCACACGCCGCCGATGGCGATGCCGAAGACGCCCTGGCCGCCCTGGAGCAGGTCGATGACCTCGTCGTTGCTGGTGCACTCGTACACCGAGGCGCCGTCGCTCATCAGCGTCACGCGGGTCAGGTCGTCGGTGCCGCGCTCGCGCAGGTGGGTGACCGCGGTGCGGATCTGCTGCAGCGAGACGCCGGCGTCGAGCAGGCGCTTGATGATCTTGAGGATCAGGATGTCGCGGAAGGAGTAGAGCCGCTGCGAGCCCGACCCCTTGGCGCCGCGCACCTCGGGCTCGATCAGGCCGGTGCGGGCCCAGTAGTCGAGCTGGCGGTAGGTGATCCCGGCCGCGTTGCACGCGGTCGGGCCGCGGTAGCCGCGGTCGCTCGGCAGTGGGGAGACGTCGTCGGTGAAGAGCAGTCCCTGCTCGTCGGCTGCCTCCGCGGCCTGGGCGTGCGCCGGCTCGGGGGCCTTCTCGGCTCCGGCACCGGGCTGCGTCTGGTCGGTCACTGCGTCCTCCGCGGGGTCTCCTCCGTTGTGCGTAGCTCCAAGGAAGGCAGCGCGGCCCGGAGGGCAATCACACGCTGGGAGTTACAACGAAGACAGTTCAAGGTAGGCCGCCGGTCCCACCCCGTCAAAGAGGAGACCGGCGTGTCGGGTGGGGAACCTCGGGGCCCGCTGCTCGTCGGTGCTGAGCGCTCGGTCCTGAGCCGGGCGGTTTCGACTCGCCTGACGCGGGTTCGCAGGCTCACCCGCGGGCTCGCTCAACCCGAGTGAGCGACGCGCCCTGCTCGTGCCTCGCAGGGCACTGCTCACTCGAAGTCTTCGGGGGTGACGTGGTCGAGGAACTCGCGGAACTTCTCGACCTCGTCCTCCTGCTCGGCGGGCACGGCGAGGCCGGCCTCGTCGAGCACCTCCTCGGAGCAGAAGATGGTGGTGCCGGTGCGCAGCGCCAGGGCGATGGAGTCCGAGGGACGCGCGCTGACCTCGGCGCCCGAGGAGAGCACGAGCGTCGCGAAGAAGACGTTGTCGCGCACGTCGGTGATCCGCACGGCGGTGAGCTCGTTGCCGGTGGCCTCGAGCACGTCCTTGAGCAGGTCGTGCGTCAGCGGCCGCGGGGGCACCACACCCTGCTGGGCGAAGGCGATCGCGGTGGCCTCCACGGCGCCGATCCAGATCGGCAGGTAGCGCTCGCCCGAGACCTCGCGCAGCAGCACGATCGGCTGGTTGGACGGCATCTCGACCCGGACACCCATCACGTCTACTTCGCGCACGTGATCACCCTACTCCCGGGTGGGTGGCTCGAGCCGGGCCCTCTCGCAGACCCTGGGCACGGGTCAGCCGCGGCGCAGACCGGCCTTGACCAAGGTGGCGTGCAGGCGCACCGAGAGGGCGGCGATCTCGCTCACGGCCTCCTCCGCTCGGGCGGCGGCAGCCGCGTCACGGCCGCGCGCCAGCGGCGCCACGACCTGCTCGACCAGACCCACCTCACGGTCCGCGGCGGCGCGGAAGGCGCGCAGGTGGCGGGGCTCGAAGCCGAAGTCCGCGAGCTCACGTGCGGTGCGCGCGATCACCAGCGCGTCGGTGTCGTAGTGCCCGGTGCCGGGGCGTGCGCTGAGCAGCCCGAACTGCTCGAGCTGGTCGAGCAGCGACTCCTCGATCCCCGCCACCTTGAGCAGCTCGCGGCGCGAGAGTCGCAGCGGGTCGCGGCGACGGAAGGACTCCGGGCTGGGCAACCCGTCGGCGGCGAGCGCCACCGTGGGCACCACGGGCACCACGCCGTCGATGGGCGGCGGCTCGAGGCCGCGGTCGATCGCGTCCAGGTGCTCGCCGATCACCTTCAGCGGCAGGTAGTGGTCGCGCTGCATGCGCAGCACGTAGCGCAGCCGGTCGACGTCGGCACGCGCGAACTTGCGGTAGCCGGCGGGGGTGCGCTCGGGCTTGATCAGCCCCTTGTCCTCCAGGAACCGGATCTTGGGGATCGTGACGGAGGGGAAGTCGCCGCGCAGCTCGTCGAGCACCTGGCCGATCGTCAGGCGCGCCCCGCCCTCGAGGCCGTCGACCTGCTCGGGGCCCGGCCTCGAGGAGGGCTCCGGGGCCGGAGTCACGCTCAGGCGCTCTCGTGCCCGGAGAAGAACACGAGGCGGTACTTGCCGATCTGCACCTCGTCGCCGTCGCTGAGGGCGTGCTTCTCGATGCGGTCGCGGTTGACGTAGGTGCCGTTGAGGCTGCCGACGTCGCTGACCTCGAAGGTGCCGCCGGTGCGGTGGAACACCGCGTGGCGGCGCGAGACGGTCACGTCGTCGAGGAAGATCTCGCTGTCGGGGTGGCGCCCGGCGTGCACCTCGTCGACGTCGAGCAGGAATCGGCTGCCGGCGCCGGGACCCTTCTGCACGACGAGCAGGGCACTGCCCTGCGGCAGCGCGTCGACCGCGGCGGCGTCGACGGCGTTCAGCGCCCGGTCGGAGGTCTCGACCTTGTCGGCGGCGGCCGCGATCTGGATCGTCGCGGTGGTCTCGCCGACCGCCTCGGCCGAGCCGGTGTCCTCGCCCGCGGACACCGCGAGCAGCTTGGTGCCGCACTGCGCGCAGAACCGGGCGTCGTCGGGATTCTGTCTGCCACAGGCGGTGCAGAACGGCATCGTGGTCCCCTCCGGTTGCTGCTGGTTCGCGGGTGGTACGCGGGCTGCGTGCGGGCGCCAACCCTCAGGCGTGGGCTGAGGTTGAGCGTTGCGCCGAACCTATCAGCCGCCGGGCCGGTGCGGACCGGCCCGCCGAGACTGGGTGACCGAGACCAGGGGTGACTCAGCCGTCCAGCGTGGCCTGGTAGGCCTCGGCGTCCAGCAGCGCCTCGACGGCGGCCGGGTCGGTGGGCACGATCTCGAAGAGCCAGCCGCCCTGGTAGGGGTCGTTGTTGACCAGCTCGGGGGTCGCGTCGAGGGCCTCGTTGCGCGCGACCACCTCGCCCTCGACGGGTGCGTAGACGTCGCTGACCGACTTGGTCGACTCCAGCTCGCCGCAGGGCGCGCCGGCCGCGACCGTGGTGCCGACCTCGGGCAGGGAGACGTAGACGATGTCACCGAGGGCGTCCTGCGCGTACTCGGTGATGCCGACCCGGACCGAGCCCTCGTGCTCGCCGGGGGTGCGGAGCCACTCGTGCTCGGCGGTGTACTTCAGGTCTGCGGGATACACGGGGGCTCCTGTCGACAGTGGGCCGTCGGCGGCTCCGCGCGGGGGGCGCGGGCTCGCGCCGACCCTACTGCCCTGGCCCGACCGCCCTGGACCGACCCGGCGGCTACTCCCCCGGGACTTCCTCGGCGAACTCGGGAGTGACCGGCTCGCGCACGGCCTCGATGTCGAGCGAGCTGAGCTCCTCGACGGTCACCTCGCCCCCGTCGCGACGGATCGCGCGGGCGGGGCCGTCGATGAAGGAGATCGCCTCCGAGAGCAGCGCGGGCTCGCCGATCACGTCGATCACGTACGGCGGCTCCAGCACCTCGCCGTCGATGAGGAACCCGCCCTCGACCTCCTCGAAGGACGTCTGGGCGACCACCCGCACCTCGCCGTTGACGGCGATCGCCTCGGCGCCCACGGTGCGCAGCTCCTGGACGACGTCGAGGAGCGACCCCAGCCGCACCCGGCCGGTCTCCTCGCTGATGACGATGCGCACGCCGCTGCCGGTGACCGGCACCAGCCCACCCAGGATCGCGAGGGCGTCGGCCTCGGTCTCGGCCTGCTGCAGCGCCGCCTGGCGCCGGCTGGTGTCGGACTGGAGGTCGTCGCGCAGCCGCTCGAGCCGGGTGCGCTCGGCCTCGGCGCGCTGACGCGCGCCCGACAGACCGCTCAGCACGTCGATGAGGTCCTGCTGGCGCAGCCCAGCGTAGGAGTCGTCCACCTGGTTGTCGCGCACCTGGGTGACCACGGCGAAGCCGAGCAGGGCCAGCAGCAGTGCGACGACCACCTGGCGCTGCGTGGGGGCCAGGAGCGCGTGGCGCAGGCGGGCACGCCCGCTGGCGGGATCGGGCGGGCCCGCCGTGGGCCCGGCGACGGGCTCGGGCTCCTGCTCGGGCTCCTGCTCGGGCGCGTGCTCAGGCATGGAACAGGTGCCGGCGGATCGCGGCGACGTTGGAGAAGATCCGGATGCCGAGCACGACGATGACGCCGGTCGAGAGCTGCCCGCCCACGCCGAGCCGGTCACCCACGTAGACGATGCCGGCGGCGATGACGACGTTGCTCACGAACGAGATCACGAAGACCTTGTCGTCGAAGATCCCGTCCAGGTAGGCGCGCAGCGCCCCGAAGACGGCGTCGAGCGCGGCCACCACGGCGATCGGCAGGTACGGCTCGAGGCCGACCGGCACGTCGGGCTGCAGCAGCAGGCCCAGCACGACGCCGACGAGCAGGCCCAGGGCGGCGATCACGGGGCACGGCCTCCTCGCTGGTCGTCGGGACGGGTGTCGATGGGTGGGGCCTCGGGGTCGCGAGCGAACCGGAGCTGCTCGAAGCGACCGGGACCCGCGGGCAGGGACAGTTCATCATCTCCGCTCAGCTCGTAGGTGAACCCCAGCGCCCGGGCGATCCCGTCGAAGGCCAGACCGCTGCCGGTGTCGTAGAAGTCGGCCTGCAGCTGCGCGCTGTCACCGATCGCCAGCACCGTGTACGGCGCTGCGATGCCGATGCTGTTGACCTTGATCGGGTCGCCCGAGGTGCGGATGGCGGTGAGCGCGGTCACCCGCTGGCCGTTCACGGAGACGGCCTCGGCGCCGGCGCTCCACAGCGCGTTGACGAGCAGGGTGAGGTCGAGGTCGGAGACCCGCTCCTCCGGCTCGACCGCCGCGGGGTTCTCCTCGACGACGACCCGCACGCCCTCGCCCCGCACCGGCACGAAGCCGGTGCGCACCTGCAGGCGGCGCAGGCGGGCCTCGACGGCCTGCTCGTCGTCGTCGAGCGTCGTCGCCTGGTCCTGCAGCCCGGCGTTGGCCGTGCGCAGCGCGACGAGGTCTGCCTGCACGGCGTCGACGCGCTCGCGCTGCCCGTCGATGCGCGAGATGAGCGTGGTGCGACTGGCGTCCGAGACGTCCTCCTGACGCGAGGTCTGCACGAACGCCACGGTGACCATGACGCCGAAGACCGCGACCACGGCGGCGGCCGCCAGCCCGCCGGCACGCCCTCCAGCGGGTCGCGCCACGGATGCGCTGGTGTCGGTGTCGGTGTCAGTGCCCGACTGCGCCCGGGCGGCCCGCCGGCGCTCGGCCGCCCAGCGGTAGTCCTCGTCGAGCGACTGCTGGGTGATCAGGGTCAGCAGGGGCAGGGTGACGCGCTCGGGCAGCGGGGGCGGGCCCGGGCGCTCGGAGTCGGTGTCGCCGGCCGGCGCCTGTGCCGCCGGCCGCGGCCGGTCAGCCATCGGGCGCCACCGCGCGGCGCGGCGTCGTCACCACCAGGGTGCGCACCTGCCAGGCGTAGAGCACCCCGGCCCACCAGTACAGGCCGACGCCCCAGAAGGCGAAGGCCCAGCCGAAGACCTGCGCCAGGCTGGCCACCACGCCCTCGCCGTCGCCCAGCAGGAGCAGCGGGAAGGCGTAGAGGAGGTTGAAGGTGGCCGCCTTGCCCAGGAAGTGCACGGGCAGCGAGCTGTACCCGCGGGTGCGCAGGATGGGCACCAGGCCCCACATGAGCAGGTCGCGCAGCGGCAGCGAGATCGCCAGCCACCAGGGGATGACCTCGCGCAGCGCCAGACCGAGCACGACGGCCAGGATGTAGAGCCGGTCCGCGACGGGGTCGAGGATCTGGCCCACGACGGAGTACTGGTCCAGCCGCCGCGCCAACCAGCCGTCGAGCCAGTCGGTGATGCCGGAGAACATGAGCACCGCGAGCGCCCAGCCGTCCTCCTCCGGGCCCAGCACCAGCCACAGGAACACCGGCACCAGGGCCAACCGGAGCGCGCTCAGCGCGTTGGGCACCGTCCAGAGACCGGCGTCGCGCGCCGTGCCGTCCTGCGCCGCCTCGTCCACCACGAGCACGACCCTAGTGAACGCGCCCCGGCGGTCGACGGAAGCCACCCTGCACAGCACGCGGACGACGACTCACGGGCGGCGACCGGTCTGGTCCGGCAGACCCTCCAGACCCCTCCACGGGTGCTCCTGGAGTCGTGGCGGCCGGTCGGTCGGGCACACCCTCTAGTCATTCCGGGTCATCCGGTCGCGCAGCCGCTGACGAGCGGGGTCGGCGCTCCCTACGCTGCCTCTCACTCATCGGGTCGACGCACCCCACCCCCCATCCCGCGTCGAGCCCCCCACCCCGAGGAGCTCCCCCCATGGACCACGCGACCCTGTCGACCCCACGCACCACCATCCGCACCAACACCCACGCCACCACCCGCACCACCACTGGCCAGCAGCAGCCGACGCTCCCGCTCCCCGGCCGCCGCCTGCTGCTGCAGGGCATGGCCGCCACCGGCGTCGCCGTCGGCCTGACCTCGCGGATGGCCGTGCCCGACGCGGCCGCCGCTGCGGCGCCCGCGGAGACCACACGCCTGCTCTCGGCGCCCGACCGCCACCTGGTGAGCCGGTTCTCCTACGGCATCACCCCGGCGCTGGCCGAGTCGGTGCGCACGGCTGGCGGCGCCCGCGCCTGGTTCGACCGCCAGCTGGACCACACCCGCGTGCCCGACGGCGCCGGTGCCGAGCTGGACGGCTGGTGGCCGAGCCTGGACCGCTCCGCCGCAGACCTGTGGCAGCGCCAGGTGCAGGAGGTCGAGGGCGGCTGGCAAGTGATGGAGAACTACCAGCGCTGGTGCCTCGCTCGCCGGATGCGCAGCAACCGCCAGGTGCACGAGATCATGACCGAGTTCTGGCTGCACCACCTCAACGTGCCGGCCAACGGCGACGCCGCCTTCACCTACCGCACCGCGTACGACCGCGTGGTGCGCGAGCACGCGCTCGGCCGTTTCGAGGACCTGCTCTTCGCCACGATCACCCACCCCGCGATGGGCATCTACCTCAACAACGCGGTCTCCACGAAGAGCGCACCGAACGAGAACCTCGGCCGGGAGCTGCTCGAGCTGCACACCGTGGGCCGCGGCCACTACGGCGAGGACGACGTCAAGGGATCCGCGCGCATCCTCACCGGCTGGTCGGTCGACCTCTGGAAGACCTGGGCAGCGGCCTACAAGCCCGAGCGGCACTGGACCGGGCCCGTGACCGTCATGGGGTTCAGCGACGCCAACGCCGACCCGGACGGTCGCGAGGTCACCCGTCGCTACCTCTCCTACCTCGCCCGGCACCCGCAGACCGCGCGCCGGATCGCCCGCAAGCTGGCGGTCAAGTTCGTCCGCGACGACGTGCCGGACTCGCTGGTCGAGAAGCTCGCGCAGACCTACCTCTCCTCGGGCACCGACATCAGCGCCGTGCTGCGCGCGCTCGTGGCGACGCCTGAGTTCAAGGGCGCGGCGGGCGCGAAGGTGCGCGACCCCGGCGAGGACGTGGTGGCCACCTACCGCGCGCTCGGCGTCACGCTGAGCAAGCCGCCGGCGGGCAACGCCGGTCGCAACCACGCCGCCAACGTGGCGCTGTGGCAGGCCAGCTCGGTGGGGGCGCGCCCTTTCCACTGGCCCCAGCCCGACGGCCAGCCCATCGACAACGCCTCGTGGTCCTCCCCCTCGCGGCTGATGGCCTCCTTCGACCTGCACTACGCCATGTCGGGTCGCTGGTGGCCCAAGGACGGCATCACCTACCGCCAGCCCACCGACTGGTTCCCGCCGGCCGAGTACAAGACCGTGCAGGTGCCCGCGAAGGCTGACAGCAAGAAGGGCAGGAGGGGCAAGAACGGCAAGGGCAAGCGCGGCAAGAACGGTCGGGGCCGGTCGTCGGCGACCACCCGCCCCCAGCGCGTCCGCAAGCCCCTCACCTTCGCCCGCCTGGTCGACCACCTCTCCCGCCAGATGCTGCACCAGCCGGCCTCCGACGCGCTGCTGAAGGCCTGCTGCGAGGCGGTCGACGTCAAGCGCGACACCGTGATCAACGCCGAGCACGGCGTCGTCAAGTGGAACTTCCAGCGTGTCCTCACCACCGTCCTCGACTCCCCCACCCACCTGAGCAGGTGACCCGATGACCCTCACGCCCACCTCCCCCACCTCGGCAGGCGTCAGCGCCGCGACCGCGGCCTGCTGCACCGAGTACGCCGGCATGTCGCGCCGCGGACTGTTCCGCGGCGTCGCCCTGGCCGGCGCCACCGCCGTCGTCGGCTCGGCGGTGGTGACCGCCGCCCCGGCGCGGGCCGCCTCGGCCGACTCGGTGCTGGTCGTGCTCTCGCTGCGCGGCGCCGCCGACGGTCTCTCGATGGTCGTGCCGCACGGCGACCCGGTGTACTACGCGGCGCGACCGCGCATCGCGATCCCCTCGGACCGCCTGCTGGCCAAGGACGGGATGTTCGGGCTGCACCCCAAGATGGCGCCCCTGCTGCCGATGTGGAACGCGGGCCGCATCGCGGCCGTGCAGGCCACCGGGCTGCCGGTGGCCAACCGCAGCCACTTCTCGGCGATGGAGGAGCTCGAGGACGCCGACCCCGGCTCCTCCACCCGCCAGGGGTGGCTCAACCGACTCGTCGGCCAGCTGCCGGGCGAGTCGCCGCTGCAGGCCTTCAGCATCGGTGGCGGGGTGCTGCCCGCCTCGATGTACGGCAACGCCGACGTGATGTCGGCCGCGGACGTCGAGAGCATGAAGATCCCCGGCGACGACCAGTACGACAAGAACGGCGGGCGGGTCTCCTCGCTGCACACGCTGTGGGACGACCACGACGGCCCGCTGGGCAAGGCCATGCGCTCGGCGTTCACCGCCGTCAAGGAGTTCGCCCCCGTGACGCGGACCAACGACGGCGTCGCCGCCTACCCGCGCACCGACCTGGGTCGCGCGCTCTCCGAGGTCGCGCGGATCATCCGCGGCGACGTCGGGGTGGAGGTGTTGACCGTCGACCAGGGCGACTGGGACCACCACTCCGACCTCGGCACCGCCGAGTGGGGCCGGATGAACCGCAACGTGGAGGACCTCGCCGGCTCGCTGGCCGCCTTCTTCGGTGACCTCGGCTCGCAGGCGTCGAAGGTGACCGTGGTGACCATCAGCGAGTTCGGCCGCCGGGTGAAGGAGAACGCCAACTTCGGGCTCGACCACGGCTACGGCAACGTCATGCTCGTCGCCGGTGCCGGCGTCAAGGGAGGCACCTACTACGGCCGCTGGCCCGGGTTGGCCAACGAGACCGACGCCGACCTGCTGGTCACGACCGACTACCGCAGCGTGCTCTCCGAGGTGGTCAGCACCCGCTTCGGCGCCTCCACGGCCCAGGTCTTCCCCGCCTTCTCCCCCACCTCGGTCGGGGTCATGTCGGCGGTCTGACCCAGCGGTTCGCCGAGCCGCACCCACGCAGGCAGGCGCCGCCCTATGCTCCGCAGATGACCCTGCGCGTCGTCCAGTGGGCCACCGGCGGCGTCGGGCGCGCCGCCGTCGAGGGTGTGCTCGCCCATCCCGAGCTCGAGCTGGTGGGCTGCTGGGTGCGGTCGGAGGCCAAGCACGGGCTCGACGTCGGCGAGATCGTCGGCACGCCCGAGCCCGTGGGGGTACGTGCCACCACGTCGGTCGCGGAGATCCTGGCCCTCGAGCCCGACTGCGTGATCTACGCGCCGCTCGTCGCCGACACCGGCGAGGTGCTCACCTTGCTGCGCGCCGGCATCAACGTGGTGACGCCGGTGGCCTGGATCTACCCCGGGGAGCGCCAGCGGGCACGGCTGGAGGAGGCGTGCCTGGCCGGTGGTGCCAGCCTGCACGGCACCGGCGTCAACCCCGGCGGTGTGCCGGACCTGCACCCGCTGGTCTTCTCGGCGCTCACCTCCGCGGTCACGTTCGTTCGCGGCGAGGAGTTCAGCGACATCCGCACCTACGACGCCCCTGACGTCGTCCGCCACGTCATGTGCTTCGGCGCGACGCCGCAGGAGGCACGCTCGGGGCCGATGCTCGACCTGCTCTCGGCCGGCTTCGAGCGATCGGTGCGGATGTGCCTGGAGGTGCTGGGGTTCTCGCCCGCGGCCACGGTGCGTCGCGCGCTCGACCTGGCGGTGGCCACCGCACCCATCGACTCCCCCATCGGCGTCGTGGAGCCCGGACAGGTGGCCGGGCAGCGGTTCTGCTGGGAGGGCCTGGTGGGCGAGCAGGTGGTGGTGCGCGTCGCCGTCAACTGGTTGATGGGTGAGGACCACCTGGAGCCGGCCTGGACGTTCGGCCCCGAGGGAGAGCGGTTCGAGGTGGAGGTGCGGGGCGATCCCGACACCTTCGTGACCATCCGCGGGTGGCAGCCGCCGAGCATCGCCGAGGGACTGCGGCGCAACCCGGGCGTCGTCGTGACGGCGATGCACTGCGTCAACTCGGTGCCGGCCGTGTGCGCTGCCCCGCCGGGCGTGCGCACCTACGTGGACCTGCCCCTGGTGCACGGGCGAGCGCACCCGGACCTCGCCTGACCGCCGGCCGTCCTGCCTCGAGCGGGTGCTGCGGTCCAGACCGCGAGGTGCTGAGGGTGTACGCGCTGGGTAACGGGGAAGCCTGGGAATACCCGCACTCGTCCCCCGCTCCTCCGGCCCCTGGGAGGTTGTCATGAGCACTCGTCTGACCAGCGGTTTCGACTCAGCGCTGCAACGCCTGAGCGACGCCGGCGTGTGGTTGGTGTTCCGCGTCTCGCGCGTGCGCACCTGAGGCGACCGGGGTCCTCCGCGCCCCCGCCGGGGCGCTCTTCACCGAAGCACCGACACGGGTCGGGGCGTCGGCATACGCTCACCGCACAGCGTTCCACCCGGAGCAGCTGCGAAGGGGTGCAGGAGGGTCGTGGTGGCGGTGCCGGACGGGACCACGCCGCCTCGCGCCCTGCCTCTGCGCGGTCGGGTCCGTGGCCTTCCCGGCGGTCGCGCCACGGAGCCACCCGACCTGCGCGTGAGCGCTGTGCTCGAGGTCCTGGCCGGGGAGCCCGTGGCCGAGGTCGCCGTCCGCTGGTCGGTCGACGTCGCGCTGCTCCACCGCTGGGTCCGGGCCTTCACCGACGCCGGCACGGCCGCGGTCACCAACCGCCCCGAGGGGCACATCGCCCGTCAGCGCGACCGCTTCCTCGCCGCCTTCGCCCACGAGGTGCGCTCGCCGCTCACCGTCGCGCAGGGGTGGGTGGGCCTGCTCCTCGACGACGAGCTGCCCGCCGACGACGTCCGCGCCTCGGTCCAGCGGCTGCACGAGGCGCTGGGCCGACTCGCCGAGCGCACCTTCGACGTCGAGCTGCTGGCCGCCGCGTCGCTGGGACTCCTGCGCCCGCGGCGCGAGCGGATCGGCGTCGCGACCCTCATCTCGTCCCTGCCCGACGCCGTGCCCGAGGTCGACGGCGCCGTCTCGGGGCTCGCGGTCGAGGTCGACCCGGAGCTGTTCCCCCGGGTCCTGCGCGACCTGTGGTGGGCCGCCTCCCTGCTGCCCGCCCCGCGCGCCCGGCGCGTCGAGGTGGGCGTCGACGGACCCTGGATCGAGCTGCGCGTGGTCCGCGAGGGCGAGCCCATCCCGCCCGCCGCGCTGCAGGCGCTGTTCGAGCCCTTTGACCTCGGCGACGACGCCAGCGGCATCACCATCGGGCTGTACCTGGCGCGCGCGCTCGCCGTCGCGCACGGCGGCTCGATCGGCGTCGAGCAGGACGACGTGCAGACCGCCCTGTGGGTGCGCGTCCCGCTGCCGCAGCACGACTCCGGCTCCACCACCCCACCCCGAGGAGACACCCCATGACCTTCAGGCTCGCCTGCGGAGACGTGATGCCCGGCTGCACCGCACACTTCGAGCACGCCGACCGCGACCAGCTGATGACCCAGGTGGTCGCCCACGCCGCGGCCGACCACGGCATCACCACCATCACGCCAGAGATCGCCGAGGCGGTCGGGGCGCGCATCCAGCACACCTGAGCAGATCCGTGCCCGGGTCGGCCGGCTCGGGCTCGTCGGTCATGATGGCCCCATGAGCGCCTACTGGGTCAGCCTGTACGTGGAGATCACCGACGAGCAGAAGCTGGCGGCCTACGCCCAGCTGGCCGGTCCGGCCCTCACCGGGGCGGGCGGCCGCTTCCTAGCCCGCGGCATGCCCGAGGAGGTCTACGAGGCCGGTCAGCGCACCCGCACCGTGGTGGTGGAGTTCGACAGCATCGAGGCCGCGCAGGCCGCCCACGACTCCCCCGCCTACCAGGAGGCGCTCGCCGCGCTCGACGGCGGCGCCGTCCGCGACCTGCGGATCGTGCCCGGCGCCTGAGGCAGCGCCACCTGGGCGCGCCGGATCAGAGGTGGTCGGGCACCACGAAGCTCTCGGGGTCCTCGGGGTCAGGCCGCACCGGCATCGCTGCCACCGCGACCGCCAGCTGGTCGGCGCACGCCTCGGCCAGCCGCCGTCGGCGTCGTGCCGCGATGCGCTCCCACCGACCGGGGGCACGCGCCTCCGCGCGGGCCCGGCAGGCCGCCTCCCCGGCGGCCGCGAGCTCCTCGCGCGTGAACTGCGGTCTCCGGCCGACCACCGGGCGCTCGGGCAGCGCAGCCAGCCCCGGCAGCACCAGGTCCCCCGCGGTCGAGATGTAGCGGAACCGCTGGTGGCGTTTGAGGCCGTTCCACTCCAGGCCACCCGCGCGCCGGCGCAGCATCTTCGGCATCGCCTCGTAGGCGCGCCGCGCCACCGCCTGCACGCCGGCGGTCATCTCGTGCTCGGTGAACTGCATGGCCCCACCCTCTCCGACGGGTGGCCGGTTTCAGTGGCCGGGTGGGGCTGCGGTAGTGTTCACGCCGCCCTGGGAACAGCAGTGGATCCGGGGCGTTCGGGCTGTGGCGCAGCTTGGTAGCGCACTTGACTGGGGGTCAAGGGGTCGCAGGTTCAAATCCTGTCAGCCCGACCGAACGAACCGCAGGTCAGAGGCCGCTTCCGCTCGTCGCGGGGGCGGCCTCTTCCTCGTTCCCACCCCAGCGGGCTCCGGGGTGGGCCCCGCCTCGACGACGCGTGCGACGTGTCGCGGGGAGCCGTTCCTCGGCTCCGTCCGGTGCACACCGGTGTGCCACACTCGACGTCGACAGCGATCGGCAACGCCCAGACCCCGCGTTCCGGACTCTCATCACCACCGAGCTGGGGTCTTCGTGGACGCGACCGTCGAGACGAGCAACGACGCAGGCACGCGCGCCGGTCGGCGCAGGAGCCGTTCGGCGGCGGGCGCTTCCGCAGCCGGTTCACCGACGGTGTCTGGCAAGGGCCCACCTGGTCGTTCGCGATCCTGCTCCTGGTGCTGCGCATCCTCGACGACGCCAGCCGGCTCGACACCGTCGTCTTCGTCACCGGCTTCATGATCGTGATGCTGACGACGGTCGCGGCCCTGCTCACCTCGTGGGAGCGTCTGCCCGGGTGGGCGCAGCTCTCCCTCCCTGTCGGGGACCTGCTGGGCGCGACGCTGATGGTCCTCGCCGACCCCGGGTTCGCGGCGGGCGTGCTGCTGCTGTTCTCGCTGCCGGTGGTCTGGCTCGCCTTCGAGTTCGGGCGCCCGGGCCTGCTCGTGGGCCTGACGACCACGGGCGTCGTCGGCGTGTGGGCGTACCTCGACGGCTCCGGCTCCGACCTCCCTCCCGGGTCGCCCGCGGTCCTCGTCACGACGCTCTTCGTGATGGGACTCGGGGTCGTGGCGCACCTGATGAGCGGCATCCTGCACCGCGTGGGCGAGACGCTGCAGGTGCGCGCCGACGAGGTCGACGCCGCCTTCGCGCTCGCGACCGAGCGCCTGGAGGTGATGAACGGGGTGATGGAGTCCATCGGGGTCGGGGTCGCGGTGCAGCAGGTCGGCACTCCCCCGGTGCTCAACGCGAGCGCGCAGGCCATGACCTCGCGGATGGGCGCCTCCCCCGCCGCCTTCGGCGCCGGGGGCGACCATGTGTTCACCTCCCCGGGTCGGACGTCGGTGGCCCCGCAGGACCAGGTGGCCGCACGGGCGCTCGCCGGTGAGGAGTTCGCGGGCGTGATGCACTGGATCGGTCTGCCGGGCGACCAGCGCGTGATCGTCTCGAGCGCACGTCAGCTCCTGGGCCCCGGGGGCGAGCGCTGGGCCAGCGTGCTGGCCATGTGGGACGCGACGGAGCTCGTCGACGCGATCGAGGTGCGCGAGGACTTCCTCACCACCATCTCCCACGAGCTGCGGACCCCCCTGACCGCCATCACCGCCTCCATGGACCTGCTCACCGGCCCACCGGGCGACCTGCGGCCCGAGGACGGTGCCCGGCTGCTCGGCGCCGTGACCCGCAACACCGAGATCCTGAGGGCGCGCATCGAGGAGCTCCTGACCGTCGGTGACTCCACGGAGATCCCGCTGCGCCCGGCCCGCACCGACGTGACGGCACTGGTGCGCGAGGCCTTGAGCAAGCACGACTCGCAGGTCGCGGCCTCGAGCGTCACCCTGGTGGAGAGCGTCGAGCCCGAGGTGAGGGCCGAGGTGGATCCGACGCTCTTCGAGCAGGTGGTGGACAACCTGGTCTCCAACGCCGTGAAGTACACCGGCGCGGGGGGTCGGGTCTCGGTGTCGCTGCACGGCGACCGGGAGCGCCTGGTGCTGTCCGTCGTGGACTCCGGGAGCGGGATGACCTTCGACGAGCAACGGCAGGTCTTCCAGCGCTTCTACCGGGCCCCCAGCGCTCGCACGGCCGCGATCCAGGGGCTCGGCATCGGGTTGTGCCTGGTCAAGTCCATCGTCGAGCGGCACCAGGGCGAGATCGACCTGCGTTCCTCGGTGGGTGTCGGCACCGCGGTCACCGTCACCCTCCCGGTCACCCGCACCCGCTGACGTTCCCGAGCCGCGAGGCCGCAGGCGGCGTAGGCTCCACCCGTGCAGCGGACGTCGACGCCGAGCCCGGGCAGCGCCCCCTGGGTGAGCTACCTGCTCTGCACGCTGCTCGCCGTCCCGGCCTTCCTCCTGGTGCTCGCGCTCGGTGGGCCGCTGCTGTACGTCGTCGCGCCCGTGCTCGCGCTGGCAGTCGTGCTGGTGATGCCGGCCCTGCGTCGCCGGCGCTGAGTCGGCACTGGGCTAGCACTGGGCCGGCCCTGGGCTGCTGGGAGTCGGCCGCTGGCCGGCGCTGCCGGCGCCTACGTGGCCAGCGACCCCGCGAAGATCTGCCAGGCCAGCGCCGACTTGGCGACCAGGCTCAGCACCAGGTACGCCTTCTCGCCGAAGGCGTAGCTGCGCCACGGGCCGATCTGCCGGTACTGCAGCCATTGGTTGAGCGCGAAGCTGTTGAAGAAGATGAACAGCGACACGAAGATCCCGACCACGAAGCCGGGCACCTCCTCGGCGGCGACCAGGTTGTAGCCGATGACGACCCACGGCGTCGCGCCAGCGATGCAGCCGAACCAGAACGGCTTCATCGTCGTGATCGAGCGGCCCGGCGGGTTGGCGGACTCCTGCAGCCAGCCGAACAGGATCATCGACACGTTGGCGCCCGCGACGGCGATGAGCGCCGAGATTCCGTCGACGCCGCTGTAGAGCGCGATCAGCACCACCATGATCGTGGCGCTGAACGAGTACTCCAGCCACCGGAACCGGTTGATGCCGGCGCGCAGGTCCGTCTCGTAGGTGCGCCGCAGCACGGTGGCGGTGAGCAGGTGGTCGAGTGCTGCGAGCGCCAGGAACAGCGCCACCGCGGCGCCGATGGGCAGGTCGAGGAAAGCCTCCGGCGACGCCGGGGTGGAGCCCGGCGGCCCGGTGGGCAGCGACCGGGTGATCGCGATGGCGAAGTCCGTGGCCAGCACGAAGACCGCCACCGCCTGCGCCAGGTGCAGCACCGCGAGGGCCAGGTTCCACACGCGCAGGCCGCTCAGGCGGCCCTCGTCGACGCCGGTCGCGGTCATCTCACGTTCCTCATGCCACCCATGGTGGCACCGCTCACCTGGTGAAGGCCCGAGCGCTGCGTCGAGGTCGCCGGGTCTCGTGCGCCACGAGCACCCGAGCGGAAGACACCGCCCTCCCAGCGGGCGATCATCAGGCCGGTGAGGCGACGGGCAGCAGCGCCACAGGCACCACGACTACGACCGGGATGTCGACGCGCAGAGGGCCGGCCGAGACGTGGCGAGGGGGCAGAACACGCCAGCACCCCGGACTAGGGATCACGGTCTGTCTGCTCCGGGGGTCACGGGGTCGCAGGTCCACGTCCTGTCAGCCCGTCCTGTCAGCCCGACCGGACGAGAGCCCCTCGCACGATCTGCATCTCCCAGCTCAGCGGGGGCTCCTTCGCCTCTGCCTCCTGGTGAGCTGTCGCTGCCTCAGGGGAGCCGGACGACCCGGTGGACGTCGACGGGATGCGGCACCTCGAACCGCCCGGAGGCCGGGTCCGGCACCGCGGCGGAGCGCAGGCAGGCCAGCACCAGCTCACGGGCCTCCGGCGTGAGCCGAGCCTGGACGACGAAGTCGAGGACGTCGTGCGTCACCGGCTCGAGGGCGAGGAGCGCCTCGAGGCGCTCCACGGGCGCCACCTCCAGGTGTGCCGGAGCAGCAGCCTCGGCGATCCCTGCTGCGACGTCGTCGCTGAACCACTGGGGGTGACCGTCGATCGGCGGTGCACAGATGTCGACCAGCGTGTTCATGGCCCCGCGCGGACCGCTCAGCACGACGAGCTCGCCGCCGGGGCGCAGCAGCGAGCACGCCTTGGCGACCGCAGCCGCGACGTCGGGCACGTAGTACATGGAGTGCACGAAGGTGATCACGTCGAACGTGCCGCTCACCGGGGCGGACTCCCACGTGGTGGAGTGGGTCTCGACCTGCAGAGCGGGATCGTCCAGCGCGCCCATGGCCCTCGCGAGCTCGGTCGTCGCGGTCTCGTACGGGTCGACCCCGACGTACCTGACGCTCCGAGCGCCGTCGGCACCGAGCAGCCCCTGGATCAGCGGTACGTCGAGCGTCCCGTCGCCGCAGCCGACCGACAGGACAGAGATCGACTGACCGGCTCGCGCGGCGAGCCGTCCCGCGAGGTGCTCGGCGATCAACCGACGCTGGTCGGAGCGGCTCTCGAACGCGAGGTGGGCGCGGGCGTACGTCTGGCTGTCGAGGCCGGGCAGCGCGGGAGCGCCGCGGCGCTCCGCCACGAGCGCTGCGAGGAGGTCGGCTCGCGACGTCCCGGGTCGGTGGTTCGCGGCGGGGGCCGTGTTCTGGGCGGAACGAGCGAGGCTGGACACTGGGGTGATCCAACCACGTCTCCGCCGCAAGCCTTCCTGCCTGCGGTGGAGCGAGAGGAAACAGCGTGAGCACACCCGACACCGCCCAACGCAGTCTCGACCACTGGTCCGAGGCCGGCCGATCCGGCATGGAGGCGTTCTACGCGCTGGCCACCGAGGACTACCGCCAGCTCGTGCTCGCGGCCGACTGGCCGACACTGCTCGGGCAGCGAGCCCACGACGGCTGGTCGCTGCTCGACGTCGCGTGCGGGAGCGGCAAGTTCCCGACTGCCCTGGCCCGGCACGCGGACCTGAGCCGGCTCCCCCCGGTGGCCTACGACCTCCTGGACCCCTCGGCGTTCTCGGTCGCGGAGGCGCGCAGCGTGCTGGTCGATCCCTTCGTCGCCCGGCACGACCTGGTCACGACGCTCCAGGACCTGCCCGAGGAGTACGCCGGGTACGACGTCGTGTGGGCCACGCACGCGCTGTACGCCCTGCCGCCGGACGAGCTCGACACCGCTGCCCGGCGGCTCGTGGCCGCGTTGGTGCCCGGAGGGCTGGGCGTCGTCGCCCAGGCGACCTCCGGTTCGCACTACCTGCGCTTCTACGACGCGTTCCGCGCCGGGGTGCAGGACGCGACGCCCTACACGACCGCGGAGGGGGTCAGGGACGCGTTGGCCGGTGCCGGGGCCGACGTGCGGGAGCAACGGGTGACCTACCGGACCGGGACCGCCGATCGGGTCGTCGTCGAGGGGTTCCTGCAGCGGTGCGCGTTCGACGACTCGCTCTCCCTCGAGGAGATGGAGGCGGCACCGGTCCTGGGCGACTACCTTGCCTCGTGCCGAGATACTGAGGGCACCTACACCTTCTCCCACGAGGCGGCGCTGCTGTGGTTCTGAACCCTGGTCCGACCAACGAGCGACTCCCGGCCGCGAACCGCGACGGGGGCCTCGAGCAGGACTGGGCGGGCGACGACCAGGACTGGTGGGACTGGTACGTCACGCTCGCCGCCAACGACGACCAGGACGTCGAGATCACCGATGGCCCTGGACTCCCCGACGTGGCGCCGGCGAGCGACGAGCAGCTCCACGCGGAGCTGGAGGAGCCCTACGACCTGCCCCCGGGCGCGATCGCGTCCTTCGCGCAGGACGCCTTCGTCCGCCTGCCGGCGGTGCTGTCCGCTGCGGTGGTCAGGCGCCTCGCGGAGCGGCTCGAGGAGCTTCTGCGCGCCGAGCACGGCGACGACGTCGCCGGCCGCTTCACCGCCCTGGAGCAGATGTGGCTCCATGACGACCTGATGCGTGCCGTCGCCCTGTCCCCTCGCATCGGTGGTCTCGCCGCGGCGCTGCTGGGGGAACCGGCGGTCCGGCTCTACCACGACAACGCGCTGTCGAAGGAGTCCGGCTGCGGTCGCACCCCCTGGCACCACGACGCCGAGCACTTCCCCCTGCAGACGACGCAGGCGGTCACCGCCTGGATGCCGATGTCGGCCATCCCCGGCCGGATGGGGCCGCTGTCCTTCGCCCGGGGTCGCGACGTGCGCGACGAGGTCGCCGACCTGGCCTTCGACAAGGTCGGCACCTCGTACGACGAGGCCGTCGCCCGCCGCTTCGTCGAGCGCGACGTCGCCGTCGAGGCGGCTCCGTTCGCGGTGGGCGACGTGTCGTTCCACTCGTCGTTGTGCTTCCACACCGCCGGGCCCAACCGCACCACGCAGCCACGACGGGCCCTGGCGACCACCTACTTCGCCGACGGCGCCCGCGTCGTCGACTCGCCGACGCTGATCAGCGGCACGTGGCGCGAGTTCCTCCCGGGCGTCGAGCCCGGCGGCCTGGCCGTCTCCGAGCTCAACCCGGTGGTCGGGCGCAGCTGAGCGGTGCCCGCGGCGCGGCCCCCGGCACCTCGTGGGACACCGGCACGGCCGAGGGGGCGCCTCCACCCCGTCAGGTGAGGTCACCGCGCCGGGCGGCCCGTCGACGGTGCATCCAGGCCCGCCGTCCCACCTCGACGCCGACGACGGCCACGAGCAGCCAGACCGCCACGCCGGCGATGGCCAGCGGTGACGTGGGATCGTCGAGCGAGGCACCGATGGCGGTGTAGGCGAAGGCGCGGGGTGCGGCCCCGATCAGAGTGCCCACCACCAGCTGCCAGGTGCGCACGCCGAGCGCACCGAAGGCGTAGCTCATGGGGGCGTCGGGCACCCCGGGCATCAACCGCTGCCCGGCGACCACCAGGACCCCGCGGCGTGACAGCAGTGACTCCACCGTCGTCGCGCGCTCGGCACCGAGGACCGACCGGGCGCCGTCGCGGCCGGCGGCGCGCCCTGCCGTCACCGCGATCAGACCGGTGCCGAGCGCCGAGCAGAGGGTCACGACCGTGCCGAGCACCGGCCCGAACAGCAGCCCGCTGGCCCCCGCGAGCACCGGGCCCGGCACCAGGAGGGCCGCCAGCACGGCGCCCAGGACCACGAAGGCCACGGGTGCCAGCGGACCGGCCCGCTCGACGGCCTCGCGCACCTGCGCCACCGAGACCAGGTCGCCGAGCCCGAACACGAGCGCGGCGGCCGCCAACGCCACCACCAGGATCGCCAGCCGGAGACGGGGATGGCGACCGACGGTCAGGGCCGCGGGCTCGCTCACCCCGCCAGTGTGCCCGCCCACGCGACCGGCGGGTGAACGTCGGTTGCACGGTGCCGGAGCCGGGTTGTCGTCGTCTGCCGCCGTGCGTACCGTCCGGCGGGCGCCGGCCACGTGGGGAGGTCGGCGCAGGGAGGGGACCGCGTGAACACGACGCCGTCGTGGGGAGACGTCGCGAGGCCAGGAGACGCGCCGTCCCCGGACAGACCCGGTCCGCTGACCGTGCGCGTGGTCGACGACGCCGCGGCCGCCGAGGGGCTGCGCGAGGAGTGGGACGAGCTGGCCGACGCGAGCGGCGCGGGACCGTTCGCACGCCCGGACTACGGGCTCGCCTGGTGGCGCCACCTGGGCCACGGCCGCCTGCTGGTCGCCACGGTCCGCTTCCATGGGCGCCTGGTGGCCCTGGCGCCGCTGCACGAACGACGCGTCGGGCCCCTCACCGTGGCGCGCTGGCTGGGGCACGGGCTTGGCACGATCGCCGAGCCCGTGGTGCGTCCGGGCCACGAGCGAGCCGCCGGGGTGCTCCTGCAGCACCTGGCCACCCCGAGACGGGTGCTCGACCTGGTCGAGTGCCGTGAGTCCCTGCCCGGCCTGCCTGCGCTGCAGCAGCTCCCCCGACGCACGACCACGGCCGCCCCGCGGGACCGCTGCCCCGTCGCGGACATCGACCCCGCCGACCCGCTGGCCCACCTGGCACTGCGCGAGCACAAGAGCATGCGCACCAGCCTGGCCGCACGACAGCGACGCATCGAGCGTGCGGGGCTGCAGATGCGGATGGAGGTGGCCGAGACCGCCGAGCACCTCGATGCCCTGCTGCCCGACCTGCTCGCCGTCTTCGACGCCGCCGAGGCCGGGCACCCGCGCCAGCACCTGCTGCGCCCGCCCTGGGGCGGCTTCGTGCTCGACTACCTGCGCGAGACGCTCGAGCAGGGGCGCAGCGTGGTGCTGCTGGGCTACCTCGACGACCGGCCCTTCACCCTCTCAACGCGGCGCTGCTCGGGCCCGGCACGTTCTCGTTCTGGATCGGTCGGTACCACCCGGCCGCCCGCGAGTTCGGGCCCGGCAACCTGATGCTGCGCGAGAGCTTCCTGTGGGCGGGGCGGCGCGGTATCGGCCACCTCGACCTGCTGCTCGGCGAGGGCGACTACAAGCGGCACTGGTCGACCGACTCCTACGCCACCACCGAGGTGCGCAGCGCCACCCCCCGGGCGGGCGCCGCGGTGCTCGCCGCCGAGCGAGCCGCCACCTGGGCGCGCGAGCGGCGCGCGGCACGCTGACCCGAGGGCCGGGCACCCACGCGCCGGACGATGAGAGGGTGACGCCCATGGACACGCTGGTGGACGTGCTGTGGGGTGCCGGAGGCATGCTGGTGCTGCTCGGCATCGCGGTGCTGTGCTCGACCAACCGCCGGGCCATCCGGCCGCGCACCGTGCTCGCGGCGCTGGCCCTGCAGGTGGGCTTCGGGGTGGTGGTCCTCTTCTGGTCGGTGGGCCAGCGCGGGCTCGAGGCGGCCTCCTCGGGCGTCCAGGCGGTCATCGACTCCTCGCGCGAGGGCATCGCCTTCCTCTTCGGACCGCTCATCCCCGAGGAGGGCCAGGTCTTCGCGCTGCAGGTGCTGCCCGTCATCATCTTCTTCGCGTCGCTGACCGCGGTGCTCTACCACCTGGGCGTGCTGCAGCGCGTCGTCGCCGTCCTGGGCGGTGGGCTGGGACGCCTGCTCGGCACCGAGCACGCCGAGTCGGTCAACGCCGCCGCCAACATCTTCGTCGGCCAGACCGAGGCTCCGCTGGTCATCCGCCCCTACATCTCGCGGCTCTCCCGGTCGGGACTGTTCGCCGTCATGGTCGGCGGGCTGTCCACGGTCGCAGGCTCGGTGCTGGTGGGCTACTCGCTGCTCGGGGCGCGCCTGGACTACCTGATCGCCGCGAGCTTCATGGCGGCGCCGGGCGCGCTGCTCATGGCCAAGATCATGGTCCCCGAGGACGACGAGGAGGCGGTGGCCGCCGAGCGTGAGCGGGTGCGGGCCGAGGCCGGTCGGGGCACCAGGAACGACGCCGACGCCGGTGGCCGTGACACGGAGGGCGAGTCGGACGGCGAGCAGCGCGCCCGCAACGTGATCGACGCCGCCGCCGCGGGCGCGGCGGACGGCCTGCGCCTGGCGGCGACGATCGGTGCGATGCTTCTGGCCTTCATCTCGTTGATCGCGCTGCTGAACCTGCTGCTCGGTGGCGTCGCCGGCTGGTTCGGCGCGGAGGACCTGACGATCGAGCAGATCCTGGGCTGGCTCTTCTCGCCGCTGATGGCGGCGATCGGCGTGCCCTGGGGCGAGGCGGTGCAGGCCGGCAGCTTCGTCGGCCAGAAGATCGTCCTCAACGAGTTCGTGGCCTTCAGCGACCTCGGCCCGGTCATCGACGAGCTGAGCCCGAAGACGGCCGCCATCACGACCTTCGCGATCACCGGCTTCGCCAACCTCGGGTCGCTGGGCATCCTGCTGGGCGGGCTCGGCGGCCTTGCTCCCGCACGCAGGCCCGAGATCGCCTCGCTGGGCCTCCGCGCGGTCCTGGCGGCCACCCTCGCCAACCTGATGAGCGCCGCGATCGCCGGGATCCTGCTCGGCTGAGGCGGTGCCGACCGCCGGGGCGGGGTACCGATCGAGCATGACCACGTCCTCCAGCCCCTCCAGCCGCACCCCCGAAGAGATCGAGGCCCTGCAGGCCGTCGTCGACCGCGTCTCCTCCTACCAGGACGGCGCCCCGGAGGGCACCGTCGAGAAGGAGCTCCGCTCCGCGCTGGGCGAGACTGACGTCAGCCTCGACGAGAAGGAGATCACTGCTCTCGCCGAGGCGATCGAGGCCGAGCACGGTGCCGTGCAGGTCAGCGAGATCCTGGCCTGACGGCTCCGCGCCCGGGCGCGGATCAGTCGCGACGGGCCGCCAGCAGGGCCGTGTAGGCCACGCCGGCGACGACCGCACCGACGAGCGGCGCGACGACGAAGAGCCACACCTGGCCGAGAGCGTCGGCGTTGAACCAGGCCACGGCCAGCGAGCGCGCCGGGTTGACCGAGGTGTTGGTGACCGGGATCGACACCAGGTGGATGGCGGTCAGGGTCAGGCCGATGGCCATCGGCCCGAAGCCGGCGGGCGCGCGGCGGTCGGTGACGCCGAGGATCACCATCACGAACACGGCGGTCAGCACCACCTCGACGACGGCGGCGGCCAGCAGCGTGTAGCCGGCGGGCGAGAGGTCGCCGTAGCCGTTGGTCGCGAAGCCGTCCGCGGTGGTGAAGCCGTCGCGACCGGAGGCCACCACGTAGAGCACGGCGGCGGCCAGGGAACCGCCCGCCACCTGCGCGGCCACGAAGCCCGGCACGTCGCGCCAGGCGAACCGGCGCGCCACGGCGAGGCCGACGGTCACCGCCGGGTTGAAGTGGCCGCCCGAGACGCCGCCCACCGCGTAGGCGGCGGCCAGGACGGCCAGGCCGAAGGCCAGGGAGACCCCGAGGAAGCCGACCTCGTCACCGGCGAGCACCGCGGTCCCGCAGCCGAACAGCACCAGCACGAAGGTGCCGAAGACCTCGGCGCCGAGCTTGGCCCGCAGCGGTGGCGCGACCACCTCCGGCGTGGGGCTGGTGGTGGTGCTCCCCTGGCTCGTGGGGGTGGCGGCGGGCGCCTTCTGCGCGCGCGACATGTCGTGCTCCTGTCCGGGTCCCCGACCTCGTCGTGACGACGGACGTGGCCTCGGGGAGCGGACCAGCCCGGTGGCGCCGCTGCGGCGTCCACGGTGCTTGGTCGCAACCGCCGGCCCTGTCGTCACGCCGTCAGGCGATGACGTGCATCACCTCGGCCGAGCCCCGCAGGGCGAGGGTCCGCTCAGGTCAGAGGTCAGCGACCCGGGGTGCCACCTCGGTGCCGAGCAGCTCGATGCCACGCAGCAGGTCGTCGTGCGCCAGACGCGGGTTGGTCATCTGCAGCGAGACGCGGTCGACGCCCCCGAGCTGGTCGGCCACCCGGCCCAGCTTCTCGACGATCCCGTCGGGGTCGCCCAGGAAGAACGCGCCGTCAGGGCCGCTGGTGGCGTCGAACTGGGCACGCTGGGGGGCCGGGAAGCCGCGCTCGCGCGAGATGGTCGTGAACATCTCGTGCCACCCCGGGTAGATGGTGTCGGCTGCCTGCTGGCGGCTCTCGCCGACGTACCCGAACACGTGCAGACCCACCTGCAGCGAGGCCGGGTCGTGCCCGGCCTCCGCGCCGGCGCGGCGGTACAGGTCGACCAGGGGCGCGAACCGGCGCGGCTCGCCGCCGATGATCGCGACCATCAGCGGCAGACCCAGCAGACCGGCCCGCACGAAGGACTCCGGCGTGCCGCCGACGCCCACCCAGACGGGCAGGGGGTCCTGGAAGGGCCGCGGGTAGACGCCCTGGTCGCGCAGCGCCGGACGGTGCCGACCCGACCAGGTGACGCGCGGCTGGTCACGCAGCGCGAGCAGCAGCTCGAGCTTCTCGGCGAACAGCGAGTCGTAGTCGGCCAGGTCGAGTCCGAACAGGGGGAAGGACTCGGTGAAGGAGCCACGGCCGACCACGAGGTCCATCCGACCGCGGGAGATCAGGTCGAGGGTCGCGAACTGCTGGAAGAGCCGGACGGGGTCGACCGCGCTGAGCACGGCAACCGCGCTGCCGAGACGGATCCGGGAGGTGCGCGCCGCGGCCGCTGCCAGGATCACCGGCGGGGCGGAGTCGTAGTACTCCTCGCGGTGGTGCTCGCCGATGCCGAAGGAGTACAGGCCCGAGCGGTCGGCCAGCTCGATCTCCTCGAGCAGGTGGGCCAGGCGCTCGGCGGCGCCGACCTGGTGGCCGGTGGTGGGGTCGGTGACCCGCGAGACGAAGCTGTCGACGCCGATGTGCACGAGGTTCCTCCTGGACGGTGCGGCCTGCTGGACGAGCGATCAGTTGATCAGTTGATCAGTCAACCACTGCGGTCGGGCGATGATTCCGGCGAGCCCCACGGGGTAACGGCGGGCTGGTCACCATCACACACCCGACCCGTCCCAGGAGGACCCATGAGCACCCCCGACCACGCCGACGACGTCACCACCGCCCCGCAGCTCGACGACCCCACCGAGCAGGACGGCGCCGACGAGGGCACCTCCTCCGACTGGTCCGACGAGGGCGGCGCGACCCAGGAGGGCCCCGCGACCGACAGCCCCGCCGCCGACAGCCCGGCTGACGACGCCGGGTCCGAGGAGACGTGAGCGGCGTCGCGCGCACCCTGGACGCCACCCCCGAGCAGGTGTGGCAGGTGCTTTCCGACGGCTGGCTCTACCCGCTGTTCGTGGTGGGCGCCTCACGCATGCGCGAGGTCGACGACGCCTGGCCGGCCGCCGGTGCCTCGCTGCACCACTCGGTCGGTGCGTGGCCGGCCCTGCTCGACGACACGACGTCCGTCGTGCGCTGCGACCCGCCCTCGCTCCTGGAGCTGCGGGCGCGCGCGTGGCCGGCCGGTGAGGCCGCGGTGACGTTCCACCTGGAGGCGGTGGCGGAGGGCACGCGCGTGCGCGTGACCGAGGACGCCGTCAGCGGCCCGGGGCGCCTGGTGCCCTCCCCCGTCCGGCGCGTGCAGCTGGCCTGGCGCAACACCGAGACCCTGCGCCGCCTGGCCTACGTGGTCGAGGGTCGGCTCGCGGATCCGACGACGGGCCCGACGGGCGACTGAGGCTCCGCAGCCGCCGACTGCGCGGCGACCGAGAGCGCCGACCGCACGGCCGTGTCGTGCTCGACGGCGTCCTGGTGGGCGGCCGCGGACCGCTCGCGGTGGTCGCGCAGGCGTCGGACGGTCTGCTCCACCTGGCGCTCGACGTAGCCGACCGAGGTGGTGACGTGGCGGTCGCGCGCACCGCGCTGACGGTGGTCCTGCACCCCGAGGGCCACGGCCGCTGCCAGGCCCACCAGGCCGAGCAGCGCGAAGGCACCGGCGACGGCCACGAGCAGCAGACCCACGACGCCCACCCCGAGCGCCGCGGCGGCCGCCGGTCGCCACCACGACGCCACCGACACCGAGGCGTGCGCCCGGTCGCGGGTCTCCTCACGCCAGCCGGAGTCCTGCGCGCCGTCGGGGGTCACGGTCAGCACGCGGTCGCCCCGCACGGGCAGGGCGACCTCGCGCTCGGGAGGTGCGGCGGCCTTCGCCAGCAGGTCCCGCCCCGTGCGCTCCAGCACGGGACCGAGCACCTGCAGCGCCACCGCGTGGCGCGCGACGTCGGCACCGCGCAGATCCTCCGTCAGCAGGTCCACCGCCTCCCCCAGCGGGTCGTCCCAGCGCCGCTCGTCGGAGGTGCTCGCCGTCAGGCCACCCATCCGGTCACGGGCCCGGCGCATGCGGGTCAGGATGTCGGCCTCCAACGGCGCTCCCTCGTCGACCAGCTGGCGCAGGCAGTCGGCCAGCGGGTCCTCGGGCTCCTCGACGTCCGTGGCACCGGCGCCGGTCGGCGCGTCCTGCCGGTCCCGGGGGCCGAGGTCGTCGACGCCCAGTGCGGAGGCGGCTCCGGGACGGGGCGCTCCTGGCGATCGGGAGGGCTGGGTGCGACCCTCCACCCAGCGCCGGAGCGTGGCCAGCCGGCGGGCCGCGACCTCGGTGGGCAGCAGGTCGCCGCGCTCGTCGGTGTGGCCGGCGAGCACGGCCACCACGGCCTCGGTCGCGAGTCCCTCGACCCGTGCGCGCAGCGTCTCCAGCAACCGGGCGCGCGCCTGGTCGCCGAGACGTCCCTCGGCCACGCCCACCCAGATCACCCGCTCGGCGCGCGACACCGCGGACTGCCGCGGGAGCAGTGCCTCGAGCAGCGCGGGGCTGTGCACCGGCTGTCGACGGATGGCCTCGACGAGGGTGACCAGGAGGATGGTGCGTCGCGGGTCGCGTCGCCGTGCCTCCGCCAGCTGCTCCTCGACGGCCTGCACCTGCCCCGGGTCACCGGCCGCAGCCACGGCGCGGGCGGCGGGCAGCAGCCAGTAGCCCGGCACGTCGGCGGGCTCGGCCACCCCGAACGGTCGTCCTCCCACGATGGTGGCGGCCACCACCTCGCGGGCGTAGCGCCGCACCGCGGCGGCGTCGGCGTGCTGCCCCAGCTCGCCGCGCACGTCCTCGTACTCGACGAAGGCGACGAAGGCCTCGCGGAGGCTGTCGATCTGCTGCTGCAGGCTGCCCGACTGGCGCTGCAGCTCGGCGGTCAGGCGCTGGCGCTCCCGAGCCGCGGACGCGCTCAGGCTGGCGATGCTCTCCTCCGCCTCGCGGATCCGCCGGTTCTGCGCCCAGTCCGCCCAGTCACTCATGAGGCCAGGCTCCCCCGCGATCGTGCCGTGCAAACGCCGCCGGCGCGGTGCCCGGGCGTCAGTGCGCGCCGAGGAAGCCGGTCAGCAGGTCGGTCACCTCGCCCGGCTTCTCCAGGGTGCTGGAGTGGCCGCACCCGCCCAACCGCTCCAACCGGGCGCCGGCCACGGCCGCTGCGATGGCCGCTCCTCGGCGCGGCGGCGTCGGCTGGTCGTGCTCACCCACCACCACCAGGGTCGGTGCGGTGATCCGGCTCAGCTCGGGCTCCACCGAGCGTCGGGTCACCACCCCGACGACGGCGCGCGCCACGCCGGAGCGCGGTTGGCGGGCGAGGCCCGTCAGCCACTCCTCGACCACCGCCTCCCGGCGCGACGAGGCCAGGAAGTCCGGCCCGAACATGATCTTCTCCACGGCCGGCCGCACCGGCCCGATGCCGGCGACCCGGAAGACCCCGGCCAGCGCCAGGTCCTCCACCAGGGCGCGACGGGTCTCTCGGGCGGCCGACGTGTTGAGCAGGGTGAGGCTGCGCACCAGGTCGGGGTGCCGCGCCGCGAGGCGCATTCCGACGAAGCCGCCCATCGACAGGCCCACCCAGTGCACCGGGCCCACGGCCAGGTGACTCACCAGCGCGGCGGCGTCACCGGTGAGCGTGTCCATGTCGTACCCGCGCGCCCCCCGGGGCTGCGGAGGCGAGTCCCCCTGGCCGCGCCAGTCGACGCTCACGCACCGGTAGCGCTCCCGCAGCACCTCCACCTGCGGGTGGAACATCCACCCCCGGAAGAGCAGGCCGTGCCCGAGCACCACCGTCGGCGCGTCGGGGCGCCCCGCGGGCGCACCGGTGTCGTGGTAGGCGATCGTGGCGCCGTCGTCGCGCGTCAGGGTGGGCACGGGGTGATCCTGCCGCACCTGCGTTCACCGGGTCGCACGGATGCCGCGGTAGATGCCGCGGCGCACGACCCAGGGCTGCAGCGCGTGGTCGACGACGCGCCGCGGGATCCGCACGCCACGTCCCCCGGGTGTGAAGACCACCAGCCCGTCGTCCATCGGCCCGAGCACCGAACCCCAGCGGCGCCGCGGTGGGCGGTAGGCGCGCGCCGGGCGCCCCCGCACGGTGGCGACGACGTTGCGCGCCACGAGCTGCCCACCCTGGTTGCGCGCCGAGGTGCGCAGCGGGTCGGTGGCGGCGACGTCGCCCACGGCCCACACGTCGGCCTGGCCCGGTACCTGCAAGGTGGGGTCCACCTGCACGAACCCCTGCTCGTCCAGCAGCTCCGGCGGCAACCACGCGGTGTGCGGCCGCACCCGGCCCACCGCCCAGACCACCGCGTCGGCGTCGACGGGCTCCTGGCCGGTGCTGAACCGGACCGGTCCCTCCCCCGGGCCGGTCTCCTCGCCGCGCTCCACCTCGGGCGGCAGCACGGCGCGATGGCCCGGGCGCAGCCGCACCCCCAGCCGCTCCAGGCGCGCGCGGACCTGCGCCCACACCCGGCGGTGGTGGTGCGGCAGCGCGTGCTCGCCGGGGAAGTACAGCGTGACGACGGACGCCCGCTGCACCTGGGCCAGCTGTGCCGCGGTCGCCACCGCGGCCGCGCCTCCCCCGACGACGGCCACGGTCCGCGCGGCCGCCACGCGCGCGTGGGCGGCGGCCAGGGCCTCGTCGAGCTCGTCCGCGCGCTCCAGGGTCCCGTGGCGCCAGAACCCGTTGGCCACACCGGTGGCGACGACGAGCACGTCGTAGGGCTCGCTCGCCTGCTCCCCCGCGGCGGTCCGCAGGTGCACCCGTCGCTGCGTCAGGTCGAGCCCGGTCAGGCTCGCGTGCACCGTGCGGACGCCGTCGAGCCCCCGGAACCGGTCGAAGGGCACCCGGTACTCGCGCGCCCACGCGTCGGGCCGGGCCAGCCGCAGGCCCAGCTCCTGACCGCTCACCAGGCCCGGCCGCGCCGAGATGCCCACCACCTCCACGAGCGTGCGGTGCCGCGCCAGGTGCAGGGCCGCCAGCACGCCGGCGTCGCCCAGACCGGCGACGACGACCCGCACGCGACTCACCCGGGCTGCCCGCTCACCCCGGTGCGCGGGGCGCGCGGCGGCCGGGGCAGGAACCGCGAGATCCCGGCCACCGCCTGCGCGTACTCGGGGCGGCGCTGCACGCTGCGCTCCTCCATCATCGGGATGCTCGCGCCCAGGAACATCGCGAGCATCGCCGCCGTGCCGACCAGCACCCACCACGCCCCGGGATCCGCTGCCAGCCCGAACAGGGCCAGCGAGAACCAGAAACCCAGCTCGCCGACGTAGTTGGGATGCCGCGACCACGCCCAGAGCCCCTGCGTCATCACCTGGCCCGGACGGCGGGTGCGCACGAACCGGTGCATCTGCAGGTCGGCCACCGTCTCCAGCGCCACGGCACCCAGCCCCACGAGCAACGCCACGACGTCGAGCCACCCCACGGGCTGCTGGCCGCGCGTGACGACGACGTAGACCGGCAGCGTGCCGAGGAAGACCTGCAGGGTCGGTACCAGGTGGATGCCGCCCAGGTCGGCGAGCAGCTCCGCGCGCCCGGCCCGCTCGCGCAGCAGCGGGTAGCGCCAGTCCTCGTGGTGCAGGCCGGGCCAACCGCGCAGCCAGTTGGCGGTGAGGCGCACCGCCCACACCAGGATCAGCCCCATCACCAGCCACCAGCGCACGGGGTCGGTGCCGGCGTCGGCGGCCAGCCACCAGTAGAGCGCCAGCAGCGGTGGGACCACGCTCCAGTAGGCGTCGTAGAAGCTCGAGTTGCGGTGCAGCCTGCTGGCGGCGAAGACCACGAGCGTGGCGACCACGTCGGCGATCAACGCGTCGAGCCACAGCCGACCCGTGTCGGGGCCGGCCAGCAACCAGGCGGCCCCGGCGCCGATCGCCAGCACGTAGGCCACGGCCACCCGGGTCAGCGAGGCGCTCCTGCTGAGCGCGGGGCGGGTGCTCGTCTGCTCGTCCACCCGCCGCAGCCTAGGGCAGAACTAGTACGTGTTCTAGAAATGTGGCCGGCTCAGGATTTCCCCGGTCGGCCGGGGACTGTGCAGGTTGTCGGCCGAAATTCAGGCCGACAAGTTCGGGGATACCCGGTCGGCCGGGTAAACCCGAGGCTGGTGGGACACGTGGGACGACCGGGCCGCGCCTCAGCGCTTGCGCTTCTCCCGCGGACGCTGGGTGAGCACGATGGGCGTGCCGACGAACCCGAACTCCTCACGCAGCCGCCGCTCCACGTAGCGCTCGTAGCCGGCCTCCAGCTTGCCGGTCGTGAAGAGCACGAACGTGGGCGGCGCGGTGGAGGCCTGGGTGCCGAACAGGATGCGCGGCTGCTTGCCACCGCGCACGGGGTGCGGGTGCTCGGCCACGAGTCGGCCCAGGAAGGAGTTGAGGGCGCCGGTGGGCACCCGGGTCTCCCAGCCCTCCAGGGCCCGCTCGATCGCGGGCACCAAGCGGTCGATGTGCCACCCGGTGCGGGCGGTCACGTTGATCCTCGGCGCCCAGTGCACCTGCACCAGGTCGCGCTCGATCTCGCGCTCGAGGTAGTAGCGGCGCTCCTCGTCGACGAGGTCCCACTTGTTGAACGCGATCACCAGCGCGCGACCGGACTCGCGCACGGTCTGCAGGATGCGCACGTCCTGCTCGGAGATCGACTGGCCGCCGTCGACGACGAGCACCGCCACCTCGGCGCGGTCGATGGCGGTGGAGGTGCGCAGCGACGCGTAGTACTCGTGCCCCGAGGCCTCCTTGACGCGCTTGCGGATGCCGGCGGTGTCGACGAAGCGCCACACCTTGCCGCCGAGCTCGACCAGCTCGTCGACGGGGTCGACGGTGGTGCCGGCCACGTTGTCGACGACGACGCGCTCCTCACCGGCGAGCTGGTTGAGCAGCGAGCTCTTGCCCACGTTGGGCTTGCCGACGATCGCGACGCGGCGCGGACCGCCCACCTCGCGCTCGGCCTCGGGAGGAGGCTCGGGCAGGGCGGCCAGGATCGCGTCGAGCATGTCGCCCGAGCCGCGGCCGTGCAGCGCGGAGACCGGCCACGGCTCCCCCAGCCCGAGGTTCCACAGGCCGTAGGCCTCGGCCTCGGTGCGGGTGTCGTCGACCTTGTTGGCGGCGAGCACCACGGGCTTGCCGGAGCGCCGCAGGATCTTGACGACGGCCTCGTCGGCGTCGGTGATGCCCACGGTGGCGTCGACCACGAACAGCACGGCGTCGGCCAGGGTCACGGCCACCTCGGCCTGCCCGGCGATCCGCTCGGCCAGACCGCGCGCGTCGGGGTCCCAGCCGCCGGTGTCGACGACGGTGAAGGCGCGTCCGTTCCAGTTGGCGTCGTAGCTCACCCGGTCGCGGGTGACGCCGGGGATGTCCTCGACGACGGCCTCGCGCCGGCCCAGGATGCGGTTGACCAGCGTCGACTTGCCCACGTTCGGGCGGCCGACGACGGCCAGGACCGGCACCGGGCCCTGCGCGTGCTCCTCGGACGGGCCATCGGACGGGCCATCGGACGGGCCATCGGACTGGCCCTCGGGCTGCTGGGGCTCGTGCTCACTCATGCGGACTTCTCCGTGACTCCACTGCCGGGGTCGGGCTCGTGCTCACCTGCCGGCAGCGGCCCCGGCAGGCTCCGCCCGGTGGTCTCGAGAGCCTCGGCCAGGTCGTGGAGCATCCTCTCACGCAGGAGCGTGGAGGCCTCGCCGACGGCGTCGCGGGTGCGCGGCCACGGGGTGCGCTGCAGCGTCACGGGCTGGCCGAACCACAGCTCGAGCAGGCTGCCGCGCGGCGGCACCGACCCCGAGTGGCCGCCGGGCACCCGGGTGCCGAGCATCGTGGTGGGCACCACCGCAGCGCCGGTCACCATCGCCAGGTAGGCGGCGCCGCGGTGGAAGAGCTCCAGCTCGCCCGCACCGCGCGCCCCCTCGGGGAAGATCCCGACGACGCCGCCGTCGCGCAGCACCCGCAGGCTGGTCTTCACCGCGCCGGGGTCGGTGTGGAAGCGGTCGAGCGGGATCTGGCCGGCCCGGTGCAGGAAGGAGCCGAGCCGGCGGTTGCCGAACATCTCGTGCTTGGTGAGCGCGTGCACGGGGCGCGGAGCGAAGATCGCCAGGATCGGCCCGTCGATGACGCCGACGTGGTTGGCGGCCAGGATGACCGGCCCCGTGGCGGGCACCCGCTCCGCGTGGTGCAGCTGCACGCGGTACCGCGTGCGGATGATGCGGCGCGACGCCGCCCGCCAGTGGTGCAGCCGGTAGGTGTCGGGGTGGGGCACCTCCCGGGTGCGCGGCAGCTGGTCGTGCTCCTCCGTGTCCCCCGGGCCGGGGGTCACGTGGCCCCCTCGACCTGCTGGGGCACCAGGGAGACGACCTGGTCGACGACCTCCTCCAGCGTGAACGGCGTGGTGTCCAGGTGCACGGCGCCGTCGGCGCGCACCAGCGGCGCCGTCGCGCGGCCGGAGTCGATCCGGTCGCGCTCGAGCAGCGTCTCCTGGGTCGCGGTGAGGTCCGAGCCGCCCTCCTCGGCGGCGCGGCGCGCCGCGCGGGCGGCGGCGTCGGCGGTCAGGTACACCTTGACCTCGGCCTGCGGCCAGACCACCGAGGCGATGTCGCGGCCCTCGACGACGATGCCGGCGGCGCCGTCGTGCAGGCTCGCGGCGATCACCGCACGCTGCAGGTCCAGCAGCCGCGCGCGGACGGCGGGCACCGTGCTGACCGGCGAGACCGCGCGGGTCACGGCCTCGCTGCGGATCTGCGTGGAGACGTCACGGCCGTCCACCGTGATCGTCGGGCCGGTCGGGTCGGTGCCGGACTCCAGCGCCGGCTCGGCGGCGCGCGCCGCCACCGCCTCGGTGTCGTGCACGTCCACGCCGTGCTCGAGCATCCACCAGGTCACGGCCCGGAACTGGGCGCCGGTGTCGAGGTAGGCCAGGCCGAGCCGCTGGGCCACCTGGCGGCAGGTGCTGGACTTGCCCGAGCCGGAGGTGCCGTCGACGGCCACGACGAGCGGGCGCGCGGCGGGCGGCGAGGCGTCGGTCACGGGCGAGAACACTACCCGTGGGTCACCCATCCCCTCGATTCCAGGGACGTGTGCAGGTGGGCCACGCGGTCGGCGGCGACGACGAGCTCGACCTGACCGACCTCGCGGGCGAGGTCGTGGTCGATGCGCAGGTCCTCGATGTTGACCTCGCTCGCGACGGCGTCGGCGAAGAGCCGTGCCAGCTCGCCGGGGTGGTCGGGCACCTGCACCCACAGCGAGGCCATCGGTCGCGGGGGGCCGCCGTGCTTGCCGGGGATCGCCCGTGTTCCGGCGACGCCGGCCTCGAGCACGCGCACCAGCGCCTCGCGGTCGCCGCTGCCCACGACGTCGATCACCTGCTGCAGCTGGTCGCGCACCTCGCCCAGCAGTCCGAGCACCGCCTCCGCGTTCGCGCTGAGGATCTGGCCGTAGAGCGCGGGGTCGCCGGCGGCCACGCGCGTCACGTCGCGCACGCCCTGGCCCGAGAGCTGCAGGTGGTGCTCGGGGGCCTCGGCCAGCCGGCCGGCTGCCAGCGAGGCCAGCAGGTGCGGCACGTGGGAGGTGCGTGCCACCGCCCGGTCGTGCTCCTGCGGCGTCAGCCACACCCGGGCGCCGCCGCAGACCTCCACCAGGCGCTCGACGAGCTCCACGGCGTCCGGGTCGGACGTCGAGTGCGGGGTGATCGCCCACGGGCGGCCGTCGAACAGCGACGCCGACGCCGCCAGCGGGCCGGAGCGCTCGCTGCCGGCCATCGGGTGGCTGCCCACGTAGCGGTGCGACCGCGGGTGCGCGGCCACCGCCTCGAGCGGTCCGGTCTTGACGCTGCCGACGTCGGTGACGACGGCGTCGTCGCGACCACCCTCGCCCAGCACGCGCTCGATGACGGCGCCCAGGTGGTCGGGCGGCACGGCGACGACGACCAGCTGCGGGGCGTCCTCGGGCCGGCGTGGGCGGCCGGCGCCCAGCTGCGAGGCGGTGCGCAGGTGCTCCTCGGCCACGTCGGTGAGCAGCACCTCCAGACCGGCACGGCGGCAGGCGAGCGCGATGGAGGTTCCGAGCAGACCGGTGCCGACGACCTCGACCGGCCCGTCCAGCCGGGCCGGTCCGCCCCCGGCACCCGGGGTGCTCACGCCTCGTCGGGCACGGCGTGGACCCGCGTCAGGTCGCGGCGCAGCGCCGCGGCGCCGTGCAGGTAGACGTGGGTGACGTCCGCGCGGGTCAGGTCGGTCTCCACGTGCGCCATCATCCGCACCACCCGCGGCATCGATCCCGCGATCTCGAGCTCGCGCGCACAGATCAGCGGCACGTCGCCGAAGCCCAGCCGGCGCGCGGCGTAGGCGGGGAACTCGCTGACCAGGTCGCTCGTGGAGGTGAAGACGATCGAGATGAAGTCCTCCACCTCGAGCTGGTTGGAGGTCATCACCCCGGTCACCATCTCGGCCACGCGCTCGAGCAGGTGGTCGCGCTCGTCGACCTCCAGCTGGGTGGCACCCCGTACGGCTCTCACTCGCGCTCCCACGTGAGGAGGTTAGCGGGGCTGGTAGCTCCCGAACGACCAGTGGTTGCCCTCCGGGTCGCGCACGTCGCCGCCGCAACCGCCGTAGCCCTGCTCAGCCATCGCGCGCACCACCGTGGCCCCCGCCGCCACGGCCGCGTCGAACACGACGTCGGGGTCCTGCACGACCAGGTACACCGAGGAGGCTCCGGGCGCGGCGACCGGGCTACCTGGGCGGGGCGAGCCGAACATCAGCCCGCCTCCCCCGGGGTGCACCCACTCGGCGTGGACCACCACCGTGGGGTCCTCCTCGTCACGGTAGGTGGCGTGCTCGGCGAAGCCCACGGCGCGCAACCAGGCGATCATCGCGTCGCAGTCGCGGAACGTCATGCTGGGCCACAGGCGCGTCTCTGCTGCACTCATGCGGGTCACCCTGGCAAGACGTCGACCACCGCGTCTTGAACGAAGGGGAGCTCTCGTCGCCGCCACTCCCCCGGACCGACGCCGGCCAGCTCGCGCCAGTCCCGGGTCAGGTGCGACTGGTCGCTGTAGCCCGCCTCGGCCGCCACCGTCTCCAGCGGACGGGCGGGGTCGCGGGCCAGTCGGTGGCTGCGGGCGAACCGGGCCAGTCGCAGCACCTGCTGGGGCGGCAGGCCGCTCTCGGCCACCACCAGGTCGCGCAGGTGGCGGCGGCTGTAGCCGACCTCGTCGGCCACCTGCTGCACCCCGGCTCCGCGGGTGAGCAGTGCCAGCGACCGACCCACCTCGGGCCGCGGGGCGTAGCCCCCGTGCCGCTCGAGCGCACCCAGCAACGCCGCGACGACGACGTCGGACCGTCGTTGGCGCGGCGCGCCCGCGAGCTGCTCGGGCAGGTGGCGCAGCGCCGGGTCCACGTCGCCCAGGTCGACCATCCGGCCCGCCAGCTCGGCAGCGGGCACCCCCAGCAGCGCCCGGGCACCGGTCAGCGTGAGGGCCAGCTGCACCCCGACCTGGCGCTCGCCGTGCCGGATCTCGGCCGGCCGGAGGGCCAGCCCCGACGTCGTCGCCCACGAGCTCACGCGGGTGGACTCCGCACCCGCCCATCCGACGTCGAGCCGCTCCTCGAGCGGCAGCACGACCGTGCCCGTCGGAGCGGGCATCCCGATCTGCACCCCGGGGCCGCCCAGGTCGACGTCGTAGACGACCAGGGAGTCCAGGTGGGGGCGCAGCGCCGGGTGCACCTACATCCTCGCCGACTCCAGCAGCGCCCCGAGCTCGTCGAGGGTCAGCTCGCGCAGCTGACCGGAGGCCAGGCCGGTGATGTCGACCGGGCCCAGCTCGGTTCGGGTCAGGCGGCGTACCGGGTGGCCCACGTGCTCCAGCAGGCGCCGCACGATCCGGTTGCGGCCCTCGTGGATCACCAGCTCCACGATCGACTTGGCGCGCGCGTGGGCGATCAGCCGCACCCGGGTGCAGGCGACCGGACCGTCCTCGAGCGTCACGCCGTCGAGCAGCTGCTTCACGACGTGCTTGCCGACGTCGCCCTCCACCTCGGCCACGTAGGTCTTGTCGACCTCGTAGGAGGGGTGCGCCATCCGCTGCGCGAAGTCACCGTCGTTGGTGAGCAGCAGCAGGCCCGAGGTGTCGGTGTCGAGGCGGCCCACGTGGAAGAGCCGCTCCCCGGGCACCTCGCCGCGGGCCTCGCGCACGACGTCGTCGAGGCTGCGGCGTCCCTCGGGGTCGCTCATGGTCGAGACCACGCCGCGCGGCTTGTTGAGCACCAGGTAGACGTGATCGCTCAGCGGCGGCAGCCGCTTGCCGGAGACCCGGATCACGGCGGTGCGCGGGTCGACCTTGGTGCCCAGCCGGGTGACGACCTCGCCGTCCACCTCCACCTCGCCGTCGAGCATCAGCTCCTCGCACTTGCGCCGCGAGGCCACGCCGGACTGGGCGAGCAGCTTCTGCAGGCGCACCAGCCCCTCGTCGTCGGTGCTGATCTCACGGTGGGTGCGGCCGGGCTGCGGTGGGCGGGTCATGACTCCTGGGAGGGTACGGGGTCCGCCGGTGGCTCGGGGCTCGTGGGGCCCGGCCCGGCGAGCGCGGCCAGGTCGTCCTCCAGGTCGGCCATGTCGGGCAGGTAGGGCGCCAGCTCGGGCAGGTCGTCGAGCGAGGTGACGCCGATCCGCTCGAGGAAGTAGCCCGTGGTGCGGTAGAGCATCGCGCCGTGCTCGCCGTCGCCACCGGCCTCCTCGACCAGGCCGCGGGTGAGCAGCGTGCGCATCACGCCGTCGACGTTGACGCCGCGGATGGCCGAGACCCGGGCCCGGGTGACCGGCTGCTGGTAGGCCACCACTGCCAGCGTCTCGAGTGCGGCCTGGGTGAGCCGGGCCTGCTGCCCCTCGAGCACGAACGCCTCGACGACGTGCGCGAACGCCTCGCGGGTGTAGTAGCGCCAACCGCCCGCCACGTTGCGCAGCTCGAAGCCTCGCTCCTGCTCGTCGTACTGCGCGACCAGCTCGGCCAGGGCGGCCCGCACCTGCTCGACAGGGTGCCCGGTGGCCGTCGCCAGCGTGACGTCGTCCAGCGGCTGGTCGGCCACCATCAGCAGCGCCTCCAGCGCCGGGTGCAGGGGGGCCAGCGGCACCTCCAGCGCCTCGGACAGCTGCTCGGGCTGCTCGGGCTCCTGGGTCACGGGGTCTCCTCGGGGTCGTCGGGCTGCTGCGCGGTGGCCGGGGGCGGGGCGCCGTCGAACTCGTCGACCACCAGGTCCTCGGTGCTCACGTCCTCATCGCCGGTCCAGCGGATCGTCAGCTCACCGAGGGCGGTGGCCTGCTCGAAGGCCACCGCGCCCTCCCGGAAGAGCTCGAGCAGGGAGAGGAACCGGGCCACGGTGGTGAGCGTGTCGGGAGAGTCACCGCACAGCGCGCGGAAGGTGACGGTGCCCGTGCGGCGCAACCGCTCGACCACCAGCGCCGCCTGCTCGCGGACGCTGACCGTGCTGGTGTGGATGTGCGCCAGCCCCACCTGGGGCTCGGGCTTGGGCGCCAGGGCGCGGGCGGCCAGCGCGGCGAACTGCTCCAGGCCGATGCCGATCAGCACCTCGGGCAGCAGCCCGGCGTAGCGCTCCTCCAGGCCCACGGCGCGAGGGTGGCGCCGCGCCTCCCCCGCCAGCCGGGTCTCGAGCACCGCGGCGACCTGCTTGAAGGCGCGGTACTGCAGCAGCCGCGCGAACAGCAGGTCGCGCGCCTCGAGCAGCGCGAGGTCCTCCTCGTCCTCCACGTCGCCCTGCGGCAGCAGCCGCGCCGCCTTCAGGTCGAGCAGCGTGGAGGCCACCAGCAGGAACGACGTCGTCTGCTCGAGGTCCCAGGTGGGGCCCAGCGCCTTGACGTGGGCGATGAACTCGACCGTCACCTGGGAGAGCGAGACCTCGGTGATGTCGAGCTTGTGCTTGGAGATCAGGCTCAGCAGCAGGTCGAAGGGGCCCTCGAAGTTGTCCAGGTGCAGCGAGAAGGCGGGTGCGCCCTCGCCCTCGGCCGAGCCGGACCCGCTCACTCCTCGGTGAGGCGGCGCACCAGCGCGCTCTCGCCGCCGTGCGCCTCCAGGTCGGCCAGCACCATCGAGACCGCCTCGCGCACCAGCCGGCCGCGGTCGACGGCGAGCCCGTGCCGGCTGCGCAGCACCAGCCGGGCCGACTCGATCTCGAGCAGCTCCTCGCCGGTGACGTAGACGGTCATCTTCTCGTCGTGCCGCACCCGTCCGCTCGGCCGCTTCGCCGTCGCCGCGTCGGCCGCGGCCTGCTCGGCGGGGGCGTCGGGAACAGCCCGCACCCGACGCGGCTTCCCCACCACGTCGGGTGCGCGAGCACCGGGGGTCCCGGGCGCGCCCTCGGGCGCGACGGTGGGACGGAACAGGTCGTCGGCGGAGGGCAGGTTCACCCGTCGAGCCATCGGGCGAGCACCTCCTTGGCCAGCTGGCGGTAGGCGTCGGCCCCGGTGGAGTCGCTGGCGTAGCTGGTGATCGGCTCGCCGGCCACGGTGGAGTCGGAGAACTTCACGGTGCGGCGGATCACGGTGTGGAACACCTGGTCGCCCCACGCCTGCACCAGGCGCTCCATGACCTCGCGCCCGTGCAGCGTGCGCCCGTCGAACATCGTGCCGAGCACGCCGTCGATCTCCAGCTTGGGGTTGAGCCGCTCGCGCACCTTGTCGATGGTGGTCTTGAGCAGCGCCACGCCGCGCAGCGCGAAGTACTCGCACTCCAGCGGCACGATGACGCCGTCGGAGGCCGTCAGCGCGTTGACGGTCAGCAGGCCGAGCGAGGGCTGGCAGTCGATCAGCACGACGTCGTACTCGCCCAGCGCCGGGGCCAGCACGCGCTGCAGGGTCTGCTCGCGGGCGACCTCCTGGACCAGCTGCACCTCGGCGGCCGAGAGGTCGATGTTCGAGGGCAGCAGGTCCATGCCGGGCACGCCGGAGGGCACCACGACGTCGTGCAGCTCGACGTCGCTCTGCATCAGCAGGTTGTAGACCGTGAGGTCCATCTCGTGCGGGTTGAGTCCCAGCCCGACCGAGAGCGACCCCTGCGGGTCGAAGTCGACCAGCAGCACCTTGCGGCCGTGCTCGGCCAGGGCGGCGCCGAGGTTGATCGTGGTGGTGGTCTTGCCGACCCCACCCTTCTGGTTGCACATCGAGACCACGCGCGCCTGGGTGTGCTCGGAGACCGGCGGCGGGTCGGGCAGCAGCGGCACCGGCCGGCCCGTCGGGCCGAGCGGACGCTCGTCGGGTGCGGGGGCCGGGACCGCCGCGGCGGCCGGGGCAGGCGCCGCCGGTGGTGCCGGGCGCTCGAAGGGCAACGTCTCGCCGAGCGCCTCGTCGACGGTCCTGCGTGGCTGGGGGGTGTGCACCCGCGGCGGCATCTGGGGCGCTGCCCCTCCGCCGTAGCCTGCGAATCCTCCGCTGTCGTTCATCTGCCGCCCCTTCCCCGGACGCCGATGCTGCTGTCTGGACCCATCACACAATGTCGACAACGCGACATCCGGGAGGCGCGCCGCGCGTCGGCGCGGACCGTGCGCCTCCTACCCGACGAGGCGGGTGCGCACGTCGACGAGCGCCGCGCCGAGGGCGGCCTCGGGGTCGCGGAAGAGCGGCTCGAGAGCCACCTCGGCGGCGCCGAGCAGCACCGAGTCGCGGCCGAGACCGGGAGGTGCGACGCTGACGCCCTCCAGCGCCGCCGGCAGGGCGCGCGAGGCGAGGCCCTCCAGCACCTCCTCGCGGCACAGGGTGAGCACCGGGCCGAGGAAGCCGCCCAGCACCAGCAGCTGGGGGTTGAAGGCGTTGACCAGGTTGGCGAGCCCGCGCCCGAGGTCGCGGGCGATCGGACGCAGCGCCTCGGCGTGCCCCTCCAGGGTCGGCAGCACCTCCGCCAGCCGCGGCACCTGCGAGGCGGGCAGACCCAGCGCGGCGGCGATGGCCTCGCCGCCCACCTGCGTCTCCCAGCACCCACGGCTGCCGCAGTGGCACTCGCGTCCCTCCGGGTCGGCGTTGAGGTGGCCGACCTCGCCGGCGAACCCGGCAGCCCCCTCGAAGGGGTGTCCCCCGCTGAGGATGCCGGCGCCCACGCCCACGTTGCCCGAGAGGTAGATGACGTCGTCGACGCCGATCGCCGCGCCACGCCGGTGCTCGGCGAGCACGGCCAGGTCGGCGTCGTTGCCGAGCGCGAGCGGCATCGGTGTCTCGAGCCCGAGCGCGGCCAGCAGGATCTCGCCGAACGACACGTCGTGCCACCCCAGGTTGGGGGCGAGCCTCACGAGACCGTCGGCCCGGCGCACCAACCCGGGCACACCGATCCCGATGCCCACCAGCGGCGCCTTGGCGTCGGCGTCCTCGAGCACCTGCCGCACGAGGGTCGCCACCGCGGTGGCCACCTTCCAGGGCTCACGGGCCTCCCCGAACTCCAGGTGCACCCGTGCCGCGACCTCGCCCCCGAGGCCCACCCGCGCGACCTGCGCCGTCTCCACCCCGAGGTCGACGGCCAGCACGTAGGGCCCACCCTCGGCGAGCTGGACGCCGGCCGAGGGCCGGCCCGCCGCGGGCCGGGCACCCGTGCCGCGCTCGGTCGGCGTCTCGGAGGTCTCGCAGAGCCCGAGCGCCTCCAGCTCGCCCACGAGCGCGCCGATCGTGCTGCGGTTGAGACCCATCGTGGCCGTGAGCTCGGCGCGGGAGAGCCTCCCCGCACCGTGGACGTGCCGCAGCAGGGTGCCCAGGTTGTGCCGCCGCACGGCCTCCTGGTTCCGGCCCTGCCCGCTGCCTGGTCGGCTGACCATCGTTCACGTCCTTCGGTGGGGTGCGCGAGGTGCGCAGCGCTGCGGGCTCGGGCGGGCTCGGGTGGTCTCGGGTGGGCCGGACCGGGTGGAGACGGGCTAGATGCCGGCGGCGGAGCGACGACGACGCGAGATGGCGTCGACGCTGGCCGCGAGCAGGAGCACTGCTCCGGTGACCACGAAGTTGATCCAGCTGGCCTGGCTCAGCAGGCCCAGACCGTTGGCGATCACGGCGATCACGACGCCACCGATGACGGCGTTGATCGCCTTGCCGCGACCACCGAAGAGGCTGGTGCCACCGATGACGGCCGCGCCGACGGCGTAGAGCAGCACGTTGCCGCCACCGGAGCTCGGCGAGACCTTGCCGCTGTAGCTGGCCGCCATCACGCCGGCGAGCGCTGCCATCGAGGAGCAGATCATGAAGGCCGTGACCTTCATGCGGTTGACGTTGATGCCGGCGCGGCGGGCCGCCTCGGCGTTGCCGCCGACGGCGTACAGGTGCCGGCCCCAGGCCGTGCGACCGAGGACGAAGGTCCACAGCACCAGCAGCGCGACGATCACCGGCAGCACCCACGGGATGCCCTCGATCACGAAGTTGGGGCGGATGCTGCGGTTCTGGTTGAGCAGACCGGTGATCACCAGCACGACGGCGGCGAGAGCACCGATCTTGATCAGGACCAGCGCGAACGGCGGGCGGGACAGGTCGCGTGCCACCTGCACCCGGTACTGCCGCAGCGAGAGCAGCGCGAAGACGGCGACGATCACGATGGCACCGATCCACCCCATGAGCGGCGGGATGTTCTTGATCGCCAGGCCGCGCAGGACCTCGTCGCGCACCGGCACCGAGCCGCCCTCGCCGATCAGCTTGAGGATCACGCCCTGCAGGCCCAGGAAGAAGGCCAGCGTGACGACGAAGGACGGGATGCCCAGGTAGGCGACGAGGCAGCCCATCACGAAGCCGATGAGTGCCCCCACGGCGACGCCGACGAGGACGCCCACCCACCAGGGCTGACCGTGGTCGACGATGGCCAACGCGGTGAACGTCGCGCACACGCCACCGGTGACACCGGCGGAGAGGTCGATCTCGCCCAGCAGCAGCACGAAGACCAGGCCCATGGCGAGCAGGCAGATCGATCCGGCCTGGACCACGAGGTTGGCCTGGTTGAGCAGGCCGAGGAACTTGTCGTTGGCGAGGCCGAAGACGACGTAGAGGACCACGAGTCCCAGGAGCGCGGGCAGCGACCCCATCTCGCCGCCGCGCAGGCGGCCCACGTAGTCGGTGAAGGCGTCGCCCAGGTTGGACTGCTTGCGGGCGTCGCCGGCGAAGTCGGCGTCGGCGAGGCCCGAGGTCTTGTCGATGGTGCTCATGAGTCCTCCTCAGACCGTCGCGGTGGCGGGGTTCTCGGCGATGCCCAGGCTGCCGGAGCGGCCCGCGGTGATCAGCTCGACCACCTGGCTGTGGGTGACCTCGCGAGTGGGCACGTCGGCGGCCACCCGTCCGAGGTAGAGCGCGGTGATCCGGTCGGCCACCTCGAAGACGTCGGTCATGTTGTGCGAGATCAGGACGACGCCGAGCCCGCGGTCGGCCAGGCGGCGCACGAGGTCGAGCACCTGGCGCGTCTGGGCGACGCCGAGCGCGGCGGTGGGCTCGTCGAGCAGCACGATGCGGCTGTTCCACAGCACGGCCTTGGCGATCGCGACGGTCTGGCGCTGGCCGCCGGAGAGGCTGGCGACGCTCTGGCGCACCGACTTCACGGTGCGCACCGAGAGCGACCCGAGCGTGTCGCGGGCGCGGGCCTCCATCGTGGCCTCGTCGAGCGCGAGGCCGTTCTTCTCCTCACGCCCCAGGAACATGTTCTGGACGATGTCGAGGTTGTCGCACAGCGCGAGGTCCTGGTAGACCACCTCGACGCCGAGGGCGCCGACGTCGCGCGGCCCGTTGACGCTGACCGGCTTGCCCTCAAAGAGGTAGTCGCCGTCGTCGCGGCCGTAGATGCCGGCGATGACCTTGACCAGGGTGGACTTGCCGGCGCCGTTGTCGCCCACCAGGGCGGTGACCTGCCCGGGGTAGACCGCGAAGTCGACGTCGTGCAGCACGTGCACCACGCCGAAGCTCTTGTTGACCCCGCGCAGCTCGAGCAGGGGCTCGCCGGTCACGGGAGCGCTCCCCTCGGGCTCGCCGGTCAGGGGGTACTCGCTCATCGTCTGCTCTTCTCCGGTCCCGGCACGGGACCCGACGGTGCTCGGCACGCGCCGAGAGGTGGTTCGGTGGTCTGGATTGTTGTGCGACAGCACAAAACCAGGAGAAAAACCCCGCCCGGGCCGGGTGGCAACAACGGCCCGGGCGGGGTGCCTGGTGCCCGGTCCCGCGGGCGCGTCGCGCCCGCGGGACCGGGGTGGGGATCAGGAGATCCCGGCGTCCTCGCACAGCTGGGCGAACTCGCCCGTGCACACGTCGGCAGCGGACTGGCCGCCGTCGTCGATGACGTCGCCGACGTTCTCCGCGGTGATCGAGACCGGCTCGAGCAGGATCGAGGGGACGTCGCGGCCGCCCTCGGAGTCCTCCGTGGTGCCGTTGGTCTCGGCCTCGCCGCCGGTCGCCAGCGCGATCGCGGCCTCGGCGAGCGCGCCCGCCTCCTCGGTGGCGGACTTGTAGATCGTCATGCACTGGTCGCCGGCGAGGATGTTCTGCAGACCCTCGACCGTGGCGTCCTGGCCGGTGACGGGCACCTCGCCGTTGACGCCGTTCTTCTCCAGGATCGAGATGACCGCACCGGCGAGGCCGTCGTTGGCGGCGTAGACGCCCTGCACGTCACCGTCGGCCTGGGTGTAGAGCTGCTCGAAGATGGTGACCGCCTGGTCGGGGTCCCAGTCCGGCACGGCCTGCTCGCCCACCGCGGTGTAGGTGGAGATCTCGTCCAGCACGCTGTGGGCGCCGGCCGAGAAGAGCGTGGCGTTGTTGTCGGTGGGCGAGCCGTTGAGGTAGATCAGGTTCGCCTCGGTGTCGCCCAGGCAGTCGGCCAGACCCTGGCCCTGGAGCTCGCCGACCACGTTGTTGTCGAAGGAGACGTAGTACTCCGCCGAGCCGCCCAGCGTGAGCCGGTCGTAGTCGATGGTGGCGACGCCCTGGCTGGCGGCCTTCTCCTGGATCGCCGCGCCCGACTCGGAGTCGAGGTTGACGATGGCCAGCACGGTGACGCCGTCGGCCAGCATGCTGTCGGCGATCGTGGTCATGGTGTCGGCGCTGCCCTCGGCGTTCTGGATCGAGTACTCGACCCCCGCCTCGTCGAAGGCCGCCTCGAGGGCCGGCCGGTCGGCCGACTCCCAGCGCACCGAGGACTTGGTGTCGGGCAGGATGACGCCGATCTTGCCGGCCTCGCCACCCTCGGCGCCGCCGCCGCCCTCGCTGCTCTCGTTGCCCGAGCCGCCGTTGTCGTCACTGCCGCAGCCGGCCAGTGCCAGGGCCAGCCCCAGCGTCCCTGCCGCGACGATGCCCGTTGTCCGCTTCACGCGATCCGCCTCCTAGCGATCACACCGCAGCCGCATCCCCTCAGATGATCGGTCCGCGTTTGTTGCGAGCGACAACATATGAAGTGGTGGCCGTCACGTCTATAGCCCACGCGGGTCAATCTGCCGCCGTGACCGATTCGTGACCTGCGCCACGGCGCGCGCGCCCGTGCCGCCCCGTGCCGCCGTGCCCGCCGAGGGGTGCGCGTCGGTCCGGTCAGAGCCGGTGCATGGCCTCGACACGGACGACGGCCTCGCCGAGGTCGTCGGAGGCGTCGAGGTCGACCTCCGCGTCGATCACCCAGTCGTGGTGACCGGCTGGGTCGTCCAGCGTCTGGCGCACCCGCCACACCCGACGGGGGGACGCGTCGAGGTCGTCGGGGTCCTCGGCCGTGCCGGGGGTGACGTCGAAGAGCTCGGGGCCACGGGCGTCCCCGTGCGTGCCCACCGAGTCGTGCTCGGCGTAGTAGGCCTCGATCGCCTCGTCCCAGGCACTGCGCGTCATCTGCACCTCGCGCGGCGGGTCGAGCCGGTCGGCGTCGGCGCGCTCCATGGCCATCAGCCCGGTGAGGTCGTCGCGCGCCACCAGCTCGACGCGTCTCCAGAGCGCGTTGCGCACCATCGCGCGGAAGGGACGCTCCTGCTGGGTGAGCGGCCGAGCCGTCGGCGAGGGTCCACCGGCCGCGACGGTGCGTGCCACGGCCTCGGGGTCGGTCAGTGCCTCCCACTCGTCGAGCAGCGAGGAGTCGGTCTGGCGCACCACCTCGCCCAGCCACTCCACGAGGTCCTCGACCTCGGGTGGGCGGTGGGTGTCGGGCACCGTCTGGCGCAGGGTGCGGTAGGCGTCGGTGAGGTAGCGCAGCAGCAGGCCCTCGGATCGTGCCAGCCCGTAGCGGCTCACCACGTCGTTGAAGCCCATCCCCTGCTCCCACATCTCGCGCACCACCGACTTGGGCTCGAGTGCGTCGGCGGAGAGCCAGGGGTGGGTCTGCTGGTAGGTCTCGAACATCGCCTCCAGCAGCTCGGCCAGCGGCCGCGGCCAGGTGATCTCCTCGAGCAGCGCCATCCGCTCCTCGTACTCCACGCCGTCGGCCTTCATCTCGGCGATCGCCTCACCCCGTGCGGCGTGCTGCTGGGCCCACAGCACCTGGCGGGGCGGGTCGAGCACGGCCTCCACCACCGAGACGACGTCCAGCGGGTAGGTCTCGGCCTCCGGGTCGAGGGTGTCGAGCACCGCGAGCGCGAAGAGCGCGAGCGGCTGGTTGAGCGCGAAGTCCTCGGGCAGCTCGACGGTCAGCACGTAGCGGCGACCGAACGCGTCCGGCTCCTCGAGCCGGGTCGCGACGCCCGAGCGCACCAGCGCTCGCGCCAGTCGCAGCGCCCGGCGGGTGAGCCGCAGCTGCTCGCGCCGCGGTTCGTGGTTGTCCTGCAGCAGCCGCCGCAGCACGGGGACGGCGTCCTCCTCGCGGGCCGAGACGTTCACGAGCATCGCGTTGTCGACCTTCATCCGCGACACCAGCGGCTCGGGTACCCCTGCGACGAGCTTGTCGTAGGTCTGCTCGGTCCACACGACCGTGCCCGGTGGAGGCTTGCGCAGCTGCGGCTTGCTCTTGCGCTTGGCCTGCTTCTCCTCGCTCATGGCGGCGTTCTTGGCCGCGGACTTGGCCTTGGCCTTCTCGTTCTCGATGACGTGCTCGGGTGCCTGCACCACCACCGAGCCGGCGGTGTCGTAGCCGGCGCGCCCCGCGCGCCCCGCGATCTGCTGGAACTCGCGCACCCGCAGCACGCGCTGGCGCGAGCCGTCGAACTTGACCAGGCCGCTGAAGAGCACGGTGCGGATGGGCACGTTGATGCCGACACCCAGCGTGTCGGTGCCGCAGATGACCGTGAGCAAACCGGCCTGGGCCAGCTGCTCCACGAGGCGTCGGTAGCGCGGCAGCATGCCGGCGTGGTGGACACCGATGCCGCGACGCAGCAGCGAGCCGAGGGTCTTGCCGAAACCGGCGCCGAAGCGGAACCCGGCGAGTCGCTCCGCGATCGCGTCGCGCCGCTCGTCGGTGGGGCGGGTCCAGGCCGGCGCCTTGAGCAACGAGGTGGCGTGCTCGACGGCGTCCTTCTGCGTGAAGTGCACGACGTAGACCGGCGCCTGCCCGGTGGTGACGAGCTCCTCGAGGGTCTCCCCCAACGGCGTCATCGCCCAGGAGAACGTCAGCGGCACCGGACGCTCGGCCTGGTCGACGAGAGCCGTTTCTCGACCGTTTCTCCGGGTGAGGTCCTCGGCGATCTGGGTCGTGTCGCCGAGGGTGGCCGACATGAGCACGAACTGGGCGTGCGGCAGCTCCAGCAACGGCACCTGCCAGGCCCAGCCGCGCTGCGGGTCGGCGTAGTAGTGGAACTCGTCCATCACGACGAGCCCGACGTCGGCCCGCTCGCCCTCGCGCAGCGCGATGTTGGCGAGCACCTCGGCGGTGCAGCAGATCACGGGGGCGTCGGTGTTGACCGAGGCGTCACCGGTGAGCAGGCCGACGTCGTCGGCCCCGAAGACCCCGCACAGCTCGAAGAACTTCTCGCTCACCAGCGCCTTGATGGGCGCGGTGTAGTAGGCCACCCGGTCGGAGGCGAGCGCGGCCGCGCACGCACCCAGCGCGACCATCGACTTGCCCGAGCCGGTGGGCGTCGAGAGCACCACGTTGCTGCCGGCCAGCACCTCGATGATGGCCTCGTCCTGGTGGGGGTAGAGCTCGAGCCCGCGACCTGCCACCCACGCGGTGATCGCCTCGTAGACGTCGTCGGGCGAGGCACCCACACGCGGCACCCACGCCCCGGGGGCGCCGTTCTCCGCGGTGGTCACCATGGTGACCGGGCCCCCGGGAGGGGCAGGTCGACGAGGGCACCCGCCTCGTCACCGGGCCGCAGACGCACCAGTCCCGGCGGCGGGAAGACCAGGCCCCACGCGCGATCGTGCCGCCGACGCGCCAGCCTGCCGAGGTGCAGGCGCGACAGCTGGACGGTGAAGCCGCCGACCGCGACGCCGTCGAGGCCCAGGATCCAGTCCTCGACACGCGCGCGCGGCACGACCAGGCGCGAACCCGGGTCGACGCCGCGCCCGGCGGGCTCCACGGGACGGTTGAGCAGCACCCCCCGCACCACGTCCTCGCCCAGCTCGACCTCGCCCAGCCAGACGTGCTCGGTGCTCGTGCCGGGTCCCTCCCCCGTCGAGAGCGGCACCTTCACGGCGGCCTGCTGCCGGGTTCGAGCGCCCGACGGCTGGCCGAGCAGGTCCAGGTGGTCGCGAGCCGCGCGGCTGACCAGCGACAGCCAGGGGTCGTCCGCAGGCAGCTCCACCAGGCGCCGGCGAGCCGTGCGGACCATCGGGCACTCCTCCGGGACGGGGCTGGGGACGGTCACCGACCCTATCCGCGACCGGACGTCGGTCAGCGGGCGCGGGGGTGGGCGGTCGCGAACACCTCGCGCAGGCTGTCGACGGTGACCAGCGTGTAGACCTGCGTCGTCGTCACCGACGCGTGGCCCAGCAGCTCCTGCACCACCCGGACGTCGGCGCCGCCCTCGAGCAGGTGCGTGGCGAAGGAGTGCCGCAAGGTGTGGGGCGAGACGTCGCGCGTGACACCGGCGCGGTCGGCGGCCTTCTGCAGCACCGCCCACGCCGACTGCCGCGAGAGCCGGCCGCCGCGGGCGTTGAGGAACAGCGCTCCCGCCGTCCCCGGCCCCCGGGTCGTCGCGGCGGCCAGCTCCGGGCGGCCGCGCACCAGGTAGGCCTGCACCGCCTCGCGGGCGTAGCTGCCGATCGGCACCAGCCGCTCCTTGCTGCCCTTGCCGCGCAGCAGGACCGTCCCGACGTCCGAGGTGTCCTCGACAGACCCCCCGGGGCCCTCACCGAGCAGGTGCAGGTCGTCCACGTCGAGACCCACGGCCTCCGAGATCCGGGCCCCTGTGCCGTACAGCAGCTCCAGCAGGGCGCGGTCGCGCAGCGCCAACGCCGTGCCGGGCGCCCCGGCCGCCTCGAGCACGGCCTCCACGTCGGCGAGCGGCAGCGCCTTGGGCAGCCGCTTGGCCGGCGTCGGCGGCTTGACGGCGGCGGCCGGGTCGTGGGGAGCCAGTCCGTCGGCGACGGCGAAGCGGTGGAAGCCGCGCACCGCCACGACCGTGCGGGCCGCCGAGGTCGCACTCAACGGCGGGTGCTCGGCGTCACCCTCGCGCAGCCACACCAGGAACGCCGCGACCGTCGCCTCCGTGACCTCGGCGAGGTCGGTGACGCCGGCCGCGCGCAGGTGCGCCCGGTAGCGGCGCAGGTCGCGGCGGTAGGAGCTGAGCGTGTTGGCGGCCAGCCCCTTCTCGACGCCGAGGTGGTCCAGGTAGGTGCGCAGCGCCCTGTCGAGCGGGTCGACCTGGTCCACGGAGGCAGGAGCGTTCAGCCGAGCACCTCGTCGAGCGCGACGGACTCGATGCCGACGGCCTCGCCGACGGGCCTGTTGGTCAGCCGACCGGCGTGGGTGTTCAGCCCGAGCGCGAGGCTCGGGTCCGACCGGCAGGCGCCCCGCCAGCCGCGGTCGGCGAGCGCGACGGTGTAGGGCAGCGTGGCGTTGGTGAGTGCGTAGGTGGAGGTGTTCGGCACGGCACCGGGCATGTTGGCGACGCAGTAGAACACCGAGTCGTGCACCGGGTAGGTGGGGTCGGCGTGCGTGGTGGGGCGGGTGTCCTCGAAGCAGCCCCCCTGGTCGACGGCGATGTCGACCAGCACCGAGCCGGGCTTCATCCGCGAGACCAGCTCGTTGCTCACCAGCTTGGGCGCCGCGGCCCCGGGGATCAGGACGGCGCCGATCACCATGTCGGCGGCGGTGACCTGCTGCTCGATCGCCAGCCGCGAGCTGGCCAGGCCTTGCACACGGTTGTCGTAGCGCCAGAACGACATCCGCAGCTTGTCGAGGTCGGTGTCGAGCAGCGTCACGTCGGCGCCCATGCCGAGGGCGATGTTCGCGGCGTTCTGGCCGCTGACGCCGGCGCCGATGATGACCACCTTGGCGTTGGCGACACCACCGACGCCACCCATCAGCACGCCGCGTCCGCCCTGGGCCTTCAGCAGCGCGTGCGCCCCCACCTGCGGTGCCAGGCACCCCGCCACCTCGGACATCGGGTACAGCAGCGGCAGCGCGCCCGAGGGCAGCTGCACGGTCTCGTAGGCGATCGCGGTGACCTTGCGGGCGAGCAGCTCCTCGGTGAGCGGCTTGTCGGCGGCCAGGTGCAGGTAGGTGAAGAGCGTGAGGTCCTCCCGCATCCGGTGGTACTCCTCGGCCACGGGCTCCTTGACCTTGAGCACCATCTCGGCGTCGCCCCACGCGGTGTCGGCGTCCGGGACGATGCGCGCACCCTCGGCCTCGTACTCCTCGTCGAGGATGCCCGAGCCGAGGCCGGCACCGGTCTGCACGTGCACCTCGTGGCCGTGGGCCACCAGCTCGTGCACACCCACCGGGGTGATCGCCACCCGGTACTCGTGGTTCTTGACTTCCTTCGGGACGCCGATCCTCATGCCGGCGACCCTACCGCCAGCGCGGCACACCCGGCAGGGCTCAGGGTCGCAGCAGGCCGCGTGCCGCCGCCAGCAGCACGGCGGCCACCACCGGCGAGTCGCGCACCTCGCCGGCCAGCACTGCCGCGTGCAGCTCGGCGAACGGGACCCAGGCCACGGTCATGTCGGCCTCCTCGTGCGCCAGCTCGAAGTCACCCCGGTCGGCGTGGCTCAGCCCGCGGGCCAGGAACAGGTGCTGCACCTCGTCGGTGACGCCGGGCGAGGGGCTCAAGCGGGTCAGCGGCGTCCACGTGGTGGCCTCGAGCTGCGCCTCCTCGCGCAGCTCGCGGCGTGCGACCTCGAGGGGGCTCTCGTCGGGCCCTCCGTCCAGCAGGCCGGCCGGGATCTCCACGAAGCGCGCCCCCGCCGCGTGTCGGTACTGCCACAGGCAGAGCACCCGCTCCTGGTCGTCGGCGGCCAGCACGACGGCGGCGCCGGGGTGCTCGATGGCGACGCGGCGTGCCGTGGTGCCCTGCGGTGTGGTCACCCGGTCGGCGCGGACCCGCACCACCCAGGCGTCGTCGTGGAGCACCTCGGTGGACTCGACGGGCCACCGCTCCTCGGTGTCGCGCAGCGGCGGGTGGGTCACCGGACGACGTCCGGGGCCTCGGACGAGGCGAGCCGCGCCTCGACAGGAGCCTCGACGGGATCGGCGCGGCGCAGACCCGACTCGTCGATCGGGAAGCGCAGCTCGCGCTGACGGTCGATCGCCGCGCCCACCAGGCCGGCGAAGAGAGGGTGCGGGCGCGTGGGTCGCGAGCGCAGCTCCGGGTGCGCCTGGGTGGAGATGTAGTAGGGGTGCACCTCGCGCGGCAGCTCCACGAACTCCACCAGGCCCAGGTCGGCGTTCGTGCCCGAGAAGACCAGACCCGCCTCGGCGAGCTGGTCGCGGTAGGCGTTGTTGACCTCGTAGCGGTGCCGGTGCCGCTCCTGGATCCGCGCCTCGCCGTAGAGCTCGCGCGCCAGGGTGCCGTCACCGAGGTCGGCAGGGTAGAGCCCCAACCGCATGGTGCCGCCGAGGTCGCCCTCGCCGTCGACGATGGACTTCTGCTCCTCCATCGTGGCGATCACCGGCTCCGCGCACTGCGGGTCGAACTCCGTGGAGGCCGCCTGGGCGAGCCCGGCAACCGAGCGCGCGTACTCGATGACCATGCACTGCAGCCCCAGGCACAGGCCGAGCGTGGGGATGCCGTGGGTGCGCGTGTAGGTCAGCGCCCCCAGCTTGCCCTCGATGCCCCGGATGCCGAAGCCCCCCGGCACGCAGACGGCGTCGACGTCGTGCAGGTGGCGTGCGGCCCCCTGCGGCGTCTCGCACTCGTCGGAGGGCACCCAGCGCAGGTGCACCTTGGCCTCGTGCGCGAAGCCGCCGGCGCGCAGCGCCTCAGCCACCGAGAGGTAGGCGTCGGGCAGGTCGATGTACTTGCCCACGAGTGCGACGGTGACCTCCTCGCGAGGGTGGTGCACACGGCGCAGCAGGTCGTCCCACACCGTCCAGTCGACGTCGCGGAACGGGAGGTCGAGGCGGCGCACGAGGTAGGCGTCGAGGCCCTCGCGGTGCAGCACCTTGGGGATGTCGTAGATCGACGGCGCGTCGGCCGCGGTCACCACGGCCTCCTGGTCGACGTCGCACATCAGCGAGATCTTCTTCTTGATCGAATCCGGCAGCTCGCGGTCCGCGCGGCACACCACGGCATCCGGCTGGATGCCCACCTGGCGCAGCGCCGCCACCGAGTGCTGGGTCGGCTTGGTCTTCAGCTCGCCCGAGGGCCCGATGAACGGCACCAGCGAGACGTGCAGGAAGAAGACGTTCTCACGGCCGATGTCGTGGCGGGTCTGGCGGGCGGCCTCCAGGAAGGGCAGCGACTCGATGTCGCCGACCGTGCCGCCGACCTCGGTGATGACGACGTCGACGTCGTCGCCGCCCATGGCGAGGATCCGCTCCTTGATCTCGTTGGTGATGTGCGGGATCACCTGGACGGTGTCGCCGAGGTAGTCACCGCGCCGCTCCTTGGCGATCACGCTGGAGTACACCTGGCCCGTGGTCACGTTGGCGATCTGGCTGAGCTCGGTGTCGAGGAACCGCTCGTAGTGCCCGATGTCGAGGTCGGTCTCGGCGCCGTCGTCGGTGACGAACACCTCGCCGTGCTGGAAGGGGTTCATCGTCCCGGGATCGACGTTGAGGTACGGGTCCAGCTTCTGCATGGTCACCCGCAGCCCGCGCGATCGCAGCAGGCGACCGAGGCTGGACGCCGTGAGCCCCTTGCCGAGCGAGGAGGCGACGCCTCCGGTGACGAACACGTGCTTGGTGGCTTGGGCTCTCACGGGACTCCATCCTAGGGCACGTCTGCCCCACCGGCGCGGATGCCGGTGCCGCGCATCCGGGTGCGACGACGTGCCCTGGCCCAGGTGCGCCAGGATCCGTGCGTCAGGCTCGCATCACGCCAGGGCGCGCGCCGGGCCGGCGACCTCGAGCAGCTCGCGTGCGTGGGCGAGGCCGGTGTCGCTCTCGCTCTGACCGGCCAGCATCCGGGAGAGCTCGCGCTCGCGCGCCTCGTCGTCGAGGACCGTGAGGCCGGAGCTGGTGATGGTGCCGTCGTGGGACTTCTCGACGAGCACGTGCCGGTCGGCGAAGGCCGCCACCTGGGGCAGGTGGGTGACCACGAGCACCTGCGCGCGGTGCGCCAGCGCGGCCAGCCGTCGGCCGATCTCGACGGCGGCGGCACCGCCGACGCCGGCGTCGACCTCGTCGAAGACGAAGGTGGGAACCGAGCCCGTGGCGGCCAGCGACACCTCCACGGCCAGCATCACCCGGGAGAGCTCACCACCCGAGGCGCCCTTGTGCAGCGCGCGCGGCTCCAGGCCGCTGTTGGCGGCCAGCAGGAACTCCACCTCGTCGACGCCCGAGGAGCCGAAGCGCAGTGCCCGGCCCTCCACGGGCAGCCCGGCGGGCTCCGCCATCTCGGTCTGGCGCACCTCGATCCTCACCCGGGCGTGGGGCATCGCCAGGTGCGCCAGCTCCTCGGTGACCTGCCCCGCGAGCCGCGTGGCGGCCTCGACCCGCGCGGCCGAGAGGCGGCCCGCCAGGTCACCGAGCCGGGCGCGCAGCTCCCCCCGCTGCGCGCGCAGTGCCTCGACGCGCTCGTCGTCGCCGTCGAGCTCGAGCAGGCGGGTGGCCGCGGTGGTCGACCAGGCCAGCACCTCCTCCAGCGTGTCGCCGTACTTGCGGGTGAGCGCGGTCAGGGCGGCACGGCGCTCCGAGACCGCGGCCAGCCGCTGGGGATCGACCTCGACCCGGCTCGCGTAGGAGGCGACGTCGGCGGCGACGTCGGAGAGCAGGTAGGTCAGCTCGACCACCCGGTCGGCCAGCGCCGCGGCCTCAGGATCGTGCTCGCGGACGCCGTCGAGCGCGCCGCGGGCAGCCGCGACCGCCCCGAGGGCGTCGGGCGACCCGACCTCGCTGCTGAGGGCTTCGCGCGCCTGCTCCGCCGCGGTCCGCAGGGTGTCGGCGTGACCCAGGCGGCCCTCCTCGGCAGCGAGGTCGTCGTCCTCGCCCGGCTGCGGGGCCACCGCCTCGACCTCGCCGAGCCCGAAGCGCAGCAGGTCGGCCTCGCGGGCCCGGTCGCGCGCGTGCGTGGTGACCTCGCGCAGCTCGCGCTCGAGCGCCTGGAGGGCGGTGTGCTCGGCACGGTACTGGGCCAGCAGGACGGCCAGCTCCTCGCCGGCGAACCGGTCGAGCGCGTCGCGCTGGGCGCGCGGCTGCAGGAGCCGGTGCTGGTCGGACTGGCCGTGCACGGCCACCAGCGGGTTGCTGACCTCGGCCAGGCGGGCCACGGGCACCGACGCCCCACCCACGAACGCGCGCGAGCGTCCCTCGGCCGCCACGGTGCGCGCCAGCAGGACGCGGTCGTCCTCCACCTCGCCCCCGACCTCGGCGACCGCCTCGGCCACGGCGGGCAGCCCGCTGATGCGCACCACTCCCTCGACGCGCGCCTGCCGCGAGCCCGAGCGCACAGCGCCGGAGTCGGCGCGCCCTCCGAGCAGCAGGCCGAGCGCGGTGACGACCATGGTCTTGCCGGCGCCGGTCTCGCCGGTGATCGCGGTCAGCCCCGGCCCGAGCTCGAGCACGGAGGAGTCGATGACGCCTAGGGAGCCGATCCGGATCTCCTCGATCACCGGACCGCTCCCCCGGTGCTGCCGGCGATCCCCGGACGGCGGCGCTCGGCGGCGCCGCGCCAGCCCTCGACCGGCAGCCCGAACTTGGCCACGAGGCGGTCGGTGAAGGGTGCCTGGTGCAGGCGCGCCAGGCGGACCGGGTGCTCCCCCCGGCGCACCTCGATGCGCGCGCCCGCAGGCAGGTCCACCATCCGCCGGCCGTCGCACCACAGGACGCCGGTGCCGTCGGTGCGGGCCAGCACCTCGACGGCGACCACCGAGGTGGGTGCGACCACCAGCGGCCGGGCGAACAGCGCGTGGGCGCTGAGCGGGACGACGCACAGCGCCTCGACCTGCGGCCACACGACCGGACCGCCGGCGCTGAAGTTGTAGGCCGTGGAGCCCGTCGGCGTGGCGATGACGACGCCGTCGCACCCCCAGCGCGAGAGCGGGCGGTCGTCGATCTCGAGGACGACCTCGATCATCCGCTCCCGCGAGGCCTTCTCGATGCTGGCCTCGTTGACCGCGAACGTGCTGGCCACCTGGGCGCCGTCGTGGACCACCCGCACGTCGAGGGCCAGTCGGTCCTCGACGGTGTAGCGGCGGTGCACGAGCGCCTCGATGGTCGAGGCGACGTCGTCGGTCTCGGCCTCGGCGAGGAAGCCGACGTGCCCCAGGTTGACCCCGATGATCGGGGTGCCGCTGCCCTGGGTGATCTCGGCGGCGCGCAGGATGCTGCCGTCGCCGCCGATCACGAGCGTGATCTCGCACCCGACGCCGGCGCCGGCCTCCTCGCCGCCGGGGTCGAGGACCTCCAGGGCGGGGTCCTGCCCCGGTGCCAGGCCGAGGTCCGCGGCCTCGTGCGCCAGCAGCCGCACCACCAAGTCGTGACCGGTGAGGGCCTTGATGACCTCCAGGGCCACCTCGCGCGCCTCGGCCCGGCCGGTGTGGGTGAGCACGAGCACGCGACGTGGTGTCGCGGGGTCGGCCGGGGGCGGGGAGGTGGTCACGGGTCCACCATCTCACCCGCCGCCGACGGTCCCGGACCGGCCCGCACGACCTCACGGACCTGCTCGTCGTCGACCAGAGCGGGTCCCTGGCGCAGCCACACGAAGAACTCGACGTTCCCCGAGGGCCCCGGCAGCGGGCTCGGTGCGACCTGCTGGACGCCCCACCCCCGCCGCTGGGCGGCAGCGGCCACCTCGAGCACGGCCTCCGCGCGCACCTCGGGGTCACGCACGACGCCCCCCTTGCCCACCCGCTCCTTGCCCACCTCGAACTGGGGCTTGACCATCAGTGCCAGGTCTCCCCCGGGGGCGGTGACGCCGAGCAGCGCGTCGAGCACCAGCACCAGCGAGATGAAGGACAGGTCGCCCACGACCACCTCGACCGGCCCGCCGACCTGCTCGGCGGTCAGCTCGCGCACGTTGCACCTGTCGTGGACCCGGACCCGATCGTCCGAGCGCAGCTTCCAGGCCAGCTGTCCGTACCCGACGTCGACCGCGACCACCTCGGCGGCTCCCCGGCGCAGCAGGACGTCGGTGAACCCGCCCGTCGAGGCGCCGGCGTCGAGGCAGCGGCGACCCTCCACCGAGAGCCCGGCCGGCTCGAACGCGTCCAGGGCGCCGGCCAGCTTGTGCCCACCGCGGGAGACGTAGTCGGGTCGGCCCGGCTCCTCACGGACGACGATCGCGGCGTCCGTGGTGACCCCGGTCGCCGGCTTGGTGGCGCGGGCGCCGGCGACGCTGACACGCCCCGCCGCGACCAGCTCCACGGCGTGCTCGCGCGAGCGCGCCAACCCACGGCGCACGAGCTCGGCGTCCAGGCGCAGGCGGCGCACCGCCATGGGGTCCCCTCCCCCGCTCAGGCGGAGCCGGCGTCGTCGAGGGCCTGGCGCAACCGGTCGTGCGCCGCCTCGAAGGCCGCGGGATGCTCCTCCAACGGCCTCTCCTGCACCTGCGCGAGGTCGGCCAGGACGTCGTCGACCGACGCCACGCCGGTCGCCTCGACGTCGGTGGGCCGGGGTGCCTGCTCGCGAGCCGCGGACGGGTCGCCGGCGGGGTCTGCGGGCTGCTCGCTCATGGGGCCGAGGCTACCCGGGCGCACCGGCGGCGCGCGGTTGCGGCGGGTCGAGGTGGACGGTGTCCGGGACGGCTCCGCCGTCGTCGCGATGGCGCCAGGCGGCCGAGGCGACGACGCGCCACCAGTCGTCGGCGCCACCACCGCCCTCGACGACGAGCCGCTCGCCGTCCACGCGCGCCCGCCACCCGCCACTGGCGCCGTCCACGACCCGGGGATGCTCCTCGAGCAGGCCGCCGAGGTCGGCCGCCAGGTGGGTGGGGCGCTCGGCGGGCTCGGCGGCCACCAGCTCGGCCACCCCGGTCACGCCGGTCATCACCAGCAGGGTCGGGACGCCGACCGCGGCGCCCCCGGCGATGTCGGTGTCGAGGCGGTCCCCCACCATCAGCGGGCGGGTCGCGCCCGCGCGCTCGATCGTCTCCTCGAGCAGCGGCGGCGCAGGCTTGCCCGCGACCTCGGGGTCACGGCCGGCGAAGCGCTGGATCGTCTCGACGAGGACGCCGTGGCCGGGTGCTGTGCCGTAGGGCGTGGGGATGCTCCCGTCGGTGTTGCTGGCCACCCAGGGCAGACCGTCGCGCACCCGCACGGCCGCCCGCATGACCTCGCGCCAGAGCACCTCGGGCCCGTAGCCGGTCACCAGCGCCACCGCGTCGTCGTCGTCGACGCCGACGGGCTCCAGACCGGCCGACCGCACCTCCTCCTCGAGTGCGGGCGCGCCGAGCACCGCCACCGGCGAGCCGGCGGCGAACCGGCGATGCAGCAGCCGCGCGGCTGCCTGCGCCGAGGTGACGACATCCTCGGGTGCGGCCTGGACCCCCAGCCGCGTGAGGTGGTCGGCGACCACCGCGGGCGGTCGCGAGGCGTTGTTGGTGACGAAGGCGCACCGCACCCCGCTCCCTCGCACGCGGGCGAGGTGCTCGGGAGCACCCGGCACGGCGTCGCCGCCGACGTACACGACGCCGTCGAGGTCGAGCATCACCAGGTCGTGCCGGTCGCAGAGCGGGCCGTCGGTGGGATCGAGCACGTGCCCTCCTGGGCGCGGGGACGGGACGCGTGGAAGCCTACGAGACGCCGGCAGGGCTCGTGTCGGCGCCAGCAGGGGCCGCAGGTGGCCGGCGGGGACCGGCGGGGACCGGCCGCGACGAGAGGCCTCCCTAGACTGCCCGGATGGACTCCGGATCGGTGGTGACACCGCCCTACACGGCGGGTCCCCTGACCCTGGAGCCGTTCCGGGCCCTCACCCTGGCGCCGCACCGGATCGGCGACCCCGCCTCGGCACGCACGTTCGCGCGCCCCTACCGCGAGGTCCCTGCGCGGCTGGCCCGCTGGGAGGCCCAGCGTCAGCTGCGCCGGGAGCCGGAGCCCGCCGTCTACCTGCACGAGTACACCGCCGGTGGCATCACGGTGCGCGGGCTCGTGGGACTCGTGGACCTCACGCGTCGCGCCGGACGCCTGGAGGAGCGGGCGATCTTCCCCCACGAGGGCATCTACCCCGACCAGGCCGACGACCTCGCGGCGCGGCTGGAGCTGATGCGGATCAACCCCGCCCCGATCCTGCTGGTCCACCGTGCCGAGGACGACCTCCGGAGCCTGGTGCAGCAGGTGGCCGCGGGCCGTCCCGCCCACCGGTACCGCGACCGCGGCGGTCAGCAGCACCGGGTGTGGACGGTCACCGATCCCGGCACCCTGGCGGCACTCCGGTCGGGGTTGGCCACCGCTCGCGCGCTGATCGCCGACGGACACCACCGCTACGCCGCCTACCTGCGGCTGCAGCAGCGCGACCCCGGTGGGCCCTGCGACCGCGGTCTGGCGATGCTGGTCGACCACGGCGACACCCCCCTGTTCCTGGGGGCGATCCACCGGGTACTGAGCGGGTCCTCCCTCGACGACGTGGAGACGGCTGCCCGATCCCTCGGCCTGCCCGTCACCGTGCTGGCCGAGCAGCAGGCCATCGCGGCGCTCGCCCCCCGTCGGCTGGTGGCCACGGACACCGACCGCTGGATGGTCCTGGGGCTGCCCGACGACGACGCCGCCGCCGTGGAGGTGCTGCACCACCGGTTGGTACCGGCGCTGCCCCACGGGCCCCGGCGCACCACCTACCACCACAGCGTGACGCAGGCACTGGCGCACACCGGGCCGGACCTCGGGACCGCCGTGCTGCTGCCGGCACCCGACGTCGACCACGTGCTGAGGATCGTGGCCGAGGACCGGTTGCTCCCGGAGAAGGCGACCTCCTTCCAGCCGAAGCCGAGCCTGGGCACCTTCATCCGCCCGTGGGACGACGGATGAGCCGCGCGCGGACCACCTCGACCTCCACGCGCGACACCGGGCCGCCACCGGCGCGGTAGAACCGACGCCGTAGCCGCCCGCTCACCTCCACGAGATCGCCCTCCCGCCACGACCCCACGCTGCGTCGTGCCCGGGCCGACCAGGCGGCGCAGTCCAGCGCGTCGACCGTGACCGGACGTCGTCCTGCGGCACGCGCCGTGGCGGACTCCGCCGTGGTGGGCGCCGGTCGGCGCACCACCACCCGACACGTCCAGACCACGTCACCGCTGGGCAGCTCGCGCTGCTCGGGCGGCGCGCTCACCCGGCCCCGCAGCAGCACCTCGTTGGTCTGCTCATCGCTCTCCTCGTGCACGTCCCCCGCCGACGCGGGTCGTCCAGCACTCATCCGCCTCACCTCCGCCGACCAGCGTGGTCAAGAACTCCCCTCGCCACGAGCGACGGGCGGACAGCTGTGGAACTCACCTCCGCACGGGCCCCCTGTGGACGACACCTGGGTCGTGGCGGGAAGGAGAGGAGCGAAATGCAAACAGGGCGACCCCCGAAGGGATCGCCCTGTTCAC